>CAITVN010000244.1 GCA_903895855.1 Oligoflexia bacterium | reverse complement strand
TCAAAAGACTGAAAGGTGAATGGGTCGGAGTTGCAAAGGGCGTTTGTTCGGCCGGGAGTCGAAACCAAACTCTGGCTGAGTTCGCCGGTTTGCTGTTGAGTTCAAACCTTGATCCGAGGGTAGTCTTTGAACTTTTGCGGGCATGGAACGACGCTCGTTGCAGTCCACCGCTGAGCCAGGGTGAGTTCATCAAAACTGTCGAAAGTATCGCAAGTAGAGAAATTCAAAAAAGAAATGGAAGTAAGAAAAATGGAACAAGGTAATTCAGAGTCATCGCAAAAATGTGAGTCAGAATCAATCAACAACCTACATCAAATGTGGGCAGCCAATTCACCAGATAATAAGTATTTAGTGCTAAATAATGCAATTCACTTGTCAAAAAAATCAGACCTGCCAATACCGATATGTAATTTTTCAGCGCAGATTTTGAGCGAAGAAACCCATGATGATGGGCAGAGTGCCAACACAGTGTTTTTAATTGAAGGCGTAACAAAAGTTGGAAAGGTCTTACCGTCGGTTGCGGTTTCTGCCGAGCAATATGGAGGCCTTAATTGGATTCAAACTAATTGGGGCAGTCGGGCAATTATTTATGTCGGAAATTCGTATAGGGATCATGTCAAAAATGCTATTCAACTACTCTCGACCGAGCCAAAAAGAGCGGTGGTTTTTAAGCACACAGGGTGGAGAAAAATTGATGGCAACTATTTTTACCTACATAGCGGCGGTGCTATAGGTGAATGTGGGCAAGATGATACTGTGAGAGTTCTTCTTGGCGGAGGTAGGTTGGCTAATTTTGAGTTGCCACCGCCGCCCCAGTCGGCCAGTGACCTTTGTGAGGCAATTCGGTCGTCATTAGCGTTGCTAGATCTAGCACCAGATCGTGTTACTTTCCCGCTATTTGCTGCAACGTTTTGCTCAATTCTTTCTGAGGTTCTTGTTATTGATTTCTCAATTTTCTTGGTGGGCCCGAGTGGCAGTCAAAAATCAGAACTTGCAGCTCAATGTCAGTCACACTTCGGCAAAAAATTTAATAGAACGGCCTTACCGGGGAGTTGGAGTTCAACCGTAAATGCTAACGAGCGTTTAGCGTTCACTCTAAAAGATTCAATTTTTGTGGTTGATGATTATGCCCCTGCTGGTTCGTCAGCCGAAGTTTCCCGAATGTCTGGAGCAGCTGATCGGCTCTTAAGGGGGCAAGGAAACCGGTCTGGCCGAGATCGCTTAACTTCGGATGCACAGTCAAAATTGTCTTTCTATCCTAGAGGCATGATCATGGTGACTGGCGAAGACTTGCCGAGAAACCACAGCCTTTTGGCTAGATGTCTGGTAATTGAGATGAATCATGGTGACGTCAATCTCGAACGACTGACTGTAGCGCAAGAAAACAGTGCTTCAGGTAAAAATGCCTTAGCTGCTTCTTCTTTTATACAATGGTTGGCGCCAAAAATTGAAGGGCTTGCTCAATCATTACTAAAAGAGCAGGAGAAATTTCGCACTAGCCTCGAATTTTCTGGGTGTCACGCAAGAACCCCTGACATTATTGCGACGCTCTTAACTGGTTTTAACCTATTTTTAGAATTCATTGATGAGAGGGGAATTCTGAGTCAGGGAGAGGTTGATACCCTTCGAGTGCGAGGCCGGGCAGCAATGACTGAAGTCGGCAGATTACAAGTTGAGCTAAATTCTACTGAAGAGCCAGCTGGTAAATTTATGGATCTGGTGAGGTCAGCTTTGATTTCTGGCATGGCATACATTGCAGATGCGAAGTCGGGTCATGCGCCGAAGTGGTCTCCAGGACAATGGGGTTGGTATGCCGATGCCGAGCTGATGAGTCTCGAGCAATACGGATCACATCAGCCCAAGTGGAAGCCACGTGGCTCAAAAATAGGTTGGCTAGATGGCCAGTCGCTGTACCTCGAGATGGGGGCCGCCTATGGGGTTGCCCAAGCGATGGCAAAAAATCAAGGAAGCGGCGCGCTGATCACAAAAAATACTTTGATCAAGCGACTCGTGCAGAAGGGGTTTGCCATGAAAGGGGAGCGTAAGAAGAATTTGAAAAAGTGTACTGTAGAGGGTGCGAGCATTTGCGCTCTTCATTTTCCCGACAGGTCGGTACTGGTTAGTGCTGGCAAAACAGGGGAAGTAGGGGAAGTAGGGGAAGTCTAGCTGTAAAATGAAAAATATGCGGCGTCGATGACATTGGTGCAACTAATTGTTAAGGTTAGGGAATTGGGGCGCATGCAGCTGTAGCCATCTTCGTTCGCCCC
>CAITVN010000243.1 GCA_903895855.1 Oligoflexia bacterium | reverse complement strand
TTTTATGCAAGCACAGCGTTATGCGCTCCGTGTCTTGCAAACGAAAACTGCCTTACCCACTCGAAAGTCTGAAGAACCATTTTTTTTACACCCCTTCCAAGTCAGACTTGAATTGCCCAATGTCTCCAATTAAGCTTGGGCGAACAGCAAGATCACGTATCAAGTTTGGGGGCCCATGACGAACACGGTGAAAAATGCCGAAAAAATGCTTGAAAAAATCACTGAGCAAGTACGCACGCTCTTGGGCGAGCATCTTGTCTCGATCACGGTTTTCGGTTCAGCTGCTGATGGGCAGCTACGACGATCGTCTGATGTTAATGTGTTGCTCGAGCTACGCCGTTTTGAGTTTAGTGCGATTGACCAATTACGTGAAGCGGTTCGTGTGGCACATGCGGCCGTTCGCCTTCAAGTGATGGTTGTGCTGAGTTCAGAGCTGGCATCTACTTCTGAACTGTTTGCCGTAAAATTTCAAGACATCCTCGATCGGCACCGAGTGCTCTACGGACCAGACCCTTTTGCGACGACAAGAGTATCGCGCGAGGCTACAGTGAGGCAATTGCGCCAGATGGTGCTCAATCAATTGCTCAAAATTCGCGAGCGTTACCTCTTGGTCAGTCTGCGCGAAGAGCAGTTAATACCACTCATCGCCGATTCGGCGGGTCCCATTCGCGTCGCTGCGTCGATTTTTTCTAAGTTAGAGTTGTCGGCGGCTGATGCGACCCATTCGAAGGATGTGATCCATCCTAAACGGGCACTCGAAAAATATGTGTCAACTCTCGCGCCACGGCAAAATCACCCGTGGACAGGGATTTTAGAAAATCTCTCAACTGCCCGAGAGACTCTTACGTTGCCCCCCGGACTCGCCATCGAAACTTTTCGCGCCCTACATGAACTCTTGCTAGACATGCACAAGCGGGCCGAGTCGCTCACTATTCAGGAGCAAACGCCATGAACCCGTTTGACTTGCCCGGACGGCCCTTTTTGGTGCTGTTCGTAATCTATAGCGTCGCGGTGCTTTCGGTTGGTTTTATTATTCTCAGGCTTTTAGAGCTAAATGAGCCGAAACCCAATACAACGCCGAGCGATCCTTATGAGGTGGCTTTTTTGCGAGGAGGCGCGGCCGAAACCATTCGGATCGCACTCTTTTCACTCATTGACCGAGGACTTATCGCGATTCAAGATGGGGCCGACCTTCTGCAGACTAAAGCTATTTATGACTCAGACTCGGTAAAGCGGAGGGTTGAAAAAGCGCTAATGCAAAGACTCAACGAACCGCAAACAGCAAATGACATCACGAAGGACTCTTTTATGGTTTCTGCTTGTGACGAATACCAATTTGCACTCGAAAGGCAGAGACTTGTTCCCGATGGGTCGATTTATCGACGACGTGCTTTACTCGGGGTCATGACTTTCATTGCGATTGCATGGCCCGCCTACATAAAAATTAACCTTGCACTTGACCGGGGACATAACAACGTAGGGTTTCTCGTTCAAGTATGCCTCGTAGAGGCGATTGTTATTTACTACTTTATCAATAAAAATCGAACTCCTCACGGAACCGAAGTTCTCTCTGAATTGCAGGAGGTTTTCTCGGGTCTCAAAGACCGCGCAAGTCAATTGCCGGCAGGTGGGCAAACTAACGAGCTCTCGTGGCTGGTTGCCGTATTCGGAATGTCAGCAGTAGATATGGGGCGCTTCAGTTATGTACCCAAATTATTTCCGAAAGCGTCGAGCTCTTCGAGCGACGGTTCATCGTGTGGGTCGTCTTGTGGGAGCGGCGGATGTGGTGGCGGCGGATGTGGCGGAGGCTGCGGTGGTTGTAGCTAGTGGCCTTCACCCCGAAATTAAGAGTGAGCACTTCATTTCATGATTAAAGATAAGATACTCTTTGGTAAACGTGCCGAAAGTTTCACTCTGCAATGGCACCTCACAAATGCCTGTGACTTGCGTTGCTCGCATTGCTATGACCGTTCGTCTCGCAAGATATTGAGTCTCCCAGAGGCCCTCCAAGTGCTCGATCAAATGGACAGATTTTGTGCTGCAAAAAAAGTTAAGAAAAACATTTGTCTCACCGGGGGAAACCCCTTCTACTATCCTCATTTCTTTGAGCTCTACAGTGAGATCAAAAATCGAGGGGCTGCGATTTCTATTCTCGGAAACCCGGTTTCTGAGTCGATGATTGATCGAATGCTAGATATTCAAAGCCCCACCTACTTTCAAGTGAGTCTCGAAGGTCTAAAAGTGCATAATGATCAAATTCGAGGCCGAGGGCATTTTGAAAGAACGATTCAGTTCTTAGCGCTTTTGCGAAAAAAAGCTATTCGTGCTCATGTTATGCTCACGCTCACAGACCAAAACATCGACCAGGTAATTGAGTTGGGTGAGTATTTGAAAGACAAGGCCGATCGCTTTACCTTCAATCGCCTAGCTCAATCAGGATCTGGTGCGACACTCCAACTTCCGCAGAAGACAAGATACATTAGCTTTTTAAAAGACTACACCAAGGCGTCTAGAACAAACCGCGTGTTGACATTTAAAGATGGTCTATTTAATATTTTTCGCTATCACTATCGGCGACCAAAAACACATGGGTGTACAGGGCACGGGTGTGGCGCTGCCTTTAATTTCGTGGCCCTTTTGCCGGACGGCGAAATTCACGCCTGTCGGAAGTTTGAATCTCCCCTGGGGCGCGTACAAGATTCAACACTTACTCAGATTTACGAAAATGAGCTTTCTAAACAGTACCGCAAGGGTTGTAGTGACTGTTCGTTTTGTCCGTTAAAAAAGGTGTGCGGCGGATGCATGGCCGTGGTACATGGACACGGATTAGATATTTTTAAAACCCGAGATCCCTATTGTTTTATGCGCGACCGAAAAGAGGTCTGTGCCGAATTCTGAAACGTTGAGCGGTAATCTATGGACTAGCCCTAGTGGCAGATAATTAATAATAGCCGCATATTGGCCAGTTCGGCGTTTTGTATCAGAACGGTGAAGCGGACGAATTTTGGAAAAAACGATCAGAGCGAGTGCTATTAAGGGCGGGTTTCAGCATTAAGTGTTTTAGGTTTGAGAGTTGCGTGATAAGTTAAGACTGCTCGAATTTCTTTTCCTACGGTCATGTAATCACCGCAGAACCGGCCAATACTCAAAGCGAAAGAACGTGAAAACTCTAGCCCCCGCATTTCTTGTGAATAAGTGCCATTAATAACTATGGTTCTTCAGACTTTCGAGTGGGTAAGGCAGTTTTCGTTTGCAAGACACGGAGCGCATAACGCTGTGCTTGCATAAAAGGGTGTCATGCGTTCAATATTCAAAAATGCGCGATATTGAACTCTATCAAATTCTTCTCGGTCTCACTTCTCCATGGAAAGTTACGTCTGTCGATGTCCACCCCGATCCAAAACTTCGAGAAATCACCGTTCGCGTGGAGTACCCACGCGGAGAATTACTTCAGTGCCCTGAGTGCGAGCAAGTCTGCTCGGGCTATGACCACAAGACGCGCCGTTGGCGCCATCTCAACACAATGCAATTCAAAACTCTCATCGAGGGTGAAGTGCCACGCATTGAGTGCAAAGAGCATGGAGTGAAGTCTATTGGCGTGCCGTGGGCCGAAGATAAAAACCGTTATACGGCGTTATTTGAAGCTTATACGGTCGATGTTTTGCTGGCTGTTCGAAGCAAAGTACAGGCAGAACAGTTGACAGCGCTATCTTGGGATCAAGTCGATTTGATCATGGATCGAGCGGTTGCTCGCGGCATGGCTCGAAGAGAAATTGAAAAACTTCAGTATGTCGGGATTGATGAAAAAAACTTCGGAAAAGGTCACAACTACGCTTCGATCCTTCATGATTTAAATGGGCATCGAGTGCTCGAAGTTGTTCAAGACCGAACTTTAGAGGCTGCAAACAAGCTATTTTTAAGAGTTCCCGAAAAACAGTTGAAACAGGTCGCTGCGATAGCAATGGATATGTGGCCAGCGTACATGACAGCGGCGGGAACACATATTTCTCAGGCTGACATTGTTCACGACAAATTTCATTGCGTCAAAGAACTCGGTAAGGCCGTCGACAATGTTCGAAAAAAAGAACACCGCGAACTGAAAGCCGAGAACCACGGCGAAAGTGTTTTGAATAAAACAAAATTTCTGTGGCTAAGAAATCCAAAGAACTGGTCTGAGTCACAGCGCGAACGATTTGACGAACTCAAAATCGATGCACTTCAAGTTGGTAGAGCCTGGTCAATTGCTCAGGCATTCAATGGGTTTTGGGATTATCACTACGCGGGCAGCGCCGAGAAGTTCTTCAATCGTTGGTATTTCTGGGCAACACATTCACGCCTGATGCCGATCATCGAGGCGGCAAAAACTCTCAAGCGTCACCTTCCTGGATTACTGACCTATGGTAAGCATCGAATCACCAATGCAGTTGCTGAGGGCATGAACTCCAAAATTCAGATGATCAAATCGAATGCTCGTGGCTACCGGAATTTTGAAAAATACCGGACGGCAATACTTTTTCATTGCGGTCGGCTAGATCTCTACCCACTCGTTTCCCGGTAGAGCCT
>CAITVN010000242.1 GCA_903895855.1 Oligoflexia bacterium | reverse complement strand
TGATCATTCGATCCAAAGAAAAGAAGGTCCTTTTCAACCGATTCGGAGTTAATGCGAAGTAAGAATACCCAGCACTGAAACGTCATGTAGCTTGGGCTGGGAGCCCTCGTTCAGAATTGCTTGCTTTTTCTAAGGAGAAAATGTGATTCTATTTCTACGCGGCCCCTAAGGCCTCGCGGCAGGTTAGTGGTAGCATCTATACCTATTGACCACGCCTTTGCATGAAAGTTCTCAAAACTCCAAAGTGTCATTCTCGATGCCCCGATGGGGATTGAGATCAGGAAGACGCAATCATTAATGCTATCTGGTTTTGAAAAATTTCATCAAACTGGTTTATTGAAATTGAATTTTGCGATGGCTGTATTTTGACCCGATTTGTAAAGAAGTCGATTTCGCTGAAAATAAAGTCATCTAATATTTTTATCCTAGGACCAAACTCAAGTTCTTTGGCCGCTGCTCGTTTTTTTTCCAAAAGAGGAGGATTTGATTACCGAAGAAGTTGTAATGTCTTGCGTAAATCCCAGCCATTTGGATCTAATTCTGCATCGTACTGAGATTCCTCAAAAACGTCTCTCTTTCCTTCAATTGAGAGGTACCAACTTAAAGGTCGTATATAAATAAAACGAACATCGTAATCGCTATCTAAAAACTATCGGTTGCGTATGCCAACTGCCTGTTCGTAAAAGGTTGATGTGGGGCTTCCCACCATTGCGTGAGTAGAATCGTTTTTTTCTCGTGGCCATCAAAATTCAAATTGTTAAGAAATATCGTGTGACGCGGTCAGCATCACAAACGGATCAGATCCCTTTTGATGGCGATCTCGGTGGGTTTTTAATCATCTTCACTACTTAACGCTACGTTCTTTCCTATCGTAGGAAAGTTTAAATCTAATAGCAAGAATGTTTATGCAATCATCAATATGACGTCTGAGCCTGCCTTGCGAACTTGATCTTGAACGCAAGCCAGAATTGCCAAATTCTCTGAAAGTCCTGATTTTTTGGCTACTTTCATAGCAACTGCAGGACTCACGAGATAACGTCCTTTCTCGATATCGCAAACATTGGCGCGACTCAATCCAAACTTTTGTCCCATCTTTTCTTGCGTAAGGCCCAGTGTAGTTCGCGCTACCCGCATAAACATCGCAAAAGTCAGAGGTCCCATTTCGGCTTCGAACTTTTCTCTAAATTTATAATCAATACTCATGTTTGTTAATCTCCTGGACTCCGACGATGACGATTTCTTTATATTCGTGTTCTTCATATATCACCCTATAACCACGACTAAGCCGACTGGATCTCTGCCCTTTTCGTTTTCCTTTGAGGGGTTCATCGTGATAACCCTTAGTTTTTCTCATCTCACGAAGTCCTAGTAATTCAATTGTTAACTTCCAAATAGAAAGTTTTTCAGCAATTTCTCTAGGTAACTTTTCAGTTTGCTTAGAAGCGAACTTTGTAAATTGAACAACCGCTGTCTTTAGGTGCACCTTCTTCTCCTTTTGAAAGTACTATTAATTATAGTACAAGTCAATTTCTTATTTTTGCCTATGATCATAGATATTTACCACTTTCTCCATTACGGCCTCTTCAGTTGGTATAAAATGAAGCGTTTCTGTCGCTCCCGTTTCATCAACACCGGCAAGACGAATATACCGCTGCATGGTTTTCATGTCTTTCCAGCCACAGATCTTCATCACCACCGTAGCAGGAATGCCGGTTGAAATGAGTTGGGTAGCAAAACATGCCCTCAGTGTGTGAAATCGAATCGACGGTAAGTGGTTTGCAATGCAAAAACCGCGCAAGATCGAGGCCTGCATGCCCTGGTCCCATTCCCAGCTTCTCTGAAAGATAAAGTCATTCACACCCATCTGTTCGATCTTGATGTCATGTACTAGAAACCAATAGAACTCGCTGGCTACGGGCACGTTTCGCCAGGTTCCGGCTTTTGTTGGGCCAGCTATCTTTTCTCGTACATTCCAGCCGCGTCTGATTCGAATGAATCCATATTTTCGCTGATTGAAGGGCTTTTCATCTTCTAAGATCGCTTCTTGTCTAGAGATCACTTCGACATCTGATCGACGAAGTTGATGAAGCTCGCCATTGCGACAGCCAGTAAAGACAGCGCCCACCCAAATCGGGTACCAAGGGTGCTTCTGTTCTTTCGCCTTTCGAATGAGTGTTCGAATTTCTTCTCTTGAGAGAATTTCAGGCACCTTCTCTTCGCGATCTTTTTCGATCTCAAGACCGAAAACCGGACTATGGTGCAAACCTGGCAAAATTCGCTCTTCGATTCCCCATGAGTAAATCATATTGATAATACACTTGAGATTTTTCCTAAATTGGGCACTTTTTCCGGCTGCTTGCGCCTGCCTATCGATGTCTCTAGCGTCACCGCGGGTAATTTCAGTTGCCGGGCGATTTGCCCAGGGTTTGGTCCATTTTCGAACACAAGAGGCATAATCAATAATGGTATTTTTTGCGTA
>CAITVN010000241.1 GCA_903895855.1 Oligoflexia bacterium | reverse complement strand
TTCGCCAAATGATAGCGCTCGGCCTGGTTGAAAAAATTCGATGGGCTCGCATGGTCTCTGAGGTCAGCGAGCCATGACGCCGTGAAAGAAATGAATTTTACGAGTTCAGAATGGTCTTTGAGGGATTGTTCTAATAATTTTAGAGTGGCCTCATTCGGCGGGTCTTTAAACTCTGCGAACATCAGCGTCGCTTTAGTCGAAGGGTTTGTTTCGGCTGAAGGTGAAATTTTTGCTTCGGTTGAAGGTTTTGCTTCTGACGAAGGTGTTGCTTCGGTTGAACCTGAAGTTCCGGGTTGAGCGATACCGTTAGCCAGTTTTAGCACCTCGATGGTTTCGGCAAGGCTCGGAATGTCTTCACCGCCGTGCAGAGCGCAGCTTTCGCGAATTTCGCTGAAACTAAGTGAAGAGATATTGGCCTTCAATCGACATGATTTTCCCGGTTTTGATGTTGCAGTTCGTTTCAAGGTATCATCGTGCACAACAATCGCAACGCCATCCACGGTGTGGTGAATGTCGAATTCAAATCCATCGGCTTTCAATTCGATTGCTTGCCTAAAGGCAGAGAGCGAATTTTCTGGGGTACCCGATTTGATAGAATTTCCACGGTGGGCAATGCATTGAAATGCGGGGGAAGCCTGGCTATCGGCCCAAGCCTGGGTGGCTGAATTCAAAACGATTATTATGGCGATTAAAACGTGCTTAAGCATATCGCCGCTACGCTTATCATAGTGATCTCGCCTCGGCAATCGAACTCAGTTGGCTGGGTAGTGAGAGTGGTGGCGGCCCTATCGTGAGGCTAACGGTGAGTGGTCGTGTCTCGATATAATACACATATTTAGTTGATAACATGAAGCTAAGTAGATTCTCCAAACAGATCGGTTCACGAAGGGAGTGTCTAGTCGGTAGGTGGTCGTGCGAGGTAGTAGTTTCACGAAGTAGGTGGTCTTACGCATCCGCGCCTTCTCGCCCTCTTCATTGCTGGCGACGAAAAAGGCGGTGTCAAAAAGTTTACGCTATGCGCGCCTGAATCCGGATTCCTATTTTTTCAACTGCTTGTTGCAGGTTGTGTGCTTTGCAAAGCAATCTGACGTTTTCTAACTCATTTGAGCCATTGTGGGTGAGAGGTACAATGTGATCGAGCTCGAGTGAATACTTTGCCGAGCACCTTATTTCTTCGTAGGTGTATTCGCACCTGCCTTGGGCTCGTTCAAATACGGCGCGCCTCATTTTCACAGGCAAATATACCCGTTTTCCTGCGGGTAGCGGTCTGCTCGAGTGATCCTTTATGGTTACCGCCGCAGCGGCGGTGGTAGGAGGAGTCGGTAGAGTCTGGTGTGGAGTGATTGATAAAGCAATGGCGTGGCTCGAAGTATCGCCAGAGATATCGTAAGAGATATCGTAAGACTCGGCGATAGCGCTACGTACGGCGGTCGTAGAAAGTTGAGAGGCGGGAAGGTGGTCGGCAGGCTTGGGATCACGAATGGATTGGCACTTTCTGGTAATCCGCGCTGAGGTGGGGTGAGTAAGTGAAGTGGGGGCTGCTTCAGCTTTTGTTGTCATTTCAGTTTTTGTTTTCTCTTGTTGCTTGATTCCGTTTTTCTTTTCAAGTCTCCCCAAGCTATCGTTGGCAAGGTACTCGACGAGATCTGCAAAACTCGCGTTGGGCAGTTTGTGTGCAATGAGGCCTTTGATCTGTTGAAGCTTTCTAAAGACCTCGTCTGAAATGGTAAATTTGAGTTCGTGATCTTTTTTTGCTGAAACTACCCTGGTTCGCTCGGTTGGCGTTTTCTCAGGAGAAATTTCGCAGAGTTTTGCTTGGAGTTCTTGCTGAGAGACTCCTGTTGCTTGGGTAATGAGGTCTTGAACGTCGGTTTTCGAATGGCCTCGTTTGGTTTCAGCGAGTAGGAATGACTGAAGTGAGGAGGCGTTACTCAGCGAAAGATTGCCTGATTCGATTGAGGCCCTGGTGATTTCTTTTTGCGTCTCGGGTAAGCGCTGAAGTAAACGCATAGCCTGAATTCGCCTTTGTGCTGCTCCCTCACTTAATTTTAGGTACTTTGTGCAAAATTCCCACATTGAACTAAAACCAATTTTCGCGAAAAGTCTTCTGTTTTGAATTTCCTCGAGGTGCGAAATCAATAAAACAGTCGCGCGCCGCTCGTCTGCTACGAGACCCCTAGTTCGCGAAAGGAGTTCAGATGAAGTGAACAGTTTGAGATCTTCTGAAGTACTTAAATTTTGGGTTTGACTCAAACTCGAGTGAAAATTAGCAACGTCGTTTTTGTTATTCATGGGGGAATTTTTTTCCTGATTTCTTTAAATGATCGGTGAAATTATTTCTTTCTAATGTTTGCGTTAATATCGTTTTTGCGGCTAAAAACAAGTGTTTTTTTATTTTTGTGGATTGGGTTTTTATAGTGTGAAAGCGTTTTTAGAACATGAAATGCCAGCTGCGGTATCGTTGTTTTGTTTAACTGAATTTGTGTTTTCGCTGAATTTATTTTGTTGTGATGTCTCGCCAGCTTTTTAGTGATTTGCAGTCATCACTGCCGCAGCGATAGCCATCACTGCCGCAGCGATAGCCATCACCGCCACAGCGATAGCCATCACCGCCACAGCGCTAGTCATCACCGCCACTGCGCTAGTCATCACCGCCACAGCGGCTACTTTTGTTTGCAACTCGATTCAGTCAATGAGATTGAAGCCTCATGTTCAGTTCTACCTTGAGTCAAATACGTTGCCCAAAGAAGAAGAAAAAACAACAAGCGATCGGTGGAGGCAAGCCTAACAAAGCGCTCACTTGTGCGGGCAAGCTCAAGATTCGCACGGCAAAGACGGCAAAGACGGCTGAGACAGTTTTGTTGACAGTTTCGTTGGATGTCGAGGCAAAACCTGCTGACGAGAAAGCTTCAGGCGCTTTCTCAGATGCCCCCGCTGAAATTAGTCAAAGAACCAAAACTGAAATCATTACCGGCGATCTTCAGTGTACTCAGTGTGGCGCAATCTATCCGATCTTGGCTGGTGTTGCGATTTTGGTTGATGACGTTCGTGATTACCTTCTCAATCATGTGAAAGGCATTTCGAAGTTGGTCGGCGACCAAGAAATTCCGTCGCAGTATCGAAGCGAGTTTCAAGCGATCAGGGCTGAGTTGAATGCCAACCCCGAACACATTGAAGAAGATCTCGAAGCCGACCGGGTAAATGCTCTTTATGTGATGACCCACTATTTGAAGGCGAATCCGAGCGAGTTAGGCACCGCCGCGCCGAGAGTCAGTACCTCGTTGGCAAAGGCTACTGCGATTGCACTACCCGCGGCCGCCGCCGCAGCGGCGGTGATCGACGCAGACAGAAAGACGCAGAACAAAGTTTTGCGGGGTAACGATTTTGCCAACCCAGGCACGGGCAACTCAACTGCCAACCCAGGCACGGGCAACTCAGTGGCCCACCAAGGTAAGCCCAACAGTGTGACCACCAAAACACCCGATCAGACTGACGACCCACGAACCGACAGATTGCTCGACACCCAAGCCCACCAATCCCCCCAATCCCGGCAGTCCGGTTCCACCCCATGGTGGAAACCACTCGAGGGCGAGGGTAGCTCACTCATTGCCGAATTGATCGAAAAGTACTGGAACACCGGGCCCAGCTATCAAATCAAAAATTGGATCGATGCCCGCACAAGTCACCCCGAGTTTCGTGCGCTTGAGCTGGGCTGTGGGGTGGGTGGTTTCTTAGCTCTCATGCACACCAGCTTTCAGTCATACCTCGGAATCGACAGTTCATTTGCCAGCATCGCTCTCGCCCGGCACTTGGCGCTGGGTCTCACGTATAAAGGGTCACTCAAGATTCCAGAAGATCTGATCAACGGTGGATTGTCGCGCGCGGTATCGATTACTCCTCTCGGCCCTACTGCAAAAAATTTCGATTTCGTGGTCGGAGACATCGAGTTGCCGCCCGTCGACTCAACGAGTCAGTTTAACCTTTGTGTTTCACTCAATGCGATCGACATGTTGACTGATCCCGCCCTTTTGCCCGAGCTTCAGTATGGGCTACTCGAGCCCAACGGCATTGCCATTCAAAGTAGCCCGTACGTTTGGCACTCGTTGGCGGTTAAGAAGCTGCGAAAGAAGATTGCCCAAACCATTCGCACTTCTTCAGGAGCGGTTCAGGCGCTGTACTCAAATCAAGGGTTTCGTCACCTTCATTCAGTTGAGCATGTGCCGTGGTTGTTTTTTAAGCACGTTCGGCAGCTTGAAATCTATTCGGTTCATATTCTGGTGACCCAAAAGTGAAGCCCTTGTTGATTGCCTTTGGTTTTTTGTTTTTAGCCATCGGAATCGTCGGAATTTTTGTTCCTCTCTTGCCAACGACTCCATTCCTGCTTCTCACGGCCATCTGTTTTGAGCGCGGTTCTGAGCGATTTCATCGGTGGTTGGTTCAACACCGGGTTTTTGGGCCTCCGATACGTGACTGGAAACAGCATCAGGCGATTAGGCCTAAATATAAGGTATTGGCCTCGGCAATGATGGCGGGGTCAGCTTGGTTTATTTTTCAGAACGAACGCATACCTTTGATGGGTAAGGCAGTGTTTACCGCATCGGTGCTTTCGGTCTCGGTCTTTTTGTGGACAAGAAATAGCAAAAGTTGAGCATTCGACGTTGACCACCCTTTCGATCTGAGTTAGCCCTTTTGCAAACACAATCATTTGAAATGATTAATAGAACTGATTAATACTGAAAGGACCTTTTAACCAATGGCAATCGAGAGAACATTTTCAATCATCAAGCCAAACGCAGTCGAAAAAAACAATATGGGAGAAATCATGACCCGTTTTGAAAAACGCGGTCTGCGCATCTCTGCGGCAAAGTTCACTAAATTGACTCGTGAAAAAGCCGAAGGGTTCTATATTGAACACCGCGAGCGTCCATTTTTTCAGAGCCTGGTTCACTTCATGACCAGTGGTCCAGTGCTATTGATGGTTCTAGAGGGCGAGAATGCTGTGCTATTGAATCGTGAAATCATGGGCGCCACTGATCCGGCTAAGGCTGCAGCGGGTACTATTCGCAAAGATTTCGCCGACAGCATCGAAGCCAATGCGGTTCATGGGTCTGATAGCCCAACTTCTGCTGAACGAGAAATTGCTTATTTCTTCGATAAAGCCGAACTGCAAAAGCGTTTCTAGTCTATATAGATTTGAAGCTTTGGGGTGATGAAAATTACCCCGCAAAAAAATGACAGGTAAGTAAAAGAGCTGAACTGCGAAAGTGGTTCGGCTCTTTTTTTGTCATTTTCACTGCCCTTTTTGGGGCGAAAGTTCACCACTGAGTAATTCTTATTTGCTGGGTTTACTCAGGTTTCAATGAACCCCCTCAATGAGAGATTGTCCTGCCTGGATTAAAAAACCTTAATTTACCGTTGATATTTGACAAAATACAAAATAGTTCATGTTTTGACTTCCGTTGGTACGTCAATTGCTCAACAGTGCCTTATTATTTAACCGTAGAAAAAGGAGATCACTCTATGAAACTGGCATCACTTGTTTTGGTTTTGGGCCTCGGGTTTGCGAATTCGGTATTTGCAACTCAGGCTATGCAAAAAATCTTTATTGAACGTTATCCTCAATTGGCGAATACCCAACTAAATAGCTGCGCTACTTGCCATTCACCAGCAGTTGCTGGCTTTGTGAATCAGTACGGCGCTGACCTTCAAACAGCGAAACTCGATTTCGCAGCGATTGAAGCAACCGATTCTGATGGTGATGGAAAATCAAACCTCGATGAGATTACCGCTCTCACCTGGCCTGGTTCGCGCGCTACTGATTCTGAACTCTTGATTTTTCCAGCCAGTACCGGAAAAGTGACCTTCAACCACGGCGCTCACCAAACTGATGCCAAGTATGGAATTATGGGAAACTGCGCAGCTTGCCATAATGCAGCTGAGCCGCTTCACTTTGCAAAAATTTTCAATGACACTGTCTCGATCAAAGACAAAGCGCATGCGACTTGTAAGGCTTGTCACGTGGCCGCTGCCAATCCAGCGGCCCCAACAAAATGCAAAGAGTGCCACGTTAAAGATTGAACGCAGTTAGTACTTATATAAGAAAAAGGGCCGACGAACCTAACCGCTGACAATGAATCAGCAGTTAATTTTGTCGGCCCTATTCATTTGTACTAGCTATGATTTCTAATTTGGCGCCTCATCGGCGTTTTTTACTTGATGCAACCCTTTACGGTTTCAAGTTTCTTCTTCATTTCTGCAACCACAGACGCGTGGGTCTGTTGTAAACTCCAGTACTTCTTGTTTTTTAAAACCTCAACACAATGACTCAATAAGTATGGAGCATAATGTTAAGACGAGCATGTGAAAACTGTGTTTTTGTTGACACCCCATACGGGGCTTTTACTTCAGGCTAGTTCGGTGATTTAATAGCGTTATTGATTACGCTCTCAGTACTGACAACAACGAAAGTGGCTTGGACAATCTGAATGAACGATGAAAAAAAACGTCAAAAGCTCGAAAACAGCAATAAGGCAACCAGTGAAAGGCACCAAGAAAAACCTCACGAAAAGCCCAATAGAACGCCAAGCGAAAAATCGGCCAAATCCCGAACCTTTCGGGTCTCACTCGGCCAGTTAGCTCCCACGGTTGGCGATTTTATTCAAAACGAAGCTCAAATCATAAAAGCTTACGAACGGGCATGCAGTGAAGGGGCGAGGGTGCTTCTGACTCCTGAACTTTCGATCTGCGGGTATCCACCTCTTGATTTGGTTGAACGGCCCGAATTCATTGACGAGGCGAGCGCGACAGCTAAGCGATTGGCCGAAAAAACTCGGGGGCTTCAAACTGCCCTGGTTGTCGGCCTAGTGACTCGTAACGAGGCGCCCAGTGGCCGCGAGGTTCAGAACTCACTTTGGGTGCTAGAAAACGGCGAAGTCGTTTTTCGTCAAGCGAAGTGCTTACTTCCGACTTACGATGTTTTTGATGAAGCCAGGTACTTTGCTCCCGGGGGTGATCTCAAACCTTGGGATTGTGATGGTCTGAAGGTGGGTTTTGGAATTTGTGAAGACTTTTGGGCTGAAGAGGCTCACTTGGGCAGAAAGCTTTACGGCGGATTAAGCCCCGCAAAGTGCTTAAAAGCGGCTGGCGCTGAGATTTTGTTGTCACTTTCGGCCAGTCCGTTTGAAGTTTCAAAGCACATCAAGCGAGAAAGCCTGCATGCAAGTCTTGCTAAAGAATTACAAGTGCCACTGGCTTATGTGAATCAAGTGGGAGCCACTGACGAAATTGTTTTTGACGGCGGGTCTTTTTTTGCGAATTCAGATGGAAACTTGATTGCGCGCTTGGGTTTTTTTGAAGAGGGTTTTGCCACCTTCGAGTGTCAATTGGGCGCTGGGGGTAGTGAGTGGAGTCAAGTGTCTCCGCTTTTACCGTCGAAGGGCGAGTCTCATTACGGGGCGGCTGTCGCATCGGCTAGTGCTACTGACCTGCGCCTCGATCACTTAACCAAGGCATTGGTGCTGGGGATTCGAGATTACTGGCACAAGTCGGGTTGTGAATCTGCGGTGATTGGATTGAGTGGCGGCATTGACTCGGCTGTTGTGGCGACTTTAGCTACCCAAGCCATCGGGGCGAAGAACGTGCTGGGAGTCGCGATGCCGAGCCAGTTTTCGTCATCGCATAGCTTAGAAGATGCCGAAATCTTGGCTCAAAATTTAAAGATTCCATTTGAAGTGCGGCCGATCAAGTTTCTCAATTCGGCATTTACTCGTGAGCTGTCTGAGCGTCGTGGCACGCTGAACGCGGTGGCTGCTGAGAATTTGCAGGCCAGGTTGCGTGGGGTCGTTTTGATGACCCTTTCTAATCATTATGGTGCGATGGTGGTAACCACCGGTAATAAAAGTGAAATTGCGATGGGTTACTGCACTCTTTATGGCGACATGTGTGGGGCTTTGGCCCCGATCGGTGATTTGTATAAAACTGAAGTTTATGAGTTGGCTAGGTACCTGAATTTGACCAACGGAGGTCTGATTCCTGAGAGGTCGATCACGAAGGCCCCTTCTGCTGAGCTTCGGCCGAATCAAACTGATCAAGAAAGTTTGCCGCCTTATGAAGTGCTCGATCACGTATTGCGAGAGTACCTCGAAAATCGGGCGACTCTTGATCAAATTGAGGTGAGCTTGGCGAAGGCAAAACTCAATTTGCCTCGCGAGAAAATTCGCGAAGTTCTGACAAAAGTTGAACTCAATGAATTCAAAAGAAGGCAAGCGGCTCCAGTGATCAAGGTGAGCAGAAAAGCATTCGGAGTGGGCAGGCGAATGCCGCTTTCGAAGAAAACCGTCGTTCGTTAGCCCTGAAAATAGCGAGAGTGCGAGAGTGAATGAGCCGATGAAAAAATTTGAGAAAGCCTACTCATTAACCTGCATTCATGGCGACCCGGGGGGGCGTGAAGTTTCGGTGTGTTTGTCACTTGAATCGTTGGGTGAAGCATCGAGTGAGTCGGCGGGTAAGAACCTCTGCCTCGTTGCCCGTTTTGAGGTGATTCAGCCAAGTGACCTCGAATATCACCTCTTGCCTAAGCTCTCGAAGACAGATTCGGCAAAGGGTCTTTGGGAAGGTGATGTGGTTGAAATCTTTATCAAGCCACGAGAAAATGACGCAAGGTATTACGAATTTGAGGTGAGCCCCTTAGGGCAGTATCTAGAGGTTGAAATTCTTGAGCCGCGAATCGAGGTCAATTTTGATTTTCGCTCTCAAGTTTCGGTCCAGTCTGCGTTGATTTCGAGTGAGAGTGGTTGCCAAATTGGAACCAGCGATCAGACGCCAAAACCTTTGAGTGGAGTTATTAAACCTGAAATAGGTAAAAAAACGTGGAAGTCGCAAATTTCAGTTCCACTTTGGAACCTATATGCTGAGGGCGTCGCGCTCACCGAGACTGACCTTGCCCAGCTGAGTGGTGGTTGTTTTGCCTGCCTCGGAAAGCCCGAAAATCGCAGCTTTTGGGGGGTTTTTCTCCCCAAACAAAATCAGCCAGATTTTCATCTTCCCCAGTTTTTTCGTAGATTCTTTTTGTAGTTTTGTGTTAATGCTATGAGCCGTAGCACCAACGGTAAGTTGGCATCGTCTGCAGACCTCTCGAATTATTGAGAATGAAAGGCGAAAGGAAAAAAAATGAATCCTGAATTAGAAAAAGTTGTTAAGAAGACTAAAGTTGCTCAAGAAAAGCTTCATGGGCTTTTGAAAAGTCAAAGTTGGATTGAAGACGCACGCAAATTTGCCGAGAAGCAAAAGAAAGAAGTGAAAAAACTCATTTCTAGCGATGTGAATAAGGTTCGCAGCTTTTTAGAAAAGCAAACCAAAGAGCTTGAGAAGTTTCAAAAGCAAATTCCTTCAGAAGTGAAGAAAGTGAAGAAGTTTGTGGCTGAGCAGCGCAAAGACTTCGATAAGCTTTTGGCTAACGTTCGCAATGGAAAATTTGATTTTAAAGCGTCTAAAGCGAAGGTGAAGAAAACCACCAAGAAAGCGACCTCAGCGAAGGCGACAGGCACTAAGAAGAAGGCTGCTTCTTCGGTTTCTGCTTAGTTAGCCGGTCAAGAATCCCGCAAGTCTGGTTTTCGCCGGGCTAACGCAGGGCTGACGCGATAAGAATTTCAGGGTCGAGATTGCCTGTTTCGATAGAAATGGGTGGTTTTGGCCCTTTTTCTTTGATTATGATTCAAAATCTTTGCTTCGTTTTAGTTGACACGGTCTGATAATGTCGGTAGTTCTCGATTACTACAGGAGGTTTTTTAGAAACCAGCATGGCATTTATTCCACCAAAACCCGGCGTGCCCGTAACAACAGGTGCTCCGTCTTTCCCGCGACCAAGACCGGCCCGTACGGGCTTTCCTCCACAAAGCCGAGATGAACACAGAATCAATGAGAGAATTCGTGTTCCCCAAGTTCGTTTGATCGACGATGTGGGTAATCAAGTAGGCATTGTTCCGACTGTGACAGCCCTTCAGATGGCTCGAGACAAGGGACTAGACCTGATGGAAGTTTCTCCAAACTCCCAACCGCCGGTCTGCAAAATTTGCGATTATGGCAAATTCAAGTACGAGAAGAAGAAAAAAGAGCAACAAGCTAAGAAAAAGCAAGTTGTGATCAAGGTTAAAGAAATTCAGCTGCGACCTCAGACTGATGACCATGATCGAGAATACAAGTTTAAGCATGTTCGTGAATTTTTAGAAGAAGGCGACAAGGCCAAAGTGACCATCATGTTCAGAGGGCGCGAAATCGCCTATGCTGACCAAGGTTTTAAGATGATGAGGCAGTTGGCTGAGTTGGTAAAAGATATTGCGATTGTTGAGTCAAATCCAAAGCTTGAAGGCAAGAAATTGATCATGATTTTGTGCCCAATGGCTGCCAATACGCCGGCGAGTAAGAAGACTGGCGCGAAGCTGGTTGATAAGATCGTCAGGCCGATAATTAAGGTTGATGGAGCTGCTTCTGTTTCAGTGGCGCCGGTGGCTGCGCCAGCCTCAGTATCAGTCAGTGCAGAAGAAGAAGTGAGCGGCGAGACCGATCAGGGTGTCGCTGAAGGAACTAATTAATTTAGAGGGTAGTTAGGGGTTCGGTAGTTTTCGGTGATTCACCAGTCGCTGACTGGTGAATTGAATTGAACAATCGATACTTTTAGGCTTGACCCTTTTGAAAAAACGAGTGTAGGGTGTCGACTCTTACAGTTAAGTAAATCGGAGTATAAGGATCCATGAAGCTCAAAACAAAAAAGGCTGCAGCTAAGCGTTTCAGTTTTACCGCTACAGGCAAGGTAAAATTCAAGCGAACGAACAAAAGACACAACCTTGGTAACAAGGGCCCAAAACGAAAGCTCAAGCTACGTAAAGGTGGCTATGTTTTCGAAGGCGATATTCAGCATGTACGTGAGTGCATGCCGTATGGGCGATAACGAAGAGTTTAGACAAGTTTAATCACAGACCCACTGGCTAACCAGTGACAGAGATAGAGTAAAGTAGGAGTAACTATGCCACGCGCAAAACGCGGTTTTAAACGCCGCCGTAGAATAAATAAGTTATTAAAGAAATCAAAAGGCTTCGTAATGGGGGGACACTCCCAGGTTCGCCGCGGTGCTGAGCAAATCGACAGAGCATTCATCTATGCTTACAGAGACAGACGCGTAAAGAAGAGAGATTTCCGTGCACTTTGGATTTCTCGTCTTTCTGCTGCAACCAATGACAACGACATCAGCTACAGCCGCTTCATCGGATGCTTGAAAAAAGCAGCTGTGAAGCTCGACCGTAAGGTTCTTGCTGATATCGCTCACTTCGATCCAACGGCCTTTGCAGCCATTGTTGATCAAGTGCGATCATTAGCTCCTGCTAACTGATCGGGTAGGTGACCTAGTCAGTGGGAAATATCGGGTCTAGGCTCAATTGAGCTAGGACGCCGTCAGTCAAAAATTTAAGGGCCTCATTGCATTTATTTGCGATGGGGCCTTTTTGTTATTTGTGTTTAGTGTAAGTTCAAAAAACAAATTCCCTTCTTTTTTCAAAAGTTTAACTTGTGATTGCGGCAATTCAGAATAAATAATTGTCTCAATGAGTATATTGGAAAAATTGATTCAGTTAGAAAGCGAAGCCGTTTCGAAGGCAGAGTCCGCAAGTGGATTAGAGGCTCTCGATCAGATTCGAATTCAATATTTAGGAAAAAAAGGTTCACTGAGTGAAGTCTTGAAGGGTCTTGGCTCAGCCTCACCCGAAGAACGACCGAAAATCGGCGCTGCTGCAAATCTAGCGAAGGCAAAGGTTGAAGCTGCACTCGAAGCCAAGAAAGTGAAGCTTGAAGGCTTGGCCCTCGAACAACGGCTTGCGACTGAGCAAATCGACACCACGGTCTTGGCGAGGCAAGCACACCTCGGAGCGTTGCACCCCATCACTCAGACGACTCAGAAGCTGATCAAGGTATTCTCTCGGCTTGGTTTTGATGTGGTCACTGGCCCTGAAGTTGAAACCGAATTTTTGAATTTTGAGGCCGTTAATATTCCGGCTGATCACCCCGCGAGAGACATGCAAGATACCTTTTTTCTTGGACCAGGGGTGGTGCTTCGCACCCACACTTCGGCTGTTCAAATGCGAGCCATGCGTTCGAAGTCGTGGCCAATTAGAGTACTTTGCCCTGGGGCTGTGTTTCGCTGTGACGATGATGCGACACACTCGCCTATGTTTCACCAAATCGAGGGTTTGTGGGTTGATCGACAAGTGCGCATGAGCGACCTTAAGGGCACGCTTGAATTTTTTGCTAAAGAACTTTTCGGTTCGAGTACCCAAATTCGTTTGAGGCCTAGTTATTTTCCGTTCGTTGAGCCGGGTGCCGAAGTTGATGTGAGTTGCCCGTTTTGTAAGAAGAATCCGAAGGGCGGCTGCAAAGTTTGTAAAGGCAGTGGATGGCTTGAAATATTGGGCGCCGGAATGGTTCATCCAAAATTGTTTCAGATGGCTGGCTACGAGGCCACCGAAATTTCTGGGTTTGCATTTGGTCTAGGTATCGAACGCATTGCCATGCTGATGTATGGCATTCCTGATTTGAGATTGATGTTTCGGGGAGACATGCGGTTTTTGAAACAGTTCGCATGAGTTTTCTGGCTGACTTCGGTCTATTTTGAATTTGTTTAGGGAACAGTGAAAGTGGAGACACGCAATTGAAGATTTCTTATCGTTGGTTAAATGAATACATCAATTTAAGTTCGTTTGGCGATGCTTTCAAGGTCGGCGAATTGTTGACCGCTCGGGGTATTGAGATCGAAGACATTCAAGATCTGTCAAAGGGATTTGAAAAAGTCGTCAGTGCGAAAATTTTAGAAAAGACCCAGCACCCGCAGGCTGATCGACTGAGTTTGTGCCAGGTGAGCACCGGTACTGGGGCACCGTTAGAAGTTGTTTGCGGTGCTCAGAATATGAAGGCCGGTGATATCGTCGCTCTCGCTCAAATCGGTGCTGATTTGCCGAACGGATTGAAAATCGTTCAGAGTAAAATTCGGGGGTCAACTTCAAATGGAATGCTGTGTTCACTCGAAGAGTTGTGTTTGGCGACCGAGAGTGAAGGCATTTGGATTTTGCCGCCAGGCACAGAACTGGGTTTACCCGTTTCAAAAATTTTGGGTCGCGAAGATGTAGTACTCACACTCAAGGTGACTTCAAATCGCGCTGATTGTTTGAGTCATTTTGGGATAGCGCGCGAAATTGCCTCAGCAACCGGATTAGCGCTCAAAGAACCAAAGTACGGCCCACTGAAGTTTGTTGAGAATGGACAATCGCCGATACAGATAGGTGTGAATGATAGTGAAGCCTGCCCCCAGTTTTATGGGGTAGTTCTAGATGGAGTTAAAGTCGGACCGTCACCTGACTGGTTGATAAAAAAACTCGAAGCCATTGGGTCTCGTTCTATCAACAACGTAGTCGACGCGACTAATTTTCTGATGTTTGAGTTTGGGCATCCGACGCATGCTTACGATGCTGATCGAATTGTCGGGGCAAAGATTGTCGCGAGATTGGCCGAGAAGGGCGAAAAAGTTCGCCTTCTCGACGACACCGAAATTGAGACCGCCGGAACCGAGGTCGTGATAGCCGATCAAACTTCAGTGTTGGGTTTAGCAGGTGTTATGGGCGGTGGGCACTCAGAAGTTCAAGCCTCATCGACTCGTTTATTTCTCGAGTGCGCTCAGTTTTCGCCATCGTTAGTTCGAAAAGCATCTTCTCGATTGCAAAAAAAGACTGAGGCCTCGCATCGGTTTGAGCGTGGGGTTGATCCGGCTGGGTTACCGCGGGCGCTTTCGCGTCTCACTTCTTTGATTCAAGAGTTAGCGGGTGGTGAAGTGAAGAGCGCCACCTTTGTTTCGTCGAAAGGTGTGACGGTTGGACGCGAGCGTAAGGCGATTGAGTTTCACTCGCGCTATGTCACCGAGTTTTTGGGCATGACGATAAGCGATGTTGAGATAGAGAGAATCTTTACGGGTCTCGATTGTCGGGTTGAAAAAATCGGGGCACCTACCCAATCGGGTACTCAATCAGGCAACCCATCAGGCACCCAGGGTTCGTTTAAGGTTTTTCCGCCATCCTATCGCCTTGATTTGTCGCTTCGTGAAGATTTGGCCGAAGAGTTGGCTAGGTCGGTTGGCTACGATAAGATCCCTTCTACGGTTCCTGCGTTAACCTCGATTCCGACACTTTTTTCTGAAGATGAATCGGCGAAGAAAAGAGATCTCGTCGAGAGTGCCAAACTACAAATGGTGGGTGCGGGTTATTGCGAAACCGTGAATCTCGCTTTTTCGAGCAAGAAATGGCTAGCCGAGTTCGGTCTTTCGAGCGAAGTAAAAATTCTCAATCCGCTGAGTGAAGAGCACGAATACTTAGTGAGTTCATTGTTGCCGGGGTTAGTTCAAAATGTGATCGAAAATTGGAATCATCAGTTTGGTTCTGAAGTTTTGAGTGTGAGGCTTTTTGAATTGAGACCCACGTTTGCTCTCGGGGCTCAGGCGGTAGCCGCGGTCGGTGAACTAGAGACCGGGGTCGCTGAAAATTGGAAATTGAGTTATGTGGCCTCAGGTTTAAGAAATCAGCCGGGTTTGAAAGCTGAAGACGCGGTCATCGATTTTTACGACTTCAAGGCGGCCTTTGAGCGTTTGGTTCAAAATCTTGGTGTTCGGGGCGTTCGTTTAAAAGCGTTTCAAGAGGTCGTTTCGTTTGAAGGCCCGGGAAGTCGCATCAGACATCTGTTTCATCCTGGGCAGTCAGTGGGGGTGCTTGCCGGTCGAGATCTGGTCGGATTCATTGGAATGGTTCATCCAAAGCTATCGGCATCACTCAAGCTTCGCCACCCGCTCTGGCTGGCCGAAGTTGATTGGACGGCCCTTCGAAAACTGATGCGCTCACCGGTTGAAGTGGCTCAGTATCAGCCTTATGGAAGCTTTCCGTCGGTTGAAAGAGACTTCGCGCTGTTGGTGAGTTCGTCGGTGCAGTCAGATCAGGTGGTTCAGTCTGCGTTGAAGGCCGCCAAACCTTTGGCGAAAACAGTCAGAGTATTCGATATTTATAAAGGAAAACCTGTACCTGAGGGGATGACAAGTGTCGCCGTTAGGGTTATCTTTTTAGATGAAGCTAGAAGTTTAGAAGAGTCAGAGGTTGAGCAAGCGTCTGCCAAGATTCTTCAAGCGTGGAAAAAAGAATTTAATGCTGAGCTAAGGTAGTTAGCAAAAGAGTTAAAAGAAGTTAATTGAGATAGAAGTTAAATGAGATAAAGGAGACCTGCATCGTGGCAATGACCAAGGCTGATATCGTCGAATCGCTTTACTCGAAACTAGGCTTTTCAAAAAAAGAAGCGTCTGATCTGGTTGAATTAGTTTTTGATACTCTGAAAAGTTCAATTGCCCAGGGGCAAAAGATTAAGATCTCTGGATTTGGAAATTTCATTGTTCGTGAGAAACGCTCGAGAGTGGGTAGAAACCCTCAGACCGGCGAATCGATTGAAATTTCCGCGAGAAAAGTTCTGACTTTTCGTCCATCTCAGGTTTTGCGGGCAGAAGTGAATGCGCAGCTCGATGGCAAGCCAATTAAACCCGAGAGCGTGCGCGGATCTTTAAAAGAAGACGACGAAGGGGATAATGAAATCTGAGCACCTTTTAGATCCGGCAGCTTTGCTAGCCGAAAAAGGATACACTGATCGACTTTTTTTTCGCATTCGAGAAGTGTCTGAAATTCTCGATGTGAAGCCCTATGTGCTTCGCTTTTGGGAAACTGAATTCGACGAATTGAAACCAGAAAAATCACCCACGGGTCAAAGAGTTTACTTAAGAAAAGATGTTGAACTGGCGTCGCGTATTCGTAATTTGCTGTACGTAGAACGGTATTCTATCGCAGGGGCGAGGCTGCAGCTAAAAGACGAACTTCGTGAAGAACGAAAGTCTGCCAAAAAAACCGTTGAACCATCTGAGCCTGCCGACACCCTTAAAGGCCTTCGTGTGCAACTTTGTTCAGACGAAACCAGAGCGCTTCATTCTGCTCTCGACGAACTAAAAAAACTTAGCCAGATTGACGTTAACGAATGGTTTGAGTGAATTGGCAAGACCCACTTAGTGAGAAGTACATTTGAGTCGCAAGATGGCTATATGGAGGTCACCGGTCTCAAAGACGGTTCGATCAATGACCAGCTTAGGCTTTTCACTGAATGACGGAATTATCACTCTTTGTGAGATTAAATATTGCAACAGCGAGTTTGATTGCTTGATTATTTAGGGTACCAACCCCGAGAGGGTATTGAGTGTTGTCGTACTACCTAAGTAGTAAGTGCCGGTGACTGAATTTGCGCTGTAACCCCAGCATTTCACTGCGCCAGAATCTAGAGTCACACAGAGTGCATTGTAGGCCGAAACTTTCGTGGCCCCGGCAAGCGCCGTGAGTTCGGCAGGTACGTGGTACTTAGCGCTCGCGACACCATCAAGCATGTGGTACCCGGCGCAGTAGAGTTTTTTACTTTCCGTTACGGCACATCCAAAATCGCCATTACCCGATTCGTTTATTCCTGCGGCAATGTCAACCGCTCTCTTGTCGGCCGTGGTGCCGTCAAAGCTACCAAAAGCGACCGGGGTTGATTGATCGGTGTTGCTCTCAATGCCGAGTGCCCCGGCGTGTCCCCATGCTTTTACCGAGCCATCTGAAAGTCTCGCCATGACAAAGTAGTAGCCAACTGAAACTTGAACGGCCGATGAAATGCCAGTCACCTCAACAGGGGCCGGATTAGTACCGCCGGTTGTACCGTTGCCCATCTGCCCGGAAGAGCCTGAACCCCAGCAGTAGACTTTTCCTGATTCAACCACTGCGCACGCGGTATCTTTTGACATCGAAATGTCAATCGCGCGATTGTCTGAGGTTGAACCGCTTAATCCAGTTACTTGCACTGCTTTTGACCTTCCTTCAACGCTGCCATTACCTAAGATAGTACCAACTCCCCAACAAAGGACCGATCCGTTTTGCAAGCGAGCGCAAAAACTATAATCGGCTCCTACGACTTGAACGGCGGTCGAAATAGCAAGTCCTGTGTCGAGTCTCAAGACGGGGTTGACCGGGGCTGCATAATAGTGAAGTGAAGTGTCGCCGTCGCCCAATAAGTAGGTGCCAGCACCACCAACGGTGTTTTTTCCCCAACATTTGACTTGGCCCGTTTGCAAGGCCGCACAAGTAGCCCAGTCGTAAGGGGCTCGCGGGGTTGCGACTGAGATGGCAGTGGTCGCGGCAGAACTACCATCGAGACGATAGACTGAAGCTGGAGTAGTGAGGGCGGGTAGGGTTAAGCTATCAAGCCCGACAGGGTTCGAGGTGAACTTAACTGGATTTAAGTCGGCATCAAGCGGGTCTGGCGTGGCCCCATCATAACTAAGTGCGTTTCCTAGTTGCCCGTAAGTGTTGGTTCCCCAGCATTTGGTGGCTCCGTTACTTAAAATAGCGCAACCATGATAGAAGCCAAGTGAGATGGTGAGCGAGAGTACGCCTGATCCCGAAAAATTCTTTGTGGCCACGTAAGTGCTACCATTTGATACATATGAAATGGTTAAAATATCGGTGTCAGTAACGCCGCTCGTAGTCGGCGAGTAACAAAGTCGAAGTGAACAACTCGCACCTGCTGCCAACGAAGTGCCACAAGTGCCATAAGTACCAGGGTACGCCGAAGTTTCAAAAAAACTAAACGGTGCTGCTAACTCAGAGCCCACTTTTTCTTTAACGTCTGTGGCTATCGCAGAGCCCGAGTTGAGTAGCGAGATCGAGGTGCATTTCGAGCTTCCTTTTTGAACGTCACCAAAACTATAGCTAGTATCGCTGGTCACAATAATCAGGCCGTTTGTGGTGCTCGCGCTTGCGCTCAGTACTCCCGCGCCTTGAAGGGTTTTTGTTGCGGTCTTCGTGGTGTCGCTTGCAAGGTATGATAGACTTAACACTTTAGGTGTTGCCGTGGCTACCGTAGTTGGTGAAAAGCAGGCCCGCACGGTGCAGCTTGCGCCTGAAGCCAGCGTTGCCCCGCAAGTCGCGTTAGTGCCTGGGTATGAGCTGCCTTGAAATGAAAACGGGGCTGTGAGGGCGGCACTCGCTTTTTCGGTCAGTGCGGTGGCTGCGGTTCCGCCAAGGTTGATTACCGTGAACGCTGTGCAAAGCGTCGTGTCTTTTTGCACATCTCCAAAATCGTAGTTCGTGTCAGAGGTGATGATATACACATCGGCCACCGTGGCGCTTTGTCCAGCGGCGGGCTGAGAACTGCTCGTCGCGCTATCGGTTCCAGCAGGGCTAGTCGATGCCGTTTCGCCGACCCCGGTTAACGTCATGGTGAATGTTTCGCTTATGCCCGCACTGACGTAAGAAACACTCAGCGTTCCCGATGCGGTTTCGCTAGCGATCGGTGAGAAGTTAAGCGTAAATGTGCAGCTAGCAGAAGCCGCAAGTGTAATGCCGTCGCAGGTATTGGCAGAAAGCGTGTAGCGTTCGCCGGTCAATTGAATTGCAATCGAACTGCCAAGACCAGCTCCGCGATTCGTTAACGTGAATTCATGTGTCGATGTTTCGAGCGGCGTGGTTGAAGAAAAACTGTAGTTGACTCCTTCGGTAATTACGATGAATGCTGAATCTGCTGTCGAACTTGCTGAAATGGCTTCTCCATCAACTGTTGGCTTACAAGCAGGAAGAACAGCAATAGCGAGCGCACCGTAGAGAAGGGCAAACCGCAGGCTCTGCGTGGTCAATGGCATCTCCTAACTCTATCTTGATTATTGGCTCGGTTCAAAATGTGTCGAGATTGCCTGTGTGTCAGGTTTGACCGTTTTCTTAAAATCCGTGCTAAAACCTGGCCCCCCAGGCCCTGGTATTGCTACGGCGCGCGATTTCTCAGCATCGCTTCGATTTCATCTTCGGCAATCTTAGGGCGTTCGCCACCAAAGGCGCGAAGAGTTGCTTGTAAGCGATTGATCAAGATCTCTTGTTCTTCGCCGGTCTCTTGCTGGTAGTTTACCAGTAGGTACTTCACGGTCGTGAGTGCGTCCCAAAGGCTTCCGACGCATTTTCTGATTTGGGGTCGGGTTTGGGCGTTACACCCTTTGAGGGCGATTTCTTCGCCAAATCCCGCGATTTTAGCAATATGGGGCAAGTCGAGTTGTTGGGCAGTGCCACGAATGGCAAACATTTTTTCTGAAAAGATGGCAAACATGCCTTTGTTTTCTTCGAGAGATTTTTCAATTTCAGAAAGAGTCTCTTCGGCTGTTTTTGCAAATGAAGACAGTTCATTTACAAATTCCTGAATTTTTTCGTGGGCTGCATGGTTATTTTGGCTCATTTAAAGAACTTTCCTTTTCAATAAGACACCATAGACTTTGTTTTGAATCTGAACCGGAGTCAATGGTTTGACAAGGTAGTCATCGACACCCGCTTGAATGGCCTCGAGTACTTTTTCGCGAGTATTCTCGGCAGTCACCATGACAAAGGCGAGGTTTTTCAATACCGGATGGGATCTGACGAATTTTAAGAGTTCCATTCCATCGCAAGGGCTGGTGTGCCAATCTGCCAAAACTAGCTGAAAAAGAGACGATTCTAGCTGTTTCTTTGCCTCTTCGCCGTTCGCACAAGCTGTGATCGATCGAAAACCGAAAGAACGCAGCAGTTCTTTAATCTGAATTCTCATCGTATTGACGTCATCGATGACTAATATGGCGACTTCTTCTCGAATCATCTGATCACAATTGTAATCACCGCGATGCGCGCTTACAAGCAGGATCTCCACGCAGTTCAACTTCTTCGAGTAGATCACCGCGTTCGGGTGTGGGGCGAGTGTCTTTCTTGAAGAAAGGCGCGTCTTCTTCTGGGGCTTGCTCAGTTTCGTTTTTCTTGGGCATAGCTTCTAAGATTTGAGCAGCTTCAATAGTAGCTGCCTTCGCGTCTGTGCTCGTTTCAAATAAACTCTTCTTGATTCGACAGTTTGATTTTCCAGACTGACCGCAGATAAAGCCTTCGTAGTCAGGTCCAGCCGACTTAACGGGGCTGATGTAGCGAAAGCGCTTTTCTGATGTACCAGTGAGGCCAGTCAATATTTCGCCTATCTGGTTTGGGCTGCGAATGAAGACCAGGTAAGAAAAATCGAGAGTTTTTCGGTCAAATCCCGTCAATTGGTCGATGATTCTGAGGTAGGGGGGTCTCCACCAAGAGACTTCTTCGTGACACCAATCGTCTTTTAACGTGAGCGAGCCGCAAGCCTGGTGGCCTAAGCAAGGCAATAGAACTTGGGATTTGGCTTGTTTAGAGTGATTTTCAATCCAGAGTTGGCGAATTTCGAGCAACCTTCTCGATTGCTGCATGAGTGCCGGCTCGCAAAGAATGAAAATTCCGTTGTCGGTGAGGTGGTGAGTGACGAGTTCGTTGATTCGCTTGGCTAAGATTTCGGGTGTACCGGCGAGTTCGTTGAGAAAAAAACTTGAGACAATCACGTCAAAACGTCGCGCTTCTTTCGGTAAAAATGGCTTCGTCGGGTCAATTTTTTTGCAAAAGCCCTTCACCGTCGATTGAGTGAACCCCAGTGAACTCGCGTACCTCTCTAACCAGTTTTCTCCCCAATCGAGAAGTGATTTACTCTGCTCAACCAAGGTCCATTCGATTAACGGTTTTTTCGTTTGAGTGTTTGATGAATCGAGCGCGCTTGACAGCCCAAGTGCAACCCCACAACTGCCCGATCCAGGGCCTGCCCCTAGCTCTAGTACCCGAATTTTATCTTCAGTGTGAAAGCGTTCGGCGGCTTTTGATTGAAAAAATCCTCGCCGCGACAACTCTTGTACGATCGAAGCGACCCTGAATGCATTGGTTGGCATGAAGTTGGTCATGTAGGCGAGACGAAGATTTTGGGGGTTTGAGCCTTTTTGCCAATATTGGTCTAGACCCACATTTTTGCCCGCTTCAGGAGTGTGCGCGTGCTCTGGACTATCTAATCGATTAAATAGGTCAGAAAGTCGTCGAATGTGCGGAATAATGCTTCTGCTTAAGAATCTCTTCGAATCGAGGCTTTCATCTTCGGGAAGGGCGCCTTGATCGCGCAAGAACCCTTCAAGTTGTAGTTGAAAGTGAGACTCGAAGCTTTTGGTGAGTTTGAGAGGTGTTCTCATGGATTTGATTACGAGATACCGTTGTTTACGGCCTTCGGCAACCTCAGAGATGGTTTTAATCAAATCATTTGGAAGTTTTGTCCGAGTTTGGGTACGTTTGTCAAAGTACGAGGAACGACTGAATGGATTTTTTACTTTTGGGGCCGCTAGATGCGGCGCTCTCAATCAAAGAAAGACTTGAGCAAAAAGGTCATCGTGCCATTCACGAGTCAGCCTTGAGTCGCTCTCGATTGATGGGAATTGCCGAGTCTGAGGGTGACCTGGTGCAAGTCATTGAACAGTTTTGCGAAGCAGTTTCTCGCCCCGGCACTGAACTCGGTGATCAGTCAGATTTGTGGGTACACCCCTGTGCCAGTCAATTCGCAGAGTCGAACCTTCTTTTTTCGTTGGCTGAAAAGTATCGCCTTAAAGTGGTGGGGGTATCAGTTGAGATCGCGAGTTTATTTTCAAATCGCTGGAGACTCTTGCGGCACGCGCAAACAGCCGGGGCAAAAAACTTACTACTCAGCGACCTTCTCTTTACGTCTGTTGAACAGCTAAAAAGTGAAGCAAAAAAGTGCGATTGGCCTGCGACCTTGGTTTTACGGTCAGCCCGAAGGGGGGGGGCGCGGGGGCCTTCGTTTGTGAGTCTCTCGACTCGGCAGAACTTTGCACTTGGTTTGAACAAGTAAGCCTAAATACCGGTGCGACTGAAATTTTTGTAGAAAAATTTGCTGATTGCTTAAAGCTTTTTACCTTTCCTTTTGCTCGGTTTCGGAGTGGTCGAATTGAGTTTTTTTCAGAAATTGATGTGAGTGTACAATCTCGATTTAGAAAAACCTTAGAGTTTTGCCCTCCGTTTCAACTCGAGCAGGCGTTACGCATCGAGATGCGAAGGCAGGCTGCTCAGGTCTTGGGAGAACTCAATTACGTAGGGGTTGGGGCCCTTGAATTCGGAACTGATTTTAGGGAAGTGTTTTGGCTCGATGGAAGTTGTCGCCTAGGTCAAACGGTTAAACTTTGGGAAACCGTTTCTCAGATTTCGGTCTTAGACTGGCAAATTGCCACTTCACATGAGCAAAGTGAGGCCGAAATTATCCGATTGAGCAGGCCAAAACCGAGGCTTTTTGGATGTGCAGCCAGGGTTTATGCCGAAGATTCTCTCACTCAAATCCCCCAGCCCGGGTGGATTGTTGAAGTCGAGTCGCATACCAAAACGCGATACCTTGAGGGGCACGGTGAGTTTAGGTTGGCCTTTCCTGGTACCCCAGCGTTCACCCCAAAAGATGGATTGCTAGGAGTCGCCTTTGCGTTTGCTGATCAAAAAGGGTTGCTGGGAGAATACCTTCAAAAGACCCTCGAATCTGTTTTTATCGCAGGTCAGTTGAAAACCAACGAGTCGCTGATTTCTCAATTGGCGAGCCATCAGTGGGTGATGAATGGCCGATCACATGCGGGCTTTTTAGATGAAGAATTTGTTCCAGACCCGAATCAATGGACCGAAGAATTGTCTCGAGTGGCGGCTCAATTGGTTTTTCAAGTCGCAGAAGACCCGGGTATTTTGCGTTTAGCAGTCGGCGATTTCAAATTTGAGAGAAAAAATGAGATGAGTCACTCTCGATTGAAAGCTGCCCGTTTTTCAGAAGTTAACCGCTGGTCAGATCTTGAGTGGGTTTCTGGAGAATTTGTCGGCGAAAAAGTGAGCGCGCGGTCAAAGTTTTTTGTGGCGAACTTAGGACAGACTCGATGGATGGTTAGGATTGGTAATGAATTTTCGGTGGTGAGAGATCTCGATCAAGAGAAAGGTGAAGTCGTTCATTCTTTGACTGGTTCAAAGGTGTATCCTTATTTATTTACACAAAGTGCAGGGGTTGTTCACCAGTTGGGAGTGAAAGAAGGTGATCTCGTTGCGGCTCATCAAGCGCTTGCCTGGATCGACAGTTGTCGTCTTCTGGTTCCGCATGCCCTGCCGGTGCGGGTACGTCTCGTTCGCTGGTTGGTTTCAGAGAAACAGTGGGTAGAACAAGGAAAGAAGCTAGCGACGGTTGAAATCGTTCGGTGATCATGAAATCATGGGCGAACATCAGTGTAAAGGAGCGAACAATGCCTAGCTATTCAAAAGAAGTGAAAATTTTAGGAAAAACGTCAGACCAGCTTTATGAAAAAGTGGCAGTCGAGATTGATCGTATGCTTGAAAAGTCAAATCTTGGAAAATATGAAGTCGTACGGCGCCCAGAGAAGAAAGAGTTAGAGATCAAGTCGTCATTATTTTCTGCTGTTCTCAAATGTACGGATGGAAAAATTAGTTTGAACGGCAAGATCGGTATGATGGCTTTGCCATTTAAGGCAAAAATAGATTCTGGCATCGATCGTTGGCTTGCAAAAACATTCGTCTGATTAGTGAAAGGTATAGTGACAAAAAAATCAGAAAACACCGAAATTGTTAGATCAGCCGGTGCAATGGGGATTGCGACTTTTTTGAGTCGCATCATGGGGCTTGTTCGTGAGCAGGTTTTTGCTCATTTTTTTGGCGCCGGACATGCGGTCGAGGCGTATAACATCGCTTTCAGAATTCCTAATTTGCTTCGAGATCTCTTTGCTGAAGGTGCGATGAGCGCAGCTTTGGTGCCCACGTTCATGCGTGTGAGAATCGAACAAGGTGAGGAGAGGGCCTGGCGAGTTGCCGGAAAAATTTTTAGGGTACTCTTTGCGTTTGTGACGATCATTTCGGTATTTGGGGTAATTTTTTCAGAGAAGCTAGTGAGTTGGTATGCACCCTCTTACCGTTTGATTCCGGGAAAATTTGAACTCACGGTTTTATTGACCCGAATTCTTTTTCCCTTTTTTCCGTTGGTGGCGTTGGCTGCCGCCTTCATGGCGGTTTTGAATTCACGTGGCAAATTTTTTGTGCCGGCATTTGCCTCAGCGTTGTTCAATCTTTCATCGGTGTTGTCAGGCGTGTTTGGGTACTATTTGTGTCTTTGGCTCAAGATTGAGCCCATCATTGGAATGGCCGTTGGTGTGGTGATCGGGGGGGCCGTTCAGGCGTTTAGTCAGTGGCCGAGTTTGAAAGCGGTTGGGTATCATTTCGGTAGTCGACCGAGCGGTGAGGTGAGTTGGTATCGCGATCCCGACCTGAAGAAAATGCTCAAACTCATGGGGCCTGGAGTGGTGAGTCAGTCGGCAACCCAAGTGAGTTACCTAGTGAATTCGATACTGGCTACGTCTCAAGCCCCGGGAGCTGTCGCCTGGTTAAGTTATGCATTTAGGTTAATGCAGTTTCCAATCGGAATTTTTGGTGTTTCGTTTGCGTCGGCTGTTGCCCCGAATGTATCGGCAAAATGGGTGAGAGGTGAGGTGACGGGGGCAGTGTCAGCCGTCGATTTGTCTCTAAAACAGGTGTTTGCCATCAATTTGCCGGCAGCAGTTGGGTTGGCCGTTTTGTCTAAACCCATTATCGCCCTTTTATTTGAACATGGTAAGTTTACTAGCCGAGACACCGAAGCAACGGCACAAGTTCTTTGCGCCTATTGTGTGGGCCTGGTCTTTTACTCAGTCGTCAAAGTTTTGTTGCCCGTGTGTTACGTGGTCGGAAGAACGACCGCGGCTGTGCAAGCGAGTCTGATCTCGATGGTCTCAACGGTGGTTTTTAACTTAATGTTGGTGAATCAATTTGGGCAAGTGGGACTTGCTCTGGGTACCTCTTGTGCGGCCGCTTTGAATAGTTTTTTCTTAGTCAAAACAATGCGTAATGAATTTGCAAAAAAAGGTGTCGTTTGGAGCCAATTTTCGCTATTTTTTGGATTTATTCGGGCCTTGTTTTTTGCGCTACTCATGGGGGTCGCCGTGACTCTAGTGTCTCTCGGTTTCGAGGGGGTGAAAGAGGTGTTTTTGGTTCACGGAGTTTCACTTTTTTTCTACCGACTTTTGAATGTCGGTGCTTCGGTGGGTGGGGGGTTGGGGTTACTTTTGGTAATGGCATATTTCGATAAAAAAGGGCCACTAGGTGAGGCAGTACATTTTTTTACAGGAAAATTGAAAAATAAGCTGAGACCTAGGAAGGTTTAAGATAGACTATAAAACAAGAGGAGATTTATAGCGATGATGACCGAACGAGAGTCAGTGCGTTTGCTTTGTAAGAGCATTATTTCGCGGCTAGAAAATCAGAAGGTCATTTCATTTGCGGCTCGTCTTAGGCAAGTGATTGCTGATGAAGTCTTTCATTTGATTGGTCCGGTGGTACTCACCGATCAAGACCTGAGAGAGCGTGCGCTAGCCCGAATTGGTGCTAGTGTCGAGGCCCTCAAAGATTCTCAGTTTAGTGAATCAGATCAATTTAAAGCGGCTCGTGCGATTGTGCGGGCCAGTTTTGGCGATGATGAGCTGAATGGTTTTTATTTTCAAAAGCCGGTAAAATATGTCGCGAATTCGATCGCCTCGTATTTTATGAGGTCGTCTCATATTGATGATGTTTACGAAGCAGACGACGAAGTTGAGCAAAAAATCGTCGAAGTCATCAAGAAATTTGATCCTAAGCAAGTTCATTAGGTGATGTTTACTTACTGTCTAAGGTGTGTTCAGTGATAATTAAATAAACAGAACAGTTTTGGGCATATAGGGCCTGTTCTTTGATTTCTGAGCGTAACTAGTTGTATTTTATAGGTTAAGTTTGTATAACAGTGTTACTTTTTTAGGCATAGTGTTTGCATTTCAATGTAAATGCCATTATGCGTCAGTACGCTGCTTTTCTCCTGATAGTTCTGCTTTTTGGTGCCCACGCCCTTTGGTCGAACCTGTGGCTGCAAGATAGAACGATCGATTCAGTCAATTCAGCCGAGCTCATTCTTCGCTCAAACGCAAATTCAGAAAGTTATGAAGCGTCTGCGGCTACCAAAGTTCAATTACTTGAATGGCTCGATCGAGTCATTGTCTACGAAAATGCATTTTATGCAGCTCACGGATCGTACACAAGATTACTTTCGAAGCTTGAAATTCAAATTCCAAAAGCAATCAGTCATCAGTTTAGCATTCAAATACGATCTCAGAGTCCTGAAGTTTTGGAGGTGATCGCCATTTCTGAAGATCATCGCGACAGGGTAAAAGAAATGATTCGAGTCGACCAGGATTTTCAGGTTCGTGCAAACTTTCAATTGGCTCTTCCCTCTCAAGAGTATCTCAGGCTCGTTGGTCTGCGGTACCTAAGGCAGAGAATGCAGACCCCGAATTCAACTAGGCGCGTGAGCTTGTTTGGAGAACTTCTGGATTTCAATGTTAATGAGTCGGGAAAAAAAAATTTGGTGCTGCAAATAAGTGAAAAAAATACGAAAAAAAAGGCGCTAACTTTGGCGATTGACAGACAAGATTCAGCGCCTCTTGAGTTTAAACTGCAAAACTACTTGGGGTTGATGGCCGAAATAGACCTGCAATCCAGACAGTCTTCATCTGAGGTTGTCGACTCGTCTTTATCGAACGATAAGATCAATAGTCAAAGAATTCAGTTCATGAAAAACCTCTTCTTGTCTGAAATAGGGCGCGTTTCACTTAATGATGAAGAGCTGAGTCAAGTATTTTTGTGGAAAAATAGCCAGAGCCGAATACCAGCCGGTGAAGCGGTTGCCCCCCAGGAGTCCAGTCGTTTGAGTTTGGAGCCTATTGAGTGATTTGTAATTGTTGTCAATTTTTTGGCGAATCCAATAAAAAGGTTTCTCGATTTGACAATCCAATTTTGCATTCGTTACACTGTTCGAACCCAATGGGTATTTTGTTGGGAAACTAATTAGTGAGTTTCGGTTTGGGGGTCAGTTGAATCAAAACACTCAAAGCAGAGGATGGCATTGGGTTCTTACCGTTTATTGTGCGGCATTGGTTTTTCTTGCGGGGTGTGCGACGCCTCAGGTAGCGCAAAAAACACCAGCAACGTCGATCCCGTCAGGCGTGGGTGCACCTCTGAGTGGGCTGTCGAAACCGGTTTCGATCGAAAACTTAGAAATCAAAGATCGAAATGGGCCGTCAGTTCAGAAAACTGTGCCAAAGCCTGAATCACCTGCGAAGTATGCCGGGCTGACGATCAACGGCATGAAACTAGAAAATGTGCAGTTTGATTTTCCGATTACGATTAATTCTCGAGTTCTCTATTGGGTTGATTACTTTCAAGGTCGTGGACGAAAACACTTCGTAAAGTACCTTGAGCGCTCCGAATATTTCATTCCCTTTATCGTTCCGATTTTAAAGAGTCATGGAATGCCTGAAGATCTCGTTTATTTGGCGATGATTGAGAGTGGGTTTAACAATCACGCTAGGTCGCAAGCAAAAGCAGTTGGGCCTTGGCAGTTCATTCCTGCCACTGGACGACGTTATGGCTTAATGGTGAACTGGTGGGTCGATGAACGTAGAGATACCCAGAAGTCAACCGTTGCAGCCTTAGAGTACTTGAGAGACCTTTATTCAATGTATCAAAGTTGGGAGTTGGCGGCCGCGTCTTATAATTCAGGCGAGGCCAAGATCGCTCGAGCCATTCGCCGCTATGGAACAAAAGATTTTTGGGCGTTGGCGAGGCATCGATTCCTTAAGCCAGAGACCCGTGACTATGTTCCGAAAATCATTGCTGCCGCCATCGTTGCAAAGAATCGCACGCAGTTTGGTTTTGATCCGCCTGCAGGACTACCGAAACCAGGTGAGGCGGTTGCCGGAGACGGTGAGGTCGTCAAGATCGAAGTGGGTGGTAATGACCAAAGAGATGATTTGAGTAGTCAAGGAGCTGAAGGTAAACGCCGTGGCTCAGAGGTGGCTGATTCAGACAATTTGAAAACACTCGCAGACGAATTTGAAGTTTCGCCTGAAGAGGTTGTGACGGCATCGCTTCCTTTAAGTGCTGGTGCCAATTCGCAGGTTGAAAAGGCGCGCCTCATTCCGATGCCAGTGGTGAGTAAGCAAGGGGTGATTTCGGGTGAACAGCTGGCTGAGTTTGAGGTGCAAAGCCCCGCCGATCTCTTGCAGGTAGCTAGGGCTTCTGGCTTAGCTTACGGTACTGTGAAGGGTTTGAATCCTGAACTCACTCGTTGGTGTACCCCTCCTAATGTGGGATCGTATCGAATCAAATTACCCATGCAGCTTCGTGATAAATTTTTACTTGAATACAATTCACCAGGTTACAAGAGACGGGTTGAATTTCTGGCTCATAAAGTCGCTAACGGAGACACGATTGCAAAAGTGGCTAGAAAATTTGGCATTAAGGTTGACCCGATTGCCGACCTAAACGGTATCTCTGCTAAAAAAACGTTGCGAAAAGGCATGCGTATATTGTTGCCCGTACCGACTGATCGATCTCGAAGTCTGGCTTCACTCGAAGTGCGAGACCCGCCTGAAAAATCGAAGAAAAAGAAAAAAGTGGGTAGGCGCTCTCGTACCGGATATCGGGTGAGTCAGGCTGACCGCCAAGCTGCGGTAGCCGTTAAGTACTACTCACATTGATTGGTATTGTATGATCTACACGGCTAGGTAGGTGCCTGCGCCACAAAACTTTGCTGGGGCAAAGGCATCTTATCTTTTCGATTTTGAGAGAAGCTGTAATTCTCGGCGAGCCTCGAGTAGGTACTTCAGTTCATCAGTCATCGTTTTTCGGATCTGATGTTTTCCTTCTTTTTCTAAAAATTCATCGAGATCAGAAAATTGATACAAAATGAGGTTAATCGATCGATTGACGAGGCGGTTCAGAGTGCTTCTTTTTGCGGCATTTGTGACAACCTGCAAAACTTCGGTTGAATTGAATGGTTTCTCAATAATGCCATAGACGCCGTATTTCAGCGAATCAATCACGAGCTCTTTTGTGATGTGGCCCGTAATGAAGATAACGGGAATGCTCGGATCGGTTTCAAATACTTTCTGTAAGACATCGAGTCCGGTGACGTTTGGCATTTTCATATCAGAACACACCAAATCGGGAGGCTCTTTAGCGAGGGTGTTCATGAATACCAATGGGTCTGAAAATCCGCGCACATTAAATCCACTCTCAGACAGCATTTCAGTTAAAATATCGACAAGGTCTGGCTCGTCATCGACCACGTAAATGCGCGCATTTTTATTTGAACTTTCGATACCCGGCTGCGCTGATGTTGGTAAGCTGTTTTGGATTGCTGGGGGTTCAATCTCTGACTTTTCCGCACTGGTAGCCGCCCGAAGGGCTTCATCACTGCCGCTACTGGCGCTGGGTAGCGAGTAGTTGAACTCGCTCATTTTATCGCCGCGCAAAAGTTTTCGAGAGCTATCAACGCCTCTGAGAAAATAACTGCAATCTTCGTTCGAAATCTTACCTATTGCTTTAAAGTTCTGAAATTGCGTCTCTAGCTTGTGCATGTGATGTTGCAAATCTTCCATGCCGAGCATTCCGGCGCCGCCCTTTAGACTGTGAAAAACTCTGAAGGTAGCGTCATAGCTAGTATTGAAGTCAGTAGTCTGATCCATCGTCATGAGTTGAGTTTCGGCTTGGTCGAGTAGCTCACTCGCCTCGTTTCGAAACTCTTGCAGTTCTTCTTCAGAAAAGTCGATACCCATGTGAGCTAATGTCCCTCGTCGCTCTATTCTTACATAGCTTCTATTTTTTTTGGAAGCATTACCTTTTCGTGGTGTGTAAAAAAAGAATAGCTCAATTAAACGTCAAGTTTCTGGCGTGTAAAAAGCAATCAATCACAAAAAAAGAATATCAATTTTGCCAATACCTGCCGTAAATTTATAGTCTAGAAGGAAAGTGAATAGTCGCTATGTCATATGCTCCATCAGAAGCTGTCATCGCTGAGTATCGCAGTGAAGCAGAAGAAATCTTGCAGAGATTCAGTCAAAATCTGGGAGCCCTAGAAAAACAGGGCTTCGTAGAAGTGCCCAGTGCTGAGATTCTCGATGCCCTCTATCGAGATATGCACACGCTGAAAGGGTCGTCTCAGCTCTTTGGATTCATGGAGATAGCTCATATTGCGCATGCAATTGAAGCATCTTTAGAACCCATCAGAAGAATTCATGTGAATTTGGATGTTTCGCTTTTTGATGCCCTTTTTAAAGCAATCGATCAAATTGAGGGTCTAGTACGAAAAATTGGAACAACGGCTGTTCAGGGTACCAGAACTGAAAGTGAAAAAGAAGTTTATCATACCATTCTGGCTAGGCTGATTGAATCTGCGGTTAACCGATTTGGTGCAGAGTTTAGGCCAGATTTTTCAGGTAACATCGCAGATTTGGGTTCTCTAGAGTCGGCAGTGAGCGTGTTCGGACTCAAGACAGGCGAACCGTTGCCGGAATCACAAAAGAAATCTGAAACAGTAGTTGAGCTAAAACCACTCAGTCAAACAGTGGCGAAGCCAGAAGTTAAGGTAGTGGCAGCGCCAGAAGTTAAGGTAGTGGCAGCGCCAGAAGTTAAAGCCGTGGCAGCACCAGAATTTAAGGCAGTGGCACCGCCAGACATCACTCAGACTGTTTCGACCAAACCGATTGATCCTAATGCTGGTCAATTATTACAAAAAAAGGCAGAGCCTATGTCTGAATTAGCCAAATCTGAAGAACCGTCAACTTTGCAAGTGGCCACTTCGGTCGGGCAGGTGCCCGGGGGCCAAGCGCAGCCTTCTGCAGCCTCGGCAGAATCGAGTACGGTTCGAGTGCAAGTTTCGCTGCTTGATAAGCTGATGAACCTCGTGGGCGAAATGGTTCTCGTCAGAAATCAAGTGTTGCAGTATTCGCATGACAGCGATGATTATACTTTTTTGAATTTGAGCCAACGCCTCGATGTCGTGACCTCAGAGTTGCAAGGTGAGGTCATGAAAACTCGCATGCAACCGATAGGTACCATTTTGTCGCGGTTTCAGCGTGTGGTTCGCGACATTGCCAAAGATGTTAATAAGAAAATTGAGCTGGTATTAGAGGGCATTGAAACTGAGTTAGATCGTACTTTGCTTGAAGCTGTGAAAGATCCGCTCACGCATATCATTAGAAATTCGTGTGATCACGGCATTGAGTTGCCAGCAGATCGAAAAAAAGCCGGCAAACCCGAACAAGGAACGATCACGATTCGCGCCTTTCAAGAGGGTGGGCAGGTTGTCATTGAAATTCGTGACGATGGTAAAGGCTTAGACAGTCAACGAATTGTGAGTAAAGCGATTGAAAAGAAACTTTTTTCAGTTGAAAGGGCTCAGACTTTGACTGAGAGAGAAATTTCGCAAATTATTTTTATGCCTGGGTTTTCGACCGCTGCCGCAGTCAGTGAGCTTTCGGGGCGCGGTGTGGGCATGGATGTCGTGAAGACCAACATTGAGCGAGTGGGTGGTGTGATTGATGTGACGTCGTTTCCTGGCAAAGGAATGGTCATTCGGCTCAAAATTCCACTGACTCTCGCCATTGTGCCTGCCATGATCGTCAATTCAAATGGCGAACAGTTTGCTATTCCACAAATTAAACTCTTAGAGTTGGTTAGGGTTGAGAGAGGTGAAGACATTGAGACGCAGCTCGAAATTGAGTACTTGCAAGGTAAGCCAGTGTTTCGACTCAGAGGAAAACTCTTGCCCCTCATTTCGTTTGGCGAAGTACTTTGGAATGAAGTTCTTGACGAAAAAAGGGTAAAAATGACTTCGGCAACCAATATCGTGGTTCTCGATGCCGACGGTGATAGTTTTGGTTTAGTGGTTGATGAAATTAAAGATACCGCTGATATCGTCGTTAAACCGATCTGTAGTTTTCTGAAATCATTGGGTACCTATTCTGGTGCCACCATCATGGGCGATGGAAGTGTGGCGTTGATTATCGATGTCGTTGGACTCTCGCAACGCGGCCATGTGTTTGCCGAAAATTCGCGCAGAGCTGAAAGTGCTGATATGCATAGAAAAGTTGTCACTTCTGATCGGCCGATTGATTCGCAAGAGCTGCTCTTTTTCTCGCTAAACCCCGCAGGTGTGTTTTCGATGCCTCTGTGTTTAGTGCATCGCCTAGAAGAATTTTCGCGCGCAAAAATTGAGCTTTCGGGCAAACAGCGCATCGTTAGGTATCGAGAGAGTATTTTGCCTCTGATCTCTTTGAATGAATTTTTGGGTTTTGCGCCGCCTGCAGAACAGAAAAAAACCGAAAAGATCACGGTAGTAGTGGTGAACAAGAGAAATCGTTCATTCGGAGTCGAAGTGAATGACATCATCGATGTCAGAAATGTAGAAGGCAATATTCAAGAACCTTTAAAAGAAACTATCGGTATTTTAGGTAATATTTTAAGCGGTGAAGAGATTTCGGTCGTGGTTGATGTCTTGGCGATTATTGACAACATCATTGATGGATCTGATTCAGCAGGTCGCACTCAGATTCGAGCCACTAATCAAGGGGCCTCGGGCTCACATTCAGCGCAAGTTCTGGTCCAAGGCACTGTTGGGCAAGCAGGAAAAGGCAGAATACTTTTTGCCGAAGACACGATTTTTTTCAAAAAGCAAGTCATGAAGGTGCTAGTTGCCGCTGGATACGAAGTGGCTCACGCCGAAAACGGAGAGCTTGCTTTGCAAATGCTTGATCAGGCGCCAGTCGGTACTTATCAGATGATTTTGTCTGATATCGAAATGCCAAAAATGGGTGGCTTTGATTTGGCGTTGAATGTGCGAAAAGATAAACGATTTGAAAAATTGCCGATGATTGCCATTACCACCCGATTTAGAGAGATTGATCAAAAAAGGGGTATTGAGGCTGGATTCAACTTCTACCTTGAGAAGCTGAAGGCTGATCAACTACTCGAAACCGTAGCGAAGGTGCTTAAGTAGTTAGGTTTGACACAGAATTTAGGATGAAAGGATTTGAGTCATGGAGACAGTTGAAACTAACCCAGGATCTGCGAAGCCGCCTTTGAGTTTGGTAAAGCGGCGGCAATACTCGACGTTCTTCGTGGCCGGTAGGCTGTATGGAATTGACGTCATGAGGGTACAAGAGATTACCCCGCCGCTGTCAATGACGGTAGTGCCTCTAGCACCCAGTTACATCAAGGGTCTGATTAACCTACGGGGCCAAATTGCAACGGCTGTGGGGCTACGAGAACTGTTCGGCTTGGGCGACAGTGACGCCACTAAATACATGAACGTGGTGTGTAACCTCGGTGGTAATCTTTTTAGTCTTTTGATCGATCAGGTGGGTGATGTGATGGAGTTAGAAGATGGGGTCTTTGAGAGTACCCCTGAGACCATTGCTGAATCTGTCAAACTTTACATGGCTGGAATTTATAAAATACAAGGGGCTCTGTTGAGTATCTTGGATATCGAAAAAATTGCAGAAAAACTTAACAAATAAGCGGTAAAATTAGCTGAAAGGAAGCAACATGGAAGAGCAGTCAATGAATGAAAATTTAGGAAAAGTAAAAAAAATCGGCAAAAGTGCAACTGATGCGTTTAATTCAAAAGAAGAGATGCTAGGTCTCTTAGAAAATGCACCCATCAACATCATGTATGCCGACCTCGACTTCAATATTCGGTACCTCAATCGAAAAAGTCATGAGACCTTAAAGACCCTTGAAAAACACATGCCCATCACGGCAGATCAAATGGTTGGTGCCAATATCGATGTGTTTCACAAAAATCCAGCGCATCAGCGAAAAATTTTAGGAAATGATCGCAACCTTCCTCATAAGGCGATTATTCAGTTGGGGCCAGAGAAGTTAGAGCTTTTAGCGACTGCTGTTTATGATGAGCGCCGACAGTATTCAGGTATCATGGTAGCTTGGGATATCGTGACCAAGAAGCTAGAAACTGAGACGAATCTCGCTCGAGTCTACTCGATGATGGAGAATGCGCCGGTCAATATCATGTCTGCCGACCTTGATTTCAATCTGGTCTATATGAATAAGAAGAGTGCACTCACTTTAAAAGTATTAGAAAAAGCGGGGTTACTACCGTTTCCAATCGCTGAGCTGACCGGCAAGAGTATTGACATTTTTCATAAAAATCCGGGCGTGATTCGAAAAATCTTGAGCAATGATGCCAATTTTCCTCACCGTGCGAAAATTAAGTTGGGCGACCAGATTCTCGATCTTTTAGTGACGGGAATGTATGACAATAACAAGAAATACATGGGCCCCATGGTCACCTGGGAGCTGATTACTGCCAAAGAGAAATTGGTCAGAACTCTTGAAGAGACGTCTCAACAGTTGGGCGCCGCTGCTGAAGAACTTTCGGCTACCGCAACTCAGTTGTCTGAAAACGCAAAAGTCACATCGCAACACTCTAACTTGGCGTCAGCGAATACCGAAGAAGTCTCTAAAGGGGTGCATACCGTTGCAACGAACACCGAAGAAATGGTGGCTTCGATTAAGGAGATTGCAAGAAATTCAGCTGAAGCGGCTAATATTTCGAAAGAAACCTTAAGGCGCGCTCAAGAAACCAATAAAACGATCACGACCCTTGGCCAGAGCAGTATTGAAATTGGAAACGTGATTAAGGTAATTAGTTCAATTGCGCAGCAAACCAACTTGTTGGCTCTTAATGCAACCATTGAGGCCGCACGGGCAGGTGAGGCGGGTAAAGGTTTCGCTGTGGTTGCTAATGAAGTGAAAGAATTGGCGAAGCAAACTGCAAAAGCGACCGAAGACATCACCAACCGAATTTCAGGAATTCAGAAAGACACTCAAGGCGCGGTTGAGTCGATTGGCGGTATTTCAACTGTGATTGAGAAATTGAATGGTATCTCAATGTCAATTGCGGCCAGTATCGAAGAGCAAACCGCGACAACTAATGAAGTTGCTCGAGTAGTGAAAGAGTCGAATAAGGCAGTTGAAGGCATTGCCGAAGTGGTGAAAAAAGTTTCGACTGCCTCAAATCAAAATGCGACGGGTGCAGGTCAGACATTAGATGCTGCTCGTGGCTTGTCGACCTTGGCAGAAAAATTGCGTGAACTCATCAAGGGCATTCAAGATCAGTGAGAAGGGTGAGAAAGAGAACAAGATGAGAGTTCTAGTGGTTGATGATTCAGTTGTGTTTCGGAGTCAGATATCGGCTGCCTTGGGCGGCATCCCTGGCGTTGTGGTGGCTGGCACTGCTCCGAACGGATCGATTGCTCTGCAAAAGCTGAGTCAGCTAAGTGTCGACTTGGTGACCCTTGATGTCGAAATGCCAGATCAAGACGGCATTCAAGTCTTGAAAGAAATTCGTAAGGCGGGGTTTCCTGTCAGAGTCATCATGTTCTCTTCACAGACTAGTAGAGGAGCCGATAAAACCCTTGAGGCGTTGGTTAGTGGAGCTGACGATTTTGTTGCAAAGCCGGGCGGGGCAGGTTTAACCCCCGAGAATGCGCCAGAAGTGATTCGGCAAGCACTGATGCCAAAAGTCATGCAGTTCATGAGAGAATCGGGTGCCGGTGCATCCGGCTTTCAAGGTGAAACCGCGCCAACCTCGGCAAGCGGTTCATTGTTTAGTGTGCCATCGGTTTCGACTTCTCAAGTTGAAACTCGAAGGCCTTTTGCGACTTCTCAAGCACCGGCCACTGTGAGTCAGTCTCGATCAGTGATGCTCGAGACTTTTATTCCAGATGTGATTGTGATTGCTTCATCTACGGGGGGCCCGGCTGCTTTAGATTTGGTTTTTTCTCAAATCCAAGGCCCAGTTGGAGTGCCCATTTTGATTGCGCAGCACATGCCTCCAGTCTTTACGGCAAGTTTGGCAAAACGGCTTGGAGATGTCACAGGCATTCCCAGTCGTGAAGCGAAAAATGGCGAAGTGTTGAGTGCAAATCAAATTTATGTGGCGCCAGGTGATTTTCACTTATCTATAGAGGGCATTTGGCCAGGAATCGTGAAGACAAAGCTTGATCAAGCCCCCCAAAGAAATTCAGTGAGGCCGGCTGCAGACTATCTCTTTGAGGCGGCGGCTAAGGTCTTTGGTCGAAAGTGCATGGGCGTTGTCTTGACCGGCATGGGCGAAGATGGGTGTGTGGGTGCTCAAGCGATCAAAGACGCTGGTGGCGCGATCATGATTCAGAATCAAGAGTCTTGTGTTGTTTTTGGAATGCCTGGGGCAGTGCATAGGCTAGGCCTATTTGATGGTCAAGGTACACCAGCCGAAATAGGTGGTTGCCTCAAACGAATGGCGTGGCGAAACGGGAAGGGTGGGTAGTTGCTGTGAGTAATAAGTTGTTTGGAGAGTATTTAGTAGAGGGTGGTCACGTGAAAGCTGATGACCTTGTCAAGGCACTCGTGCAACAGCAGAAACTCGCCAAGTCGCCGGCAGAAGTCGTATTCGAATCTAAAATCTTGAGTGCCGCTGATATTTTATTGGTCATGGGTGAACAGAGTCGCAATCAAATTGAATTTCGGCGAGCGGCGAGTGAGATCGGTAAATGGAATGCCGAATTTGAGAAAAAGTTAGATCAAGGCCTTAGGCAGTCGAGGCCGCCAATCGGTGAAATTCTGGTAAAAAATGGCGCGACTACTTATGAAATTTTGACGAGAGCGCTAGATGAATTTTTGTCAAGTCATGTCAATGAGGCACCAAAAGCTCAAGTTTTTTCGAGTCCAGCAGCGGTCGTACAGCCAGCAGCAGCGGTGCAGTCATCCACAGTGGTGTTTAGTCAGCAGGTTGATCAGTCGCTCGCCGCAGGGTATTGTGAATTGGTTACCCCCGATTTTGCATCGCGGTTTTTAACGAGTATGGAGTTTATTGAATCGAGTCCGACTGACCTTGTGGTTGAAGCATTGAGTCATGATGTTCATCAGGTTGTCGGCGTGGCGGTTCTTGCACAGCTAGGGGCAACTTCGAAATTGTTGAAGCTATTTGAGCAGAAATACTCAGCAGCCTCTGCGAAGCTTTCTAGTGACGGTGGTGTTGCGATCAAAGTAATGGCCTTGTTGGCAAAGCCAGTCATGCGTTGGTGCGAAAGTGTGGCGGCGAGTCTTGCAGTCGAGCAGGCAGAAGTGTTTGCCAGCAAGAATCAAGAGTTGAGTGCTGTCTATCAAGACATCTTGGCTAAGCTCGAGGGGGCAAAATAAGTATGAAGCTGCAAGGAAAAAAACTACTGGTAGTCGATGACTCTAAAGCGATTCATGCTTTTGTGCGAGATGCTTTGAAAGAAAAAGGTGTGCAAATTTCTTCAGTTTACGACGGCAAGCAGGCGGTTGAACTCATTTCTCAAGGTCTTGATCAATTTGATGTCATTTGCCTAGATTGGGAAATGCCGATTATGACTGGCCCAGAAACCTTTCAGCAATTCAAACTTTTGAAGTTAACCACTCCTGTTGTTATGATGACTTCAAAAAGTAAAATTGAAGATTTGACTCAGATGTTAGAAGCGGGTGTGAGTGAGTACGTGATGAAGCCGGTGACGCCAGATATCTTAATTGAAAAATTAGAGTCGGTTCTTAAGGGGTAATCCATATGGGCCTACAACCAAACCAACTTAAAACCATTGCTGAGATGATCGAAAAAGAGACAGGAATTGTCTATTCTGAGGTCAATTATTTTCAACTCGAACACCGCTTAGAAGAGGCTTCAAAAAGTTTGAGCTTCGCATCGACCATTCAACTTTTTGAGCAGTTTCGAGTGGGGTTATCGCCGGTTGCCAAAGACCTACTTTTAGATCTTGCGACGAATAACGAGACGTCATTTTATCGAGATCCCGGAATTTTTAAGGCACTCGAAGAGGCGATCGTCCCTGAAATGATTGCAGCGAGTCCGGGTAAGTCGCACTTGAAGATCTGGAGTGCCGCCGCCAGCACTGGTCAGGAAGCCTATTCGATTGCAATGCTATTTGATCAAAAAATCGCAGAAAAAAGTGCTTCAGGACAGCCGTGGCCTGATTTTTCTTTGTTTTGCTCTGATTTTAGCGAGCGTGTTTTGAAGCGGGTTGAGCAAGGTAAATACAGCCAACTTGAAGTTCAGCGCGGGTTAGCCGCGAAATTACTGGTTCAATATTTTGATCGCGATGAAGAATCTCAGTGGACCATCAAAGCCGCCTTGAGGCGCCGCATTCAAACTCGAAAAATCAACTTGCTTGAACCGTTTCCGCTGCTCGGTACGTTTGATATTATTTTCTGCCGAAATGTTCTCATTTATCAGCAAGTCGAGAACAAAAAAATCGTGATTCAGAAGCTCTTTGACTTGCTTCATCCGGGAGGCGTTCTTATCTTAGGCGCCGCTGAGAGTTTACTTGGAATTTCAGACAAATTTAAACAAAAGCAGCATTTGAATGGGGTCTACTTTCAGAAGCCGTAGCGTGTGGCCAAGTCGAAATTCGTAGTCATGAGATTTTGAGAATTTTGTCGCTGCCCGTGTATTCAGATTCTTCATAATCACGTAATGCGTCGAGTTTCTTCAAGATGTCTCTGATTCTTACGAATGACTCTTTCACTTTGACTGCCGGGTCGGTGGTCTCAAAGTGATTAGCGCGTTCAAGCCGTTTATAATTTCCTTCGAGAATGGTGAGGACATTGCCAAACTCATGTTTGTAAGTGCCGATCATGGCTTTGACTGCATCCCACTGTTTCGATTTTGCGGCCGCTTTATTGAGATTTCTTAGGCGAATCATGGCGCAAATTTTTGCCATGATTGCATGTTGTTTAGAATCTTTGGTCATGATTTCGTCTGCGCCCGATGAAATGGCCTCTAAGATTCGACTTTCATCAGCCCTTCCGGTGAGAATGAGAATCGGGACCAGTAAAAACACTTCTTCGCATCGAAAACGGCGAATCATTTCTGGACCATTGATTTCTGGCATTTCAAAATCTGACATAATCACGTCGGGTTGGTATTCAGTCGCCTCTTCGAGCGCGTTCAGAGGCTTCGAGCAAAAGTGAACTTCACAGCCAAAACTCCTAAGAATTTCGGTCATGCCGGCCCCGTAAGAACGGCTGTCGTCGACGAGAAAGATCTTTTTGTCTTTGACCAGTGAAAGCAATTTTGCTGTGTGACTCGAAATCGTATCCATGAAGTCTGCCTACGGGCTCCTCTCTTTGCAAATTATCGGCTTTTGGCGATTTTTTTTGAGCGCTAATTTTGATCTTAAGAATTACCTTAGGTGTTGGGGGGGACTTTCCGATAGGCAGATTGGAAAATGATGAAACCTAATCTAAAGAGTAAGCTAGACGAGATCTTGAAGACGCACAGGGCCTACGGTGTCTATATTGATGATTCTCAAGAACAAATTGATTTGATGACCGATCGGCTCTCTGATTTGGGTTTAGAATTGTACACGTCGACTTCGCCGACTGAGGCTTGTCAGTTTATTCTCGACAATCAGGCACGAATTTGCTTTGTTTTGTCAGATTTTCAAATGCCCGGCCTGACTGGGTTTGAGCTTCGCGAGAAATTGCTCGAAGCGGGGTGCCAGTTGCCGTTCGCCATTATTTCGGGGGCGATTGACAAAAAATTGGCGCTCAGTGCAGTGAAATACAAGATTTCAGCACTCATCGAAAAGCCGGTAGCAGATGCAGAACTCTACCAGTTTATCATAAAAGAGGGGATACCTCGCGCGACGGCGATCGCTGAAGACGGCGAGTTGTTAGTGGGTTTCTTAGATGAGTCAGTGGCAATGATTGAGGCGATCGAAGGGTGTTTGCTCGACCTTGAAACTGCCCCCAATCAGTTGGAGTTACTGAATACCGTTTTTGGAAAAATTCACACATTAAAAGGCACCAGTGGTTTTTTTGATCCGAAAACGTTTCATCGCTATTGTCACAAATACGAAGATTTCTTAGGGAGATTGAAAAAGGGCGAGCTCGAAGTTTCGTCTGCGGTTGTATCTCAGTTACTGGCAGGGCTTGACGTGATTAAGCGTTTAGCGGGTGAACTAAGGTCAGGCGAACACCTGACGACTGATATCAGCAGCGAAGTTCAGAAGTTTGAACGCATTGGAGTAAAATCAGACTCATTGGCCGACTTGCAGATTGGTGTGAAAATGCCCAACGGGCCTACCGACGTCGCAAGGTCGACGGTCAAATCGAATACAGAGATTCGCGTTCCGATGAGCCTACTCGACCAGTTTGTGATGACCTCCGGAGAGGTCACCGTTTTGCGCAATATGATTAATAAGGTTCAACGTGCGGTCGAGCACAATTACTCTTCTGATCGCGATGTTCATTTATTGGGTGAATTACTGAGTGAGTTGCACAAAGTCAATTCTACTTTGCAAAATCAGATCGGCGACCTCAGAAAGGTCAGCATCGGCTCGATCGTGAAGCCCCTTTACCGAACCGTTCGAGATGTTTCAAGACAGCTGAAAAAGCAGGTTAATTTGATTGTTGATGGTGATGCTTTGCTCGTCGAGATGGCTATAGCAGATGTTTTGACTCATTCGTTCATTCACTTGATTCGCAACAGCGCAGATCACGGAATTGAATCGCCGGAGGAGAGAGTGGCAGCAGGAAAGCCCGCAATCGGCACTATAAAAATTCAAGCGCGCCCTCACGGCGAGATGATTCAAGTGGTAATTGAAGATGATGGAAAAGGCATTTCACCTGAAGTGATTCGAAAGAAACTCATCTCTAGCGGTCGGTATACTGAATCTCAGCTGGCGAGTTGGAGTTCTGAAGCACTGATTCACATGATTTTTGATCCTGGGTTTTCAACTGCTGCGCAAGTGACAGACATTTCAGGTCGAGGTGTTGGGCTCTCGGCTGTCGAAGAGAGTGCACGAGCACTGGGTGGAAAAATTGAAACTCAGTCAATTTGCGGAAAAGGTAGCCGATTTGTCATTACTTTGCCGATTCCAAAGTCAACGCTCATTGCTCAGTGTTTAACGGTTCAGTGCGGCGAATACCTTTTTGGCATACCTCAAGATAATGTCGTTCGAGTGATACAAGCCAATGAGGCCAATTTTCATGATCTCATTCAATTTCTAGAGGGTTCAACTTTCTTACGCCTGTCAGGTAAAGTGGTGCCGCTGGTGAGTGCTCGCGCTTTGATTAATAAAAGGGAGTTGCCCCTTGATCCAAAGGGTGAAGTGAACATTGTGGTTCTGAAGACCTCAGATAGAACAGTGTATGGGCTTATTGTCGATAAGATTGAAGACTCAGAAGATGCCGTCGTGAAAGGGCTTTCGAATAGCCTAAAGTCACTTGAAATTTTCAAAGGGGCCACCTTTCAAGCTGATGGCACAGTCGGACTCATTCTTGATCCCGATGGAGTAGCGAAGGTGCGAAAGTTGACCCATCAGAGCACTGAACGCAATGATCGGCACGAGCGAGAAAAAGACCGTGAATTTGAAGATTTCAAACCCATTATTTTGTTCGACATAGATGGCCCCGAGGTCTTTGCCATTTCGCAGTCAGACGTTCTCAGACTTGAAGAAATCAATTTCAAACAGATTCAAGTCGTCGGCAATCAGGCACTGATGGCTTATCGCGGAAAAACGATTCCGATAATTGACTTGGCGACTGAGCTGGGTTTGCCCGCGATTTTGAAGCCAAGTTCGATAGGTCAGGCCGCAGGTCAGGCAATGATCTTAGTGGTTGAACACCCTGGGCTGCGAGCGAGGTCTGATTCTTCTGGCGACATCTATAGCAATCTCGTCGGTGTTTTGATCAAGTCGGTGGTTGATACCACAGACTGCGACATGAAGGTGCATCAATTGATTCAAAAAAGAGTCGGAGTAAAAGGGTCTTTACTGCTGAAAGACCGAACGGTCACATTAGTGAGCCTTAATGAGCTATTTTTGAATGAATCTGTCATGGTTGAAGAGGTCACGGGTTCAACTTCAGATTTGGCTGAAAGAAAGTTTGCCGCGTGAGGGTTTTTTTGGCCTCTTGACCCGAAGCTAAGGTCTGCGTTAACTTGACCCACGTGGCGCTCATTGTTCAAAAATATGGAGGCACTTCTGTTGGTACGCCGGCTCGCATGAGAGCGGTCGCTTCGCATATCAAGAACACCCGAGAAGCTGGGCATCAGCTAGTCATTGTTGTATCGGCGATGGGGCAATCGACAGACGATTTGATTGCACTGGCCAGCGAAGTGACCGAGGGTGTTGAGGCTGAAGACCCCTACGGTCGCGAGATGGATATGCTTCTTTCTACTGGCGAGCGCATTTCAATGGCGCTGCTGTCAATGGCGCTTCGAAAAATTGACGTACCGGCATTTTCTCTGACGGGCTCACAGTCGGGAATTATTACTGACGAGAGTCATCGCAACGCTAGAATCAAAATGATTCGTGGTGATCGCATTCGTGAGGGCTTAAAAGAGAATAAAGTAGTGATCGTGGCGGGATTTCAAGGCGTGAGTCAAAGCAAAGAGATAACCACTCTCGGAAGAGGGGGGTCAGACACCACCGCTGTAGCGCTGGCCGTGAATTTAAAGGCAGATGTCTGTGAAATCTACACCGATGTTGATGGTATCTATACGGCTGATCCCCGACTGGTGAAATCAGCCAAGCCCAGACTAGCGGTTTCAATAGATCAGATGCTTGAGCTTTCGTGGTCAGGCGCCGGGGTACTACATTCGCGATGTGTAGAATTAGCAAGACAGTTTCGGGTTCCGATGGTCATTCGAAGTAGTTTAGATTTTTCGCAACCGGGAACAAAATTGGTCATGAGCAACCCAAGTTCAGAAACGAGTAAAATGGAAAAAGTAATCTTCGATGGTGTGAGTCTAGATGAAAGTCTCGGCTTGCTCGAGGTGTGTCTCGAGCGAGCAGGAGCGTTGACTAGCGTTATAGAACTGAGTGCGAGGTTGCATTTGAAATGTTTGTCGCCGGTATATGCAAAAAATGAGGTGACTCTGTTTTATGACCGATCGAGTGAAGAACAATGGGGCAAGGGACTTGAAAAATTAGCTCGGGACGGGTTTGTCAAAAGTTGGAAATTTAGGCCAGATTTGGCTCCTTTGACGGTGAGCGGCGGTCGATTTGCCCAAGATGGGCAGGCAATCTTGAGTCTGGTCGATTGTTTGGGCAAAGAAAATATAGAGATTTTTCGAATTTCAGCGAATACCTTGAGTCTCACGGTTGCGCTCGCACGTCAAAGAGGTCATGATGCGGTCAAGGCTGTGCACGCGAATTTGATCGGTGCTTGAAGGCGGCGAGTTAAACGAGGGATAGGGGCTATCGATGCAAAAAATGTCGCAAAGAGTTAAGAAAAATCAGTTTTTCGATTGCGTGGTGGTGGGCGATTCGAGTGTTTCAGTTTTTTACCTAGCTGATCATCTTCGAAAGTTTCCCGAGTCGAATTGCCTGTGGTTAACCTCTTCTGGCGCCAAATTAGCTCCTACACTGCCTTTTTTCGAATCCGAAAAATGTCCTGATTTTTTTAGAACCTTGGCGCAAGCTTACGACTGTGATTTGGGGCCTATTGAGACGGGTGACTATCTGCGCGAATTTCGCAACAAATCGTGGAGAGTCCCTAACTGGGCCTTTGACAATAGTGTGACTGAAGATTTGTGGCTTGGTGAGCGGGTTTTTGCCTTGCAGTCTCAAGCCCGTTTTGTGCGCGGATCGCTGTACGAGTTAGAAGAACAGTTGCGGCTACGACTGGTTGATAAAGTTGAAAAACGAGAAGCCGATTTGGTGCAGGAGATTGAGCAAGTTGACGACGAGGTCAATTTGACTCTTGCGAGCGGCGAACAACTGAAGGCTCGTGAGGTGATATTTTGCGATAAGTATACGGTCGTTCAATCGGTCGCGCTGAAAGCCCATGATATTTTAGTTAAAGGCCATTCATTGGGGCGCGGACGGCATGCGTTTGGTGTGCTACAAGCTGTCTTCAACCATACTGATGAACCTGCGAGTGCTGAGACGAGCCAGCAAAATAGTTCAATTCAGATTCAAGAGGGGCTTTGCTGTGTCATCAACCGTGACTCAGGCGAAGAATTTGATCGAAGGGTTTGGGGACATTTTTTCGCTGGCGGAAAGAAATCAATTTGGACGATTTCATTAACCTCTGAAGAGTGCGAAGACAATCACCTCATCGCCAAGAAATTTCGTAGAATGAAGCAGGCACTCGAGAAGATGTTTCCTGAAAAGCGCTTTGCCAAAAATTCTAATGCAGCTCACGGCGGGCAGAGTGAAAATGACGAGCGGGTGCAGTTTCACGAGAACATTCTTTTTGGTGTGAGTTCAACTCAGAGTCACGTGAGTGGTTCGGCACACATGACTCAAGCAGTGAAGTTGGCTTCTCATTGTTATTGGGTCAATGATGGTTATGGTTTTAAGGCGATGGTCGAGCAACTCGAGTCAATTGACAAAACTCGGCTCGGCTTGAAACAGGTTTTGACTCAGCAAGGGTCTGAGGCCGAGGCTGTAAGCGTAGAGGTTTCTTGCTCCTAGTTTTCTGACTGCCTTTGCGTACTTGAATAAGGTTTGTCCGGTAGTGATAAAATCGTCGATTAATAGTACAGACTGTCCTGAATACAGACTCAAGTCTTCGTGGGTATCGCACTCAGGTTCGCTCGATTGATCGAGTCTCCTGGTCATCGCGTTTGAGTGTTTTTGCCGATTTTGAGAGCGCAAATTTCGAAATTTCAATGCGGCCTCTGGGGTGTTTTCTAGGGTAATGGTTTCGCCCGGTTGTCTGAGTTGATTTGCGATTGCGTAGATTCTTTCGGCGAGCTGGCCAGCAGGGCTACGTGAAAGGGTCCACGAACGCTCAAATGATTGCGGAATGGGCAGAATGATCAGGCGATTGCTGGATTTAATCATTTTGGCAACCCAGTAGATCAGTTCTTGTTCAATAGGGGGCAAGTGGGTGTTCTTAAATTTCCATTGTTTCAAAAGGTCACCCGATTTTTCATGTAACCAGTATGAAGCGTAGGCTTCTTTAAACAGAGGCAATAGAGAACTTTGAGAGACATCGCAGGGTAGGCCATTTGAGGTGGGATGCGTCTGAAGGTTGCACGGTAGCCAGCAAGAGGGGCAGAGAACTCCGGCTTTTAACAGTGACTCGCTCGATATTCTGGGTTTCAATTGGCGCATCAGAAGACGCAATAGAGCAACCTGTGTACCAAGAGAATCTAAAAATGAAATTGCAGAGGTGGGTGATTGCCCGCCTCTGCAATTGAAGTAAAAGTGGTAAGCTGCTGAACTAAAAGTGGTAAGCTACGCCGGTCGTGAGAATAGGAGCAAATTTCCACTCACCAGTTTCACCCCGGTACAAGCCAGTGGCCGCGCCCGAGACGAAAAGGCGAACGCCGTAAAGTTGAATGATTAACTTAGCTTCAGCTTTTTGCTCCGATAGGTAGCCTTGCTTGTCGCTATAAGCCAGGTCAGCATTGACGCCCAACTCGATTCCGAAGGTGACCGTATCCCAAAGTGATTCTCTAGCCATGAACTCACCTAAGATTGCGATGCTTCCGATTCTGAAGCCGTCGTATTGTTCAGAGTCGTTCATGAATTTAGCCATTTTGTAACCGATGGCGTCGACGATGAACTTCATTTTAACGAGGTGTGAGGCTGACATTGCGCCGCCGATGTTGATCGGGAGCTGAATTTCTCCAGCTGAAATGTCAAAGGTCAGTTTATTGTTGAGGCCGTGATTGGTTTTTACTTCGATCGGAAGCAGCCCGTACTTTAGCTTCAATCGGGCGCCATCTCCAGATAGTACCTGTTCAAACGGAAGGGCAACGAGCTTTCCTGTGAAGTAAGGCATGACGTTCGCGCCTGAGGCCGATGGGGCGAAGGCGCCTTCTACTGCAAAATAGACTTTTTGATGATCAACGCTCAACTCAACCAACACATTGTCATTGGGGCCATCACTGTTGAAATCAGTCTCGTATCCAGCTCCGATATCAAGAATGTCGGGGCCAGCCATTGCTGAAGAGCCAGTGAGGCTGAAGGCTGCAAAAAGGGTCGCAAACAAAGATCCAGTCAGAATTTTTGAAATTTTCATGGAAGATAAATTTCCTTTCGAGGGCAACCCTATTCTTTTTGACGCAGCATTTCAATACTATTTTGGTTTATAGCACTGTGTGCAATGGGCTACACCTTTTTGTGTCTTAAAAAAGTCAACAAAATTAATATGTTACGATTGCCTAATAACTTCCTCAGGATTGGTGTCGAATCTGACGATGAGTGAGAGTGATGAAGGACTGCTATGGCTATTGAACAACTAAAGAAATTTGGAAAATACTTTCTACTCGATGAGCTCGCTCAAGGTGGAATGGCCGAAATTTACCGGGCCCGACAAAAGGCAACTGAAGGTCTTGGCCGCATTGTGGTGATCAAGCGAATTCAGGCCGGGTTTGATGGAAACCATGAATTCATTAAGATGTTCAAAGACGAGATCAATGTCAGCATGGGGTTCAATCACCCGAATGTGGTTCAACTCTTCGATTTCGGCGAAGAGCAAAATCAATTGTTCATCGCAATGGAATTCGTTGATGGGCGCAATGTTCGACAATTTCTAAATAAATTTAATGAAAGAAAAGAACCCTTTCCAATTGAACTCGCCGTTCACATCGTCGAACAGGCCGCTGCTGGGCTTCATTATGCTCATAGTTACCGAGATAAAATCTCGGGGCAGTTACTCAATATCGTTCACCGAGATATCAGTCCTCAAAATATTCTAATTTCGTATGACGGCGGAATCAAAGTCATCGATTTTGGTATCGCAAAGGCGACAACTAATTCAGAAGCGACTAGAGCCGGAGTGATCAAAGGTAAACCGAGTTACCTTTCGCCTGAACAAATTAGCGGCGAAGTGCTCGATGGCCGCTCTGATTTGTTTGCACTTGGAATCGTTCTTTGGGAAGTCTTAGTTGGAAAAAAACTTTTTCAAGGCGAAAATGATTTAGCGATCTTGAAAATGATTGAGAGCTGCAACACTCACGTGAAACCGCCGTCTCAATTTAATCCGCGAGTTCCAAAAGAGCTCGATATGATCGTTCTCAAATCGCTCGCAAAGCAGCGAGAAAAGCGTTTTCAAACCGCTGGAGAGTTTAATCGAGAACTTCATAAATTTCTTTATAAGTTTTCACCAGATTTTTCACCAGAAGATCTCTCACAACAAGCAAAAGAACTTTTTCAAACTGAAATTGTTGAAGACCGAAAAAAGATTCAACGTCTTAACGAAAAACTTGAACAGTTACTGGCAACTGATCCCGCTGGTGTGCCTGAGCTAGATTCGTCGCCCACCAAGGTGCTTCCACAAAAACCATCAAACCCATCATCAGATGATCAGAGAGCGCAGCCTGTTAAAGCGCGTGAGCAGACAATCATTGATTTAAAGTCTATTCAACCATCTCGCATTGAGCTAGAGGGCTCACCGCAGATGAAAAATCGAGGACTTCCATCGCGCTCATCAACTCAATTCGGTCAACCAACCAACACGGGTTTGACTGGGTCAGGATCTTTTCAAGGAGCGGTGGTTGGAACAGGCAGTATCACTTCGCAATTGTCGAGAGCTCCACAGCAAGACTACGGAGCCAGCAAGTCAGCTGTAAAAATTCTAGCCGCCTCAATTCTCGGTGTGATTGCATTAGGGGCGCTGGGTCCCCAGGTTGGTTTTCGTTTGCCAGTGATTTCAGATTTCTTTTCGCCAGCTCCGATTACGCAGGTTCAGGAGCCTGTGACTCAGCCAATTCGATCGGTCTCATCTGGCGAGGTCGTTGCTAATCAGAGTTCTGAAGGTAAGATCGCGCTTAAGCTCACTTGGCAGCCCATTGGTCGCGATACCAAAGTGACGCTCAATGGTGCAGCTGTCGACGCTGCAAGTGCAACAGTTGTGGTTTCTTTGGATACTCCGTTAAATATTGTAGCTGAGCGAGTGGGGTACAAACGAAAAGAAATTGACTTTGTCATTCAGAAAAATCAGATCGGTCAGAGTAAAGAATGGCCCTATGAAATTCAACTAGAGCCAGAGAAACAGGGGTTTTTGAGTATTCGCTCAAGCCCGAGTGCTGATATCAGGATTCAAATTGGCAACGATGAATTCATTAAGAAAACGCCAATCGAGAATGAACGGGTGCCGGCGGGGCATGCCGTGATTGTCTTTGAGAACAATCTACTACAAATGGGCAAGAAGGTTCAGGTCGACGTACAAGAGAGTAAGACCGTTGTCGTTGATGAGCGGCTAGATGCGAAGTAGGGGGCCCGTAATCAGCGATCGGCTGTGAGCCTTGCAGGCTAGGCCTCGTATTTGTAGCCCACTCCATAAATCGAGATGACATGTTTGGTGAGAGAAGGAATTTTCTTTCTAAGCGCGCGAATGTGCACATCGATGGTTCGGTCACTGGTTTTGTCAGATTCACTCTTCCAAACGTCTTTCATGATGGCGTCTCTCGAAATAATTTCACCCGGCTTTGATGCCAAGCAACGCAGTATGTCAAACTCGGTAACTGTGAGGTGAGTTATTTTGCCGGCGTACTGAACTTCTCTGGTATCGGGGTCGATTCTTAAGTCTCCAATTTGAATGATTTCGAGTTTAGCTTCACTGCCTTTTCTCAATCTCACTTCGATTCTGGCCAAGAGTTCCTTGTAGTCAAAGGGTTTCGGAATGTAGTCGTCTGCGCCAGAACTTAAGCCTTGGGTGATGTCTTGAATCGAGTTTTTTGCAGAGAGAAAAATGATCGGAATTTTTTTTGTTCTCTCGTCTTTTTTCAGTAAACTGCAGGCATCGTAGCCATTTAGTATCGGAAGCATGATGTCGAGCAAGATGAGATCGGGCGATTTATTTCTTGCGTAGTCGATGCCAATGACGCCGTTCTCAGCCGACAAAACTTCGTAGTTTTTTCCTAGTAAAGTCTCTAAGAATTTTCTCGTGTCAGGACTGTCTTCGATGACTAAGATTTTCTTTTTTGCGCTTTTTTGTTCCATGGCCTGTTCTTTCTTTTTCTTATTGTAAAAAACTCTGAACAGGTTTGGCAAGTGACAGAATTGTGACGGGCAAAATAAGTGCGCTTTGGCAATATTTTCCTAGTTGAACGGCCAAGAATATTTCTTCTAACTGCCGATAAGAGTGTTGATGGAGTGTTCTACAAGAACAAGTTGTAAGCATTTGATGGCCCTCGTAGCGATTGGGGCTGTGCTCAGTGGCGAGAGAGTCACTCATGCTCGCGAAGACATCATGCCTGGCTCTCGATTGATCTCGGCACGCTCGGCGGGCTTAGCTGATCAGTTTATTGGTATTGTCGACGACTCGACGGCGCTATTCTATAATCCCGCCGGTCTTGCTCGTATTCGCCGTTTTCAGACTGAGACTACGATGCAGTTCGGGGTCAATAGCTCGTTCATCAATACGATGACCACAAATTCGTATAAGTTTTATAGCCTGCCGTTATACAAAGACGTTCTCGCCAATAATATTGGCACTTCGCCCGGAGTTTCTGGCGTCGTTTTTCCAACGGTTTCATTTCGTGGCTTTTCAGGTGGGTTGTTGTTTCAGACTCGCGTGACAGGTAAAGACCGCGGCGATGGCACCATTCGAAATCGCAGTAAGTATGAGTTGATTCCTACTGCCGGAATTTCACTGCCTTTGTACTCTGGATTGATTCGCGTAGGCTATAGCGCCCAGTACCTCAATGTTGCCGAGGGAAATGTGATTTTGAATAAGACTGATACCCTGGGGTACAACGTGGGACTACCGAAGGGTACCGCCCTGGCTCATACAGCAGGTGCCTCTTTGACCATACCGATGGCCTATCTACCCTCGGCCCACTTTGTAGCCCGAAATATTCTGGGCACGAAATTCAAATCAACGACTTTGTACTCGTTTGGGTCGACGTCAACTGAGACGCCACCCGATGAACCCATGACTTTTGATGCCGCTCTAGCCATTTCACCTAAGGCCGGAAACGGCGTGACGGTTAATTACACGATCGAACTTCGTGATGTCACCAACACTAAGGCTTATTCGATCTACACCATGCGACTGGGCACCGCAGCTGAGATTAATATTCGCAATTCAGTGTTCTTGCGTGGTGGCTGGGGTTCAGGTTCGCCCTCGGTGGGGCTCGGTTTTCGTAGCGGTCGCACTGACCTAAATTTGGGTTGGTGGGCTGAAGAGATTGGCGACAAGCCGAAAGAAGAAAGAGACACGCGTTTTACTGTTCAATACACAATGAGAGCTTTTTGAGAACGTAGACAAGCTGAAAGGTTAAAGAGGAAAATAGTATGGGAAAACCACAGAAAAAAGATGCAGCCGATGCAACCAATGAACAGATTCCTTCAGTCTCTCAAGATTCTCATCGAGTGGGCTCGAGTCGAGAACTCACGTTTCCGCTCGGTTTTGCGATTCTCTCGGCAAATGAGTCGAGGTCAATGCATTTAACCGACGAACTACTCGCTTGTCTTGAGGGACGCTCGTCAGAATACCTAAGAAAGAGCGAGTCGATCGAATCTTGCGATGTGCTCTTTATTGATTCGAGTTTAGAGCATTGGCATGCCCAGTTGAAGGCGCAGCAGGATTTTAAAGGGTACCGCGTTTTAGTCGTAGCCGAAAAGTGCGAGTGGCCCGAAGCCTACGATGAAGGTTGGGTTGATGAGGTTTTGGTGCGGCCGATTCGTGGTATCGAATTGGTTCTGCGATTTGAGCGCATGCTTGAAAAGAGAAAATGGCTTGAGATCGCTGCTGCGAATCAGGTACTCAAGAGTTTAGTTGATGAGTTTAAGAATGACCTTCAAATTTCTGAGCGTTTGCAAAAAGGTGTTCTTCCGTTAAGGTTTCCTGATGTTAAAGGTTTCAAAATTGCGAGTCGTTACATCGCTGGTGCTAAATCTGGAGGCGATTATTTTGATATTGCCGAAGGCAAAGCGGGTTCTCAATTTTCGTTATTGTTAACTGATTCATCTAGCTACGGACTTTCAAGCGCCGTGGTTTCGACTTTGATGAAAATTGCCATGCATCTGAGCAGTGATGAGTCACGATCATGCACAGAAACGGTGAGAAAAATTCGATCAGAATTGATTTCGGTTCTCGGCACCAAGAACTCTCTGTCGTTATTTTATGGCGTGATGAGCCGAAAAGATTACCTCTTTAAGTACCTAAATCTAGGAAGTACTGCAGTGTTTCACCTTCCTAAGGCGACAGCTGAAATTCGCTACCTCAAGCCTCAAGGTGAAGCGATGACTGAATCGCCAAAATTTCATCAGTCAGTAGCTCTCGGTGAGGGCTTGATTCAGCTTCAGCCTGGCGATCGGCTGGTTTTGTTTTCTGACGGCTTTGTTGACCAAGTCGGTAGTGGTGATCCACTCGAGTGCGTGTCGTTTCTTGAAAAGTACAAGGTTCAAGCGCCGGTCGATCTACTCAACGAGTGCGCCTATCAAATCAAGAAATCGGTTGGCGATGATGACCTGCCACCCCAAGATTGCACGGGCATCGTTCTCGATGTTGATAGTCGCTTGATTCGACTTGCATAGTTTTTGATTCATGCAAAACTGGGGGTATGAAGAAAAATACCCAGAACTTATTTAGAATCATTAGTTCATTCAGCATGCTCACACTTTTGGTGTCGGCAGCTTCATTTGCGGCCCCTCATGCCGCAGTAAATGGCGAATACCTTATTCGCATGAAAGGTGAGCTGAGGTCAAATTCACGGTTGTCTGATCTTCATCGAAGTTTGGGTGTGAGTGTGAGAACTCCGTTTAAGACGTTTTCTCAGTTTCAAGTGGTTGCTATACCAGCCGAGCGTCGCCTAAACGAAGCCAGCATTGTGGCAAGCTACCGTCAAAGTAGTTTGATTGAATACATCGAACCTAACTACTTGTATCACACAAGCCAGGTTGCCAATGAAACCGACAGTGCGCGCGAATATCCCCTTGATCCTGAGTATGCGCAGCAGTGGGGGCTACGAAACATTGATGCTCTTGGTGCGTGGGGAGTTTCAAATAGCCTCACGAGACCAGTAGTTGCCGTGATTGATACCGGTGTTGATTATACCCATCCCGATTTGGCTGCGAATGCCTGGAAAAACCCGGGTGAGAGTGGCACTTACACTGACGCGCAAGGAAATTTGAAAGACCGAGCCACTGACGGAATCGATAATGACGGAAACGGATTTATTGATGATGTACAGGGCTGGAACTTTCATGACAATTCAAACGACCCGAACGACAACATGGGGCACGGATCGCATTGTGCTGGCATTATCGCGGGTGCTCATAATGGTGTTGGAATCATGGGGGTCGCCCCAACAGCGCAAATTATGGCTGTAAAATTCTTGGGTGCTGGCGGTGATGGCACACTTGAGAATGGAATTCTAGCGACTGAGTACGCGATGATCATGAAGGCGAATGTCTTGAGTAATAGTTGGGGGGGCGATGGCTATTCGAAGGCGTTTGCAGAAGTGATTAGTGAAGTCACGAAGCGGGGCATTCTTTATGTCGCGGCAGCCGGAAACGAGCACAATCATAATGATACTGAGCCAACCTACCCAGCCAGTTATCCGATCAAAGGGGTTGTTTCTGTGGGTGCAACAGACGAGACCGATTCTGAAACGGTTTTTACCAATTGGGGTACAAAGTCAGTTCACCTGACCGCTCCTGGATTTCATATTTATAGTGCCTTTAAAGAAGGCGAATACAAGCTCATGAGTGGCACTTCGATGGCTTGTCCTCATGTAGCCGGTGCGGCGGCACTACTTTGGTCGAATGAGCCAGGACTATCGAATTTTCAAGTCGCTGAGCGCCTCGTTTCATCGGTTGATCACCGATACGCCCTTCAAGGTCGGTATTCGAGTGGTGGCCGCTTGAATGTTTTGAATCTGCTTCAGAATAAGTCAACACCACTAGTTGAAAGCGATCCTGAAGGATGGAAATTCTACGCGTTTCGCGCAGAGTCTCCGCACCCTTATCCGTCGCTTGCAAATATCAAATCATTAGTTTCACATCAGGGCGCTAAGCAGATCAAGCTGCACTTCAAGTTGCTTCAAACCGCCGAGCAAATGGACGGAATTATCTTGCGCGACTCGCGCAAAAAAACTCGTGAGACCTTGAATCGTAATCAAGGCTCGTTGTGGAGTCGGCCAGTCGAGGGCAGCGAAATTGAAGTGAACTTGAGATCTGATTCGGCAAATCAGTCATTTGGCTACGAAATTGATGGCTATTCAGTGATTGAATAGCTGCAACTCAAGCCAGTGCAAGTCGAGATGAACTCTTTAAGAGTTTTTTGATCAAGTTCTTTAGGTATTTCATGTACCTTCGATTGTTAGCTTTCTTGTGCTAATCAGTCAAGCGCTTGTTGAAGGTCTGTCCAAAGGTCGTCAAACTCCTCAATTCCGACGCTGATGCGAATGAGGTTGTCGAGAATTCCAAGCTTTTTTCGATTTTCAACGGGTATACTCGCATGAGTCATGATTGCAGGGTGCTCAATTAGTGATTCGACTCCGCCGAGACTTTCGGCTAG
>CAITVN010000240.1 GCA_903895855.1 Oligoflexia bacterium | reverse complement strand
GCCGTTTTCTAATCACCGAAATCGACTGTAAGTATTTCGGCAGCTGGTCATCGGGCTCATCGTTCGTCGATTGGGTTTCGCTTTCAATTTTCATAGGCGCGCACTCTTTTTGCGATGCTGCTTGCGTGTGTGTGTTTGTAGGTTCTTTGTTTCTTTCTTTGTTAGTATCAAATTTGAACCCCGTTACAGGGTCAATTTTTAACCCCATAGGGGTCAAATTCTGACCGGGTTCAATTTTGACCGGGTTCAAATTTAACCCCGTTGGTTCGAATCGTTCGACCATTTCTTGAGGGGTGCTGACCCGCCACCTTCGCGAGACTCTGCCGCTCTCAAAATCTTCGACCATTTCGATCCACCCTTGTGAGGCCAGTCGCTCGACAGATTTGCGAACGGTGTTGCGTGCGGCCTGGGTGAACCTCTGAAGTTGAATGATTCCCATCTGGGCTGTCGACCTGCCAAACCCATGCGAGTAGGTAAACAAGTGCAGGTAGATTAGAAAATCGATCGGATCTGTGAACGGGCTGTCCATTCGCAAAAGCATGTTTGGTACTTGAGTGAACCCACGCGGAATCTGCGCGCGACTTCTCGATTCGTTGACGGGGTTAATATTTGACCCGGTCAATTTTGAACCCTGTTTAATCTTCACGGGGTCAAATTCTGACCCGTTCGAGTCAATTTCATTGGCGATTTTGATCGTTAGCAAAGGGGGTTCAATTTGAACCGGGTTCAATTTTGACCCCGTATCAATTACAAGCCCGTCATTTTCACTCGGTACTGCGATGGCATGTGCTTTCGTAGTTTTCGCTTGCCGCTCATTTGCGTGCGTCTGAGAGCGAGTGAGGCTCGGTGCACTCTTGGGCGACCTCAGTGGTGTTTTGTCAGGTGCCTTATAGGCTCTAAAAGGTAATGCCACATTCAGCGCCGACAATCCCTTTCGAATCTCTGACTTCACGCTGTTACTAGACATGGTTCACCTCGGAGCCAGCAATCAGGCGAAGCTCAGGCTTTATGATTTGTTGACCAAGGCGTGAAAGCAGTTCGAGTGAGAGGTTGTAATAGTCTTGAGCCCCCGCACTTCTCGGTGCGTGATGAAATATCGTTTTGCCAATCGAAGGTGATTCTTTCAGTTTCACCGAACGTCGAATTCGAGTTTCAAAGACAAGGTGACTGAAACTCTCGCGCAGGCTTTCGGCAGCGAGCTCTGTCATGTTGGTTGGATCACTCAGGGTGAGCAAGTAACCCAAAACGCTGATCTGCGGGTTAGTGAAGCTCTTGATTTCTTCAAGTTCTGCCATAAATTTTTTGATGCCGACTAACCCGAAAAATGCTGAATCTACGGGTATAACGAGGTGATTTGCAGCATTTAAGGCCGAATTCATGAGCGGACCAAAGCCTGGTGCGGTGTCGATGAGCACTAAGTCGTACTTGCTGGCCAATTTGCCTAAATGAAACCTTAGCCGAAGTTCGCTATTGGTTTTACCAACCATTTCTCGCTGCACAGAATCTAACAGAGGTGTTGCCGCAATCAGGTCGAATTCAGAACCTTTCCAAATCGCTTTCTCTGAAATGAATTCGCGACTGCGAAGTAGGTCGGCGATTGAATACTCAACTTGGTCGATGTCTACACCTAAACCGATGGTGGCGTTTCCTTGGGGGTCTAAATCAATTAACAAAACTTTGTAATCTTGAAGGGCAAATGCTTGAGCAAGGTTAATGGTGGTGGTGGTTTTGCCCACTCCGCCTTTCTGGTTCGCGAATGCAATGATGGGAGCTTGCATAAAAAATTTCCTCATTAATACTCTGTTGACAGTGCCCACCACTTTGCCTAACAATGAGGGTAGAAGTAGACACTGCGGTCTTAATAAAATTAAGACGCTGGGTTTAGAGAGCGTGAAGTCAGTAAGCGGCCGCCAAGCACACAAACTGACCGAGTGAAAAATTTAAAAGCCCGAGCGAAGAAATTCGAATCGGGCTTTTTTCTTATGGGGGTCTCATGATGACCTCCCGGGCTTTGAATTGATGAGTGTAGCACTAATGTAGCACGGAGATTTGTCATCTCTGATTAACATTAGGATTTTTTCGACGAGTTTTGCGGAGATTTGCAAGGGGTCGGTAGTGACGTTCGAGTCGTGTTTGCTTTGATCTTCAGGGGTTAGCTCAGAATCCAGCGTATCCCTGTCACGGCGAAGGCCGTGGGTTCGAGTCCCATCACTCCCGCCATTTTTCAAATGTGGAATGAAACAAACCCAAGCAAAAGGACCTCAAATCCTTTTAACTTGGGTTTTTTTATTTCTGGGGTTGGCTTCACTTTCTTTGGCCTTTTTTGGGGTCGTTTTTGTCGTTCATCGTCT
>CAITVN010000239.1 GCA_903895855.1 Oligoflexia bacterium | reverse complement strand
CACCAGTGTTGAAGGTGAAGACAAAGTTTGCGTTGAACTCTTGATGCCGATTAGTAAGCCGCTGGTTCGGCTCCTAGCAGGTTTTGGTGACGCCATTACCACTCTCGAGCCTGAAGAGCTAAAAAACCAGGTAAGGCGTGTCTGGATGGGCGGACTCGATGTTAAATAGATTGAAACAGACGAGGGTGCAGCCACTCGCTATTGGGCCGTCGGAAATTGGATATTCCGCAGCGGGATTCTGGGGGCAAATGCCGCAGTCTTCTCGCAGAATTGAACTAAACAGCGAAGTTATTGAGACTTGTACTCACTTCAATAAACAACAGAGTTGGCTCAGCCAGCGAGTGCGTACCACTGATGCAGCTGAAAAGGAGTCTCACATTGAAGAATACTAAGGGCAAGAAGTCACTGAGCCTTTTAAAAATCATGGGTCGAGAGCTTCTTAATGAAATTTTAACTCAACCTTACAGAAAACAAATTGTCTTGCATCCTAACAGTGAATTTCTTTGCGACTCATTGAAGGCTGCGAACTGTAAATATGTTTGGTCTATTTCAAAGTTTGGCCTATTACGGAGTGCATCTGACGAAGAAATTCTGAAAGCGATTAGACGCGAGTACAGAGCGGATGCTAGAAAGCGTGGCTTCGTGTTCATTACTCGAAACCGGAAACCGTTCAAAAAATTGACCTCGAAAGAGATTGATATTGTCGTGATACCGGTTGCCCGTCGAGACGAAAATTTTACTCACAATCTGAAGAGCCTTCTGGTGCTGAGTGTTTCTTTTCGTGACCCGGTTGGCATTATTTTTGAAATTAAAAGAACTCGATGCCAGGGCTCTGGCGGATTTCAAGTTGATTCAATGAGAATAGCCAATGTATCGCGATTCTAAGGTCTCACAGGTTCAATGATGATGATTGAAAGACTAGCATTTACCTGTAATGTCCATACCGTGTGAGAGACTACTCAGCTCTGACACGCGAAAAAGGTGGCAGTGTGAAATTAGAAACCATGAATGGTCAATCGATGTCCAGGTAGTTTGGTATCGAGTTCAAGTGTGTCGGTCAATCAAGAGAATGGCGCCCACGATAAAGTTCTAAAAGTAGTGACTGTTGATACGATTTGAGAGGTACGATGGAAAGAATCAAATTTAGTGCGGTAGCCTCTAAGGCGGCGTTATGTCAGGTTCTAGTAGACGATAGTCGTTACCATAAGATTGTGTTGGAAATCGGATTTAGTAACGCACGCGACACCTGTGGCATCTGGGTCGAGCAACCTAAGCGAGATAAGTGGCTCTTTTATTTCGATGAGGCAATCGAAGCTGTAGTTGATGAAATCACTAATGCAACAGACTTAGGTAAAGAGGTTGTCTTATTCATAGAGGCTCCATTGTCCGTGTATTTTGAATGCGCGAGACCTAAAGCGCGACATTGGCGAAGAGGTTCCTTAAGTAGCGGAGAAGGTAGAAATGGCTGGTACTACGGCGCCGGTGCAGTTCTCTTTACGGGTGCTTTTACGTTGCTAAAACGACTTCAACAGCGATTTTCTCTAGCGTCTCAAAATGACAATAAAATCGTGGTTCATCTTGTTGAGATTTTTTCGTCGAATAAAGGGAATCGATTTCCTTACTGTGATGGGTGCGAAGCACGTGCGATCTATGAGGCTCTAAAAGGTGCCATCAAAACTCAACAGATCCTTGAATCGAAAGATTTTACGGTGTGGCTACCTGTTTCAATTGGAGTAGGATCTGAGCTCATTTCTTCGGTTGTCTTCAATCGACTTGATGGGGGTAATTCTCTTGATTGCCCGGTTATCGTCAATATGGATTGGGATTCGCTCATCGCTAGTAGAGCGCGTTACCCAAAGGGCGAGTGCTGCATTTAGAGGCACCCGTAAAAATCGCTGAGCTATCTCGTATCCGGTTCAAAAAAAATCACCGTCGTGACCTGAGCTGTCTATGCTAGGTGCTAGAATACTAAGCTATGAAATCTGAAACGGTAAGTGGTCTCGAACGCAACAGCTTAAGAAATCTGGTGGTAGGGTTTGCAATTGGTGACGCCCTTGGCGAGATATTCGAATTTTACAGTCCGTCAGAAGACGAGATCAACAAGCGCTGGCACCAAAATCGGTCAATCCAAGTGACTGACGATACCTTACTTTTACTTTCGAGCGTGTGGGCTCTAACACAGTCGAAAAATGTCATTTCATGGCCTCAAATGACTGCGTTGACGTGTGACTACTTGATGGGTTGGTTCAATACTGGGGTTTTGCGAGGTATCGGAACGACCACCTACAACGCGTTGAAACAGATGCAAGCGCACAGCGAAAGTGCGGGTGATTGGAACAGTTTTCGAATCGCTTCTCGCGGATACAATTCTGAAATGT
>CAITVN010000238.1 GCA_903895855.1 Oligoflexia bacterium | reverse complement strand
GGCAACGTTTACCATCCGCAATCGGATCGCCAAGGCCACTCTTGCAGCCACTGGCGAAACAATCCTCCTCAAGACGTTGCGAACCACTTGCGCAACTCTACATATCCACGGCACCGACGGCTCTCTTCTGACGACGCTGGGTTGGTCAAAACAAACAGCTTACAAATACACGTGGTGCCCCAGGGAGTACGTCACCCCAATCACAAAACCCAAGGCCTCAAAGCAGCCCCTAGTTTAAGAATTAAACTCCAAGTTTAAACCTACTCCCTTTTTCAAAAATCAGCACTGCCACGCCATCTCATGGATTACTCAAAGAAAAATTCAATCCCCATTTTTACGTCAATTTTTTACACGCTGTATTAACCGTAACTTGCGCCTAGCGCCGCAACTCGAACAAAAGCCGCGTTTTTTGCAAGAAAACGCAACCAATTTCTCGTGCTTGCACCCGTCGCATTTTAATCGAAGAAATCCGTTTGCGAGAACTCCGCATCCCATAAACGCTTCAAACTCGCGCTCGATATGAGCTGGTAAGTACCGCCCTTCAGCTTCGCGTGCCTGCAAAAACGTAAGCCAGTTCGACTGAATCACCTTGTAAACCAACGTTTGCGTGGGGTCACGCGGCCTGTAAGAGCTGCTTGAGCTTGCCGAAGTCACGAGTGACGAGTTTAAACCTATGACCATCTTGCTAACTTAGCGTTGCAAGACCGGGCCGCTGGGATTACCCGCGAAGTGCTAAACTTATGCGCTCAGATTCAGACGCTCTGCCTTCAATTTGGACTTCGATTTTTCAATAAGGCCGCTGGGCCTACCCGCAATCACCGAGGCTGAGACTCCCACCACTCGGTAATCGCCAGATTTCTCAGCAAGAGCCCACTTTGTGAAAGCACCGGATACTTGCGGCCATACTTCGCGATGGCCTCGGCCTGCTCGGCTTCAGTCGAAAATGCCCTCAAAAAGGCTTCTTCACGCACGATGGCGTTTTGTCGTTCTCGCTCGTCTTCGGCATCTTTTTGGGCTGCTTTCTCGGCTCTCGCGCGAGCGCCGATTTCTTCACGTTCGTGTTTTTGTCGCTGTTTTTCTTGCCCAGCTTTTGCCAATTCTAAAATCTGCCCCATAGCTTTTGCGAGATACGCCATAGGCGAGTGGCAATGCTCACCTGATCCAGGCATTCCCTGTTTTCGTAGGTGTTCAAGTGCCAGCGAGATGTCGGTTTCTGCAAAGTCAGATTTCAATTCCCTAAATGCCTGAATCTCAGTTTCTCTCTTTCGTTTCGGTATTACTTCGTCGAAGTATTTTCTTAAACTAGCTGGCCCTTGAGAATGAGAGTTTTTGTTTGAATATAGTTTAATATCTTTAAAGGGGGCCGGATTTTCGACCGGGGCGGGGGTCGTTTTTGCGACCTCCCCCGCGGTCGGTTTTTGTACCTGGGTTGATTTTACAGCCGGGGTTTCTGATTTGCTTGTTATTTGATCCCAATCCGCAGGCAGCACCAGACCCAACATATTAGGGCGATGCTGATCTCCTTGTTCTTTGACGATTAACTTTTTCGCTACCAATCCTGAAAGTGCTTCGAGAACTCCGGCACCACGCAATCCGCTTTGGCGTTCGAGAACAGTTTTCGATAGAGGCGCGAGTTTGCGTTGAAAAGAAATCGTAAAACGCGCGATCAAAAGCAATATCTTGATTTCACCTCGAGTAAGATCTCCGTTGGCCATTTTCATTAATAACGAATTCGGAAGTCTTGTGTAACCTTTCGCTAATCCCTCACAAGCACGCGCTTCAAGTACTACTGAGCTATCTTGTTCGGTAGCACGCCGTAGTTCAGAAACTTGATCAGGTTGAGCTTCAATCGGTTTCAGCACCTCGGTCGTTTTTACGACTGGGGTCTCTTTTAATACCGGGGTTTGATTTTCAACCTGGGTTTCAATTTGAACCGGGGTCGGTTTATTAACCTGGGTTGGATTTGTGACCACGGTAGAACTTTCGACCTCGGACTTATTTTGTACCGGGGTTTGTAATTCGACCTGGGTCGGATTGACGACCGCGGTCGGTTTTATTACCTGGGTCGGATTTTCGCCCAGGTTTACCGGCTGCCCCCAACCATCATCAATCGACAACGCAGGAGCCTTAAAAACCGGCATTTTCACCTGCAATTTGAGCGGTGTTTTCACTTGCAACGAATCCATCGCGGCTTTGAGTTCGAGCTTACTCATGTGACACCGCCATTCTCGAACCGCTCACCAGCGCTAGATTAGGGCGTGGCGCATCAACGATTGCGCAACCCATGCCAAGCCGAGTGAGCACTTCTTCGGCAAGCCCCAGATAATCTCGCGCACCCACACTCTCTGGACTATGGTGAAAAATCGTTTTGCCTAGAGCAGGCGCCTCACGCAATTTTACCGAGCGCCGAATTTTCGTTTCAAAAACCCGCGAACCAAAATTTGCCAAGAGAGTCTCAAAAGTCTGATTGGCAATATTTGTCGGATCGACAAGCGTCAAAAGATACCCCATGACTTGAAGGCCAGGGTTTGTTCCTCGTTGAATTTCTTCGACTTCAACCAGTAATTCCTTGATGCCCATCAACGCAAAATACCCAGAATCTACCGGAACAATGAGGCGATCGGCTGCATTGAGTGCCGAATTCATTAGCGGCCCAAATGTCGGGGGAGTATCAATCACAATCAATCCATAACGTTCACGAAGCGGGACCAAGCGCTGCGCCAAACGCAACTCAGAGTTAGTCAGTGCCACCATCTCACGCTCAACGCGCGACAAGAGTGGAGTAGCCGGTATCAAGTCTAAGTTCTCACCTTGGTGAATCGCTGAGTCTACGGGCAAAGTCCTGTCACGTATCAACTCAGAAACCGAATTCTGAATGGTTTCGAGCCGAATGCCAACTCCTTGCGTAGCGTTGCCTTGCGGGTCGAGATCAACGAGTAACACTTTCAAATCTTGTAGTGCGAGCGCTTGGGCTAGGTTGATTGCGGTGGTGGTTTTTCCCACTCCGCCTTTTTGGTTGGTCACTGCGATAATTGGACATTTCATATTCTTCTCTCCTTGTTGAGGGTTGACAGGTGCAACACTTCTCACTAAGGTTAGAGAAGTGTTGTTGCCCAGAGGCCGCGTGAGAACGCAGCTTCGGTTGGTAAAGCGATAAGTCAGCAAGAGCTCCGATCAAGATGCCGAGCTGACGAGTGAAAATTTGAAAAGCCTGGGGCTACCACCCTGGGCTTTTTCAATTTATGATTTGTGAATTTGCTTCAATTGATCCTCCTCTCAAGTTCGCCAAAAAAGTCATTGAACTTTTGATCGAAACGTTAGGAGTAGGAAAATCGTAGGAACAAAATAGGAAACCCCCGAAATTTTGCGACTGATCGGGAAATGTCGAAGCTACCGCTCAATCGTAACTACTTGAATCGATTAGCTTGTGTTTTCTATCTCTTACCTAAAATGGATGATTTTGAACCGTCTGGAGTGGCGATTCCGGCAGGATTCGAACCTGCGACCCCCTGCTTAGAAGGCAGGTGCTCTATCCAACTGAGCTACGGAATCGTGAGGTTTCTTAAACCACAATTGGGGGCCGATATCAAGCTCACTCCAGAAAGGCAATAGTTTCTAGGGTTCGCAGCTGCGAAGCGCTCAGTACCATTTCATCGATCTCGAGATTCGACCTGAGGTGGTCGACCGACCGAGTGCCAGTGATGGGTATCATACCGATTTGTTGGGCAAACCTAAAGATGACCTGCTGAATGTTCTTGCCGGTCTGCTTCAGAATCGCACGCACTTCGGGGTGTAGCCCCTCCAAGGCAGCATCGGTGGCCCCGTCTGGAAGAATGAGTTGCGGAACATTTCGCCCCTCGGGCCGAATCACCCTACCCGCAAGAAAGTTCGAATTTGCGGTCAATAACGAGAAGCCTTGATAGTGAATGCCCTTTGCCAAGCAGAACTCGCGAACTTCTTTATCCCAAAGGGTCGTGGCGAAACACCGATTCTGCACAAACTTCGGTTGAACAGTCACTTTTTGACAAAGCTCAGCAAGCTGATCAAAACTAACATTCGAAATCCCCAGAGACCTCACATACCCCCTGCCAAGGTTCTCTTGCATGGCCTGCCAAGTCTCTAAGTCGGCGTTGGTCAATCCGGCATGAGAACTGGGGCCATGAAGAACGTACGAGTCAATAAAGTCGGTCTGCAGGTGTCGCAATGAACTCTGAATGCTTTGATTCACCTGATCTTTAAACGGCGCACTCTCATCGTAGGGCTTGCGATGATCTTGCCCCCTGGCAAAGGTGAATTTTGTCTGCAAAAAAAGATCTTCACGCTTCAACCCGAACTGAGAATACCCACTCACGATGGCTCTTCCGACAGCCTCTTCGTCGTAATGCTTTCGCTGATTTGCGGTATCTATCGCACGATATCCAGCCGACAGCGCACTCAAGACACAAGCTTCGGTGAGCTCTTCTTTCCAGGCGGTGCCGTAAAGGTATCTAATCTCAAGTTCTGACATTTCTTTGCTTAAACCCCTAAGCCAATGAGCACCTCAACGCTCTCAGGCGCCGCCAAGTAAAAATTGCACGCGGTCTAAGTAGCATTTCCAAAACACGGGCAAATATTCAGAGTCGGGTGATGCCATTTCAGTCCAGAGACTCATGATTTTCTGAGTTTCTTTCTTGATCGCATTCTTCGGATCTAAACTGAGAATCTGACGGTACTTCAACCCAAACTCAAGTAACTTGCCCGATTCTTTCACCGGACTACCCTCAATAACGGGTATGGCTGTCAAAGCCTTTGAAGGCTGGGGAGTGCTCAACCGAACCAGAGATTCAAGCGCGTAAAGCGCATCAAGTCGTGCTTTACGCGACGCTTGAACATCGACTGACACGTCTTTTTTACTCATTCGCGACATGAAGAATGAGTGGATATTTTCGAACAAGAGTTCATAAGTGCGGCCATCTGACTCGGCAGTCGATCCGAACTTCTTAAAAACCGTCTCTATTTCGGCTAATCGCTGAGTACCGGTACTCCAGTCTTCAGAAATAGCCAAACGTTCGGCCTCGGCAAAAAGACTCGCTCGCTGATTGAGCTGCTCGTGATTGCGTTTATCGAGAAGCTCAAGGCAGTTCTTGATCACCAAAAATGCTGCATCTCGGGCTGCTTCAAAAACCGGGCCCGGCTTATTTCGAGTTAATGTGTTCATGTAAGTTTGAACTTTGACCACTTCATCATCAACAAACTGAACGGTCTTGCGGGCGAGCGTGACTGAAACTGCCTCGGCCTGACCTAGTTGCAAGACGATCGCATCAACCTGGGCTTGCAGTTCGTGCAGTTGTTTCACTTGCTTTTGAGTTTCTTCAGCTAGCTGTGAACTCAGGCGTTCTTTGATGACATCAAACTCTTTTTGAAGTTCATTGGCCAGCTCTACGGGCAAAGAATCTGTATTCCAGCGATTTTCTAGACCCGCCGCTACCTTAAGACGCGAAACGAGCGTCGAACGACCATCAGCCGCTATTCGATACTCATTTAACAAGGCATTACGTGTCTCGACTTCATAAGATTCGTGCTGTTGAATGCTTCGCACATGCAAATTCAGACCTCTAAAATAAAGCTCAAATATTCGAGTAAAGACCATCTCACTCTCAGCAGTCGCTTGGGTTCGACGACCACCAATTTCTCTAAAATGATGATTGATCAATTTAATTGCAATCGCAGTATTCTCTTCAAATGCCGAAACGTGAAACTTGAGTTTTGCCTGGGTTAACTGCAGCGCCTCAGCACTCAAATCGGCTGGGTTTACTACCTGAGGCGACACCACTTCGATCAATTGAGTGAGAAGCACAGCCCTAAGTCTCTCGCATATTGGCCAACCGCGATCACAAAGTTTCTTGAACTCATCCCAAATTTGATGATCTTTCTCGCGCTCTAATCGCCCCAAATCTTTCATTTCTCTCGCGCAATCCATCAAGACATTACCCAGACCGTGGGCAGCGACAAAAGTGGCATCAAGAACAGGCTGAGTGGGATCTGACAAGTCAGGCTCTAGCTTTTCAACTCGAGCTTTGAGATCGGCAAGAATTCTAGTGGCCAAATCAGTTCGGGCCCAAGTATCCCACTGCGACTCTTGAATTTTTTGAGTGCGCTGAATCGACACTTCTCGGTATTTCGTTTCAACGGTTGCAAGAAGCTCGGGATATTCTGACCGCCATCGGCGAAGAGCAGCAACGGTATCTTGAATTGCGCGCAACTCAACAGATGCTTTTGGATGCAACGGATTCTCTGCTAGCACCGACAGTCTTGTCTCGCATTCTTTCAATTCAGCTAAGCGTTCGGCCTGATGCTTCTTTACCTCAGCCTGCTTCTTGGCTTTTAGCGCAGCCTGATCAATCTCGGTGGCAGAATCACGAGACTCAATAGGGTGGGGCACTGACCTCTCGCCCACTTGCCGCACCGACACCGGCACCCGGCTCTGTTGAATTCGTTGTTGTTCTTCTAGAGCCTGGGCATACTGCTCATTTAACTTATCATTCAAATTATCAGGCAACTCTGACTGTGACGTTAGAGAGATCTTCTTTCTGAGTTGTTCAAACTGTTGAGAAAGTTGCTTCACATTAGCTTGAGACAAGGTCTGATTCGACGCCAAGGTTTCGCAAATTTCTTTCATCTGAACAAGGTGATTTTCGTAGGTGTCGACTAACGCTCTGAGTTTCAGTTGAAGTCTCATGTAGAGCTTAACCTGATCTGAGTCAACCCCCAGCCGAGGGTCGACCGCTTTAAGGTCTTGCGTTTTTTCTAATAGCTCGCGAATCGCTGGCCATTTTGGGGTTTCAATTTGTTTCAAAATTTGTTCACTCAGTTCGCGAATATTGCTTAGACTGAGGTAGTCTGCGTGAACTGAGGTTTCACTCAATTGTTTTTCAGCTGCTTTTTTCAATCTCTTATCGACTTCGCTACGCACGATTCGCTTAAGTATCGAAGGATCGCGTAGCTCTTTAATGATCGATAACTGCAATTCTAAATCACTCATCGACTGAAGCTGCCGAACCAACGATCGCTCTGATTGCTTTTGAATAAAAGCCTTCAGTTCGCTCTGAGGCATCGCACGCAATTGATCTGCCGATAGCGGTTTCGCCACCGAACTCTTCGGCAGTGAATTTGTCTGCGGTAAATCGCGCACGTGCGTTTTTCTCCATGTGCTCGGATTGAGTTTCTTGAACAAAGAAGTCACGTTCTCTAGAATATTAGCCATAATGTTTGCCTCAATCATGATCACGCTCTGCTAAAAAAGAAAAGAGATCACATCAGTTTATTATTTTGGTGCCGACATAGGTATAGGCGCGAGAGACCGTCTTACCCTTTGCCGTACAGTCCGAGCCAAAGGCCCCGGCCCCCGTGCAAGTCAGCGTTAACGTACCTGCCACGCCCCTGGTGAGCCCGGTGAGCGTGACGAGGTCGATGACATCAGTGGCCGAGTTGTAACCATAAATCGTCACAACCGAGCTTTTTTCTGACACCGTCAAAGCCTGAATGGCCCCAGTAACCGAGGTGGCGGTCTCTTTTGTGACAGCGGTCACGTCGACGCCCAGCACTGTTCGGGCAGAATCTGAATCACTATAATAGAGCTCAATTCTGAGGTTTGACTCAGACCCACTGGCCGAACTGAAATCAGACACGTAAATTTCTTTTGTCAGTTTTTCGCTAGTCTTTATTGGAACCGCTGCAAACTTGGCCATAGGCACACTGAAGGTTACACAATTGGTCTCATCAAATGCCGTTGGCGAGCTTGATGAATAGGCACCACAGCTCGCAGTGGCAACAGCGCTGGCAAACTGATCAGGATTGAACGCAAACCGAACATCAAGAGCGATTCCATCGGCAATGTCAGTTGCCGTTAACTCAAGAGGTCTCGCAAAGGCGAACCAGGTTTCGCCATTACTGTTCATTAAAGTGAGCTCACTTGGATCGGGCGACGTGGTGTCGGTAGTAGAATACACTACGCTTTCAATTTTTCGACCAGCACTGTCGTTTCCGAGGGCTACGATTTCTGAGGTTTTTGGGGTCTTCGTAAAAAAGAGCTCATTAGAGGCAGGGTCGAAGAAACTACCCGTGATCTTCACCGGGCGCATGACATTAATTCTTCCGTACCGATAAGTGCCGACGTCACTTGCAGCCAAAACTTTGGTTTGCACTAATTTTGCACGCCCTTTTTCTGTCAGCAAATCAAAAAAATGTGAGTCAATGGTATCGTTAAGAGCCTCACTAATCGAGTACGTGTTGTAAATAGAGTAAACACTGGTGTCGGCCGTTTGATAAATGGTGATACAGCCAGTGGCACTTGAGTACCCTGATTCACTCAAATTCATTTCTTGGCAAAGTGATATACTAGTAATGAAGTACTTGAGACTGGTCAGCGAGGCCAACGTTGTCTGCGCCGTCACGTCGCTGTAATAACGTGAGTCTCGAGGGCCATCAAATCTTAGTAGTGTGTCAATTGAGCCTGAAGAGGCTACAAACCGTGAGCTCAAACTCGAAACCAATTTTTCAGGTTCTGAGGCTGCTTTTTCTGTCGAACCGCAGCTCAGATTGAACACGATTGGCACCAAGAGTAGAAAAAAGAGCCAGACCCTCATGATTGTCACTTATTCAGTCAACGAGTTGTGCTTGCCATCGCAAAATGGTGGCGAGTCAGTGTGCTTGCACTGACAAATTTTCACTCTCTTAGTCTCTTTTAGCTCAAACTTGACCGGGGTAAATCCAGTACCCTGATGAGACCCATCGCAAAACGGTTGCTTAGCCGAAAGCCCACACTTACACCAATGGTAAGTTCCCGCTTCAAGCTCGCGCATATCGGCGAACAACTCGACAACTTTAGGTAATTTTTGATTCATAGGCCAAAAATACTTGAGGCAGACACAACAAGTCAACAAAACCTGCCGCGCGGCAACTATTTCTCAAGTTTAACGCACTTGCTGGCGATAGACTGTACGTGACCCGGTCCTTGATTGCCTTTCTTGCTGTTGTGCTAGCTTTACCTTTAGCTCTCGCGGCAACCCCGCCCGTGAAGCCGGCCGTCAAAAAAACAACACAGCTTACCTCGCTCGAAGAAACAAAGATTACGATCACCCAAGTAAATGCCAAGGGCCAAGTCGTACCCAATCAGTGGAAAACAAAAGCTGAACTGGGTTGGGAAACCGAACCCAAGTTGCGTTCCTTTTTACGTGTTTGGGTTCTCATACCCGATGAATTTCCAGTAGACAAATTTTCTGATCCGGCGATTCACTTAGAATCGAACTTTGAAAAGTCACCCCTATTGAAAGATCCGTTTCCCGAACAACTGGGTCAACGCGCATGGTTCGAGTATCAACTGCAACCCCAGTCATTTACGATCACTTATTCAAAAACCTTTGAGACCTCGCTCATTGTCTCGTTGCAAGTATTGAGACCTCTCTTAAAGATTCACGAGAGCTGTAGCGCCTATCAGTTCAACCTTTCAAGGACTATCGACCTCAAACCTAAAGCGGCCATCAAGACCGACACAAAAACCGACATAAAGGCCGACGCAAAAGCTGAGGCGCCTACCTCGTTTCCATTTCTCTTTGTCACTGCCTACTGCAAGGCTGTTGCCAACGACCCAAAGAAACTAAAACTTTCACTTTTTACCTCGAGCGACGTGGCTTCAGAGTTTGAATGGTCTGTGGCCGAATCTAAAGCAAAAACGCCAGAGAAGGCCAAGGCTGCCGACGCTGCCAATAAAAAACCAACGACTCCCGCAGGGGCTGCTAAAGCCAAAGATGCGAAGGACCCAAAAGAAGCTAAAGATCAAGCCGAACAACCCGCACCGCCAAATGAGCGAACCATTGCCGTACCCGCTGGCTCAAAGCGAATTACGATTGTTAAAGTTGCTGTATTTAAAAAGGAGGCAAAGAAAAGTCGCCAGATTTTCGCACTTGAGTTCATTCCTAAACAAGCGGGACTGAGCCTGAGTGGTGGCCTTGGTTTCACTTACCTAAAATATACAGAAGCGAGCAGGATAGTGAGCGCACCGTTTCCGGTTGGTGTCACAGCCCTGATGGCGACCGTCAAGGCGTCTGCAACCTACACTCTCATTCCGGATCGCCTTTCTTTTAAAGCTGGCACATTCATGAATCTGGTCTCTGTCGCGACTCTAACCAAGACTCCTACCGATCTCACCATGCCACTCTTTTGGGGCGCAAATCTGACTGGAAATTACACTTTCGCACAGAATTTTCTTGGGGGTAACTGGACAGCTGCTACCGGTGCCTATTTCTGGGGCATGTTTCACACCAACTCTTTGTATGGACTGCAAATGGTTTTGGGGCCCGTACTCACGCTAACCTATCAGCGACCAAGCCGTCTGTACATTTACACAAAACTAGCAACCATGGCTCCGTGGGTTGATTTCTCGATTGCCAATTCAGAAAAAGCCTTTGGAGTGGGGTACCCAGTATCATTTTTGGGACCGAAGTTTCCATCATGGATCACCCTTGATGGCTCTCTTTTTGGTGTGAACATCATAGGTAAGACCAACGACATTGATCTCACAACCGTTACACTCGGCTACACGATCGGTTTCTAGAACCCCGGTGGGGGCGCGGCGAGAGAAGCCAACACTTTATACAAAGCCAGTCTATCTGCTGACATTTGCCAAACCGGTTTCATTGCCCAAAAGGTTAAGAAATTGGCATAGCCGGCCGCTGTCTTTTCTGGTGGAGCACCATACCTCACTGTAAACATGAAAATGGCCTCAAGCATACTCTCTTGCGAGATCGGAATATTTCCGAAAGTTGAAAGCTCGAGTTTAAAAACCGGAAACGCTTCTTCAAGCTCTCCGAGATCAAGTTTTTGAGAATAATTCGAATCGAATCGATGAAAGATGGCCTCGACATAGTGAATAACGCCAGCATAACCTTCAGTATCGAAAGTACCAACCGGCTCGGTATCGCTCGCACCAAAAAATCTCCCAGCTCGTTCCATCGCATTCTGAACTTCGTCACGCTTATCAGGCGCAAGGTCAGCAAAAAACTTTACCACTTGCGGCGAGTGATCCCAAAATTCTTCGAATCGCGAAAAATACTCTCGACGAAAGCAAGTCACATCCATCCATGACCAACCAAAATGATCGTCGCCGCTCGCAACCCCTTGATTGCTGCACAGGGGCCCAATCACAGCATTAATACGCCTCGACAGTGTGAATATTGAACTGAGAAAACCGAAATAATAAGTGAGCTCGGTCTTGTCTAAGTACTCATCGCCATTACTCGAAAACATAAACAAACTGGCCTCAGTGTATCGACGCAAACCATAGTCTTTAACTGTCGGATCAATTACCTGAAACTCGGCAATCAGCGGGCCCAATTCAGCGAAGAAGGTTTCTAGGTCTTTCTGAGTTGCCCAGCGTTTGTCTTTGTCACTCGAATAGGCTGAGAGCAGTTTTTCAACAATCCACTGATTGATTAAGACTTTTTCTAACGCCAATCGAGACACTTGGTTATTCGGGTTAAAAGTCAACTCGGCGTCTGAGCCCTGAAACAAGATTTCTTGATGCTTTGTGATATCTGAAATTCGCCTCAAAATTTCAGCCTTTAAACCACCTTCGTTCATTGCCCAAACATCGGTGGCTGTCGCAATCCAGGCGCTCGACGCCGATGAATTCATCACACCGAGAGATCGAAACACTTTGTCGAGTTGCTCTTCAATGGTGATCCATTTTTCAACCAACGACAACGCCTCGGTGATCAAGCCTTCATCTATTCCTGTTTCGTTAGTCGCACCGAGAAACTTTTTCGTAACGGTCGGAAGCGCTTTTCGAACAATTGTCTGATCGAGGGGCGCGCCCCGAATCCCCTGTAAGAGGTTCGGGCTATAACGATTGATCACCCGAAAAACCACATCCCAATCAATGACGCCAGCCTGCCTTGCAATAATCTTTGATATCTCGGGTCGAATTTCTCTAACGAGGTTCAGGTAGGTTCTTGCTTTAGCCAAGTTATCGCCCAAAAGACTTGAAGGGGTAAATGCTAATTTGATGAGCGGAATCGCTACTGTAAACGCCGAACGAAGCAATTCTTTTACTTCAGGTCCAGAAATTCCAGCCGGATTTCCGGGCAATACCAGATCTTTTGCCCAACGCACCTCAGAAAATAGATCAGCCGGTACCTCGATCAAATAGACCGAAGCAAGGCCTCGAGCGAACGTCTCTAACGTTGCCCATTCAATGGTTGGACGGGTCTCAAGATCGACCAACTTTAGCATTTCGCCTACAAAATTTTCAGTGGCCTTTCCGAATGCAGCCATCTTCTCTGAAGTCGCGTGATGAGCTCTATTATTCAAATGAGGCAACATCTCAACGGTCAATGGCCCAATCTTCTTAAGTAGATCGACGAATTGATCGAACTCACGGTAAGTGAAAACCTTCGAACTGCCGCCCAGTATCTTTTCTTTTAATTCAAAGTGTATCGCGATCAAGTCTTCGGGAACTTCTTTTGAAGTTACCATGAATTTTTTCACCAGCGCATGAACATCAGAGACCGTGAAACCCTCGGCGTCTGAACCTTGTATGTATTTTCTAAATACGGCCAAATTGTCGAGCACGCACGACCAAGTACCTGTCCATTCATTTTCTGAGATTTCGCCACTGAGGTATCTTTCGGCCTGACTGCCCATCTCGTTGAGGCAGCCTTCTTTTCCAGTCGAGTAAGTGAGCGCCTTTTCTTGCACCGTTCTGTCTGCAAGAAGACCGCAGCCCGAAAGCGCCAACACCGTCATCACTGCAAACAAGACTCTGGTTCGAGCACGCAAGCTAAAACGCATACGATACCTTTCCCCAGAAACGGTCATTTCCAGCAAACGTATCGAGAAAGCCGCCAGAGCTACTGTCGCTTCGCGCATTCACTAGGTCAGCTCCCGCCGAAAGACCAAGACCCGACTGAAATGCGAGGACACCATCAACAGAAGTTAGGCCACTGTTAGACTTGAGATCGTAAACTTCGTTAACCCCTATGCTCCAGTTTCGACGCGAATCAAACCTGCCACCGACATTGACAGCTTGAGTGTAAGTCAAACGCTTGGGCAGATCGAGCGGGATGGCGCCTGCAATGGGCGTCAGTTTTTCGGATTCGGTCATGAGAAAGGAAAGGTTAGCCTCGAACCCCGTAACAGACTTCACACGGGTGCCCCAGGCCCCGCTCACTGTCGATGCAATCGGCTGAACCATCCAAGTGCCTACCGGCGGTGGTCGATTCACTACTTTTTCTGCAGTAAATGAGGTCCAAAGATTCCAACTGTTTGATTCAAACCCGGCCTCAGCAGTTGCCAAGTGGTGAAAGAGGCGGCGTGGATGAAGCTTCGTGTAAACCGCCAGGTCTTTTGCTGAAACTTCGGCCTCTACACTCAAATCGGTTTGATTCAGCGGCTTGTAGGTGTAACCCAGCGAACTCCAAAAGCCCGATTCTTTTCCGAAGCGAACTTTTGCTGCAGCATTCGGAAACAAGATGAGGTCATTGAGCGGCGGATACTTAATCTGGTAATTGATGTTCATCGATTGGTTCATCATGATCATCTGAGTTGCAGGCGACAACCAATCACGCGAAGGCGAGACCAGTTTTCCGCCCTGCTCGACAAACGGAACTCCTCGTTCAGGTATCGAAAGGTAAGATCCAAAAAGCTTTAGCTCAAAGACCTGCTGTTTATAGTCATAAGTAACGCCAGTGAACCCAAGCTCTTGCGGATGCAGCTGATTCCACATAAACCGAGGCGACCAGAGTCCGGTTTTCCAAACTGAATCGGCAACCGACCACTCGGTCTTCACACGACCGACAGTGAGCTGATGGTGTTTCAACAACAATTCATTCGTTGCTAGGTAAAAGTCTGAACCTTCTACCGTCAGAGTATTCACTTTTTGCGCATAAACATACGCGGTCAGGTCAACCACCCCATCAAGAAATTTCCAATTGCCTCTAGCCTTGGGCTCTACTGAATAAATCATCTCTGAATTTTGATGGCCGGGCCAGTTTCTCAAATACCCGGTACCGATAGCACCGACAGTGACTGTGCTTTTTGAAAACTCACTCTTGCCTGTTTCTGCCCGAGTTTGTGCAGAAGTCGTCGCAATCACTGCTACCAACACAGCAAATAAAGACACGGCGACTCGCATGAGCAATTTGCACGTTCGTAAAACATGATTGATATTCTGATCGATAAGCACTTATCTAACAGTATAGTTGAACATCACCAGGTTACTAGGCCGGGTGTTCCATAATTAGACAAGTAGTCTAGGCAAGTTTTTCCATGCTGAGTCTCTGTCTAAATCGCCAAACCAATATTCAATAGTTCTAGTTTAATTGTAGGTTCAACGCGACTCGACCAATCTTCTGAGGTATTTCCAAATTCTTTGCCAACGCCAATTCCTGCCTTGGTTGAGACGAAAAAGCCAAAATGCTCGGCGAATCGATGAATGTATGTTGCATCAACGGTTCCGAGAATGACAACACCCGTATGATTGGGGGTGCCGTACACACCGGGATCAATTCCAAACCCGATCGAAAAGAAATTCTTTCCATGACAGCCAAAACAGGTTGCTTCAGGTCGCCACCGAATTGACGCCTCGTAGACACTAGGCAATAAGCCCGCACCGGCACCCACTTCGACTGAAATGTTATCAGCAACAAACACTTCAAGGTGCGCGCTCACTAAATTCGGCATTCCGATTCCGACCTTTACGATAAACCAAGGCCGCGAGTAGGCACCGCTTGCCATCGCGCGATCGCCTCTCGCGTTGGCCTCGGCAATGACCTCGTCGGGCGTTGCTCTGCGCACTTCAGTATCGGGCGACGCTAGAAACTCACTGACCGCACCGAGACTAACGGCAACCCTCGTGTGATCAGTGCAATCACTATCGATCTCAAGACTAGAAGCAACCGCTGAGAACGAACTACAGAGGCCCCACAAAAGGCCCGACACTACTACCAACATTCGCCTATTCTTGAATTCCATTTGCTTCAATTCCTCTTCACCAACTGAATGGTGCGATTTACTTAATTACTTTGTCATTTTCTTGAGACGCTCGAAATCGGGGTCTGCCTCATTTAATGATCGCATCAGGCCTGTCGCGGCACTCAGGGCATTAGCCTTGTCATTGTCGTCGCTTTGGGCAGTGTTGAGTTCAGAGCGAACAATCACTGAGGTGACATTGTCAGCGACCTTTTGCAAAATGGCAGCGCCCACCCAATGGGTAATGGCAAAGCCCGTGTCAATGTCGGTCATTTGATAATCTATCTTCACTTGTGTGGGCTCAGCTAGAGTTCCGTTAAGTAAGCTGTGATAGTAATCGACATTCCATTTTACCGTAATGAAGTCTTCTGATGTCCATGCAGTTGAAAATTTCCACAGGGTTCCCACTTCTAACTGCGATGAGTCGACTGATGCCGTCAAAACTGATTTCGTTTTGGCATCGCCGCCCAGCATGAAATTATCTGAAGCTGCCCTCGCCCAAACAGTATTGATATCGGCAAATACACAGCGACTGAGAGTGCCAAGACCATAATCACCGCTGACTTCGTAAGTGGCCAATGCGTCTGTACTATCTCCCGCCGGAAACTCTCCTGTTATCGGGTCTTTTTTGCATGCGCTTGGATATTTTGAAAAAATTGAGGGGTCAATGCCGCCTCCAAATTGAAAATGTTTTTCTGATGAGTCGCAGGCTACGAGTGCTAGACTGGCGTAGCTAATTACCGTAGCCAGAACAGCTGAATTTAAATTGAGTTTCATAGACAGACACTTCTTTCTATTCATTGCGAATGCGGGCCAATTGAGTGGTCACTCTAGTACCACACAAAAGAAGTGTATTAAATCAATTTGTTCTGTTAGAAAAAAAGTCTCTTAATGGCGACGAGATCTAAGCCCCGTGGGTAGAAGCAAGCCTCAGACAATACCCTTTGAGGCTTCAATCATTCCGCGAATACTCACTTCGCTAGAATGGTTAGTGAAGACGACTCGTCCCGGCTTCGAACAATAGCCCTTTTTTAAAGAATCCTGCGCCCGTTTGAGCGCGGCATTGTACACAGGCACAGCGCGGTCCCAGCGATAAATTTCAAACTTCCAGCCATCAGTAGACACCCCGGTGCGATCACTCATTGCGAGAAGTTGCCGCAGGTCTTTAACCACAAGCCGCCTAATTTCGTCGTCATTCAACTTGAGCACCGCTGGGTTGGTGGTACCGCCAATCATCACCGTGAACGTGCTGTATTTTTCTTCATCGGCTGAACGCCCCTTAAAACTAGCAGACGAGTAAAGCACCCCAATCACACCAGGGCCAACTTCACACTCTGGAATGAGCACGCCAACACCCGAAGGTATCTGTTCTTTGGGTGACCACTCACTATTGGGCACAGATACTGTCACACTCACCAGCGGTGCGTACTGAACTGCTCGTAGGGCAACGGCTGAAGAACCGTCACTCGACGCGAGCAAATCGGCCAACTCAATTGCAGGTACAGCGAGAATGCTATTTTTGAAGGTTAACAATTGTTCTGCGGTCATTTCGCTTGATAACCGAACCTCACACAGACCAGTGGCCCGAGTTGCTTTGTCTAATGAATCAATGAGCGAACCGATGCCATCAACGGGTACAATCATTCCTTGTGACTTTGGCTTCTTTTCTCTTTTCTTGAATGCAAGACTCAAGAGTGATTTTCCTGGCTCAACGACCAATTTCTTGAACGCCAAAGACACTTGAATGTCAGAAGGTGAACACCCATACACACCGCGAACAAACGGGCTAAGCAGGTATTTTACAGCAATGGGGCCCAGAAATCGAACACCCCATTCTTGAAGTGTCTCACTCTCAACGGTATTTCGGTCGGCCGGTGCTCTCGAAAAGAAAACACGAAATAAAATGCCAAAGATTTCGCTGAATTTCAGAGGCATTTTGCGGGGCAAACCACCACGTAAAATGTAACGCGCTTTCGAAGTTTCGCGTACCTTAACCCATCGAATTTTCAGTTCATCGAGAAGCTCGATGACATCTGCCGAACCCAAGAGCGAATTGGCGGCCGCCTCACTCAAGAATCGATCGGTTTTTTTTGTGGCAATGAGGCCACCCAAACGCGGCTTCTTTTCTACAAGCAACACTCGATGCCCAGCTTTAGTCACGCGATAGGCAGCCAAAAGGCCGGCAATACCGCCCCCTACGACAACAACAGGCTCACCGTTTAATCGTACTTTATCGAGGGTTCCAATCATGTGTTTTCTCCAGAACTTGTGCTTTAACAATTTTTGCCAGTATTTTGGTCAAAGTCGACGAGCCATTGAATACCGGGGTTCTTCGGTACTCGGTGTACCCAATCTCTTTTGCTTGCTCAGCGTACAAAAGGTCTAACTCAAATGAGGTCTCAATGTGATCACTGACAAAACTCACAGGGGCAATGAGTAATCGAGTCACGTTTTCTTCACGGTTCAGACGCTCAATTTCGTCTTCAAGGTAAGGCTGCAACCAAGGCATTTTTCCGTTTCGCGACTGAAACGCTAGGCTCCAAACGGGCATCTGCAAACCGGCTGCTTTCAGTTTCAACTCTAACGAGCGAACAATCAAATCGACGGTTTCTTTAGTTTCGGTAGGATAAGGATCACCTGCAGCTACGGTCTTTAAGGGCAGCGAATGCGCTGAAAAAAGCAAATAGAGTCGAGAATCTTTTTCGCCACTGGAGGCGCTGTCTTTCTTCAGCTCAGTGAATATCGATTCGGCAATCCAATCAATGTACTCGACGTCTCGATACCAAGAACGCACCCACTCAACTTTGGGATACCAGCGCAAAAACTCAAACGCAGCAGTTACCGCATTGAAGGCACTCTTGGTTGTGGTGAAAGAATATTGTGGAAACAACGGCAAGCACACTATTTCTTCAACCCCCGCATCGAAGAGTTTTTTTACGGCCTCTAAAATTTTAGGTGACGAAGCCCGCATTCCAATTTCAACTCGGTAATCGTCGCCCAATAATTCTTGCAGTTGCATCGCCTGTTTTTCAGTCCAACTCAGTTGAGGCGAAAATCCGCCTATTCTCGCGTAATTGAGTTTCGATTCTCCACCTTTAATCAAAGCGATCGCGGCTGCGATGAGTGTTCGAATTGGACCCGGAACACCAATCAAAATTTCTGGATCTCGAAAAAGCTCAAAGAGAAATGGCCGAACCTGACCAAGTGACCAGGGACCTCCAAAATTCAAAAGCAAAACTCCCCGTTTTTTCATAAGCTTTCTTAAACCGTCTTAGAGAACAATTGTGCGTCTGGGATCTTGCGCTGAAGTCTCGCATCAAAGGCCATGCAGATATTTCTGATCAATGCCTGCCCCAATGTCGTGACCTGGCAACTTTCATCGCCCACAATCACTAAGCCATCTTTCACTAGCTCAGTTAGGCGAGCTGGAATCTCTTTCAAGAACGGTGTTTGAAGTGCCGGATCTTTCCAATTCGTTTCAAATCGTGTCATCAAATTCAATATGTGAGTTCTCAAAACCAAATCTTCGGCATTGAGCACATGCCCTCGATGAATCGGCAATTCGTTCTTCTCATTAATTCGCTCAGCATAAGTTTCTAGTAGCTTCTCATTCTGGGCAAACGCCGACCACGAGTCTCCGATCGCCGAAACGCCAAGTCCAAATTGCGGCGTCACCCGCCTTGAGGTGTACCCCATGAAATTTCGATGCAACTGACCATCTACCGAAGCTTTCCAGAGCGAGTCTGACTCAAGCGCGAAGTGATCCATTCCCACTTCACGGTAGCCAGCTTTTTCAAGTAACTCTCTACCCAGTTCGTAGAGAGCTCGCTTTGCTTCACCTGACGGAATGTCATCGTCTGAGTAGCGCAAATGCCCCGGCTTGATCCAAGGTACATGAGCATATCCATAAAAGGCAATTCGATCTGGGCGCTGTTTTTCAACGGCTTCAATCGTGGCACGAACTCCTTCAAGGTTTTGAAAGGGTAGGCCATAGATCAAATCAAAATTGATGCTATTGTAGCCCATGTTTCTGGCGTCTTTTACGATTTCTGCCACTTGCTCAACCGTTTGAATGCGGTGAACGGCCTCTTGAACTTTCGAATCGAAATCTTGAATTCCAAGACTCAAACGAGTGAAACCCAATTCGCGAAGAGCCTTCAAGTGTTCATGACTCGTAACTCGCGGATCAGCCTCAAGCGACCACTCATGATCGTCACTCACTTTACAGTGAACGAGCAACCCTTTGATGAGCGTCTGCAACTCTTCAACAGTCAAGAAGGTTGGAGTTCCGCCCCCTAAATGCAACTCAGACAATTGAATGGGCTTAAGGTCTGCCGGAATTTTTTCAAGATAGAGATTCCACTCTTTCAACACGGTCTCGACATAAGGCTTACCTACCGACCGATTGCGCGTGATTCGAGTGTTGCATCCACAGTAAGTGCAAAGACTCTGACAAAACGGAATGTGCACATACAGCGCGGCCGCTTCATTTCGCTTGTGACCCTCGCGCATCTCGCGAATCAGTGAATCAATCCACTGTTCAGTGGTGGGTGAGTGATCCCAGTAAGGTACCGTCGGATAACTCGTGTAACGAGGTCCAGCAACATTGTATTTTCGTAACAGTTCTACTTTTGAATTCATAATTTCTTAACCGAAAATCTCTCTAATGGTTTTCATGAAAGTTCGAACATTTTCTTCTGGAGTTTTTGGCAAAATGCCGTGCCCCAAACCGCAAATCCACCCCTTGCGCTCGTCTCGAGTCGTCGCTTGCGCGCGCTTTACGAAAGCATCAAAATGGGGCTGAAACTCCTTGGGATCTAGCAACAAAAGGTGCGGATCAAAATTTCCTTGAATAGCCTTCTTACCGCTGTAAGTTTTCAACACGTCATTAATTGGCAAATTCCAATCAACCCCAAGACCCACAAACCGAGAATCTAGCAACTGATTCCAGGTAGCTGGCCCAGTGCCTTTTGAATAGTACATGAGCGGCACCGTGCCACCATTTTTGTAATACTCACGCTCAACGCGAAGTAACGAGGGTAGCGCATATTTACGATACTCTTCAGGAGTCAACTCGCCTGCGCAGGTATCCATCACCACCACCACATCAGCACCTGCATCGGCTTGAATACGAATGTTGTAAGCCAGCCCTGCGCAAAGTCTATCGCAAAAGCCGGCAAAACGACCGTCGGTCAAACCTTCTTTGGCGTCGCGAAGCTCGCCTTCAGCGCCCTGGTGAGATCCCTCAACTGCGTAGTAATACAAAGTAAGCGGCGCTCCAACAAACCCTAAGAGAGCTTTGTCTTTGCTCAGACGATTGCGAATTTTTTTCATCGCCACGGCCTGAAACCCAATTGCCTCATCAACCACAGTCGGAGTGAGTGTTTTCAATTTTTCTAGATCACTGAGCGCTTTCAAATGAAACGAAAGCTTAGGCCCTGGCTTGTAATCTAACCCCATGCCCATTGCTTCTAATGGAAATAAGAGGTCAGAAAAAAGAATGGCCGCATCGAAATCAAAATCTTCAATCGGGCCCATCGTGACCTCGCAGGCAAGGTCAGTGTCTTTGCAAAGTTCTATGAAACTGTGCTTTTCTTTTAGGCGTTGATAGTGTGAATGATAACGACCCGCTTGTCTCATCATCCAAATCGGTGGGCCCTCTTCATTTTTTCCTGCCAATGCTGCCAAAAATCGTTCACGTCCTGACTTCTTCATTTTTCACCTTTTTCTAAAAGATAACCAACTCCTCGAACACTCCGAATAAAAACGGGGTTGTCAGGGTCTGGCTCAATCCATTTTCTCACTCTCACTACGAAATTATCAACTGTTCGCGGCGACGGATACTCGTCTGGCGACCATACGGTATTCAAAATCTCATCACGGCTGAGGGTTCGGCCCTGATTCTCGAGAAAGAGGCGAACAAAGGCCGCCTCTTTTGAGCTCAGTGCGAACTCCTGTGTGCCGACCACTACGGCAAACCTCGAAAACACAAACTTTGCATTGCCAATCACGGCATCATCTTGAGCGGGCACACGCGATCGCTTCAGCACATTTTTTAGCCGCAGCACCAATTCTTTGAAGTGAAACGGTTTGACAATATAGTCTTCAGCGCCAAGTTCGAGACCTCTCACCCGATCATCGGGCAATCCAAACGCCGTCAAAAATACGATCGCAGTCATGGGGTGAAGCTTTCTCAACTTCATGCCAACATCAAATCCATTACCATCTGGCAAAGAAACATCAAGTAAGGCCAAGTCAAAAGGGATTTTCAATGCATCTAAGACCTTATCGGCCTCTGACTTTGACTTCACCCAGGTCACCTCTAAGCCCTCGCTGATTAACCGTTCAGATACGGTCGAACCGACGTTGAGCTCGTCTTCGAGCAATAGCAACCTAGCCTTTTGCGTGCCGTTAGCCACATCACTCATTTTGACACCCGAAACAACAATCGCACGCCAAACCCTGACCCACCGTTAGCACTTTCACCCGAGGTCTCTTGCAACTCAGAAAAATAGAACTCGGTTTTTCCACCCATGCGATCCATCAAGGTCTTAATCAAATAGAGCCCAACCCCAGCACCTGTCGAACGAGAGCCTTTACTAAAAAGCGTACCCACTTTTTTGGGCAATCCCGAGAGCCCAGTCGGTGTCGAATTGAAAAAAGAAAGCACCGCGAACGATTCTGAAAAACCGAGACCAACTTGAATTCGAATTTTTCCGTCGGTCGTGCCACCATGGCGTATTGCGTTTTCTAACACGTTTCGAACGATTGATCGAAGAGCCCCGGGGTCAGCGAGCACATCACCCTCTTCGAGATTTTTAATGATCTCTATTTTCTCTAACAGAGTGTCACTCCAGTTTTGCATTTCGCGCTCAAGTAACGTCTTTAGTGAAATCGAAACGACCGAAGCTTGCCCGCCCCCTTCAACTCGAGCCAAATCGAGAGTCTTCTCAACTTGCGACTCTAAGCGAAGCGTGTCTTCAAGAAGTCTCGAAATAAACTTCAACTTAGTTTCAGCTTGAGGAACTATGGCGAGTTCGTCTTGCAACGCCTCGGCTTGAAGTCGAATACTGGTGAGCGGAGTGCGAAGTTCATGAGTGAGAGCGGCGAAAAAAGCTTGTACAGAACGCGTGCGCTTGAGTTCTTGCCAGTACATCCAAAAAATCAAAAAGCTGATTCCCACTAGCAAAACCATGAAACTCAAGGATTCCCAAAAAATCATTCGGTGAGTTTTGATCAAATCAAAACCAGCGCCGGTTTCGAGCTTAAGCCCCAATGCTAGCTCTAGATCTGAAATTCGTGACGCCTGTTTGATGAGCAGGTGGGTCCACCAGTAACCGATCGCAAGAACCACCGCGAGCCACAACAATTGCAGGGCCATCAACCACTGAAAGCGAAAATGAGTAGGCTGCGAGATACTGCCCTTAGCGGTCATAGCGATTCGCCGAACGCCTCAACAAACGAATCGAGCTCAGCTTGAGTGTGCGCGGTTGACAAAAACGACACTTCGAACGCACTTGGGGCCATGTAAAACCCCCGGTCGAGCATTTTATGAAAACCGTGCGTATAAATTTCTTTATGTGCGGCAGGAATTTTCGAAATGTTTCTCACGGTAGTCGAATTCTCGCCGCCAAAGACTGTCCAAAACATCGAACTCGCATTTTGTACAGTTAGCGAAACACCCTTCGTACTTGCCTTTTTCTCTAACGCACGAGATAGATTTTCGGCCTTCGTTCTGAGGTCTTGATAAGGATTTGTTCTCTTGAGCTTCTTTACCATCGCAAGTCCAGCTCTCATCGCAACCGGATTCGCACTCAAGGTTCCGGCCTGATAAACAGGTCCACTCGGAGCCACGAGATCGAGAAGGTCTTTTCTTCCACCAAAAGCGCCAACCGGAAACCCGCCACCAATCACTTTACCGTAAGTGAGCAAGTCAGGCCTAACGCCTAAAGCGCCAGCCATGCCACCCAGGCCAACACGAAATCCTGTAATCACTTCATCAAAAATGACGAGGCTGCCGTGGCGTTTCGCTTCAGCCATGACTTCGCGAATCCAGCTTTCTCTCTGCAAAAGTAATCCGTTATTCGCCGGAATCGGCTCTAAAATCACAGCAGCAATTTGACTGCCGTGTTTCGCAAAAATATCTTTGTAACCTTGATCGTCGTCAAGTGGCGCAACCAAGGTCTCATTGGCTACTGATTTCGAGACTCCAGCGCTGTCGGGTGAGGCCATTTCTGCTAACCCCGAACCCGCGCGTACCAACATCGAATCGACGTGGCCATGATAACAACCATCGAATTTCAAAATCAGATTGCGCCCAGTCGCTGCGCGAGCCACACGAAGCGCCGACATGACCGCTTCAGTGCCTGAGTTCACAAAACGAATTTTTTCAACTGCCGGCACACACTCATGAACCAATTCAGCTAATGCAAGCGAGTAGGGCTCAGCGGTACCTAACGACCAACCGTCGCTCAATGCTTTTTCAACTTCTTCGCGAATCTCTGCATCTTGATGGCCAAAAATCATCGGGCCCCAAGCGTTACAGAAATCGATATAAGAGTTGCCATCGACATCGAATAACTTTGAACCTTGCGCGCGAGCGATAAAGCGGGGTGTGCCACCTACGCCACGAAACGCTCTAACGGGCGAGTGAACTCCACCGGGTGACAGGGCTTTCGACCGCTCAAATAGAATCTGCGACTTTGAAATATTCATCGGCATAACGTGCTCCATAGGTGATAATGATTGATGCCCCTGCTCGAACAAAAGCTGTCCACGCTTCTACGTGAGCAGCTTCTTTTTGAATGAGTCCATTTTGAGCCATGAGTTCGATTGCAGCAAATTCGCCACTCACTTCGTACACAGCCCAAGGCTTTAAGATTTTCTTGGATAGGTCAGCTAAAATATCTAGGTAAGGCATTCCGGGTTTCACCATCAAAATGTCAGCGCCCTCAAGATCATCGCGCTCAGAACACAAAAGCGCATCGTTTGGCCTAGCAGGATCAATTTGATAAGTCGCCCGGTCTTTTAATTTCAATTCGCCCTTCGGTGCCGAATCAGCCGCCACTCGAAAAGGTCCATAAAACTTTGAATGAAACTTCGCCGAGTAGCTCATGAGAAGCGTGCGATCAAAACCGTTTTCATCAAGAGTGGTTCGAATCGCGGCGATGCGGCCATCCATCATGTCACTAGGAGCCACGCAATCAGCGCCTGCCTTGGCATACGCCAACGCAGCAGCCGATAACGCTTCGACCGTTTGCGAATTCAACACATGGTCGCCTTCAGCATTCAAGATGCCGCAATGGCCATGTGGCGTCGAAGAGCACAAGCAAACATCGACAGCTAAGAACAGTCGATCTCCAAATTTTTTCTTAATGGCCGCAATCGCTGAAGCGGTAAAATCAAATGACTTCGGATTTTTATTTCGACCCTTCGGCACTCCAAACAATAAAAACTGTTTAACGCCAGCCTTCAAGTCTGACTCGATTTGGGTTAAAATCGTTTTCATCGTGTCGCGATACACGCCAGTCAACCCCGGAATGACTTCTTTCTGAGCGATGCCTTCAACCACAAAAAGCGGCTGCATTAACTGAGACTTTGAAAGCCTCACTTGCTTCACGCTATCGCGAATGATTTTACTTTGACGAAGTCGACGATACCCGAGAGCGCCTAAGTCTTGATTGCAGCAATTCACGCTTTGACTCATTCTTTGATCCATTCTTCCCACACTTTAGCAGTCGGAAACACGACAGGCGAGACACCCATTTGCCTTAGACCGACTGCGGTTTTTCCTGGTCCGCAACACTGCACGGTTTCGCTAGACACTAAACTCTGAAGCCTTCTGGCCTGCGCAAGGCTTGACCAGTAAACATGGGTAGCCGAAGAAACTGCAGCCTTTAACGCTTCATCAACAACGATGGTCGACTCGCTATCGAGCCGGTAGGTACCGATTTTCTTTGTCTTACCCGGTAATGAATCAAAATCAGAATCGATCGTTTCGGCGGCTTTGGCATGAGTTAACACCGACCACGAAAGTTCAGACAATTGCAGCAGGCTAGATCGAAGAAGTGGCGCGATAAAACTTAGGCCCATGCCTTCAGCGCAACCTTCAACCCAAACGCCCTTTTCTGCCAACTTCGCCCAACTATCAACACCGGCTGTCCAAATTCTCGAATCACATAATTTCTGCGCAATTGAATGGTCTTTTTCAAGACCGAGCACTGCTCTCGAGTGGGCGACAAAAATCGCCTGCTTCGCCGGCAACTCTTTCGAGTTGAGCCCGAGCCAAACCGACTTAGCCTCAGTGCGGTTGGCAAATCCATTCCAGGCTTTCACCGTGATGGCGTGCGCACGCTTCATGGGGTGCACCCAATCTAAACTATCAACCTTCTTACCTTCTGGAGTTCGACCCTTGATGAACATCATTTCGCCCAATTCAGAATGAATGAACTGTGTGGCACCTAACTTTTGATGGCAACCACCACCCCATTCAGCCAAAATCGAACGCTCAGCCGCCACATTCTCTTCGGTGGTTAAATCGTGAAGTCGCGACAAGGCTTCTCGAACACTTTCGTTCTGGGCCAAACACTCAATCGCGAGGGCCCCTTGTGCCGGAGCCGTCGGCGACTCAGACAGCGGAATCACCATCACGCGCGTGCCTTCCATTAACTTTCGAATGGGTTCAGCAGCGCCACCTTTATCTAAACAAAGACGATTTAAACCCGCTAGCGCCAACACCACTCCATCTAATCTTTTTTCGCCTGTTTCGTGAAGCTTCGAAAGGCGGGTATTCACATTGCCGCGAATCGAAGACAAATCGAGCTTTACTGAATTCTGTTTCACGTACGGAATTGCTTCTTGCAAAAACGCCGGCAAATTCTCAAGTCTACGTGGTGACGAGGTGCCGATCAAAACGGTTGAAATCTTACCGTCGGCAAGATCTTTGTCTAATCCTGGGCGGTAGACCAATACATCGTGTGGCTGCTCACGTTTCGGAATTGCGCCGAGCACGAATTCTTTTGGGCGATCAAGACTCAAGTCTTTCATCGAGTGAACCGTAAAATCAACTCGCTGAGACCGAAGCGCGTCGTCGAGTTCTGCAACGAAAAACTCTTTGCCTTCGATCGAACTGAGCGGCACATCAAGCACTTTGTCGCCACGAGTATCAATGCCGACGAGTTCAACTTTCACGCCGGGGTTTAATCTTTCAATCTCGCGCGCCACCCACTGACTTTGGGCTGTAGCCAATAGCGATCGACGAGTACCTAGTTTTAGATTTATCTGATTTGTTTGAGTATTCACGTTAAGAAGACTCTTAACCTACCGAAGAAAAAAGTGCGAGATCTTCCCACCCGTGAGGCAAAGAAACTGAGCCGCCCATGGCGCGAAGAATCGATTTTTCTGCACACGAGTGATACGCACGTTTTAGCTGCGTTGCGCGAAGCTCATTGCATTCGGTTTGCATCTTGAAAAAGGCATCAAGCGTCTTGAGATTAGCAACTGCATCAAAATGAGAGAGGTCTTCGGCGGTACCGCCTAAATGTAACACAGGCACCTGAGAATTCATGACCCTGAGGCGTCTCGCGTCTTGTTCTCGATCTGGCGGAATGCAGTAGATCACCACTTCGGCGTCTTTCGACACGTTCACGTCAAGTGACTCGCCCCAAAACAATTCGATTTGCCCGAAGTGCCGTGATTCGTCGCAGGTCTTAAGCTCGACAATGCCTTTTTCGCTTCGGTTCCAGAGCTGAACATTAAATTCGGCTAACCACGGCAAAATCGAGCGCGAAAGTTTACCTGCTCCGAGTACGGTGACTTTTGCTCCCGGCTCAATACCGTTAGTTTTCAGCCATTTTCGAACAAGACTACCATACGAACCCTGCGCGGCATTTTGAAGAAACCTAGCGCGAATGTCTTTCGTGTCTTCAAAAAGACTCTTCATGATCGACCAAAGTTCACAGACTAAAACTGAATTTGAAGTTTCAGAAAAAGCTTTCCAGGCTTGTTTCACTTGGCCGAAAATATCGGCTTCGCCCTTAATTTCACTTTCTAAGCCAGTCGAAACACGTAGTAAAAATTCGTAAGCTTGTTTACCCAAGAAAACATCGTAGCCAGCACTCAAAGCGAGTGCGCACAATTCACGAGCTCCAAAAGCAGAATCTTGAAAAGTCCAAATGGCTCGCTGACACGTTTCAATTTTAAAGATTTCAACCGCGCCACTGATTGAAGGCGCAAGAGGCTGCAGCCCTTTGAGAGAAGATTTCTTGAAGTGTATGATACAAAGATTCTCAGCCTTCATCGTGATTCTGATACTACGCCCCAAAATCTGATCAATTGTCACAGTTTTGTCATCATTGGCAAAGATTTGAAAAAACCCAGTTTGAGGGCATGAACTTAACAATTAGGACTGGGGGTTTTCATATAAAACTCGTAAAAACATATGGTTACAAGCGAACGCTGCGGCCAGCCCGACCGACCCTACTCGCCCCGATGTAACGTGCCTAGCGATAGTCGGGGCGCTTAGCCCCCCCGTCAGGGCTCAATCCCCCCTGTTTGGCGATTGTCGAGGGGTGCTAGCAATTGTGGTGTCTGGCTACCGCCCGCACTCCTCGCCGTTTTGCCCAACGTCCCCTGGCGGACGTTGCCCCCCGAACGTTGGCCGCGTCACGCCTCGAACGTCCGAAAAACGACAGTTGGTCAACCGCCAGCCAGCCCAACCACGCCATCGCCAATCAAACTCTACCCATCACCAATGCGGCGACGACCCACTCAAACCCACACGCCGGTGGGGCGCACACAGCGCGCATTTTTCTCTATGCAACTATTTACGCTGCTCACTATTTCTTATTGTACGGACAAAACCCAGGGCGTGGCCCGATCTTCGGAAACTGTCGACACACTTCGGGTCGCTTTTCATAAACCGTGCAGAGTCGATCTTTGCCCAGAAAAATACAATCTCGGCCAAAGCGTTGCTCTATCATAAAAATCTGGGTCTTCTGACTGAACTCGCGAACAATGCCCTGGGCTTTCAACTTCTTTGCAACCGCTTTGAGTGATACCGCGCACTCTTCTTCGGTGGTGAGTTCAAGACGAATCAAATCAACTGCACTTGTCTCAAGTGGCAACGTACAACATCCGGCCCAACAGTCATCGCAAAGCCCTTTGCGGTACTTGGTCCACGTCGAGGGTCTTTGACTTTTTTGGTAGTCAACGTTCTTTGACTCTGCTTTTTTTAGCTCAGATTTCATGGTCACTCTCTCGCCATTGCTCTTGACTCATTGGGCACATTTAAGTCAAGTACCCTCATGACCACTCTCTCGGCAAACGACAAAAACCCAATTGATTTTGACCCCAACGCGGCAGCCTCAGACGACTCGGGAATTTTCGGATTGCCCTTCACCTATGAAGAAGCAAAATTAGTGTATTTACCCGTACCCTGGGATGTCACCACTTCGTACCGCGCAGGTACTGCGAATGGCCCAAAAGCGATTGTCGAGGCGAGCCGGCAAATCGATCTTTTCGATGGCCAGGTTTCTAAGCCCTATGAAGTGGGCTTGCATTGCCTTGATGAATCAAACGAAATCATCAACCTCAATCACCGCACTCGATTGGTGGCTGAACCCATCATTCGAGCTGGCGGCGATCTGTCGGCGGCTCCGGCCCTTCAACGAAATCTCAATGAGGTCAATCGAGCGAGCGCCCATCTTAACCAATGGGTGAAAGAAGAAACCGCGAAAATTCTCAAAGACGACAAAATCGCGGCACTCATCGGCGGAGACCACTCGACCCCGCTCGGAGCTTTTCACGCAGTAGCCGAAAAATTCGGCGAATTTAGCATTTTACATTTCGATGCCCATTCAGACACCCGCAAGGCATTCGAAGGCTTTCAATACTCACACGCATCAATCATGAACAATGCGCTCGAAGAAGTTTCATCGTTAAAAAAACTCGTTCAAATTGGCATTCGAGATTTCTGCGAAGCCGAATTTAACTACACCCGAGAGCTCTCATCACGCGTAACCACTTATTACGACATTTCGTTAGCCGAACGTCAAATCAAAGGCGAAACCTGGGCCAAGATTGCGGCCGAACTGATTCAACCCTTAACCGACAAGGTTTGGATCTCTTTTGACATCGACGCCCTTGATCCAAAATACTGCCCAAATACCGGCACTCCAGTGCCTGGCGGCCTTTCATTCTACCAAGCCTGCTACGTCGTTGAACTTCTCGCAAAATCTGGCCGAGAAATTATCGGATTTGATTTAAATGAGGTAGCTCCTGGTGAATTAGATGAGTGGGATGCTAACGTGGGGTCTCGACTTTTGTACAAACTAACCGGGTGGACACTCGTTTCTCAAGGGCTGAGAAAACCTCTCTCAAACTAAGCTCTTGAATTTCAATAGGTTTATTAAATAATCCAGCTATAACCCGCCAAAGAGCTAATTAATTGACCCAACCCGCCACTGCGCCGTATTAGATTAGACGGGGGAAATTATGAGAAAACCATTTCGAAAGTTTTCGACTTTGGCGCTTTGGGGCGCTTTTTCAGTGCCTTGTATCGCCTTTGCGTCGCACACCTACCTTTGGGAAGCCTTCAGCAATACCGTGGCTCAGCCCAACGCTGAGGCGCGCTTTATCGCTAACCGTCAGTGCCTTCGCGTGACGAAAGAAGCTGAATTGAAATTAAAAGCGACCGTCGAAGAAAAAAAGACCATGCGGCTAGACGCTTTTTCAGTCACCTCAAAAGTGAAAGAAGAGCTCACCGAAAACGGCATGACTGAATTTACGTGTTTAGTTACCGTTAAGACTGACGTCAAGGGTGTTAATTTCACTTCTTCAATTTCGCCCTGGTTACCTAGCCCGAAATTTTGTGCCAAGACAGCGGCTTCTTTTGATGGAATGCAACGAGGCGATTCGGCCTCACCAGTTGCTTCGGTCATTCAACACCGGTCACCGCTCACCAATGGCGAAATCTGTCGCGTAAAAATGATGGGCGTGCGGCTATAACTGAGAAGGTCGGCTTACCAAACGAAGGCAGTTCTGGGCGTAATAGCCCCGGCAAGGCCGCAAAAGGCAACGCTAAATAAAGATCTAGCGCCTCATAGCGGGGTGCGAGCCAGCTGATAGCGGCCTAGTAAATATCAATTATTGAAAAATAGGGTGCCCTGTTAGTTTATATTGACTCAGTGAGTCATTTTGAATTATGTTTTGGGTTATTGAGACTTAACCACATAACCCACCGAAGGAATTCACTTTCATGAGACCCACTCGCTTTTCTATTTTATCAGTATCGTTTTTAGCATCATTACTCGTCACTGCAGCCATGACAGCTCAAACCGCCCAGGCCGCTGACGTCTACTCAAAAACAGTGAGCGCTTCGCTTGACTCCGCTCACCTCAGTACGATTGCTGTTGAAATTCTTGGCGCACAAAAAGAAATGATCAGAGTTCTCGACTCTGTTTTTGCTGATTCAGCAAAATTTGAAATCGATGTGTCATCTGATAGTCAGTCATCGGTCGATTCTTACTCAGTGCCAGTGACATCAACCGCTGATGGAAAAACCCAACTCGGCGGCGGGTCAGGATCTTATCAGTGCCAACTTTCAAGATTCAACGGCGTGATCACCTCGATCGAAGGCCTTTGCATCACCGAAGTCAGACTCTATTTACCGAAATCTGCTAACTCTCTTGTGACCGTCAGCGGAAAAGTCATTAGCGGCAGCATCACCAGCATTGACGGCCTAATCACCTCACTGAAAGCGGCTACGTTTTCAAGCGACAAAGAAGAAGTACTCAGTTCATTCATCACAGACGCAAAGAAGCGTGGCGCCGGTCGAATTGCTACTATCACCGAAATCAAACAGATCATGGATATTTTTGGCACCTTCGACGCTAAGAAAGTGGCCTTCACGTTCTCAGGAATGGCGATTGATCCCCAAAATGCAGAGCAAGCGCGATCAGCAATTTTCACTTTTGATCAAGACGCGGCCATTGCTGCTTTAGCAAAATAGACTGCGCCTCTCTGATTTTTGGTTCGATTAGTCGTACCGTTTAGATTATTAGTTACCAGATAATGAGTTACCAAAAGTACCTTCGGCGCCATAAGCGCAATCAATCGGTCGTGTATTGATCGTTATTGATCAGTGTTGATCAATCTCGATCGGTCTTGATTTCGGTTCTACTCACGAATTCTTTTTTGGAGCCGATCTTTCTTGTGGTTTTTCACTTTGTTTTTCTTGTAATTTTTCTTGTGAAAAACTCTCTTTCATAAATTGAATGAGCGCCTGCGAAGCCCGCGATTGGGTGCGACCTTTGACGACCGCTAAACTGATCGGATTTTTCAAGGGCTTCGGCCCCCCCTCAACCACCTGTACGGTAGCGTTGAGTCGTGCCGACTGTTCGAGCACGTGCCTAGGTATCACCCCAAGCCCAAGGCCTTCTTGAACCAAACGAGACACACCTTTCACATCCATCACGCAGGCCTTCACCCGAAGAGATACGTGTTTTGGCTTAAAATGGTGCCGAATCCAACGAGTGGCCAATGGCGCATCAATTTGATAATCAACGAAATCGAGATCAGTGAGAAAACTCACCTGTGATTTTTTCGAGCTCGCTTGTGCTTGCGTCAGCTTCTGCCAGAGATTTTTTTGAACGACCATTTCGAGAATCTCTTCATAAATTTCTTCGACCTGAATCGACTGGTCCATAGCGAAGTCATCGACAAACGCACAATCGAGTGCACCCGTTAACAATTGTTCGTTCATCACCGAGGCGTAGTCATAAACGATCTTGAACTGCACGAGAGGGTGTTTTAACGAAAATTTTCCTAATCGCGCCAGCACTTGGTTGTTTCCGAATTCAATCGGCATGCCGACTCGCACCCAACCCGACAGTTTTTCATTGCCACCACTCAAAGCCGCCAGGCCATCTTGAATTTGGGTCAACCCGTGCGCACAGGCGAGATACAACTCTTCAGCATCAGAAGTGTGAACTAAGCGTTTCTTGACTCGATCAAAGAGTTTCACCCCTAACTGCGCTTCAAGCGTTGCGACGTGCTGACTCACCCCTGATTGGGTCAAGTGAAGTTCAGTTGCCGCAGCAGTCATGCTTTTAGTACGGTAAACAACTTCAAAGACTCGAATGTGATTCAGATTGATTTGTGAAAGCTGCATAGCGACTCCTTTGAATTTTGCTCAGTGCTCATGAATTTTACTCAGTGCTGATTCAGCGCAATTCGTGCTCAGTGATATCAACATTTTGAAGCTGAAGAAACTCATGAATGAGCTTTTTATGCGGATTATTTCTCTTGAACGCCAAATAGAGTTTCTTAGTGGCATCGACCCCCAACGGTTCGAAAACTACCCGCTTCTTTTTTTCAAGCCAACGAATCGCATGATGAGGCAAAACACTGGCAGCACCGGGAGTGCTAGCCACCCAAACAGCGATCGCTGTCATGTCTTCCCAGTAGAAGCGATAGACCGGGGGAGGCATCTTCTGGCGTTGAACCAACCACGTGTCAACTAAGTTCACACTCGGTGAATAAGTACCCCAGAGGTAATCTTTCAACTCAGTTTTTTGAACCGATGGATTTCGAACCACTCCCCATTCTTCAACAAAAAGGGGCTTGCAGACAAAATCACCGAGTTCTTCTTTGTGCTCAAGAATTCCGGCATCAGCGTCAGTAGCCACCGTGTCAAGCGATACCCCTTGTAATGAGGCGACTTGCACCTCTAGGCGAATCTCTGGGTATTTTTGAGAATTTAGGGTCCACCAAGGCAAGACCACTTCTCGCAAAAAAAGAGGGGGCCCCACCAAAACAAAATGTGGAGGTTCTGAAGCCTCGCGCTGTACCCGCTTTACCGCGGTCTCCCAGGCCGAAAGCATTCGACCAGCCACTTGCCCAAGCTCAAGTGCTTGCGGCAAGACGCGAAGACCCTTGGGACCGCGACGTTCAAAAAGGTCACATCCCAGTTCTCGCTCGATTGCTTGCAGGCGTTTTGACAAACCAGACTGAGTGAGGTGCAATCGTTCGGCCGCCCGACTGAGGTTCGGATCTGCCATTAACACTCGAATAATTTTTAGATGGTCTATTTCCATAATGGAATAGTTCTATGCTAAATAGTCGCTTTCAGAAAGTTCAATATCGCCGTAAAGGTATTATATGAAGCATTCAAGAAATTACTCAGTCGCTCTATTATCAACCCTCGCATTCGCGCTTAACTTGGTGAGTTTTAATTTGAGCAAATCAGCTTTAGCCACAGAAATTTTTTCGACGTCTGATCTCTCCGCCTTCACAAAAGAGTGCGCCGTTCAGCCTTACAGCCTAAACTCAGTCGGAAACATGGTTTACTCGCGAATCGAAAGCCGATGCCCAGAAAAACTCAAGATAGACGAGGCAACTGCTGCTTTCACTCTAAACGGCGAGAAGTTTGTGGCCACGATTGAAGATTCAATCTTTGCCGATGACGGTGACTTGAACGATCTGACTATCAAAAATGAAGAAGGCCGGGTTGTTTACTCACAGAAAACCATTTTAGCCTTTGGTGATGTGGTGCGGGCAATGCTGGGTGGTAGCGATAGCCTTGAGCTCATTCAAAAGTAGGCAAAATCTTCCCTTTGGCGAGTTTCAACTCGCCGTGCTAAACTAAAACTGTGAAGAAATATTCCACACGGTTCTTAAAGGCCGTAGCGATTGGGTATTTTGCATTTCCGATCGCCTTCTTAGGCGTATCGCTGGTTCTTTTTACGGTACCTGCATTGTCGTTAGTTCGTCTCTTGCTATCTCCCTCTTACTACTTCTTATCTCTCATCGCGGTGCTCACCGGGTTTGGACTTTGGGAGATGAAACGCTGGGCTTGGTACATTTTTCTTCTGACAAATATTCTAATCAATTATTCGGTCGCCATTATCTTAGCCGAATATGGATCTGCCGAAAATCCCGTTGGCATTTTTATTGGCTCGCTGATCGTCTCGATTTATCTCATTTTTCGAATTGGCCGAGAAGTCGCAGTACCTTATTTACTGCCGAAGATTCGTTGGTGGGAGAGTAATCCACGATACCGGCTACAAATACCGACCACGATTATCAGGTCAACCGGGGCTGTAGCTGATGGCCAAATTCTCGATATGAGTACCGGCGGAGTCTTTATTCGCATCTCACAAGACCTACTGCAAGACGAGTGGATCACCATTCGATTCTCAGTTTTCAAAACCCAAATGGAAATGTCTGGCGTAATCGTCTGGAGAAGTCAAAGCTCAGTCACTCACCCCAAAGGAGTGGGTCTAAAATTCGCGCCGCTCGATCGAGCGAAGAAAAAAACAATGAAGGCCATCACGCAACGATTGAGAAAAATTGGTCGATTCTACCGGCAAGGCCGATACTTACTGCCTGAAGAAGAATTTTCTCGACGAATGCTCGAACTGCAAGCTGAGCCGCTCAATCTATCCGTTTAGCACTAGCTTTCGTTAGTTACCTTGTTCAAACGTTTCTGCTTGAAAAACCGGCTCAATACTTCGCCGCAAGCGGGGGTTTCTAAATACTCAACCGTGAAGCGGTGATTGAGCCGAGTGTCTTCGTGAAAATGGTGCCCAAGAGAGAGGGCTCCGCCTTTGGGGTCTTTGGCTGCGAAAACCACATGCCCAATTCTGGCTTGTTGTGCAGCGGCCAAGCACATCAGACAAGGCTCTAACGTGACCACCAACGTACACCCAGTTAGACGCCACGACTTCATCGACCCGGCCGCTTCTTCAATCGCAATCATCTCAGCGTGTCGAAGTGGATTGCGCGTCTGCTCGCGATCGTTCGCCCCTCGCCCGATAATCTGGCCGTTCGAATCTAACACGATCGCACCAACGGGCACTTCATCTCTCTTTGCTGCTTCTTCGGCCAGACCCAACGCAACCGCAATGGCCGATTCAAAATTGTTCTTCACAGTTGGGGTGGCATCGCTCATACTTGATTCATAACGTACCCATGAGTGCCGAGCGAAACCAAATGAAATCAAAACATCACCTAGCTTTATTGAACCTAACGACATTGCTGCTCACTTGGCAAGTAGCTTGGGGCGCACCCAATTCACCAGCGACTGAGCCGAGCCCGAATCCTTTTCTTAAGCCCTGGTCGGGATCAGCTGTACCGGTTGGAAAACCCATACCGAAAGGGCAGCGATTCGAGGTGACGGTCAAAAATCAAAAGCCGATCACGATCAATCCAAAAGAGGTCGAAGAGAAACCTGACCCAAGAACTGCCATCGACCCTAATCCCCCCTACGGGTTCAAACTGCTACAAAAAGGCGACAAGCTCATCTTGAGTGTTTTTTCAACCAACCCGCTACTCGCCGTAGGCCTGAATGAACCTTTTCTGGTCAGCTTTACCACCCAAGAAGGTTTAGAACTCAACCCTGACTCAATCACTGAGGCTGACTGGCCGAGAGAATCTCAACAGGCGCAAATTTCAGTTACTGGAAAAATCGAAAAAGACCCGCCCAACTTAGTCGGCACCGCCAGTTTTTCGATGTGCAATCTCAAAACCAAACGCTGTGAAAAGAAGAAGCAGCGTTTTACCCTTTCGGCGCAATGAGGCCTTCGAGACCCCCAACGTTAATCATTTACTTCAGCAGCTGACTCGCTGTAATAATCTGGTGAAAATAGCCACTTTTTCTGACCGAATCGACGGGTTCTTGATTGACGATCAAGACTCTTTCAATAGAGCAACCTTTAGGCCACTGTATTCTTTGATGTCGTTGCTCTACTTCAGCAATGACTTCTGGCCCTAATCGATTTCGACTGTACTTGATCTCACAGTACGTAATGACCGGATCTCGTCTCAAGAATACCAGATCCAACTGTGCCTTCGTGCCTTTCTTTAATCCCTCGAGAATCAAGGCGCTCGCACCTTTAACTTGAGAATCGATTTCCAAAAGTTCGGCAATTCGATGAGCATTCTTCTGACAAAATCGCTCAAAGGCATACCCCAAATAAGCGTTCCATTGAGGTGAAATCCACTTTAAAAAGGCGCCTTTCTCAGTGCGCGCACTGAGCGACTGACGTACAGGCCCAAGAATTTTTCCATCAAACGCCAAAAACTCATCAGACAAACAGTATTTTGCCTGCTTTGAAACTTTCCAATGATGAATTTGAAATAGCCCTGAAATAATTCCAGCACTCTGAAGATTTTCAAGATAGGCCTTAAATCCTCCACCCGTGGGCTGACGAGTCGCTTTAGCTAAGATATCTAGAGATGAAGGGCCTTTACTGAGCAGCGTATGAACAATCTTTTTGTAGACTTGAGTTTCTTTAAACTGATTATAGAAAATTTTGTCGGCCTCTTCAAAGAAAAATCCTGACCGCGCAAGACAAGCGTGCTCGATGTTCCATGAAATCGATTTTTTGAAATCAAATTCCTCTAGGTAGCGAGGAATTCCCCCAAAGCACAACAAATACTCGAGAATCTCTTGTTCACCCCTTGCCTGACCAACAAATTGCGCCACCTCCTTCGGATCTAGGGGCTCAACTAAAATTTGATGAGAAATTCTGCCATAGAGGGCCTTCGACCTGACCACATTCTTGACCATCCACGAAGCAATCGAACCACACAAGATCAGAACACAGTGAGGGTGAGACTTCCAATGTTGATCCCAAAACACTTTAATCAGACTTACCAGCTTATTTCTCGAAGACGCCATCCAGGTCAGTTCGTCGAAGACCAGAACGACATCTGAATAGCGATTCAGAATTTGACTCAAAAGCGCAAAGACATCAGACCAATCTGAATACTTAAGGTCAGCCAAATGGGGCTCAGAAACCTGAACGCTCAATTGCTTTAAAAAATGTGCGATTTGCGTTGCCGTCGATTCACCCTCTAAACCCTCAAAAAACAACGTTTGTTTTCGGTTGGCAAATTGCCGAATGAGAGAGCTTTTACCGACGCGACGACGACCATAAACCGCAATCAAGGTACTTCTATCGCGTGCCCAGGCAGTCTCGAATAATTTAAGGTATTGACCTCGGCCGATAAAATTCCGCATAGAAACCAAATCTAATGTGTATGCGGAATTTTATCAATAGTATTCATATTCCGCATTCAGATATAAACCACTCTATATGCGGAATTTTAAGGAGGCAGGCCCAAAAGGGTTTTTCTGCTGCCATTTACCCTTTCGGCGCAATGAGGCTCATCGCTCGTTCTGACATGGCCGTGATGGTGAGACTCGGATTCACACCCAAGTTCGCGGGAATTGCCGACCCATCGCAAACCCAAAGGCCTTCATATCCGAAGACCCGATGTTGAGAATCAATTACCCCGGTCTTCGCGTCAGCACCAATTGGACAACCGCCCAAAATATGAGCGGTGGTCGGAATGTTCAAGACCACTTCATTGACTGCACTCGCCGGAATTCCATCAACGCTCTTTGCAAACGCCCTCGCAACATCGTGTCCAATCGGTATGGTAGAAGGAACCGGCGGCGCATCTTTATCAAGTGCCGTCGTCATTTTTTTCATAAACCCCGTGAAGAGATTTCGCCCAAGGGTCAAATTCATCTTATTGTCGAGGGTCTGCATGACTAAGAAAATCACGGTGTTTTCAGCCCAACCCCACTTGAGATAAGATCGACAAAAATCAATGGGGTGGGCGACTATGCCGTAGCACATTTTGAATGTGCGAAGCCATGCTGGCCCACCGTCAACCATGGGGGCAGTGAGCAGACGCATAAAGCTTGAGCCTTTTGGATAACGAACAGGCTCGATATGCGTGTGTTCGTCAGCGTGAAACACCGAGGTGATGGCGACCCCTTCACTGTAATTGCGTTCACCAGAAGCATGCTTGGCCGTAACTCCCAAGAGGGCCTCGCTATTGGTGCGCACACTCAAGCCGAGTGCTTGACTCAAACTGGGCAGCGATTCAGTGATTTTTTTGCACTTCAGCAGAAGACTCACTGTTCCTAAGACGCCGCCAGAAAGTACGACCTTTTTTGCACGAATTCGATTGCGAGTAGTTGACTTGATCCAAGCCGTTGAACTGCAGGTTTCTAAAGTCCAACCCGATTTGCCGGTTCCTTCATCAGGTATGAGATTCAAAACTTCAGTCTCGGGCATGACCTTTGCCCCTTTTTTCTCAGCCAAGTAGAGGTAGTTTTTGTCGAGCGTGTTTTTTGCCCCGTGCCGACATCCAACCATACAACCACCGCAGAGTTTACAGCCAGTTCGCGCCGGACCCTCACCATTAAAGAACGGATCAGGAACTGTTTTGCCGTTGGTGCCGAAATAAACTCCGACATCTGAAGGTTTGAAGGTGTCGCCTTTGCCGAGCTGGTCAGCAATCGCTTTCATTTCGTGATCGATGAACGTGAGGTGCGGGTTCTTTACGACCCCTAGCATTTTTTTTGCTGTCTGATAGTGAATTGATAGTTCTTTTTTCCAATCACCTAGACTAGACCAAGCCGACGACTGATAAAATTCATCGCCGGGTTCGAGTAGGGTGTTAGCATAGACCAAAGAGCCGCCACCCACGCCCACGCCGCTCAAAATCAGGACGTTTGAAAAGAGGGTGAGCTTTTGAATGCCAAAGCACCTCAAAAGGGGAAGCCAGAGGTACCGTGAGAGATTCCAGTTGGTGACGGCATAGTCATCAGGACCAAAACGTTTTCCTTTTTCAATGACTAAAACTTTATAACCCTTTTCGGTCAAACGAAGCGCCGAGACGCTCCCTCCGAAACCAGAGCCAACGATCACGAAGTCCCACTCAAAGTCTTGATGATTCATGAAAAGAGTTTAGCTCAGATTATTTAGCCACAATAGGAAATACCATCTCAGCGTGATTAGTTTCTAGCTTCACCGGCGAAACCTGTGGGCCCTTGAAGAGCTCTTCATTGTAATACTCAGCGTTCGACTCAAGTAAGAGCATATTGATCGAATGAGAATTCATCATACTCAGTGGCACACCATACTCATTTTCTTCATCACGATGTTCTCGGTGTAAAACACAGTGCCCCAGTTCGTGACTAATCACAGCTTGTCTCTCAACTTCAGTCAATGACGCAAAAATGGCGCCATCAACCCCGACCGTTGGAGGATCTAGATCACTCGTATCTGACCTCGAACACATGGCCATGCGACCTTCACCCAGCACTCTACGTTCAACTAAAATATCAGTTACTTTGACGGGCGCGCCTGCTTTGACAGAATCTTCTTCGAAGCGCTGCACGTATTTCTCGAATTCTCCGGTAGTTCTTGTAGGTGCGCGACCGCAGCCTGCAGTCAGCAGAGAGATCAAGATCAGGGTGGTTACGGCTTTTGAGCAAACGTACAACATAGCGCGTAATTAAAGCTTACCGCTACTTTGCGCACTGCATCAATTACCTAAATTGTGACACTTCCTTGACGTTAATTTTTCTTACGATTTCAACTAATTGTGTTTATAATTGTCTAAGAATGAAACGCACAGTATCGCCTCATGATGGGCGTGTCTTTTTGGGCACAGGGTTGGTGGTCTCTTGCTTGGTTAGCCTTTTCGCCTTTCAATCAGGCTGCGGCACCGGAGTCACTCCACAAACACTCACCGAACAATTTCTCAGTGAGGGCTCGTTTCCGGTTCCGACACCGACGACAGACACGACCCCAGATGCTCCTGACGTTGATCCGGTGATTGTGACCCCCACTCCTCAAGAGACTTTTCCTTCTCCCGTTCCAGAACCTTCACCAACCCCGACATACTCGCCGGGCGCGCAAAAAGGCGTCTGCGGTGAACTCTACGATATTTCGAAACTCGCGCACGACAGGCTGCCTGATTTTGCTCACATCAAATCTGTTGGGCGAATTGTGCTCGACAACTTTGCGATCGATAAGCGAAGTTATCTTGATCGCATTCCCGGGGTGCCAAAAGGCATGACCGAATGGTACGCCCTCGAATTTGAGGGATGGATCACCGTTGCGAAACACGGTGAAATTGGATTCAGCCTGCGTAGCGACGACGGCTCAAAACTCTTTATCGACGAAGAGCTTGTGATCAATCGAGATGGCGTGCAAAGCATGAGCAACCCAACCACTAATCGAATTGAGCTACCTGCTGGTAAACACCACTTCAAGTTGCAATATTTTCAAGGCCCCAAGAAATACGTCGGACTTCGCTTTGCTTGGCAATTGCCCGGCAAGAAATGGGAAGCCGTACCTGTGAACGCACTCGAAGGCTTTGGCTACAATGACCACCACTGTTTCTAGTTGGTGTGAGTAATCTCTTTTACCTTATCAACCGCGATGTCGACTGTCTGAACCGTATCAAGATAAGCCGATCTCACTTTACCCACTGCCCACATCGCATGCGGGTTGAGGGGTTGGGTGATAAAATAGAAAGTAAATGGGCCATACAGCGCAAGCGCTATCGAATAGCCAATGTTACCTCTAATGACATTCACAAACCAAATCAGAATGCCTAAAGAATAACGGTAAGAAAGGCCACCGATATTCGAAGTAGGACGAAGCCGAATTCGGCGAGCAAAATTTTGCAGGTCTTTGATCAAACTCGGTAACGCCGTCGCGAGCAGACCTCGCTTATGCACTCGCTGCTTGGTGCGAATCACCTTAGCGCGGTCCTTCTTGATGAGCTCGTAGACTTTTTGACGTTCTTCCCAGGTCAGAGTGGTGTCTTCTTCTTCAGCAACAATCTTTCGATTGAACGCTTCGATAGCTTGGTCACTTCCGCCTTGAGAATACGACATAGGCTCGCCAGATTGTTTGGCCACTTCGCCAACGAAGCGCAACAAGCCTTCGACATAGGTCATTTGCTCAATGCGTGCTAGGCCGAGATTGGCCTGTTCGTATTGATGACTAGCAAAATTATAAAGAAGCGACAAAATTGGGCACAACGGCTCCATTTCGATTAATTCAACGAAGAGAATTTCATTTCGAAATTCGCGTTCAATCGATTTGAGCTCGCCTGTATCTGAGTAGAGATAGAAGGCCTCATGAATGTTATTTTGGCTTGATACCAATTTGTGGACAACAAAACCGCCGGCCAAGACTGGGGCCAGAGCAAGGCGACCGCGCACTCCCGCACTCGAACGGTATTCAAAACCGCTGAATCCGAAATCGCGAAACACCGCTCTGACCTTCCAGTCTTGAGCGAAGCAAGGTTCCCCCCCCTTACGGAAGAACCGCAGAACCAAATCTTGCAATTGCAGATCTGGCACCCCGAAAAGATGATTCTCAATAAAACTTCTCTCTCGAACTAAAATTTCCTGACTAACAACTCTTAACGAGTCCCCACCCATTGACGGATTCATAGAACCGCCCTCCTAACCCTTTTTAAATACGTTCTCTTTCAACCCAGGTTCTTTTATTCCCCAAGAACTTAGGTTGCTCTCACAAGAATGGTAAATACACAGCCTAACGCAATGCGACAATACATACTCGGCTTACGTTAGTGTGATTTCACAACCTGAGAAGAAGAGTAAAACGTTTTGGTTAATTCTATAATAGACTAATAATATCAATGTCTTACATGAAGCTACGAAGCCAACGGCCTACCAATAGCATGGTCTTTTCTTTCACTTGGTTGCTGCGCTCAGCAACCTGGTCGAGAGTGAGAAGAGTTGATTCGAGCCAATCTTTTTCTGTCTGGCGAACAAATTTCTCAATCAAAATGGGGTCTTCAGTGATCACGTTCGCTTCGCCACTTTTTCTAAAACTTCGATAAGTTAAATTGTGTGACCCTAAAGTAATTATTTTTTTGTCAATCATCACAGCCTTCGCGTGTAAGGTGCGGGGTTGATATTCATGAATTTCAATTCCCTGATTGAGTGAGTCTCGATAAAAATTGAGCGCAGCGTAGACCGATAATTTCTCGTCATTCGTCTCAGGCGAGTTTGTGAGAACCTTTACTTTGACATTGCGTTCAACTGCTCGATTCATTGCTGCTAAAATTTCTGGCGGCAAAATATAGTAAGGTAAGTACATCACCACTTCTTCATTTGCGCTGTCAATCAAGTGCGAGAAGACTTGAATTGATTCAACTCCATCGCTTTTTCTTCGGTAATTCTGCTGATAGTGCACAAGCAGTTCAGAGTCACCAGCCCGCGCGGTGCTCGTCTCAGTCGGTTCATTAACCACGTGAACTTTTGAGCGCACAAACGTCGGAACTCCATTAATTTCTGCCGCGCCAACTGCAGAACGCGTGAGCCCTTCAATGTCTTTTTTTACCAACCAATTCCAATTTTCATCGTAACGAGTTTGATAAATTGCCGCCGCAGGACCTTCAATTCTCATTTCGAGATCGTGCCAAAGCTTGCGCTCGCCACCAATCAAATACTCGTCACAGATATTGGCTCCGCCGGTCAACACCGACTTGCCATCAACGATCATAAATTTTTCGTGCAGTGAGTGATTATTGAGTTCTTCGATACCCCAATAAGGCGGATTAAATTTAGCCACTTGAATGCCTGCCGCACGCATCATAGCGTACACCGGTTCGGGCTTTTTCGAGCGATTCAAGAAATCGATTGCCACACGAATCTGAACGCCACGTTTTGCAGCTTCAATCAATTTTTCAGCGGTTTTGTAGCCCGATTCGTCAGCGCACCAAAGAAAGGTCGTGATGTCGATTGATTTCTTCGCGCTTTCGATCTGCGCCAAGCGCACTTGGTAAAACTCAGTGCCGTCAATGAGCAGCTCAAGCTGATTGCCGGTTGACCACTCAGTGTGGGTCTTTGCCGACAAAAAGCTTCTATCTAATGGCGTTCTCGAACCCACCGGCTCTGCGTTTGCCCCCGTAGATAGAAAAAGTGCCAAAAAAGACGAAATAATCGCCTGTGTCTTAGATCTGATTGAAATCATTGTCTCCCCCAATAACCCTTGGCCATAGCGCTTACCCAGTACAACGCAAATAGTCAAAACCAGGCGTGCCAATTTCATGGCAGACAATTTCAGTCGCACCTTCTGTTGCCTGTGGTGAGAAAGCGGGCTAAACTCAACAACACTATGCCACTTAAACTTCAATTTTCTGCACTTGCCATGGGCGCCTCTGTTGACCAACAAACCGGATCACTTTCAGTTTTTGAAATTCTCGATGAGATTCGAACTCATCAGTTACCGATTCAAATACCCAGTATGGTGATCGCACTTGCCCTCGAAAAGACGGCACCTGGCCCAAGCCAGGGCAAAGTGTTCATTCACTTGCTCACTCCCGACGGAAAGCAAAATCTTTTAGGTAACGGTGAGATGGGTGTGCCGCCCGAGCAAAAGCGCCTGAAAGCCGTGTTTCGCTTTGGTGGATTACCCATCAATCAGTACGGCACTCACCGCTTCGTTGTTTCATGGTTAAACAATGAAGGTGTAAAAGAGGGTGAAGCCCTTTGTGACTTTGAGTGCATCAAAGTACCGCCGCCAGCGAATGCGCCAGCTGGAGCCCCACCTAAGCCTGATATGGCTCATTAGGGGCGTCTGAGCTTATCTCTAATAGACATCGAGAATTTCGATTCCAACCCCCGAAAGATCACCCGGATCAGTTAAGAATTCTGGGTCATTCTCAAAATCGAGCTCAATGGGCGATGCAACCCCAGGCGCACTCAAATACGCATGCTGCTTAAGAGGCCAGCCCAACTGCTCAAAGGGTAACCCTTCGGCGTTGAATAATACAAGCGACTCGCCCGCCTTGAGTTGAACCACTTCGCCTGCCCGATATTCATCGCGAACAGCCGCAAATTCTCTACCTGGGCTAGGGGCACACCCAGCGCTTGCCGGATTGCGTTTACAACTCAAGACAACCGATGCGGGTATCGTTTCACAAACCTGATTGCAGACCTCTAGCGCAGGGTCAGCGATCGCCGTAGGGGGCACTGTCGCATGACCATCCATGATGGCCCTCACACAAGAATCGTAATTGGCGAAATTAACCCATTGGCCTTGCCGGCAATGAAGCGGGAGGGGAGCATAACTCCAATCTTTGTTTGGCCAATCAGCGTCTGGCCCCCCAGAGTGAACGCGCCACGGAGAAACTCGAACGTAATAATACGATTGCGAGCAATTCGTGGCATTGCTTGAGCACGTTCTAGCAGGCAACTTCACGGTTTGATCTGTGTTAGTCACATTTTCTAATGCTAATAAATTTTCATACTGTCTCGCCATCACTGAGAAATGCCCATGAACCGTGGCATGCTCTGAAGTCGGAGCTCCGGCCTTCAAGTCAAGAAGCGTAGCAACGTAACTTTTAGCAAGATCGCGCCGAGCAAAGTATTCAAGCGCACTATCAAGTGACCAGCCGTCTTCTGGGCTATTTTTTCTTTTGGTGTACTCGCCTCGGTAACGAACCGGATGAAGTTGAAGTGACGGCTTGTCGAGTACAATTAGGTATTTTGCGAGTCCGCGCTCGAGAGCTACCGTGCCAGGAAATCCACCGATCTCTCCGCCATTGTAATTCAGATAAATCGAACTCAAAACTGCAGTTCGATTGTTCACACTGGCTTCACGGGCCGCAGCCATCTCCATGTAAACTCGCATGCGCCCACCTTGGGTGCGAATGTTATCGCGTCCCCACTTTTCATGCCAAAAGCCATTTCCTAACTGTTCTTTCGACATTTGCAGATTTTCATCGAACGACTGGGTGGTTGCCATCAAAGAGAGAGTCGCCATCAACGCATTCATATTCGGCATGAGCGACTTACCGTGTGCGCTCAAGTTAGCTGAAGTCTCTTTTACCATTTTCAAGAAGGCCTTTGCGAACGAAAGGTCTGGCGCGATAAGGGTTTCAAATTTCGGCCGATAATGCCCGCTCAGTTCGCCAGAACCTGCCTCAATGAGAGTTCCTGACACCTCTCTTCCGGCAACGTCTTTTTGTTTCCAGGGCACGCCATGGGTATACAGAGGTGTTACGGTGCCACCATTGGTGATTGTCGGCACTTTTGTGGTCGAATCGAGTGTCACTCGCGAACTCTTGATAAAGCTGTCAGTCATGTTGTCTGCGATGAAGCTCGTGGCGCCTGCGGCGTCAATCGTGTCGTTCATGGCATCGGCAAGAACTGTTGCGGCCTCTGCTTTACTCGGGTCGATGGCAAAACAAGCGACGTTCTGCAGGCGAACCTGTGCCAGAGTACTCCAGGCGAGGTCTTTGAAAAATCGGCCTCCATCGATGATGGCCCTTTCACCAAACCCATAGAATGACATTTCTTTGGTGACAAAGAAGCGCCCCGGTTCAAGGGCAAAAATCGAATACGGGGTAGCTGCCGTCCAAGAGCTTTTTGCCGCCAGCATTCGCGAAACCAAATTGGGCACAAGAGCCGAAACCTCACTTACTTTTTGAGTCTCATTTGAATTGCGCTTTTGGCAGCCACCATCGATTTGATAGACCGGCCCCACCGTTTGCTTCACCGAAAAATTGTAGTGATGAATCGGGTGCTCAAGACTAACATCTGCAACTGACGAGAACATCGGATCGGCTGTCCAATAGGTTGAACGACCTCTAGACTGATCAATGTCAACTGCCCACCGTGCGGGGTCGACGCTGGTTGCTGAAGTGTGAAGGCCATCAACACCCACTTCGCCTTTGTGAGAAAAGGGACGAACTGATTCTTTTGAATAGGCTAGCGGAATACCCAGACCTTTTGCAAGAAACGGAAATTTCGGAAACTGGCTTCGAAACGCCTGAAATTCAGTATTGTCTTTCATGTTGGCCAAATAATTGAAATGGCTATGAATGCTGTCAGAAGCCCCAGCAAGTGAAATCAGTTCGGCTTGCGTAAAGTCGTTTCGACAATTACCGCAAACTCGCGCGAAATTAAGTCGCACCGTGAATTGAGAGGACGGCCGATCTAACGCAAAGTGTGGTGTGGGAAGTTCAACTTTCTCAACACTTTCAATTTTAGGCGAAGGCAAACCTGACGGACTCACCGTAATCGTGGCAGTTGCCGCTGACACATTGGGCCCTTGCTGCAAAGAAGCAACCTCAATTTTACTCGTACAGTTCAGTGAACCGAGCAATAGCCATGGCAAGAAAAATATTACCGCGGCCCTACGCCCAACACGATTGGTGTTTTCTGTCAGTCTTGATTTCATAGATAAGCTACCCCTGCTAGTCTCTTAATGGTAAGCCATGAAACCCACCGAAAACAGAGTGTCATAAGTGACACCTTTCAAAGACGAAGATTTGCCTTTTGTTGTCTAATTGTTAAATCAGTTTGAAATTGAACTTAGGGGGACAGAATGATGAGTCAGGCACAATTCGTTGTTACGATTTCAGTTAAATTATCAGTGGCGATAGCACTCAGTGCGGCCTCGAGTTTTGCCGGCACCCCTAGAGGGGGAGGGTCACTACCTATCAACCTCATGCGCGCGAATGCGGTACCCATACAGAAAGCGACACCTTCTCCTACACCTACGCCTACGCCTGCACCGACGCAAAAGCCGCCTTCTCAAAAGCCTGTAGCCTGCCCTGCGACGTTCACCTTCGATGTGACCGGTGAAGCTAAGTGGGCCTACTCCTCGGACTTGCCGAAAACGGTGGTTGGCACGTTTGCTCCAAAAGACAGCTACGTCTATTACCCAGACGGCCCAAATGGAAGCGAAAATTTTGCAAAACCGATCAAATCAGAGGTCATCTGCGCCTACACTCTTCCGAGTTTCTATCTGAAGCTAAACCTGAATAAAAAGGAGTATAAGGCATCGTACGATTTTGCCACATCTACATGGACCATCAAGTATTGTAAAACACCTGAAGAAGTGAGCGACACGAAAAAGGTTTTTATTCTTGGCGTTACGTCTTTAGCTCAATTGCCAGCAGACCCTAAATTGGGAACCGTCAAAGTCGACACTGCTGGGTCATATTTTCAACCAGGTATTTTTTCTGCAGGCACCAGTTGTGTCGCTCAGACCGATGATAGCTACTACAGCCTTCGGTATGACTTTAAGAAGAGTTTCAACGGCCCACCCGATCAACTCATTCGGCTTATCTATTCGAATACCAACTCTTGTACTGGAAACGGCACCTACGGCTTTACTTGCTTGCTTCCGTAGTGCCCGAACCTAGGCAAGTCGCTCTTGAGCATCACGGGTATTTCAATGGGCCAAGTGTTGATGAAACTCTTTTCTTTCTTGGTGAACAAGGCCGGAATTTTTCGTGTATGGCCTAAAAGTAGCGACTTCAAATCTGCACCAGAAATGTCTAAGCGGCTACTCACAATTCTCGCTGCTGCCCCTACTACGAATGGAGTTGCCATCGAAGTGCCACTTTTGAGGCGATAGCTATTGCCTGGCCACGTGCTTCGAATGTCAACGCCGGGGGCGAAGATATCGACTAGACCCTCGCCGATGTTGCTAAAATCGGCCAAGGCACCATCATCGTTCACAGCCCCAACGATGACAATATTGTGCAAGGGCAGACCGGCTGGCATCAAGACCTTGCGCTCGACCACCATGTCACGATTTTCGTTTCCGGCTGCGATCACAAATAACATCTCAGGATGTCGCTCAATCGTACGTGCCAGCTCGTTTAAGTCTTCGGGCGAAGGCGGGTTGAGATCATCTTGATAAAATCCGAAACTCATGTTCACGATTTTCGCCCGCCCCTTTGCCGCAAATTCTACCGCTGAAATGACCTGTTTCAAGAAATTCATGCTTCGATAATCAATTCGTAAGGGCATGATCGAAACGTCAACCCCGATCTTCTTAATGATGCCTGCCACGTGCGTGCCATGACCATCTGATTGAAACATCTCAATGATTGGAGCAAACCAAGAATTACCATTCACGGTAGCGATTGGCTTCAAGCAGTCATAAGGATACGCATCGTTATCTCGAAAATCCCAACCGTGCAGAGTCGCATAACCGTCGTTAAAATCTGAGGGCAAGTCAAATGGAGTAGCATCTGACTGCCAAATACTTCCGGCGAGGTCTTTGTGAGTGTAGTCAACTCCCGTATCAATCACCGCTACGACAACTTTTCCAGAGTCATTAGCTGAGAGAAAATCAGGATTGTCTTGAATTGGGGCCCCAGCATGAACAGTGGCGACCCCCACCAAAATCAGCACCGCCATGGACTTCAATTTCATAATCAGGTTCATAATCAAGGCTCACTTTCTATCGTTCGCTCGCGTTGGTACAACTACCCATTCAAATACCTATGCCAAGTCATTTTCGTTTTTAAATTATTTTTGTGTCATTTTGGCCACACCTAAACTGTTAACACGCTTAGGCAAATGGGCTAATGCACCGAAATGCTAGGTATGAACCCACCAAATAACCAATTAGAGTTAGTACCGCACGCCATTGAAATTCCAATGGGAGGCAAGGGCCAGCGCCTGCTGGCCTACATCATTGATACCATCTTCTCGACAGCAGCTCAATTCGGCGGAGCCATCTTTGGCGCTGTGGTTGCGGGAATGATTCTGGGGGCGAATCAGCCAAAAGAAGCCCAAGAAAATGCGATTTCTGCAGGCATGGTTTTAGGAATGTATTTTTGGGCTTTGGTGTTTGGAGTCTTCAACTCGATATTGCTTCAAGGCCTGACTGGCTCAACTTTAGGTAAGCGAATTGTCGGCATACAGGTGGTCTCGGCCGACGGAAGAAAATTCGGCATCTACAGAGCGGTTCTAAGAAATCTATCAACCGTGGTCTCAGCACTACCCTTTGGCCTAGGTTTTATTGCGATACTCTGGAACAAAAAGAACCAGTGCTGGCACGACGCAATTGTTGGCACTATCGTGATTAAGCGCGGATTTCAATCAATCAACGCACTGCCAAGCCAAGAACTGGTAGCACCTGCGGTGCCCATTCCACCCAGTAACTCTGTTGACCAGGCCGCGTAATAGTGATCAAATAGCCAACAATCATGAAAAAGAAAATCAAGTCGACATCGAAGTCTATGTTTGGGCTTCAAAACTACGAACACCCAGACTTGTTTGGAAGATGGTTAGGTTACGATGTCTATAAAGTAGACCGCAAACTCTTCAAAGCTTTCGCATCACTCGAAGTGCGTGACGACCACCTTTCACCCGCCGGAAGAGTTCATGGCGGAGTCGTTTCAGCGTTTTTTGATTTCGCTTGCGGAGCTGCCTGCTTCACGACCCTGAGTAAATTCGATTACTGTTCAACAGTCGAACTCAAAGTAAATTACTTTCGGCCAATAGAACTAGGCGATACGCTTGAGGCTCGTACCCAAGTGATGTTTCGCGGCAAACGACTTTGCGTTGTGCACGGTTTACTTTACAAACGCGGCTCAAAGAAACCAGTAGCAATGGCCACCGCGACATTCAACGTCGTGGCTGGCGAAGCCAATGTGAAGAAAAGCCCTAAGTAGTCGCGCCGAGAACCTTCGAAAAAAATCGAGGCCTCACTCACTCTTGGCCGCTACCTGATTTTCCTTCGAGGTAAGAACTCACTTCTTCGTCATTTAGCTTACCAGCAGTGGCCGCATCTGATAACGCTTTAGCAATGGTGCCCAGACTTAAGGTTAAGGTATCACCCGAGGCAACCGAAACCACCGGGCTAAACTCAAATTTGAATTCAAGATCTTTTTTCAGCCCATCTCCATTAAAGAGCATTGAATACTCGGTTGAGGCTGGACAAAGCTCGGCGTCTTTATGAATTTCAACTGAAAGTTCTTTCAGATTGAACCCCACAGGCATGGTGACATCACCCCACTTGGTTGCGACTGCTGAGTTCGAAATATCAATCCATCCAAGTTTTGTCTCGATGCTTTCACTGCCGGTCGAATCTTTAACCGCTGCACCATCTTCGCTCTTTAGTTTAAGTTTCGTGATGCAAAACTTAAACTCACTGACTGTCGCCTGAAATGAAAGTCGATCGAGCAACGATGCCGACAGGGCCGTTGAGTATGATCCACTTTGCAAACTCACTGAGCCGGGTGGGTTTCCTGTAGTGGTTCGAGCCACATCACCAGAAGAACTCTTACCACAGCCCGAAGTCAAAAATGCCAGCACCGACGCGCTAACTACCGCCGACAGTGTTGCAATCCAAACCTTCTTCGTAAAAATCTGACTATTGGGATTGTAAATCTTCATATCGGCTCCTTTAGGGTTCGATGGCCTTCAACTTAGTTAATGGAAATAAAGCTGCTTGAATCTGTACCACTCGATCACCTTTAGACCCGCGATCGATATTCGAAATATCTTCAATTGCTTTTTCAATGATTGCCACGGCCTTTTCGTAACCCTCGACGGTCAAGGTGACTGTGTGGCCGAGTAAGTGTCGCTCTTTTGAATTTACCTGATCAATTGATTGTGCAGCTAGATCAAACATCTCGCGATGAAACTGACCTAGCGAAATTCGATAAACTCCACCGCGACACTCAAGAGTTTTTTCAGGTATTTCGATTTGGTCATTTTCTCCGCGAATGAGAAACTTGCGCTCAAGTAGAAAGTCGATCGCTTTTTTTATCTCTGCGAGCTCAACTCGCCCTTGCAGCCGTTTTTGAATCCATTGGGCATCAAGCTTGAAATCTTTCAGGTCGGCCATTTCGCGAATCGCAACACAGTACCAGCGGGCAAGGTACTGGTAGTTATCGAACTCTTTCGGGTGACTTTTCTGATACGCCCGAAGTTTTTGTAGTTTTGATAATTCACTCACACTTTCACTCGACGTTTTTGCCTCTTCAACCGAGACCAGTTTTTCTAGGTATTCAAACTCAGATTGATTAAGACCCATGGTTGGCCGTAATTGACGTAATGTTTTTTGAGTGAGGGGGCGTGAGCCGCCCATAATCATCGAGAGGTAACTTGCAGCCAGACCGGCTCTCTCTGCCCACCTTCGAATCGAGAGAGGTGACTGGCCCCCCTTTTGTGAGGAGAGCCAGTCTTGAAGAAACTTTCGATAATCGTGGTACTCGTAAACACTCGGTACCGGCCTTGAATTACTTGTGGTTCTCAACTTCGGCTTCTTCATCGGTGCATTCTCCTTCTCCAACTTGCTCTAAGTAGTGAGAAATTTGTTCGTCATTGAATTGCCCAGCGCTGAGCGCTTCTGAAAACGCAGTCAACAGTGAGCCCAAGTCGAGAGTCACCACGCCGCTTTCGGTGACATCTTTTGCGGTGGCAAAGGTGAATGTAAATTCAACATCTTTAGCTAGTGAAGTATCGTTGAGCTTGACTGAATAATCAACTCCGCACAGCTCGGCATCTTTGTGAACTTCGATTTTGATTTTCTTCACCGCCGACCCAGTCGGAATATCAACCTGACCCCAGTTCGTAGCCGATGAGCCCTCACCAGTCGAAACGAGGCCAATCTTAGCTTCGATCGCGTCTTTGCCGTCTTTCTGAATTGCGGTGCCGCCATCAGATTCGATTTTTAGTTGGGTCACACAGAAACTAAAACTCGTAATCGGTACAGCTAAGACAGGTTGGCTAACCGAGATCGCAGTTTTCAAATCGAGCATCGAGGCTGAAGAAGCTTGAAAGGCACGGCTTTGCAGACTGACGGGGCCTGCCGCCACCGTGGCGACATCAACTGGGGTGGTAGGGGTTGCGGTTGTCTTGCCTAAACAGCCCAAATGGCTGAAGGTGAGTGCAGAGACGACGGCTGTGCCGACGATCATCTTTTTCTTGAAATTGTTTTTACTCACTTTTGAACACGTTTTCGCACTGATTTTCTTACTGACTTGCATTGATACGACTCCTTGGTTAACTGACGTTCTTCTTGTTCGTAGTCACTTGTTTGCGACCACCTTCTGATAGTTAAATAGTCTCAGTTGAGTCTTAAAATTGAAACTAGATGGTCACAAAATTCAATCCTGAATTAACGTATAAATAATATTGATGAATATTATCAGTACCTTATAAATACAGATGTTCACAAACTTAAGCAAAAGGTGATGCGTGGCGCCGATTTCACCATCAAGCCCGAGGGCACAAGCCTTGGTATTTCTTGACTATTTTAATCAACAATGCAATAACCCTGCAATGTCCAACGTAAACTTCAGCCCATTCGTGCCACAACAGTTGCGAACTCGCGTGCAACTATTGTGTCTAAGCCTGAGCTGCGTTTTCGCGCTGTTTTGTACGGTCACATCAGAGGCTGAGAGCTTTCTTGAACCGAGCGATCAGTCGCTAGCGTTTTTACAAGACACACTCTCTGGTGATCATCTCGATTCTTCATTACAAGCTCTTTGGGGAAATGCCGCAAAGGAGGCCCCGAAACTACTGCAACTCAGATCACTCAAACTGATCGAGGCATCAGGCCTTCAACAAGCGCGCCTAGAAAATATTCCGTGGACTTCAATTAATTGGCCACACCGACTAGGCGGAATAGCGAGACCAAGCAATGATCCAAAGTTTGATCGGTACGCTTCACAACTCAAAGACCCCGTATCGAAAATTGATGACACAATAGACTACCTTTCGAATCTCTGGCCACTTGATCGCACGACACTCCTCAACCTACCTCTCGAATCTCGAAAACTTTTTTCACCCTCGATCAAATATGACCTTCTCGTCGGAGACTCTGAATTCTCGCTAACCCGCCAAGTCTTTGAACAATTGAGAGACCTCAAAGATCGAAAAGCCATCACACTTTGGTCAGGTCTTTGTCACGGCATGGCTCCTGCTGCGCTAGCTCTTTCGCGCCCCATTAAGCCAGTCAATGCAGTCACCGCAAGTGGCCAAGTGATTCCATTTTACCCAGAAGACCTTGAAGCACTGATTTCTCTTCTGTGGTCGAATTCATACATTCACACCAACGACCAACTCATCCGGGTTTACGGCGAACAGTGTCAGTCAAAAAATGAAACGAATGTCACCAACACCCCACGTTGCCGTGGTATTAATCCGGCATTTCTTCACTTACTACTTGTTAATCTGATCGGCGTCGAAAAGCATGGACTCATCGTCGACCGATCTCTGAATAGTGTTTTGAACGTGCCCGTTTTTGGTTACCGTTTTCAGTATTTTAATCCGCTCACTGGGCAAAAAACTGGTCGTTTCCTCGACTCTCTTGTATCAGCATCAGTGAGTGAACCAAAAATGAGTTCGCTCTTGGCCCGAGCCGATAAACTTACCAGTCATGTTGTCGGCATTGAAATGACTATTCAGTTTCGCGACGAACTAACTGAACTTGATCACACGCCGCGCACGGTTGATTCAATCCCGTTTATTCGTGAACAAACATTTCGCTACACTCTTGAGCTTGACAACGACTCGATGATACTCGGCGGTGAGTGGTATGGTCCATCAAGACTCAACCACCCCGATCTGGCCTGGTACATCGAACCCGGCACACTGGCGTACTCATTTGTTGATTTCGATCTGCCAAATAAATCGGCCGTCGAAGCCAGTTCGCTCTCACAAAGGGCGCTGCCACCCGAGTGGGCGGTGCTCGCGAAAAAAGCGTCATTGGCAACCACTTCCCAGGGGATAGACCAAGGACGCGTCGGTACACCGACTCCACAGCCGCTTGCCACGGTGATCTATCAGTTATTGAAAGAATCAGCCGGATCCGTGAATCCAAGTCTATAAAGCGCGAAGCGCCTTCAAAGTCAGCGCCGTGCTCACGACCATAAAAAAAGGCCCAGCGCTTTTTCAAGCACTGAGCCTTTATTTTAATGGCTGGCCAGGTAGGACTCGAACCTACGACCGATCGGTTAACAGCCGATTGCTCTACCAACTGAGCTACTGACCAACAGACTCAACCATCAAGTGGTGAGAAATCGAAATTTAAACGAACCGAGGCGCTTTGTCTAGAGGCTAAAAGGGCTAAACTCAAATTCCGCGAGTCGGAATGCACCCACTCTTGTAGGCCACCATGCCCATAATGAGCATAAAGAAGAAAAGCACGACGTTGAGAATGATGTACAGAACTACGGGGTGTTTCTTGACTCCCGTGCCCAATGATTCTTGTTCATGCCCGGGGGCTGGGCCCAAGTGCCCTAGCTGTTTTGAAGCTAAGCCACTGTTTGGCGATGCCGTGACCGGAGTTTCGCTCGCGGTTCCTGAAGGCGTTTCTTGAACTCTCTTTGGGGGTGTTTCTTTTTGGCTCATGTCTTATCTTGCATATCCTGGTTTTTTTGCTACGCAAAGTGACATGCACCCACGCTTCAGTATTTTAATCGGTTCAATCTTAAGCTTCGCCTCAGTGGCAACCGGGGCCTTTGGTGCCCACGCCCTTAAGGCGGTGATGAGCCCTCAGGCACTTGAAACCTACGAAGTTGCCGTTAAGTATCAGTTTTACCATGCGCTCGCGTTAGTTTTGGTTGGCATCTACGGATTAGTTCAACAAAACGCCGTTACGCTCGAAGCCCTCACTTCGGGTGGCGCTGACGGTAACAAGAACTCGGCAATAGATCGCGCTGGTCCTGCTCATAGCGATTCCACCAACTCCCCTACAACTGTCGCAAAAGTGGGAAGTGCCTCGTGGCTCTTTCTCTTTGGCATCATTCTTTTTTCGGGTTCGCTTTACATTCTTTCATTAACCCAAGTCAAAGCCTGGGGAGCCGTCACACCTTTCGGTGGAGTGGCGTTCATGCTGGGTTGGCTTTCATTTGCGAGTACCGTATGGAAACACCCCTCTCAGTCATAGCTAACGTTTCAAAAGTCGTCACCAAAGTCATCGATCGCGTGATGGGTGACCGAGTAGAAGTGCCACTCATGGTCTGCGGAGCCGTCGTGCACGCGCTCAAACTCAACGGCATCGAGTCGCGCATCATGTACGGCCCGGTCGCGTGGATCGAAATTCTCGAAGACAACACGCCCTTTTGGGCAGGCTGTTGGGGAGATCACTTCAGTTTTTGGGTAGCCACTCAATACGGCGAAATCGTCGACCTCAACACCAGTGCCGCTTACCGAAAAGAAGTGCACGCGAAGCTCGGGCAAAATGCGATTGTTTCGACGCCGATGATTTGGTCAAACGAAGTACCGGCGTTTTATCGGTGCAAGCCCGAAGGCGTTGCCGTGGCTGATCCGACTGATCCCAAAGACATCGAGAAATATCAAAAGATTTTGGCAGAGATCGAAGAAAAATGCGCGCCGAGAAAACCAGCCGAGGGAGTGACCGCCACAGCGGCGGTGCCTGCTGATGTGAACGAAGCCGATTTTGCCAACGAAGCGATTGTCTGCCCGAACCGCCGAATTCTCGACGACTCGAAGAACAGCTTTCGCATCTTCGACCGCGCGCTTTCGGTTTTCGGCCTGCCCCCACCACCTAAAGGGATCTCCACCAAAAGGGATCTGATCCGTTTGTGATGCTGGCTGCGTCACTCGATATTTCTTAACAATTGTCTCAGACAGCGACGATTTTTTTGGTACGGCCTCTTTATTTGGGAGGGCCCCCAAAATTTTATAACCGAAAAAAATCAACCCCCAGGCAGTAGATGTCTTCTTCTGGATTTGATTCGCGAACGATCTTTCTGGCTTCTTCGATGCCTTGAATGAGTTTTTCTTTTACGGCTGCGACGTCTTTTTTGGCAAAACTAAGAACAGTCGACAGATGAAGGTTCAGATCGCCTTGAAGCGAGTTACGATTAATCATCTCGATGGCTTTAACTCGCCAATTATTGTGGTGCTTCGAGAGCATCATCGAATCGTTACCCAAGAAAATGCGATTGGTGCCGATTGAATAGTGGTCGCCAAGTTTTGAGGCGAGCCCGACTGAGAGTAAAAATTCTAAAATCTGCGAAACCTTTTCAGAAGACAATCCTAACCTCGCTGCGATCAAATCACGGGTTCGAAATTCGGGTATCGCAATTAAGATGTGAACAGCGGCATAATACCAAGCGCTGTAATACCTCACTTGATCGAGCTCGCCCAACGTTTGTTTGATATCTACGCGATGTTTGAGAACCTGACTCTTTTCGATATAGCCCTGCAAAAGTTTTTCAGTTCGCGCGCGAAGTTTTGGGGTACCGGCCCGAGCCAGTTGAATGAGCAATAAGAAGTACTCAGACTCGTCTTGAGTGTGGCCGAGCAAGTCGTTCAAATCTTCGGCTTGCTCTAAGCTAAAGTGCGCGTTTTGCCTAAGAACTTGCGACACGTAGGCGGTATCGCAGTGGGTGGTTTCGGCGATGCGAGAGCGAAATCCGTAGCCTTTGCCGGGCTGACTCTGAATGTAATCGTGCAAATACTTTTTATAATCGCGGTACTGATAGATCGTTTTATTCATACCTAATAATAGGTTATCGTATTTTATTGAGCTTTACTTAAATTTTACCCAGTTTTTTAATTAAGTTTACGTAGGCAAAACAACCCAGAACCCTTATTTAATGACGCATCGAGGCAATTATGATAAACACCCCCTCGATGGAAAGAAGTATTTATGTCAACTATTAGGAAAACCCCATCTTGTCACTTCACCACTCTCACTGCCTATGCCCTCACTGTGGCGGCTTTGTTGGCCACACCTCAATTTAGCTTTGCCGGCTCAGAAAGCGGCGGCGGAGGTCGCGGAGCCGAAATCAAATTTCAAGACATTCGCAATGACTACTTAACTTGGATCATCGCTGGCGGAGCTGCAGCCCTCGACTTTACGCCTCCCCCGGGTGTTAAACTCGAGACCACTGTCGACTATCCAACCTACGTCGCAAAGATGGTGGGTACCGAAAGAAATCCTGGACTACTTCAACCTGGCGTTGTCGATGTCGGCTTTCGTTCTGAGGCCGAAGAAGCTCTCATCACCGATAAAGACGAACGAATTGAAGTGGCCGGAATCACCAAAACTTGCAGAAACTTTTTTGCTACCGAAAAATCAAAAGCGCGAATCATCTGTATCAACGAACGCTACAACGCTGACTCTCCCGATGAGCGCTACAAAAACACTCACCACGAATACGCCGTTTTAGCCCGCTTCGAAGTCAATTACCAAGGTTACTCAGAGTACTGGATCTCAACTCACACCACTGAGTCGTTGGCAGATAAATTCGAGCGAAGACTCGTCGTGAAATCAACGATTGCGAAAGACGAACGTCTGATTAAACGTGCGCCTGTTCACTGTGCGGCCGGTGGATGCAAAGCCGAAGACCTTGAAGGCAGGTATTATTGGCTTCCAGACAAAACAATCGAGCCAAGCATCTCCACCCCTTCCACGGTAGTAATCGCTGTTGAAAAGAATAGCACTTCAAGCGAGTCGACCGTATTCATTAGAACCAACTTAATCGACCCATTATTGCAGCGGGGCAGAGCATACGATACTGAGTGGAATGAACAGTTAAACCTAAATCAAGCGATGTTCTCGAAAACCTTCTTTGACAGTCTCTTCATATCAGACAACGAGATTGAGCATCAAGAGCCCAGTGATTGGGGCCGAAACCTTAGGTATGGTTTTCTTGGCAAATTTCATAGCGCATGCCGCTCGAAACAAACCAACAACGCACTGTCGCTTGACTGGACCGTGTCTTGTCCAATTCCCACGCAAATGAAAGCTTCTGACAACCAAGTGCAACACACGTGCAGTCGCGCGGATGCTTTGGCTACGACTCAACCTTACCCCGATTGGGAATCTTTTAGAAAACGCTGCATTCAAGCAAGTGCCGAGCTTGACAGTGAGCGCGCTTTACTTAAAAAAACACACCGTGAATCTTACGATTCTTGGGTGGTCGAAACCCCTGACTCTCTAATTTTGCTTGCTAAAGCCCGCGATTTTTCAGGGCAAATGATCTATTTTCAGGATGAATTCAAGCCCAATGCTGACGGCGACTTGATTTTCACACATTACAAAAACCGGACTGACCCCACACAACCATTAGTCATAGAAAGCTCAAAGGTTGGCGAACGTTGGGCACCAGACGAGCTTGCGCAAAAACGAGCTTCACTTCGAAAATTACAGAGCAGCTATGCTGACCGAGCTAAAGATGACCTCAAGCAGGCCGAAGAAATCCAAAAACAACTCGAGACTTTAGAGGAATCGAACTGAGCTTCAACCGTCTCTAATAGCGATTTTCGCTCTCAAATTGAGTTCTAGCCCCCCTCTCAATCGCAAGAAGCCCTTCGCAGCTCAAGTTCAAAGACTTGGCGGGCGAGGGGCTTTCACTTTTCACGAAGGCGACTTGCGAAGTCATCGTAGGCTGCTCGATTTCCTTCTTTCGTGCAAAAATCCTGAACCTTTACTCTATTGAACGGTTGGGATTTCGCTACCCATACGGCCTGATCTAAGGCTTGTTGATCTTTCCAGTGAATATATGAAGCAAGGCGATCTTTGATGCAATCTGTGGGTGTCAATAATCGCAATACTTCGGTCCCAGTTTTTCGCTCCGCAAACTCGGTGATTGCTTGATCGCCGATTGCGACGCTTGTGCCCGGAAACTCGACAAAATATTTGGAACTTGGGTGGATAAAGAATCTCGACTTGTCCTGCTTAAAGCCAAGTTCTTCCATGATTATCTTAATCTTTTTACGGTCGCCAAAGGTAATAAAATCTAAGTCGAAGCTTTCGTATTTGTTTTGAGTATAAATTGAAACAACGGCGCCACCCGAAAGAAACGCTTCGACATCCCGATTTTTTAACGCCTGGCAGACGATCGCTCCCATTTCTTCTAGTGAAGTTATTTCTGAAATCGCGCTCATAAAAGGGGTTTCCCCTTTTTTCTAGGGCGAGTGCGTTCTCTGAAGAATTTCTCGATAATCGGCGGTGGCAGCTGTTTGAGTGATTTGCTAAGTATTCCTCTTAATTCAGCGAGATAGAAGCATCTGGGATTCCACTCATAGACGCGAGTACGCCCAACGAGTCGGCTCGCAAGAACTCCTTCACGCTCGAACTTTTCGAGTTGCTTTTGGATTTGTCCGACCGCCAAACCAAAGGTTCTTGCGATCCCCCTGGGATAGCCGGAGCCGTAGTTCTCTAAGTAGAGGAGGGCTTTCTCGGCGGTTTCACTTCCAAAAAGGGCTGATATAATCATGACTCTTTTAAAGAGTAATATGACTAATAAAAAGAGTCAAATTGGTTTTTTGAAGCGTGGGTCGTGCCCTGAAACCCAACCTTTGGTCATTGAAAGCTCAAGACGAGCCCCCCCCCCAATCGCAAGAAGCCCTTCGCAGCTCAAGTTAAAAGACTGAGCAGGCGAGGGGCTTTTTACGAGCAATTGACTAACGTTATAAACGTTTGATACACTAACGGTATGAACGTTAATGAAATGAACCGCTTTTTGGCTCTTGGCGAACTCAACCACCTGGGGCTTTTTCCTAGACTTGAAAACCTGAGCCTACAACCGTTGAAATTTGAAGTCGATTTCGGTCTCAAAAATCTACCCAAACAGCCTGGCTTCATTTCAATTCGAGGCCCCAGGCAGTTTGGCAAAAGCACCTGGCTTGAAGGTCAGCTTCGGACTTCAGCCCTAGAGAATGGGCCAGCTTCAAGTTTTTACCTCAATGGTGACGAACTCACGAGTCACCAAGACCTCAGCGAAAAAATTCGCGAACTGCTCGCCGCCTTTTCGCCAAAGGCAAAACTCAAGCGCCTTTTTATCGACGAAATTACGACCGTCGACAAATGGGAGACTTCGATCAAACGTCTGGCCGATGCGGGCGAAATTCGAGATCTCTTGATTGTCACGACAGGCTCAAAGGCGCTCGATCTTCGAAGGGGGCACGAACGACTCCCTGGCCGCAAGGGTAAGTTAGAGCGCACCCAGTATATTTTTACACCCATGAGCTATAAAATATTCGAACGACACGCTAAACCGATTTTCGGAGCCCAATCCTGGAAAGCGTATCTCTTAACGGGTGGTAGTCCCATTGCTGCATCAGAGTTGATTATCAACAAGAAAATTCCGGAATATCTCGTGACTTTAACCCGTGAATGGATTCAAGGCGAGGTCGCCGCGGCCGACAGAAGCCGCTCAACCCTAAAGAAGATTCTGCAAATCATTTTTCGCGCCGGCGGTACACCGTTTGGCTATTCGAGCCTGGCACGCGATGCTGGCCTTGCCAATAACACGGTAGCCCAGGGTTACGTGCAGTTACTGCAAGACCTCATGGTTGTGGCCCCGGGATTCAGATACGATCATAATAAGAAAGTTTCAATTGCTCGATTTCCCTGCCAGTTTCGTTTCACCAATACTTTGGTAGCCCTGAGTTGGTACGATCAGCAAATGCGAACGATTGACGACTTCGACTCACTCAAAGAGACTGAGCAGGCGAAATTTTTGGAGTGGCTCGTAGCCCAAGAGCTTTTTCGTCGATCTGCAATTGCCTCGGGCGATTTGGCCGAATCTCTAGATTATTGGCAGAGCCCTGACCACGAGCTTGATTTCGTGATTGATGATTCGCATTTTATCGAAGTCAAGCGTGGTCAAACGTCGGCCCTTGAGTTTTCATGGTTTTCAAAAGTCTTTGGTCGACAGGCCAAACTTCAGGTGATTGGAACCTCCAAATTTGAGGGTCTCCAGACCAGGGGGGTGACAATTGATGAGTTTCTTTTAGGTCTCTAGAGGCTCAAATTCAATGCCTTGGTAGGCGAGGGACTTCTGCGTTTTGACGAAGGTTTCAATCAAAACCGAAAACACTAATAAGTTAAAACGGGCTCACGCTTTCTTCTTCAATTCAGCGCGCTTCTTTTCTCTCTCAATTTCGCGCACGAACTTTCCGAATGTCTTTTCTACAAAAATCTTTCGCGCTTTGGCGCGCCGTCTTTTTTGGGCAACGATACGAGGCATGTCATCGAGGGCTGCCTGAATAATTTTCTCATCTCTTTTATTCATTTGATGAGCCCTTTTAAGAAGTTCACTTCAAAACGAGTTTGATCTCTTGGCAACAAAGCCGAGAAAGTTTTTTTATTGTGAATCTGTTTTGGCGATTTTCCCGAATTATTGACAATTAACCAATTCGAAGATAGCGGCCGAGAAAGTGTCCAGAAATTTTCGAAAACCCTGGGATGCCTTCGCCGCACAGTCTCAGCCGGAATTGAATGCCCCCCTTGAGCCACGCGAATCTTAATGCGACGAATATTTTCAGCGACCTTTTCTAAGTACAAAAAATAGATAACGATCTCGTAGCCTCTAGTTTGGGCCTCACGCAAAATTGGAATCCACGTTTTACCAGACAGAGTAGACTCAAAACCAAAACTCTCGACATTTTTTAGCGACTCTTTAATTGTCGTCAACATCAACCTGCCCGCCTGAAAAGCCGCCTGTTCACTATTCGTCGGTGATAGACCCGCGGCAATGATGTTAGGATTAATAAATTGACGAACTTTTTTTTCGAGAAGTACGATTCAGCGAAGGTAGATTTTCCGCTACCATTCGGGCCCGCAATAATTTCAATTACCTTCTTATTCATCTTGATGGCCTATTCTATCGAATAGCTAAACCGAGAATGCAAATGCTTCCGAAGACTGTCAACGTTGAAGACCACCACGGTGCCGGTAATCTTCTATTTCTTCACACGACTCATAGAAACAGTCTTTGCCTGAGTGCTCCTGAATCGTTTGACTGAGTAACGTTTTCAACCATGACGATTTGCCCACTTGTCTGGGGCCTCGAATCACGTAGAGACCTTTGCTGATCTCAACTTTGGGCAACTCTCGACGAAACGGCATCTCCATTACGCGAGTGAGGTGTTCACCGTTAGACTCCCAATTTGATTTTTCCCAAAACATTTCGATCACTTAAGTATACTGCCTAGATTTAGGCAATACAATACCTACTTTTAGGCAGTCTGATTGGTGCGGCCTCCCTTTTTGCTCGCTTGGACGTCGTAGCTTCTCTTTTTACCGCCAAAACCAGTATACCCTTCCATTTTTTTGCCATTATGGGATATAATTAGACCGGTGTGAGGTTCATATGCCCCATTTTCGACGACGGTATGCTTTTTCAAAATTAGAGAAGAAACTCAAATTTGCGCGGGTCGTGGCCGTGCAAGGCCCCAGGCAATGCGGCAAAAGCTTTCTGACCACTCACTTTCTAAAAGCCACACACCCCAATCTCAAACTTGAACGCTTTGACCTCGCTGAAACAAGAACCTTTGCAAGCGCAAACCCAGACCTATTTTTGGCAGAACGGTCTCAGGCGAGCCCTCTTGTGATCGATGAAGCGCAGAAAGTGCCCCAAATTTTCGACGCGATTAAGGTGCGGGTCGACGAAGACCCTTCGCCTGGCCGCTACGTTTTATTGGGTTCAACTGAATTTTCGCACCAATTTCGAATTCAAGAATCACTCACGGGTCGCTTGAGTCGGCTACGCCTGTACCCTATGACGGTCGGCGAGTGCTGTGAGCTTGCTCACAAGACGGGCGACCTGCACGGAATACTTTTTAGTGAACCTCGGGTCGGACTTGAATCCGTTTTGCAGATGCTAGAACGCGGCGGAATGCCCGGAATTTTTGCAGTTCGCTCTGACGAAGAACGTGAGGGGCTTTTTGAAGATTGGGTGAGTCTCACCTGTAATCGTGACATTCATCAAATTCCGAGAAGTCGATTAGACTCAGACTTAGCGCGAGAAATTTTGCGCTTGGTGGCTACCATCGAAAATCCCATCGCTAGTGATATCAGCAAAAAAGTAGGCTCCTCAGTAAAGGTAGTCGAAAAACACCTGGCAGGCCTTGAACTTCTCTTCGTCGTACAGCGACTAAAACCCCATATTTCTGGTACTGGCAAAGACCGCTACTACCTTTGTGATTCGGGAATCGCACGATTCTTGGGGGCCTCAAAGCAACGAGCGCTTGAAACTTGGATTTTACAAGAATTGAGCGCAAAGCGGGCTCTTCTGGCCGCCCCTTCAAAAAGGCGTTTTAGTTATTATAGAACAACAAAAGGCTCAACCCTTTCTTTCGTTGTCGATGATGATAACCAAAAAATTTGCTTAGCTCTACAAGCGTTGTATAAAGAAAAATTCGACAAACGCGATCTTGAAATTTTTAAGAGTTTTGAGAAGGCACTCGCCCGCAACAATCAATTGATCAATCAAATCTACCACCCAGTACTTTTGCTTTCTTCAACCTCGCAACGATTTCATGACAACGTCCAAATCATACCCTGGGGGGCGCTGGCCTAGGCGAACTCAATTGAGTGCTGTGCTACCAATTGTGCGGCTTTCTAAAAGTAGGTTATTTTTTATGTGCGCTTCAGAGCCTTTTTGCTGAGAATTTGAGCGATTTTTGTTCAAAAGAGGTTAGCCGTGAAGTTTGAGTCGAGTAGAGCGGAAGAAACAACGTCCAAAATTCAGTCAATCAAAAAATAAAAGATTTCAAAGTTGAAACCGACTTTGGCCCGCGATATGGGATTTTGAAATGGCAAACCTAACTGAAGAGTGGGTTCATCAGGCAAAACTGGGAAATAATGCTTTCGTCATCACGAAGCTCAAATCTGGCTGGGAGTAAAAGATGAAGATATTTTTAGTTCTTATCAGTCTATCTGTTCTTTCACCAACCGTCGTAGTTGCAACAACTGGTGTGGCTCATTATGAGCCCGAAAATGTGCAGGTTTTTGGCGTGATTGAACAGCAGACGTTTCCAGGCCGGCCTGAATACCATAGTATCAAGGCCGGTGATGAGGTCGAGCGGGGGTGGTATTTGCGACTCCCGGTAGCGATTGACGTTCAACTTGCAAAAAACAATGCGGACGGTAATGCTGAACCTGAAGTCGGAGTCAGGGTTCTTCAGTTAACCTGGGCGGGCAAGGCCGTTGAGGCTGTCATCCGAAGGTCGGTTGGTCAGAGGCTGAAATTGGTGGGTCATCTATTTCATGGTTTTAACGGACACCATCATACTCGTGTATTGATGTGGGTAGATGGCGCCGAGAGGGAGAGAAAATGAAATACATTTCCGCCCGGCAACAAGGACGATCTGTTATCTATACAGGGGACGATGCTGGTTTAAGTTCAATCTAGCGAAAAAAAATCAAGCGTGATGGCTCGTGCCGTTTCTTCAGGCGACGCTGCCACAATCTGACTGAATTCTTCGAGTGAACGAATGAAGTGTTCTTTCAATCGCACAACATCAGCTTGTGAAAGAGTCACCACCGCCGAGTAATGCAAAGACTCGCCGCCTTGAGCACCCTTGCCACGGTCGAGAGATTTGATCGCTTCAATTCTCCAATTCGAATGGTGATTGCGAATGAGATCAGAGTTTCGACCCAAGTGAAGTCGATTTTGTCCGATTCTCCACCGACCTTTTTCTTCGATAGCCAGTCCAGTTTCGGCGAGAAAATTAAGAACCTCGAGAGTTCGTTCTCGCGGAATATTCAAAAACTTGGCTACGGCATCGACCGTTTGCAGGCTTGAAATCGAAATGCACGTGTGAATCGCAACATAATGGGCCGAACCGTAGTAGGTGACTTGATGCTCACGACTTAAGGTTGGCGCGTCTTTAAATCGTTTGCGAAGGTCAGTTCTCGCCTCGCGTTCGCGTTCAATTTTGTTCGCGTAAAAATGCTTTAATGCTGAGTCACCTGCGCGATCCCAATCAAGAAGTAACATGAAAAACTGTGTTTCTTCGATTGAGTGCCCGAGCACTTTTTGAATAGCGAATCCCTGTTCAGGGCTTAATTGCGCTTTTTCAGACAGTACGCGCGAAAAATAGGCGGGCTGACAGCGAGCTGCGCGCGCCAGAGTAGAGACTGAGCCGCGGCCTCTGTTGGGTTGATTTGAAATCCAACTCTTTAAGTAGGCCCGATAATCGGGGCTTAAGAAAACGTCGGGCAAAGAAATCGTTACCTTCTCTCATTGTTCTAGCTACTTGCTCTCGTTGCTCTACCCACTGGGCAACACTGAAACCGAAGTGAATACCTTGTACAAGCTGACTCATCACGAGTTCGCAGGCCTGGCCGAAGTTGAGCACAACGTGGGCCCAGACTCTGACTACCATCTCTCAGAGCAGCTCAATAAATTTGTGGGCCTCACCCGTGTTTGGAAATTAGGAGTGGTCGAGCGACCAGCAGAGTTCTCAAATCTTCCAACAAACTTGTCTTCGTCTACTTTGAGAGCCAGAGGCGAGAGCGGTTCAAGCATGATTTATCAGTGTGGCGCCTATAGCCGCGAAGAGGGCGACACCATTATCAGCTCAGACGGGCGGCAAATGAACATCTACTTTCAAGCGATGTTTCTCTCCGATCGAGTCAACTTAAAAGATTGGGATTCTAACACCTATGGTTTTTGCGCCTATGAAAAAAGAATCCGAAATTCTAATGGCCCCACCTATTGCCCAAAACATCCGAAAAAACTCGAATGCACATCTGGAGGACAATGCAATCAACAGCAACAGTGTCAGCAACAACAGGTGAGTCAAATCGGAGAGACTAGCGTCGATATTGCGGTCTGTGGCCGCACTCTGTCTGAACTCGAGTACAACCTGCGCTTGCCACGTGATTGCAGACGAGCATGGCTAATTTTAACCGGTGTCACACAACAAATACAACAGCAACAACAGGCATCGCACGAGCGACGAGTTGAGGCCAACAAGGGCCCGCAACGGCAATAGCGCTCAATAAACGAGGCACTAGCTTTCAAATCTGCAGCGCCAGTCTTCGCCGAAATATAGTCATCGCTGACCGGTCATCGCAGGCCCCCCCCTTTTTTCGGCCTGACGCATTCTGGGCAATGCAATCTCCCCCCTGATTGCATTGCCCAGAATTGTTTCTGTATCGCTAGGCAATTGGTAAACTACCATCCAGCATTCGGCAAATTCGACTCCGAACTTCGCGAATTCGAACTGGCGCCTCGCAAAAAACGCATTTGCCGCCTCTCGCTCGGAGCAAAATCAACGAACGTCCACGGGCGGACGTTCCCCCCCCCCAGAACGTTGGCCGCGTCACGACCTTAACGTCCGAAATTCGACGTTTCAGTCTCTGACCCTGGCGCTCGAGCACCAGTTGGCGAAAAAACTCCAAAAAATCCCCCCCCCCCTCACCCTGAAAAAACCAAAAATCCACTCTGATCCGCCACCCAATCCAACTCCCAGCAGGCCCAAACACCCAGAACTCCAATTCGTCCAGACCAACCTTGGCAAACCCTCTAATCGGGTGTTACGCTCAACCACAATTAGACCAACCCATTTGGAGTAAACACTTTCATGAAAGCACTAGTAAAAAAATCACGCGAACGAGGCCTTTGGCTTGAAGAAGTACCGATGCCCGAGGTTCATGAAAACGACGTTTTGATCAAAATTTCTCAGACCGCTATTTGTGGCACTGACGTTCACATCTATCAGTGGGACGAATGGGCGCAAAAAACCATACCCGTACCCATGCACGTGGGCCACGAATTTGTTGGTGTGATTTCATCGATGGGCAAAGCGGTGACTGGGCTTAAAGTCGGACAACGCGTTTCAGGCGAAGGTCACCTTGTTTGTGGTTACTGCCGAAACTGCCGCGCGGGCACGAGGCACTTGTGCATTCACACCAAAGGCGTTGGCGTGAATCGCCCAGGCTGTTTTGCAGAATACCTTTCGATTCCAGCGGTGAACGTGTTCCCGATTCCTGATGCGATTTCTGATGACGAAGCTTCTATTCTTGATCCGCTTGGCAACGCCGTACACACTGCTCTCTCGTTTGATTTGGTTGGCGAAGACGTGTTGGTCACGGGTGCTGGGCCGATCGGCATCATGGGTGCCGCAGTCGCAAAACACGCCGGGGCTCGCAACGTCGTCATCACCGACGTGAATGAGTACCGCCTCGAGTTAGCCAGAAAAATGGGCATCAAGCACGCCGTCAATGTGAGTAAAACCACACTCGACGACGTCATGAAATCACTCGGCATGATCGAAGGTTTCGATGTGGGCCTTGAAATGTCTGGCAACCCTACTGCACTCAACGACATGGTCAGAACTGTGAAAGCCGGCGCAAAAATCGCACTACTGGGTATTTTGCCACCAACCACCAACGTGTCTTGGGATCAAATCATTTTCAAAGGTCTTTTTATCAAAGGCATCTACGGCCGAGAAATGTTCGAAACCTGGTACAAAATGGCCGCCATGCTACAAAGCGGCTTGAATGTTAAACCGATTCTCACTCACCGATTTCCGGTTGCAAAATACGTCGAAGGTTTTGAAACCATGATTAGCGGCAGTTCAGGAAAAATCATTTTAGATTGGAAGTCACTGTAACCCAGAAACGATTCTCCAGAAACGACTCTATTGACGCCAGACAAGTATGGCGAAAAAACTTTAACTAACCGGAGCAAACAACTCATGTCATACAAATCTGCAAAAGCTTTTTACACCCAAACCATCGCAACCATCAAAGAAGAAGGCTTGTACAAAGACGAGCGCATCATCTGCTCGCCACAATCAAGTAAGATCAGAGTTAAATTTCCGGCAAACTCGCCCGAAAAAGAAATCATTAATTTGTGCGCCAACAATTACCTAGGGCTATCGAGCCACCCTGATGTGATGAAAGCTGCACACGAAGGATTAGACAAACGCGGCTTCGGAATGTCTTCAGTAAGATTCATTTGCGGCACCCAAGACATTCACCGCGAACTCGAAAACAAGATGAGCACTTTCTTAGGCATGGAAGACTCGATTCTTTTCTCTTCGTGCTTTGACGCCAACGGTGCCCTTTTCGAAACCTTACTCGGTGCCGAAGATGGCATCTTCTCTGATAAGCTCGATCACGCCTCAATCATCGATGGCGTGCGTTTGTGTAAAGCACAACGTTTCGTATTCGAACACTCAGACATGAGTGACCTCGAAGAAAAACTCAAAAATTCAAACTGCCGAAACCGTTTAATCATCACAGACGGTGTCTTTTCGATGGACGGCGACATGGCAAAACTCGACGAAGTTTGCGCATTGGCCGAAAAATACGACGCCATGGTTGCGGTCGACGATTCGCACGCCACGGGCTTCATCGGTAAGACAGGCCGCGGAGTTCACGAACACTTCAACGTCATGAGCAAAGTCGACATCATCACGACCACCTTTGGTAAGGCTCTCGGCGGCGCAACCGGTGGTTGCATCAGCGGTCGAAAAGAACTCATCGAATTACTCAAGCAGCGAGCCAGGCCGTATTTATTTAGTAACGCCTTAATGCCAGCGGTCGTGTACGCTAGCCTTCGCGTTTTAGACATTTTGACTGCGTCGACTGAGCGTCGCGATCGACTCGAACAATTGTCAAAGCGTTGGCGCGCTGACCTCACGGCTGCCGGATTCGACCTCAAACCTGGCAACACGCCGATCGTACCTGTCATGCTTTACGACGCAAAAGTGGCCCAAGCGTTTAGCCGAGACCTGTATGAAGAAGGCGTCTTGGCTGTCGGGTTCTTCTACCCTGTGGTACCAAAGGGCCAAGCGCGCATTCGAACCCAGATTTCAGCCGGCCTCAATCAAGAACAACTCGACCAGGCATTGGCAGCGTTCATCAAAGTGGGCCGTAAGCATGGTGTGATTAAGTAAACGATTAGATGAGTCGTGGCGAGCAGAGAGCCCCCGGACAGCCAAATATTTTACGAGGCTATCCTATTAGGGACCACAACCGACGCTGATAGTTACTAAAAGTACCTCCGCTGAGGAAGTGCTTTTTGACACCAACCCAGACCTGAATGCGGACTCACACACTCACACACAGTGAGTGAGTGAGTGTGTGTGTGTGAGACAGAGAGTTAGTCTTCAATCGAGACTCATTGATTCAATAACGATCGGCCATAGCAAAATAACTAGCCGAATTTTGCTTGTAGCTACCCGCTCAGCGTTGCCTCCGCCACTCCAACGCAAAACCAGCGCCCTCGTGACTGGCCTAAAATTCGCAGTGCCTCAACGAAATTCTAGAGGCAAAACTAATGAGTATGAGCGACAAGAAATCAAACTTCACCAAGACAAATGTCTGTTTGATCACCTTACTTTTCGCTCTAGGTTCAATACTCACTGGGCAGTTGTCAAAAATCTACCTTGGCCAGAAACAGGTTTCATTTGAAGTAGTCCCTCAGCCAACAAAATTCGTTTCACCCCTTAATCAAATTAAATTAGTGCGTGAGCAGACTCAAAAATTTGAACATCAATTAAAAGAACCGACTGATTTCGCAAGCAAGGAATGGCAAACCTACGCCACCTGGGCGCAGTCTTGGGATGAACTTGAATTCGAGCAAGCTGAGCTAGAAAAAGAACTCAATAAAACAGGCGCAGTTGAATTGCACCCTGGCCGCAGCTACAGCTTCGAACTCGAAACCAATTGCGCGCCCCACTCATCAACGCCAGGCTGGGTTAAAATTCCCGATGGGTACCTAATGCGCATCACATTTAATCAATGTCAGGCCCTCATTGAAATCTATGTGCCCAACGAAGGGGCCTAGAGTTTAACTAAACTGAAAACTCTCTCAAGCTAGCTACTGCACTCAGGTGAATTTTCTCGAACGCTTCAGGTAAGGTGTTACCCATCTGATCGAAAAATTCACGATGCGATTGCAGCTCTTTTACCCAAGACTCATAATCAAGTCGCATCAGTGCATTAAATTTTTCAGCGTCAAACTCATCAAGACCCGACCACTCTAGGTCTTCGTAACGTGGAAAAAGCCCGAGAACATTTTGCTCTGCCTCTGCCATGCCCGAAACGCGATCAACGATCCACTTGAGAACGCGCATGTTTTGCCCATAGCCAGGCCACATGAATTTGCCTTCAGGGTTCTTTCTAAACCAATTCACACCAAAAATAGCCGGTGGATTTGCCAAATCGCTGCCGATCTTTAACCAGTGACTGAAGTAATCACCCATGTTGTATCCACAGAACGGCAGCATCGCCATCGGGTCACGTCTCACAATACCCACGGCACCCACTGCGGCCGCTGTTGTCTCTGAACCGATCGTAGCAGCGATGTACACGCCTTTTTCCCAGGTAGGGGCTTGTATCACCAGTGGCACGGTGTCGGCACGGCGACCACCAAAAACAAACGCACTGATCGGCACACCAGCTGGGTTCTCCCAATCTGCGTCGATCGATGGACACTGCGAAGCTGGAGCTGTAAAGCGAGCATTCGGGTGCGCGGCTTTTCTGCCACACCCAGGAGTCCATGAGTTACCTTGCCAATCAACAAGGTGAGCCGGAGCCACGTCGGTCATGTCTTCCCACCAAACATCGCCGTCGTCGGTCAAGGCGACGTTAGTGAAAATGGTATTTTGCTTGATGGTGTCCATCGCATTTGAATTAGTTTTGTATGAAGTGCCTGGTGCGACACCAAAGTAGCCGGCCTCTGGATTGATGGCGCGAAGGTTACCTTCTTTGTCTGGGCGAATCCAAGCGATGTCATCGCCAATTGTCGTGACCTGCCAGCCATCCATCTCTTTTGGTGGAATGAGCATCGCCAAGTTGGTCTTACCGCAAGCGCTCGGAAACGCAGCCGCGAGGTATTTCTTAGCTCCGTCTGGGCTCTTCATACCGAGAATGAGCATGTGTTCAGCCAGCCAACCCTCGTCGCGACCCATGGTTGAAGCGATTCGAAGCGCAAAACATTTCTTACCCAAGAGCGCATTGCCCCCGTAACCACTTCCAAATGACCAGATCGCTTTCTCTTCTGGAAAATGTACAATGTACTTCGTGTCTTTATTGCAAGGCCACAAAACATCTTTTTGACCTGCAGCAAGCGGTAGTCCAACCGAATGCATGCACTTAACAAAATCACCTTGCCCAAGGGCATTGATCACAGCTTTGCCCACGCGGGTCATGATTCTCATGTTCGCGACGACATAGGGCGAATCACTGATCTCAACACCAATTTGTGCGAGAGGTGATCCGACTGGGCCCATGCTAAACGGAATCACGTACATCACTCGACCGCGCATGCAGCCCTTAAACAAAATTTGTAGAGTTTGTTTCATTTCTGAGGGGGCAACCCAATTATTTGTAGGCCCTGCATCTTCGCGGGTTTTTGAACAAATAAACGTACGGTCTTCAACCCGTGCAACGTCTGAAGGGTCTGACAACGCCAAATAACTACCCGGTCGCCTCTCAGGATTTAATTTTTTCAACATTCCGGTTTGAGTCATCAGACTCAATAAGGCTTCATTTTCAGCCTCGCTGCCATCACAAAAATGGATGGCCGACGGCTCACAAAGTTTTGCAAGGTCATCTACCCAGGTGAGTAAATTTGGGTTTTTAATATCTGAGCGCTTCAGTCCGTATGCGATATTCGTCACTTTTATTGCCCCCGATGCTTAATTTATAGAAATTGCAATGACATGACAGCGCTAATTTGGCCACGAAAAAATCTTTGCACTCTCGTGACAGTCTGATTTTTTACACAGCACCAAAGGGAGCTTGCGAAAAACTAGGACGATAACATGTGAATTCAGATAGTTGGGGGTGAAAGATCGCCACCCAGGGTGACTCAGAACTCGACTAACCCACCCAACACCTGAAATCCCAATCAGTCGCTATTCCAAACCTCCTAGACTACCGAAACTCAATCTGATAACGATAGGGCATCTATTGCCCTTTAGATTGCCCGGGTGGTGGAATTGGTAGACACACTCGTTTCAGGGGCGAGCGCCAAAAGCATGCTGGTTCGAGTCCAGTCCCGGGCACCAAACTTTGCTTTTTCTAGATTGTCGATTTTAGGAGGCCACAATTAAAGCCAGTCAATCAGCAAATCCAAAACCTAAACCGTTTGCACTCGAGGTGGCCGACTCTATGTATAAATTTGCATTTTTAAGCAAAAAATTCCAATTTTCAAAAAAATTCCCCAATCTTACCGAAGATGAGCTTCACAGAAAAACAGTTTCTTATTTCGTCGCGCTCTTGAAAGATTAAAATGCAAGGAATCATTGACGCTCTTCGCGAGACCACTAACCGATTAAGCCAAGCAGGAATCGAATATTTTTTGGTGGGATCACTAGCGGCAATGCAGTATGGTCGCCCACGATTCACTAATGATATTGACCTTGTTGTTCAGATAAAATCCCTGCAAATTTCACCTTTTTGTAAACTTTTTGATACCGATGAGTATTATTGCCCGCCAAGAGAAATCATCAATGACGAGGTTCTACGAGGGGGCATGTTTAATTTGATTCACCAATCTTCAGGAGTTAAAATTGACGTTGTTTTGTTGAAGAACAACGAGTTCTCAAGTTCTGAATTTTCAAGACGACAAAAAATTGAAATCCTCCCAGAGCTATTCGTCGCCATTGCTTCGGCTGAAGACATCATTATCAAAAAGCTTGAGTACTTCAAAGAAGGTGGGTCAGAAAAACACCTTACTGATATTAAGGGCATATTGGCTGAAACCAAGGTCGACCTAACCTATCTGAATTTGTGGATCGCGAAATTAGGTCTAGCAAACGAATGGTCTAAAATAAGTTAGTTCCTTTTATCTGGCACCAGCAAAGACACACGGGCCACTACTCAACCCACTATTTTATTGGTTTCAAACTTGAAACACAATTCCAACAATGAAACATGAACGACTCAACATCCAAAGAGCCCCTGCAGGATCAGCCAATCGCAAATTAGTAGGCCCAGCGATTATTAACCAAAAATAGTCAATCAGGTTAACTGTTTGACCCAACCCTTCGAACCCAACTCCTTCAACCCCTAATGCCGAACATCAAAGAACCCTTTCAGGCCCAGGAATTGCGAAGAGAAACCCCTGAGAAGGAAATTAAATTGTATATGACATTAGAGCCAAAACTCAGAAACTATCTTCAAAGTCAGTCCTCTCAATTCGGTCTAGTCATTGGATTTATCATGTACCTGTCTTACGCAATCGGTCACCAAGCATGGGCCAATCCATCCCTCATCGCCTTAACTTCATTCATCAGTTTTTTCATTCCGCACTACTCGAAGCTTAGCAACCTTATCGAAGAGAAGATCCAATTCAAAACCGCAATGGTGACACCTGGCCGACTGGCTCGATTCTGCGTACAACTTGCCTTCAATCTATTTGTGTTTTTGACCCTCAAATACTCTCAGGTCATTCAGCCCGAACGCATGAGTGCCGTCGGTGGAGTCATTGTTGTTGCCATCGTGACCACGGCCGCCTCCCAAGGAATACAATATGTTGGAATTGGGCTGGCCAATCGAGAGTACGGAGAAAAAAACAAAAATGTGCTCGTTAGCCTCTCAATCAATATCATCATCACAGCACTGGCAACTCTAGGGCTGGGTTGGTCAAAGACACTTTTCTATTTCTTTGGTCTTGTCTTTGGATCGATCTTCTTAGGCATTGGTATCACCTCTGACCTTCGCTCCTACTTCTCACCGAAGTGCGGGGTTGGAATATTTTTTGGAACCTTCAATCCGCTTCACAACTCGCACCTGGAAATCATCAGGCGGGCAATCAATGATCGAGGGCTAAACACTTTATACTTGCACTCGACAGTCATCCCAAAGCTTCACCAAATCGCCCTAAAAAAAGGCGAAATCAAAATTGCAGAGTGGGATTCAGGAATGCGCGTCTACGAACTCACGAAGAAAGCCGACGTCCATATGAATTATTTTCCAACCGGAAACCGCTTCTTTGAGTATAAAACCCGAGTTCAAATGATGGATCTGGCTGTGAAAGAGGCCGGCTTGGCTGACCGGGTAAAAGTACTTTCTTTACCAAAAATCTACGAATCTGAAGGATTTTACGGGATTATTAGACACATTCGCAAACTTCATCCTAATGAGCCAATACACGGCATACACGGAAGTGACCTCGGAGGTATGTGGATTAGAGGCATCTACGATGAAAGTGGCCACATCTATCCGTATCCTGTGCGCAGAATTGACAATATTTCAGCAACAGCAATCAGAAAGGGAGAAAAAGGAATGGCTCCCACCGCTATCGAAGAAATACTCAGACACCTAAGGGCTGGTGCAAGCGAGATCACAATTAACAAAACAACATTCAACGTCAGAAATGGAGAACTTGAACATGTCACGAAATAAGTGTCTCAAAAGAGCTGAGTCTGAGGGCCTGATCATTAAAGTAGCGAGTCATGAACAAGACCTGGCTAAGGCATTTATCGTTCGCGCCATAGTTTACATGCACGAACAAAACTGCCCCTACGATGAAGAATTTGATCTAAACGACTTTACTTCGACCCAAATCATAGGATCGATCAACGGCGAACCGGTTCTCACAGCCAGAATTCGCTATTTTTCTGGATTTGCGAAACTAGAACGCTTGGCGATAAGATCGGCATTTCGAGGAAGGGGGTATGGCCATGCGCTGCTTCAATTTCTGCTAAAGTTTTGCGAAGAAAAGGGGTATCGAGAGTTCTACTTACATGCCCAACAAAGACTAGAACCCTTCTACTCGCAATACGGATTTCACAGAATCGGTGACGAATTCGAGTTCTCTGATCACGATTATGTTGAGATGCACGCCAGTCTTCCAGTCTCTTCGGCGGGCCTAAATGTTAACCTAGGTCCAATGCTGCTGAATCGCCCCGAAGGATTCTGGTCGCTGCCTGGACCACTAGAATCTGAAAATACAACCGCCAAAATGCCTTCAGCATTCCCGATGGGAGCTCTATGAAGATACGCAAAATGGCTTGGTATCGATGGTTACTTTTGTTAATCGGTCTCTGGCCTGGACTAACTTTAGAAGCACAAGCGCTGCCCAATTCTATCAATTCAAAGTGGGAGTCGCTACTCGAAGAGATTGTTAACATCAACTCAGGGACTGGAAATGCTGTGGGCCTGGATAGGGTTCGATCAATACTCATTCATGAATTCGAAGCCCTAGGATATACCACTTCACTCATCAACGCAGGAGACCAGAATAAGGTACTATCATTCGATTTTCCGACGGCCCAACCAGAGATACTATTCGTGGGCCATCTCGACACTGTCTTTGAAAAGGAAAATCCATTTCAAAGCTTCACAAAAATCGGCACCACAATTTCTGGCCCAGGCGTCATCGATATGAAAGGGGGAATCATCTTGATGCTGAACCTACTGGCAGCCGAAAGTCTAGACCATAGGTCGAAAGTTCGCATAGTATTGAACGATGACGAGGAGACTGGATCGACTCATTCACGTGCAATTCTGCGGCAGCAAGCTGTCAAAATCAAATACGGACTCGTTTTCGAGCCGGGCCTTGGCGATGGCTCTGTCGTCACGGAACACTCGGGCGTCCGCTGGCTAAAACTTAATGTCTACGGCCGAGCGGCGCATGCGGGCCTGGAACCCGAGAAAGGAATCAACGCCTGCCTCGAGGCGAGTTATAAAATTGCCAAAATCTCAGCCTTGAGTGAGCCTGAGCGCGGTTTAACCGTAAATGTTGGCACAATTGAGGGCGGAGCGAAACCCAACATCGTTTGTGATCAAGCGAGTCTCACAATTGATATTCGATATAGAAAACTTGCCGACCTAACCGAAGTGCTGGCACAAATTGAAACCATTCGGAGCCACTCATCTGTATTCAATTACCTTCTTAACGAAGGCACCAAATCTACAATCGAGTCTCTTGCCGAACTTCCAGGTATGCCGATTGAATCTACTTACGAACTATTTGAGCTAGCAAAACAAAGTGCTTCCGCTGTCGGCATCGAAATAACGGGGCGAGGTGTGGGATATGCTAGCGACGGTAATAATTTGTCAGAAACTGGCATTCAGCTCCTAGTTGGAGTAGGTCCCTATGGGGGCGGAATGCACACCAATAAAGAATTCATGTTAACCCAGTCTTACGCAGAGCGACTCGCTTGGCTATTAGAACTCACCAATAACATTCTAACAAAAGGAGCTAAACAAAATGAAAAATAAAACTCTCGTGGTCATCGATATACAAAAAGAATATACAACCGAAGGTAGGCCATTCAGAATTGAATCCATTGGCCCCTCCCTGAGCAACGCGAAAATAGTGCTAGAAAAAGCTAGAGCAGAAAACTGGCAGATCATTCATGTTCAGCACTTACAAGAAGGAGACCTGTTTAACCACAAAAGCGAACTGTCAAACTTTGTGGCGGGTTTCGAACCACAAGGTCGAGAGCTGAAAGTGATCAAAAACAACTACTCAAGCTACTCTGCAGAGACTTTCGCCGAAGCCATGAAAACCTGTGCTGATGCTAAACATGAAGTCGTTGTCATTGGTTACGGTTCTACCATGTGCTGTATCTCGACGATCATTGACGGTTATCACCGCGGGAATAAGATGGTCTTCGTGCAGGATGCATCAAATAGTAAGTCTGGTGGCGGCCTCTCAGAGGCAAACCTCCACACCAGCGCTACTCACATCATTTCAAACTTTGCCCGAGTGACAAGCACTTCTGAGTTTTCTGCCTGAGGCTGGTCGTTTCCGACTGCTAACTACTCAACCCACTTGAGTGAGCAGCCATTCGGAAAAAAGTACAACCGGTCAGCAAGAAATCGACGATTGACCGGCACACTGGCCATATCGGCAAATCCTTCACGCACGAGGCCGATTTCCATTGAATACTTGTCACCTTCGGTAAATCCAACGCGATCAAAAATCAGGGTGATTCCATTTTCGGCATCACCGTGATAGCCGATTCTTCGCGACGATAAGACAGACCGACCGTCTTCTACAATGTTAACCATAAATTCTTTGGTGCCAGTCACTGCCTGTACAGTCAGCACCGCTGCGGGAGCTGGCTTCGCATTTTTCTTCAGAAAATTAATCATGCAAATTCTATTGGCTTCGAGGTCTTCACTGCCGTCAGGTTTTTTAAATTCACAGGCCGGGTCTTCCATTCTTTCAGCCGCACTCATGGTCATATAATAGGCGCCAGAACACGTGGCATTTTCAAAACGACCTGAAACGCCGTTTATATTTTCAACTACAGGGTCTGCCATCGCAGGCACGGCACCCAACATCGCTGCCACGACTAATGAACACAAACCAACAAACACATCACTCGTTTTCATATAATCCTCTTTCTTTTTTTGTCTTCTTGTCTGACAGGTAACTTTTAGCAGAATTTATAGCTAGATTCTCGTAGTAAATTGCATGCGACGATAGTTTAGGTTTAGTAAACTGCAACCATGCGAAAGCGTTCAGCTACCCAAAAAGCCCCAACCAGAACACCCTACCAGAACAACAGAGGAGATCACTTCGATTTACAGTGGTTGTGTTACATACGCCTTTTGCGCAGTTCAAGCCCCCCCCACCGACCGTTTACCATTCGTAAACTTTGCCCCCCCAAGTTTAAGCAGTTCAATCTAGTTGAGTTCAATAAAAGAGCTTACTACAGGTTTGAAGTTAACCAATTCAATGAAATCAAAAAAAGGGGTAAAATATGAAATTCAATCAATTCTTAGTAGGTATGTCATTCTTGTGTATGTACACCGGTAGCTTTTCTGTAAGAGCATTCGGTGCTGAAGTTGATGATGCCTGGGACGCAGCCAATTCGCCGAGTATTATTGATGGTGACAACCAAGAGGCCCACTTCGACGCTTTGCCGCTTTCAGGCTCGGTCGACGAAAGCATGATTCCTTGGTCAGACACCTATTGGCCGAATGTTCAAGGTGGCATCGCAAGGCGATGGCATAACCCAGAAAACCCTGCCGGGTTTAAGTACCACCTCATGACCCGCGACGAGGCCAAGGCCGCATCGGCACAAGCGATTGAAATGCTATCACCGGCTGAAAAACTCGACATCATGAACGGACGATTTGACTATCCGACGGTTAAAAAAGTGTGGAGCAAAGTTTCGCCTCATGACAAGTCATGGAACGGCATCTGTAATGGGTGGTCGCCAGCTTCAATCAATCACCGCGAGCCAGCTCCTAGAGACATGGTCAGCGCAGACGGAATCAGAGTTAGCTTTGGATCATCTGACATCAAGGCACTCATGAGTTACTACTATGCTTGGGTTTCAGAATCACCGGTTAATTTCATGGGCCGACGGTGCTCATTCAACCACCTTTCATTTATCAAATCCTGCGAAGACGTGAACGCAGGCGCGTTTCACATGGTCATTACCAATCGCATCGGGATACAGAAAAAAGCCTTTATTGCAGACATTTCTCGCTTCAAAGAAGTGTGGAACAATCCCGTCTACGGATTCGAATCGAAAATCGTGAGTCGCACTAGCAAGAAAATCGTAGTCGAGACCAAAATGATTTATACCGACGAGCTCGACGAACCACTTTGGCAGTCAGTGATCGGCACTAAAGAATTTCAACGTTCAGAAAAGATTTATCGTTACAGTCTCGACCTTGACGGTGAAGGCCGCATTGTGGGCGGCGACTGGCTAACGAGCGATCGCCCAGACTTCTTGTGGACTAAAGAAATTTCAACTTTTGATGGAGACTTCGCTGTCGTCAATAAGCTTCTTGAGTAATGACCGATAACGGCCCGATCGAGACTCTTGTCGCATGGCTGTAAAGTAGGTGCACTTGCCCTGCCCCTAGTAGATAGACTGCGACTAAAGTGAATGGGGCCGAGCAACAAATTCAATTGTCACTCGGCCCCACTTAAACTGATCACTTTCTATGAGCGTTTGATTATAAACCAGGAAACCAAACAGCTCCTGGACCTGTCCAAATGCTGTCTAGCAAAGAATCGGTCGCAGCGGGAAGTTCGGTCGGGTTATAATCTCGCACAGTCGTTTCGCCCATTGCGAGGCTAACTTTTGAAATGCCAGACGGAATACCAATCTTCTTATAGATGGTGATGTTCAGGCCATCAAAATGATCGCGATTACCGGTATCGTGTGTGTAAGCGTTCCAAGCCGCTTCACCTTCAGGTGCGAACTCGAACTCAGCTTGTCTAATGTCGCCACCAAAGAATGTGCGATAGAAAACAAGATTAAGGGGTCCGCCGCGATCAGCTTGAAAATCTGAGCCCTTCAAGCGCACAAGATCTTTACCTAGCGAATGTAACAATACGACACCTTTTCGAATTTCTTCGATTGTGTACTCAAGCTCTTGCCCTTGATTGTCAGTATACGTGATTTTATCCATCACATTTCTTGCTTCTGAGGTAAACACCGTTGAAATACTAGCTTTGTATCCTGATGGATAATTAGTCGTCACTTTTGCGATTTCGGCTGTTAACTTTGCCGACACTTGGTCTGCGTGAGCAATTCCAATAAATTGCACTGCTGCCGCGAAAATAATACCCAACACTGTCACATGCGTGTGATTTTTACTCATGGTCCTACTCCCCTCCAAAGGAGTCTTCTTTTGTAGAAGACTATTCCCAAAAAAAGGAAAATTGAAGCGGAATAAAATCAACATCTGGGCCATTTGTCGAAATTGTATTGCCGGTAATTCGAAACTCTGGCTTGTAATTGATACTTTTCGTTACCGTGAACCGCTTACCGGTCTCAACCGAATAAGAAAACCCATACTGAGTTGCTTTTGGTGCCTTTTCGCACCGAATGCCAGCGCCGAACGAAAGAAAGAAAGAATTTTCAGGCCCCTCATGTGCCGCACCAAAAACTGGAAAATTTAAGGTGGGTCCAAGAACCAGATCAAAAATGGTCATGGTCTCTGCGAAATCAAGAAAAATTCGAGCTGATGCTTGAAGACTTTCAACTAAGGTTCTGTGGTATCCGGCGATGACCCAAAACTCAGAACTGGCACCGGCCTTGTAGCGTAAACTAGACCTCGAACTCGCATCAAACTCTGAAACAATCAGCCGCTCGGTGACCGGCGGCTGCGACACCGTGGGCGACGCAATCGGGGCTGCAGAAGCAACCGGTTGGTCTTCTGCTTGAGCCACACCCATAGCGGATAGCACTTGAAAAGCGAGAAGCCCAGTAAGCACCGAAAGACAAGGTCGACTCATTTTGGTATTCATATGACGTTGAGTTGATCAGGTCTCTAATGAGACATCAAGAAGCCGCCAATGGCGGCATAACCCATGGCTGAAATAGCCAAGAATACGAGAATTGAAACCACTTGCATTTTTTTCATCGCCGCTTCAGTGACGGTCAGGCCCCAACCGATTGAAAACTGCCAAAGGCCGTTACCAATGTGATAAGCCACACCGAGCACTCCAAGAATGTAAACGATTAACGTTAAAGGCTCAGAAAACGCTTCGGCCATGTGTGCGAAGTCTGCAGGGTGTCCATCAAGCGTGGGTAAAATTTTTGCTTTCAACAAATGGGCGGGAATAAAAAGAAGCAGTCCAATCCCACTCAGTCTTTGCAAAATGTATTTCAAATTTTCAAAGTACGGAAATTGGCTTGGGCTATAACGAGATTTCCAAGCCAACGACAGACCATAGATTCCATGAAACATGATGGGAATCCAGATCAACAAAATCATGATCGGAATGATGATTGGAGAGGCACGACTCTTGTCGTAAATAGCATTGAAGGCTTCAGGTCCCTGAAGGCTTGATAGGTTGTTACAAAGGTGAAAGACGACATAGATTGTTAATGGAAAAATTCCGAACAAACTAAAGAACCGTTTTCTCAACGCCCCGAGCGAACTTGAATTTGACATATGCCGGTAGGTTACAACCAGTTGTAACTGAGATCAAGAAACTATTACGCCAAGTCAAACCTTGCTGTGAAGTGCCTCAAGAAAGGCGGGGTGTGAACCATTTTCAGACCCCTGATCTGAGACTTATTGGCCACTACCTCTTCCATACCCTCAATGATGTAGTCAAAATGACTTTGAGTATAGACGCGGCGTGGAAACGCCAGTCGCACTAGCTCCATCGCTGAAGGCTGAAACTTGCCGTTTGCCCAAGAACCAAACATGACCGAGCCGATTTCACAGCTGCGAATGCCTAGGGTTCGATAAAATTCGACCACCAAGGCTTGCCCGGGGTATTGCTCACTCGGAATTTTAGGCAAAAATGCTTTGGCATCGACGTAAACAGCGTGTCCGCCGGCTGGCTGCACGGTCGGAATGCCTAAGTCGTTAAGACCTTTTGCCATGTATCGACTCACGGCGATACGGTAAGCCAAATACCGCTCTTCTAAGACTTCTTCAAGGCCCACAGCCATGGCTTCAAGGTCGCGCGCGGCAAGGCCTCCGTACGTCGGAAACCCCTCGGTGAGAATGAGTAGTCCACGCAAGGTTTCGACCCAATCATTCGCTTTGAGGGCGATAAATCCGCCAATGTTAACTAGTGCATCTTTCTTGGCGCTCATCATACAACCATCGGCCAGTCCGAAAGTCTCTTTGGCGATATCTTTTACGGTTCGCTCATTTTGGCCGGGCTCGCGCTCTTTAACGAAATAACTATTTTCAGCAAATCGACACGCATCGAGAATAAATGGAATCTGGTGCTTTCGGTAGATCGCCGAAGCGCCGCGAATGTTCTCAAGCGAAACGGGTTGACCTCCACCTGTATTGTTCGTGATGGTGAGCATTCCTAACGGAATGACATCGCGATTGAGCCGGCAGAACTCATCAAGCTTTACGAGATCGATGTTTCCTTTAAACGGGTGTGTGCTCGCCGGATTTTTACCCTCTTCGATGACCAAATCAACGGCCTCAGCCCCCATCTGTTCAATGTTTGCTCGCGTGGTATCAAAATGATTATTTGATGGAATTTTCATTCCGGGTTTGAGTCTTGCCGAAAAGAGCAACCGCTCGGCCGCCCGGCCTTGGTGAGTCGGAATCAAATACTGATAACCAGTGAGGTCTTTCACGACTTTTTCGAATTTTTCGTAGCTCTTTGAGCCGGCGTAGCTTTCGTCGGCCACCATCATAGCGCCCCACTGTTGGGCGCTCATTGCGGTGGTTCCTGAATCAGTTAAGAAGTCGAAAGTCACTTCACGGGCTTTAACCAAGAAGAGGTTGTAACCTGCCTCAAGCAAGTTCGCCTCTCGCCTTTCGCGGGTCGGAAACGGCAGGTCGTCGACCACCTTAATCTTGAAAGGTTCCATGATCGTTCTAGGTTTTCGGTGCGTATCGCCTGAATTGATTGAAGTTGCCATGGCCTATACACTTACCTAAAGGCACACAGACCAAACAAGTCAAAACACTGATGCCAACGAGATTTCCAAGGGGCGGTGACCGAAAACTCTGGGGTCTCGATTTTCCACGACCTTAAATAAAGCTCACTTTGATTAAATTGGGATCTAAAAAATCGATTGTGCTTGCCGTCACCGTAAATGGTATCGCCAATCAACGGGTGTGAAATGTGAGCAGCATGTCGCCGAATCTGATGCTGGCGGCCGGTTTCGATTTGCACTTTAACCAGCGAGTAGCGAGAAGTCGGGTAGCGACCCACGGCAAACGGCAATTCGATCGACGCCAGAGGGTCAAATACCGATACACAGTCTTTCAATTCGCCCGTTTCGAGCGATTTGAGTGGGTAATCGATCGTCACCTTTTCACTCATGCGACCACGAACAACACAGAGGTAAGTTTTGGTGACCTCGGGAGTTCGCCAAAGCAGCGACCATTTTGCCGCGGCCTCTGAACTCAGCGCAAACCCCAATGCGCCCGAAGTCGCTCCATCAAGTCGATGAAACGGATAAACCCACTGACCCAATTGGTCTCGAAGCAAATGCAAACACGATTTGCCCTGAGGAATTTTGTGTCGCGAGTCTTCAGGCGGATGCACGTGAAAGCCAGATGGCTTATCAACAAATACGATCTCAGAATTTTGAAAAAGAATTTTTAGCGGCATGGGATTAGGTAATTTGTCATGCCAATTTCGATGGCCTTTGCCAAGGTTTTTATGAAACACTACCTATCAAGAGGCACTCAATTAATGACACAATCCTATGATTGGCAAGATGCTGAAGATAGTTTTTTAAAAAGTTTTTGCTCGATCACTCGGTTTCCTTGGGGTTCAATTTATCTTTGGAAAAATGAGCCTCTGTGGCCAAAATTCAATTTTGCTCGAATATCGGCCGACCAAACAAATGCAACTGAGATTGAGAAAATTGCCAACACCTTTCGAAATCTGTCAGACTACACTGCAAAAGAAATTTGGTTCAGAATTCCGCGTTCGGTTACCTTAGAGTCTGACTGGACAACGGTTCTCAAGAAAGATTCAGATGCAATTGTCTCTATTACCTATAAAAACGATTTGAGAGAAATGCCACCCAAGACGAATCAAACACTCCTTGTTCGATGCACGACTGAGTCACAAATGAGAACCTGGTGGGAGATCAACTCAAGTGGCAGAAGCAGAACTCACATCTTTGGCAACTCGATATGGCCCATCATTCTTGAAAAATCTAAAAACGAAGAAAATTTTTTCTATTTATTGAAACACAATAACCTGAATGTGACCTGTGGTGCCCTCAGTAAATTTGGCCAAAATCTAAACTCTTGGGGCTTGGCAACGATGAGCGGCTACCAAAAGATGGGCTATTCTAAGATGTACCTGTCAGAAGTTTCAGCCCTCCATCCCGGAGTCTTTTACTCACAAATAGACGAAGATAGTCCGAGACTTTCTTCACTGAAGTTAAGACCGGGAACCGAAATACTTGAAATAGAGGACTACTATGTTTATGCGCACAATTAGACAAGCTCCCACCTTTAATTGGGCAGTTCCCGGACCAAAGCACTTGAGAAAGTTTGGGATCAATTTGGTTAATGATATTTTATCGAATTCTCTCAACTCTCGGTCAACTTTTGCCTTTTTAGCATTCAAGAGACACTGAAGATATTCTACCTAACTGTCTAAAACTTCGACAATCAGCGCATGAAATTCTGACAGGTCGTTTTTCAAGGTAGCGTAACTACTTGTTTTGCAAGCACTTTATAAGGGCTCTGGGCTCACCACCCAGCCTTCGCCTTGGCATGTTTCTCGAATAGCTTAGCCTCTATGAAGAACTTTATTACATTGCCAAAGTTTAATTCAATTAGCTCACTGGTTGCAGTTGGCGTAGCCCTTTCAACTCTCGTTGGCTGCGGCACCGACGCTCCACCCGTAGCGGCACAAGCGCCCGTGGCAACTACCGCACAAGTGACTCCGGCAGCTCCAAATTTCGAACAAAACTGCAAAGACACCGCAGGAACACTGCTCACTTCTGAAGGAGTTCAAGTTTGCAAAAGAACTATCTTCGTGGTGAATCCAGGGTCTCCGTCTTTTCTCACGTTTGATCAGTCACAGTACACACCCTTCTATCGCCTGACGACCGACGACCCTAGTGGTAGTTACGCTTTTCCAACAGGCTACACCGTCAAGCCAGGCGACTTAGTTTCATTCTCAGCCTCAGGCGGCTGGGGTAGTAAGAAAGCCAGCTTTTTCAATGTCTATTTTGGTATTTGCACTCCATTTGGGTGCTCAGGCAGTGGTTATGAAGATGCCTGTACTAGTATCAAACTCGACGGAACCGCTGGCGGTAAAGTGAAAACGACGAACAGCCTCGCAGCAGGTATTGTGGGCACAGACGGCACCGAAGTCTTCTTATTGGGCAATTCAACGAAGAAAGTCATCAAGAACGAAGGCGCCCTCAAATGGGGATTCAACGTCGCCGTGGCCGAGCAAATGTGTGCGAAACTCACGATTAGTAACTTTTCAATCACTCGATGCGAAGACGCTACCGGAAAAACTCATCCGTGCGACATGTCTGTTTCATTGTAATAATTTGAATTCTGTGCTCAAATTTTTATTGAGCACATGAAGAAAAAACAAAAGCATCAAAGACGTTCAGGTAAGCAAAACTCTCAAGGCGACTGGGCCAAGTCAGGCAAGACGGCCGATGACCCAAAGACCGGTAGTCGGCGCGATCGAAAGCCACTACGGGGCTCAGTGCCATCAAAGGGTGATGAGGGTAAGGGCAAACCTATCATCAATCCGACTAGAAACCGCTTTTCTGACGGCAAAAAGAAGCATGACCTCGAATCAAGGCCCCGAATAGACCGCCCCCTTCAACGAGAGTTTAAACGCGGCTCAGACCCGCTTGCACGCAAACATGGCTCTGAACCCGATCAAAAAGTGAAAGCCAGTGTTGACAAAAATGCCAGAGGTTTTGGTTTTCTCATCTTTGAAGACCGCCGCTACGAAGATGGCTTTCTACCGCCCAATCTCGCTTCGCGCTTTTTTCATGGTGACCGAGTTGAAGTCAGCTTCAATAAACGCGGTGAAGTGCTCAACATCGAAGTGGTGCAACACCGTTTTCGAGAGCTTGTAGGCAAGTTTCTTCCTTCTGAAAAACCTGGAGTCTTTCGAGGCCCCGGTTCACGTTCGGCTTCAGGCCCAAGCCCGATCACTCCAGTCGGGGCAGGGAGTCCAAGAGAACCGAGAGGAGGAGGTGACGGCCGAAACAGCCGAGCTTCACAACCCATTCAGCGCATTCGCCCTGAAGCTGCCCTCATTCAAAAACGCCTCAAAGAGGCTAAACAGGTTCACGAAACCGATGGGGCCCGTGGCACTCACGCCCAACCTCAGTCTGGCCGCGGACACAATTGTGGCTGGATCGTTTTCGAACGAAAGAAAACGAAAGAACAAGTTTGGGTTCCGACCTCTTCGATCGCACTCAAAGCGGGCGACTGGGTAAGGGCGAAACTACACTTTCACGAAGAAGGTGATTTTTCGGTCACCGCAGAGGTTGTCGAGAATTTCGGCGAACTGCTACCCGCTTCAATTGACGTTACCATGATTGCAAACGAGTACGGGCTAGTCGAAGAACATCCGGCTGCCGCAGTAAAAGAGGCCGAATCGTTCACCCTCGATCTCTCAGAGGTCGAACACGGACTCAGAAAAGACTTTCGAAACCTGCCTTTTTTCACCATCGATGGCGAGACTGCTCGCGACTTCGATGATGCCGTCACCGTAGAACCTCACCCAAAGGGGTTCAAACTCTGGGTAGCCATTGCCGACGTCAGCACTTACGTCACCAAGGGCACCGCGCTCGACAAAGACGCGCACTCTCGAGGAACCAGTGTTTACTTTCCTGAGCGTGCTTTTCACATGCTTCCCGGTGCTCTCTCTGAAGGCCTTTGCAGTTTAAAACCCAAAGTACCCAGACTGGCTTTGGTTGCCGAAATGATTTTTGACAAAGAAGGTAACCGAATCAGCACCGTCATGCATGAGGCCGTCATTGAAAGTAAACGCCGCGCGACCTACACCGAGATTTCAAACGAGATCGATGACTGGAGAAATAATCGAGCGAGTGATCCGAAGTGGGAGCTTGCCCCACACGTCGCACTCTACCTCATTTTGAAAAAAGCCCGCCACTTTCGCGGATCACTTGATTTTGACTTACCTGAAGCAGAGGTGTGGGTCGACAAAGAGGGTAATCCGACTAAGATCTTTAGGCGTCCACGTTTAGATGCCCATCGCCTTATCGAAGAATTCATGATTGCCGCCAATGAAGGTGCGACCGATTGGGCAGTCAAAAACGGGCTACCCTTTTTGTTTCGTGTTCACGAAGAACCTTCGAATCAGGCGCTTCAACAATTTCAAGAGTTGGCTCGAACCGCCGGCGTCAGTGTTGCCATCGGATCCAGCAACTTGCCCGAAGTACTTTCTGATTTAATTCGAAGGTTAGATGGCCATCCCGCCCAAACTACCTTGAATTTGGCACTCTTGCGGTCGATGCGACAAGCGATTTATTCAGCAGAGCCTGGCCGCCATTTCGGTTTAGCCTCACCAGGCTACACTCATTTCACGAGCCCGATTCGTCGCTACCCCGACTTGATCGTTCACCGCGTGATAAGAATGTGCATTCGAAAACAGCACTTCAACCGTGACACGTTAACTAAAGAACTGACCGAAATAGCCGAACACTGTAGTTACCGTGAACGCATTGCCTCTGACGCCGATCGCGAAGCCATTCGCTTGAAACAAGTGAGAATCATGATTCAACATGTCGGCTCAGACTTTGTGGGTAAGGTGGTCGGAGTTCTTGAAAGCGGATTCTTTGTCGCTCTCGACGAACCGTATGTCGAAGGCATGGTGCCCGTCGACAGCATGAATGATGATACTTACGTGTGGCGAGAAAATGAAATGGCCTTGGTAGGCAAGAGAACTCGAAAACGTTTCGAAATCGGCACTGAAGTAAAAGTGCGGGTTGCGAAAGCCAGTATCGAGCAACGACGAATTGACTTCGTTCTGTCAGCTTCGGTCGATGGAGCAGATGACGAAGCTGAGCCTACAGAAGATAAACCCGCTAGCACCCCGGCAAAAAATTCGGCAAATAAGCCGCAAAAGGGTCGTAGAAAAAGGTAGCAAATGCGAATACTAAAAACAGGAAAACGCATCGGGCAGGCCGTTAAAAATGTGGGCAGACTCAGACAAATCTTGAGCACCTTCGCCAAACATGGCTTTGCCGATATTGTCGAGCGAATGCAGCTTGAAAAATTTCTTCCTAGCCGATTAGCTGCCTTTGCGTCACCCCAAGTTGACCGCAGTATGCCAGAAAGACTGCGCATGGCCTTTGAAGAACTGGGCCCCACCTTTGTGAAGCTCGGGCAAGTGCTCTCGACCCGCTCAGACCTACTACCCGAAGCCTACATCGAAGAGTTTACGAAACTTCAAGACGGGGTCTTGCCCCTGTCTGGCGATATTGTTCGTGCGCAAATCGAAAAAGAACTCGGCATTCCGATTGAAAAAGCGTTTGCCGAATTTAACCCGTCACCCCTCGCGGCGGCTAGCATCGGGCAAGTGCATGAAGCCACCTTGTTTACCGGCGAAAAAGTCGTCATCAAAGTGCAGCGGCCCGATATTTCGAAACAGATCGAAAACGATATTTCTCTTTTAGCATTCCTCGCCAACCTGCTTGAGCGCTACGTGCCTGAAACTCAAATTATTGGCCCCACTATCATCGTCGATGAATTTTTTCGCTCTATTTCTTATGAACTCGATTTTAAGGTCGAAGCGAATAACATGCAGAAAATGGCCGAAAATCTTTCGACCTTTCCTGAAATAGCGATTCCAAAAGTGTACAAAGAGTTGAGCACCAACCGCATTCTCACTCAACAAAAATTTGAAGGCATTCGGGTCACTGACACCAAGGCCCTCGAGGCCGCAAACATTGACCGAAAATTTGTGGTGCAAGTCGGATCGCGCGCTTTCTTTAAATCCATCATGCTCGACGGTCTTTTTCATGGCGACCTACACGGCGGAAATCTCTTTATCTTGCCTGGAAATCGCCTGGGCATCATTGATTTTGGAATTGTGGGCAGGCTCTCGCCCAAATCACGCGACCAATTGGCAAATATGGTTATGGCGCTGCTTACCGAAGACTATGAAAACCTCTGTTTTCTTTACGCTGAACTCGGTGCCGCTGGCGCCTCGATTGACTTCGATGGGTTTCAAAGAGAGCTGAGAAATACTCTGTCTCCCTACATGGGCTTGTCACTCAAAGACCTGAACGCCGGAAAAATTCTCATTGAAGCGACAAAAATTGCGACAAAATACGAAATCAAAGTGCCTGGCGACTGGATGATTGTGTTCAAGGCGATCGTGACAATCGAGGGTATGGGCCGAACCCTTGACCCTGATTTTGACTTGATGGCCTCTGGTAAAGACCTCATTCAAGACATCGTTCGCAGCCAGTATTCACCACAAAAACTCACTAAAGAACTGCTGTGGATTTCAAAAGACGTCGCGGCCCTATTGCAGGTTTTGCCGAGACAAATTCGCTGGATGTTTCGAAAATTCGCACAAGATGATTTCGCGTTCGAAATTCATTCTGACCAATTAGGCGAAATGAACCAAGTGCTCGATCAAAACTCGAAGCGTCTCAGCCTGTCGCTCTTAACCATCGGCTTTATGCTCACCTCAGCCGTTAGCCTTTCATATTCTCAAGGTTGGATGCTGGGCGAATACCCCACCGTATCGGTGATTTTTTTCAGCCTTGGGGTTTATAGTTTTCTACGCCTTACTTTTCTCTAGCGGCTGTTTTTCTGACCAATCATTGCGAGTCAGCGGATTCAAACCAATCTCGATTCTCACCTGATCACAGCGTTCGTTCTTGGTGCCATCTTCAAACGACGCCATGAACTCTCGGCAGGGCGTCGGACGATGCTCATAAATCGAACACGAGACTTGCTTACACAATTGGCCGCGAAGCGCGACGCAACGAATGTGGCGATTCGAAGTTGTACCTTGCATGGCATTGTGAAAGGGGCCGTTTTCAACCGTGAGTTCAGTTGGAACTCTCAACGTCGGATCTTCGGTTTCACGCCAATAGAACTTCACAGTAAATTTGGTGCAGCACGCACCGCAAGTTTGGCAGGGGTGAAGTTTCATAGACGAACTGAGTCTCTCTAATACCGCCGCAAAATACCAGCGGCGAGACAAGCTTTCGAAAGACCTTTGATTGACAGCAAGATCTGCGGCGGCATCACGGCAAACCCCGAAGTGTCATTATTAGTTACTCTGAAGCCACCCACATTGTCGGTGACCCTCCAGGCTTTCATTTCGGCAATTGTAACCCAATCTTGCTGATTCAAACTTCTGAGATCGGCTTCAAGTCTAGCCTCATCACTCAAGTTCTTTTTCTCACATTTAGACTTCTCAAGTGAAACACATACTCGCCCGGCTTTTTGATCTGCCTGCACATACAATCCGACTGCATAATTTTCGGTAGTTTTTCCTGCCTGAATACACGAAAAGGTCCCACCATAGTAAAACGGGGGTGGCGCCTTTGCGGTCGTTCCAAACGTACTCGCCTGCGCTCTCCATAATGTAGCGGCAGAAAAAACGATCAACGCAACTAACGCCAAATTTTGTGTTTTTCTCATACCCTTATAGAATAACGCCGATTTACCCCTGCCGTCAATTACACATAACTAATTGAAATGAAGGGCCATTACCAGGCGACGGTGCGGTCGACCATTTGGGCAATGCGATTTTGGCTGGCATCGAAGACCTCAGAATGAGCGATTTTCACCGTGATTTCATTGGTTTTTCCTAAAGTACACCCCGTACCCGAGCCCTGAGTGAAGGTCACTTTGTAGTCAAAATCAGGAATAAGTGAAACAAGCACCGTAGGATTTTCGTCATTTTCGACCAGCTCATACGAATTCGCATCGGTGCCCTTAAAGTCGCTCACGATGGCTTCGGTGCCTGAACCCAAACTCATCTCAACAGCGATTTTGTTTCGAGTGCCACCACTCGCAGCATCATCTTTGCAATCTACCCCCGTGTGAAGAAGTCTCACTGGCACAAAATTCTTCTTATCATCATTATCAATAAAGCTTTGCAAACTATCGTCTAACTTAGATGGAATCAACGGGCTCGCATACGAGGTCGAGACCAAGCAGGTTGCATCTGAGCTGCAAAGATCGCTAGTCTGCGTACTATTTGCGGTCAAATCAAAGGTGCCCCCTCCATAAAACTGGGTAGTCAGTGTCGAAATTTTGCCGGCACCGCCCCAGATTTCGTCACAGAGTTTGACCACCCCGATAAAAGACATCTGAGCTGCTGCCAATTCGGCATTCGAATCGACAAAGGGTAGGGTGAAGCTTTCTTTGATGTTAAAGGCAGAAATCAGTCGATCAATCGACGGAGAGCCAGAAATACTGCCAATCTTTGAAAAATCTGGGCGTACCTGATCAACTCGGTCGATCAGCAGATCTCCATTAGCGTCAGTCACTCGAAACTGATAACTCGACACAATGCAGTTTTCAGAAACCGTCGCAGCTTTTGCTTCTAGGTTTTTGCGCTCTTGAATGGCTCCAATTTTTGACAACTGAAAAAGCGGGGCGTCGTAAATTTTTCTTTCGCCACTCCCACAGCTCACAACAAAATTAACTGAAAGCAAAACTAAAATAGGTTTTATAGATTTCATCACTGCACCTCAAATCATTTATTTAACATTTGGAGCAATCTCATGCTGCTCGAGAATAAAATTGAACTTACGGCCAATTTGCTCGTGCACAACATCTACCCCCATTGAACTTGTCTGAAAATCTCGGTGGCTAGTGAGGGGCAACTCATGCAGGTTGTGATCAAAGTCTACCGCTTCTTGAAGTATTCCCTCAGCTTCAGATTGGGTCGAACCTTCAACGAGATTGACAAGATCGTTCTTATTAATCGGCTCTACTGCACCTTGATCTTTAGTTTGGTCGGCCGAAGGAGCTTCATTGGCCCGATTGGCGAACGTTGTTTTCGAGTTCTTCAGGTCCTTGAGATCATCATCGTGCTGCGACTTGAGTTTTTCTGATCTTGGGTTAGAGAAACGTCGATCAATATCCTCTTTTGAGGTCTTCGAAACCGAACCTTTGCCGTCTTGTTCTTTCCAAGAGTCACCGCTTTTTAAGGTCCAATTTTCTTTTCCGTTTTCGATTTCGCAAGAGCCGCTAACGCAGGCCAATTCGCCGTCGCCAATGGCGACCTCGGTACCCCGCACACCCATGACCGCCGACCGTGATCGAATGACAAATCGATTCGTTCGTTTTCGCTTTCCAACGAGAGCGCGAACCTTTCCGCGAGTCACTTCGTATTCAGAGAGATCCTTATCGCCGTGAAATCGCAGGGCCGAATCTGAGTCTAAAAGAAAAAGTGATCGATCAGAAAAAAGTAGTTTAGCTTTTGAACTGGCTCCAGTCTCTACCTGGTCACTGTCGTTTATTGAAAGCGCCACTTTGCCAATTTCTCGCATTTCACCTGAATCACTTTTTCTGATCACGGTAACACTTCCCTCGACGGCAATGAGGGTGCCGACATGTATCACCTGGGGCGGCGCTACAGAATCTGAAGCGGCCTGTGAGACGGAAATCACCGCCAGCAACCCAATCAGAGTAACGGTTAGCGCCGTTCTTCTACAATCTCTCATATTACTTTTGCTGAATTTTTGCCTACCAATCATATTGAACTCCCAACGAAAGCACCGTACGTGAATAGGTTTGGGCACTTTGGGTTGACGTATTTTTTTCAAATGCCACCGCCAGAACTCCGGTGAGGGCACTCTCTCCTATGAGATTTTTGAGAAATCGCGACGACAAATCTAAGCCACCCGAAATAAAGTGATCACTTCTCACCTCGGTAGTGTTTGGAAAATACGAGTAACGGTAATCAACTTGCGCATTGAAATCAAATAGACCCCAAAAGCGTTTTGCAAGATGAGGTGACGCCTTAAAACCGTAATTTTGCATTTGTTCGCCAACCGTCTCGTGAAGAAAGGCCCCAACTCCTGCGCCCACGGCAATGGCATCGGTCGTTGGCTCACGCAAATCAGCAGCAACCTCAAACCTCGTGTAGGACTTACGAATCGAATAGGTTTCAGAGTCATTCGCAAATCTTCCCAAGTTCACAGGCAAGCTGATGGTGATTCTCTTCTTTGAGCTGTCACTGATGCCGAAAGTCAGTGTCGGAGAAAGCCGAGTCTCCCACAACAGCGCTTGATAACCGTTGGCATTGGTAAAAAATCCGTGACCCCAAAGCCCCATACCCACACGTTTCGAGCCACTGAGTACCCATAGAGAGTTGAATCCCGCTCCCAAATCAATTGCAGACAAAGTGCGCAATTCTTTCGTGAGGTAGGGCTGATAAGAAATTTTTAACGGCGTCTCATAGATGCCACCGCCGTCGTCAGAGAAGATTGCGCGAGCCGAGGCCGACACTGGCACACTCATGCCCTTGAGTGATGACACGCTCAGAGCGTTTTCACTACCCCCCGCTCGCAGCAACGCATTGGTATCAAAGGTTGTACCGGCCGCGAATTTTCCTGAAAATCTTAGCGATTTTTCATTTGAGGATTTTAGCTTCTTCACCAACCCAGCACCGCCTGTGCCACTGGCCGCCTTTGCGACCACTTCTGAATTCGGCGCCTCAGCCAAAGCCTTTCTGATCTGCTGTAAACTGCCCGCAACATCTTTTTGAGCCTTCAAGGTTTCAGCCATATTCAGGCGAATCAGGGCGCGGGTTTCTGGGTCATCACAAACATCAAGGGCTTTCAAAAAACTCTGCTGGGCACCTGCATAATCTTTCAATTCTGTTTTGCACAGGCCAGAAAGATTATAGAGCTCGTAGTCTGAGCGATTTTCGGCCTGAATCTCTTCGATCTTCTCTAAAGCCGTCGCACACTTCTGAGTCTTGTAGAAAAACACTGCCTCTTCGCGACCAATCTCGTAGTCATGACTTACCTCTTCGTCTGAGGCAAACACAGCCGTCCCAAGCATTTGGGTGAGCTGAAGTAGAAGAAAATAGAAGTAAATCATAATGAAAACCCCAGTTTTAGGGCTCCAGACGAAACTGAGCCAATCCAGTTCCACTCTAAGCCAGTTCGAAATGCTCCCCATTGATAAAAACTTCCGAGTGAAAACAAAGTTCCTAGTGACTTTGGAGTTTCTGATAACGCGAACTTACTCGCGCTTGCCTTTAGACCAAGCGTTCCTTGCACAAAACCAAATCCAGCTACTAGCCCGAGTTTTCCAAACGACTTTCCCACTGTTTGCATAAGCGAGAATCCCGTTTCGGTTACCGAAATGTCTGGGAGCTTCTCAATTTTTGAGTTGAAGTAGTTCAACTTAACGCCAGCCTTGATTGGCAGTCCGAAGGTAAATTGTTCGAGGTATGCCCAACTCAATCCGACATTCCACGAACCCACACCCGATGACCCAATTGAGATGGGCGGAATGCCTTGCGCCGTCAGATCAACGGTAGAATACGGATGAATGCGTAGGTAGGGTACCGGAACGGTTGGCAATAGCGGCAACTTGCTCACGTCATTAGATACCGACTCTAACCCCGGTAACTCACTCAGCGGAAGCGACAAGCTCTTGCTTTGAACCGCCCCCAACGCAATGCCGAGTTCAAAGAAATCGTCGTCATCCCAACTAGGAATCATCGCGACGCCCTTTGGGTTAAATTGCGAAAGCAGACCCTCACTCAAGTCGCGCATCGCCGCCGTATCGCTTAATAGTGAGGCTAGCGGCGCTCGAACAAACAAACACAAAAACAATATACAAAATAGAGTCTTAACCAGAAATCGACTGCTCAAGTTTTGGCGATTTTTTCTCATAAAGTCAGATCATAGCTCGAAACGCTGTATCGAACAGTGATATATAATTGACGCAACTCCCAATCGGGCGCTAACGAGTATCAAGGGAACGGGGTTTAATATGTATTTTCAGTTTAACGTTAATTTGCGCCCAATAGCGTCTTTCGCGATCTTGCTTTCTTGCACTGCCTCACTCATTGCGGCCACTCAGGTATCCCACGCAGCCCCGGTGACCATTAGAGGCCTAACCCTGGCAGACACACAGACAGGTGAAAGCAAAATCAGTTACAATGGCAACATTGGCGCCCAATACAATTTTGCTTTCTTTGAGTTTACTAAAGATGGGGGCGCTGAAAAACAAGGCGGCGTACTGAAAGTCGAGCACGGCGCCCTACAAGGAACTTTCTATTTTTACGATGGTGCCGGAAAATACCAACTCAGGCTTTTTGCCACTTCTGAGAACCAGGCTTATGGCGTCAACTTTCGCTGGATTGCAAATTTTGAGGTCACGAACACTGACCCTCGCAATCTTGAATACTTACTACCAACCACCATGGCACAAAGCGACGATCCACAAATTATTTCTACTGCAAAAACAATTGTTGCCAACGCCAGCGCAAACAACCATGTAGCGCAACTTTCACCGAAAGAACAGTCACTGGCCGTACACGACTGGGTGGCGAACTACCTCACCTATGACTTGAGATCAACCGAAGATCAAACCTACCTGAACCAGCCTCATGACGCCGTCTCAGCATTTAATCGTAAGACTGGGGTCTGCTCAGACTTCTCTACTCTGACTACCGCACTTTTGCGTGCCCTTGGCATTAAGGCCAGAGTGATATCTGGTTTCGCAATTCAACCCGAGATGGGAGAATCTTGGGCTGACTTAGACCCTGACACTTCGCCTACCCACGCCTGGAATGAAGTTTTTCTCGACGGCATTTGGTCACCCGTTGACGTGACCTGGGATGCTGGTGCCGCCGATTCGCACACTCACGTCTGGGAGCATAACTTGGTACACACCTTTTTCTTTCCGCAGCTTGAGTTCTTTACTAAGAGTCATCAGGCCTCAAGGGTCACCGCGTTTTGACAATTTTTTGACGGGTTTTTGCCTCAAATAGTGCTCACACAAGTGCCGCGTGCGTCCGATAAGACTCATGAGGGAGTAAGCACATTTATGTCAAAGCACATCAAAAGACCGACAAAGAATAAAACAGGCACGGCAGACAACGAGGCATCAAAATCTAATGTGGTGAGCCTCACGAAGATTCGCGCAGCGAAAGCCGAGAAAGAACGACGTGAGTCAGAACGGTTTTTTCTAAACGAAATGACCCAAATCTATTGCCTGATCAACGGCACATCGCCAGCCCCAGTGAATTTACTTGAACTGAGCGAGACCGGCTGTTCATTTCGAGTACCAACGAGACTACTCGAATCAGTGAAGACAGATGACACCGAGATTTGTCTAGAGTTTCAGTTTACCCGAAGCACTCGAATTCGCCTGGGATTTGCAGTGCGGTCAAAGATTTCTCAAATTGACGATCAAATTTCTTATGTTCGATTTGGATGCGAGGCAAATAAAAATTTTTCATCGTATCGAACCTACGTCAAATTTGTCAAATTCGTGCAGGCAATTGCTGACTATGAAAGTGGCGCCGTCACTGATCATAGAAACTCGGTTGGTTAACGGGAGTGTGAGTGGCTAAATCAGTACTGATAGTCGAAGCCGATTCAACGCAAAAGCTCTTACTACGGCGCCTTTTTGAAAGCGCCGACTGGGTGCCGACCCTTGTCAACTCACTTGATGAGGCCATGAGCTTTCTAAAAACCCAGGCCCCTCACTTAATCACCATCGATATCAGTCTTCCGAAGGGCAATCCGTTCGCATTCATTGCAACCTGCCAGGCAGACAAATTACTTCGACAGATACCGATCATGGTGATTTCTGCAAACCGAGATATCGAGGTGATACAGCGGTGCATTTCACTGGGGGCAAGCGACTATTGTCTCAAGCCGATCAGAGCTCTTAGCCTCATGAACAAATTGGCTAAGATCGCAAAAATCAGTAACTTATTGAGGTGTACTTTTCAGGGCGCTCAAATGCCAATAGGTTCATTTTCTCTCGGTGGAAAAATCCAGAGAATCTCGCCTTCAGGCTTTATGATTGAGGCACCGATCAAATTCACAATGGCAACACCCGTCACGCTAGCGTCTAACAACTCAAACCAAAAACTAGTGCAAGAGCTTTTGTTCATTGCTGTGCCAACCGTGAATACTTCTTCGACTCCTAATTTCTACACCTTAGAGGTTCAAGCTGTTGGCGCTCAGTTCTCACTAGCTAAAACATTTGAGGGGTACAACGCAGCATGAGCGTATCACCTCACGATTTTCAAAAAGTTGTCTATGTGGCAGATGATGACATCGACTTCAACCGCTTAGTACTTTTTGCGTTACACAAATTCGGAATCAAAGCTTTCTCGTTTACCACACCTGACGCTCTCATGAAGGCCGTTTCGGCACACAGGCCAACTCTGATTATCTTAGATATCAATTTTTCACAGGCTCTCGAGGGCCTTGAAACCCTCAGAGAAATTCGTCACCAGTTTGGCAATGACATAGCGGTCATGATGGCTTCTGGCCTGGCCGACTCGAAAATTATCTCTCAAACCATTTCGATGGGTGCTAATGACTTCGTCGTGAAGCCGTTGGTACGCGATGTCTTCATCTCAAAGTTGGGCCGTTGGGTTGAGTCTGACAGGCTGAAAGACCAAACACCGAACGTTCGAACATTGAGTCCAATGAGTCAACCCGTGATTCACCTTGAGGTTCCTTATCGAATTCGTGAGATCGATGAGAAAGGCGTTACCATCGAGACCACCGCTGTTGTTCCGAAGGGCACAGTACTTGGCTTAAACTCACCGTTGTGGGACTCGATGTTTTCAAAAAAGCGTACGGTTTTAGTTTCAGTATCGCGAACCTGGCAGGAGGCCCAGCCCTCAACTCATGCCATTCAATGCACATTCGACCTAGCTGATTCTGAACTCCTTCGGCACGTACGCAATTGGCTCATTCAAGCACAGACCGAAGGCGCAATTGATCTCGTGCCACCTGAGAGATAGGGTAACCCACTTCGGAGCACACTTTTCTCATTTTTTTCAAAACTGAAATTTCGTGTTTCATGAAATACTTGATCCAATTAAGGTGACCTTGGGTCTGACGCATTTTTTTTCTTGCTTGCGCAGAATCAGCGAGATCTAAGACCAGTCGGCTGATGTCGCTATCTTCACCCGACAACAATCGATTTAGAATTTCAACATAGTCAGCCGAAACACGACTAAACTTCCATCGTTGGTCACGATAAGCTTGTTCAAGTTTCGGCTTATTTTTAACAATAGCAATCATCGAAAATAGATTCATGAAACTCTCGAAAGCCTTAACCGTTAAAGACCACGAGCGATAGACACCATGAAATTGAAATCCAGGATACTTTTCGGGTTCGCGGGTGATAACGAAACTGACATCAACAAATTCTTGTTGGTTAATGTTCTGCGCCATCAAACCTATGAACGGATACCGGTGCGAAAATGCGCCGGCAATATTGAATCTCGGTTTCAAGCGTTGAATGAGGTCATTTTCTAGTAGTTGAGCCTCAAGTTGAGACGCACACACGATGAACTTAAGCCGAGCAGAAGTTCGAGAAATCAGCCGCATTTTCAGGTGTTTCTTTACTCTCTTTGCGTTCAAGTACTGAAGTATTCGACGCCTAAGATTTTTCGATTGGCCAACGTAGACGAGATTTCCATTTTCACAGAAAAAAGTGTAGACACCGGGCTCACCTGGAATCGCGCGTGAAGCTTTTCTCAACCAATCGATTTTTGCCACTGATCGTAGTCTATCGTTTAGACTAACTATTGGCCACAGGCGAATTTCTATGAAGAAACGGCGGCGGCGCTACCTTTCGGCCCTCGAACGCTGCGACTGCGCCATCAAGCGTTCCCACCACGCCTTGAACCGGTACCGCTGTTACTGAATTCACTTGGCCCTTAATTTTTACCTTTTCTAACTGTTGGGCAATTTGCTTTTCGGCTGTACACAATTCTTCAGCTACCGCTTCGCGTTCTTTTTCGAGTGCCTTCAAGTTCTCTGATAGCCGCTGCGCTGCTTCACCAAGTGGTGGCAAGATACCCAATTTGGCTTTTGCCTTTTTGAGCTCAAGGTCTTTAGCCATAAGCACCTGCTTCAAAGGCAACGAAGTCTTTAGTGCCTCAAGTTCAGACCTGATCACTTCGGCTTCGCGATCATAGCGGGCCTTCTCATTATAGAACGCCTGCCTCAAGCTGTCGATTACCTCGGGTTGACCGGCAACCACACCTGTCTGAGTTCGGCCGTACCTTTGTTGGTCTAGCAAGAGGCGTTGCTCATACTCGTGCCTCAGAGACTCGCGTACTTCAGTTCTAAAGCGCTCTTGGGCGAGAGATGAATCTTTTTCAACCTCGGCCTTAAACCGCTCTTTTTCTTTGGCGTATTCCCACTCAAACCGCTCACGAATAGCGCCTTCAATTTTGGCGATCTCTTCATCAAAACTACGCTTTTTATGCGCGAGGGCTTGCTGCTCTTTTGTAAGCTCACTGAAGCGCGACTCGGCACTGTGTAGCCTAACCAGTGCGTGCTGCAACTCGGTTTCGTACCGCTTGGCGTGGCGTTCAATTTGTTCGCGTCGCTCTTTTTCTTCTTGTAATTGTTTGGTGATCGCTTTGACCGATTCAGTCGCTACTTCAAGGGTTGCGCGATCTTTCTCACGGTGTAGAAGAACCTCTTTCGCCTCTCGCTCGCGCTCTAGAACCAATGCCCATGACTCTTTGTAACGGCCCAGCTCGTCTCTCACTGTGCGCATTTCTTCTGAAAGTCCGCGTACTCTTTCTTGAAGGGTTTTCTCGTATTCACTTTGCGCCGAATGTGCGGCACGAACTTTCGAGAGTTGTATCGAGAGTTCACGATTTTCATCTTTCTCTTCGTTGAGTAAGCGATCGTAGGTTTCGCGCGACTCCCGGCCCTCTTTTTCAAACTTCTTTGTTCTGCGGCGCTCCTCTTCAAGCTCGGCTTTCACACGATCAACTTCCATCAGGTCTTTTTGGGCTTGGCCATGTAGCTCTTGTGCCAATTTTTCGCGTTTTAAAACGGTGCCCCAACCCGCCTGATAGCGGCGTAACTGCGCGGTTAATTCGGCCACCTCAGTTTGAAGCTGCATCACTTGCGCACGAGCCTCGGTTTCTTGAGAAACAAAACGCGAGAGAGTGCCCTTGTTCTTAGCGAGCTCCATTCGGCATTCCTGCAATGTTTTTTGATCCTTGTGCTGCTGCTCTTGAAGGCCCTTGAATGTTTGTTTTGCCTTCGATTCAAACTCTCGAAACCGAAGCCGTTCGTCTTGCAGTTCTTTTTCAATTTGTCTTGCTCGACTAATGAATTGTTCGATTTGGTCGAACTGACTCTGCATTTTTTGAGGCGGTGGGTTTTCAGTTTTATTCATTCCATTCACCCCTCCTGGGTGACACTACTATTTTCGGGGTCTATTCGAGTCTTGTCAAACCCTACTACCACTTTGCAAGTTGGCGCTTTCTGCCTAGTCATTTACTACTGCCCCAAAAAAAGGGCGAACTCCCAAGCCAATGGAAGCCCGCCCCTAAATTTAAGAAATACTAGCTGTCAAAAACTTAACGCTGCTGATTCAATCCACGAATCAAATTATTCTGAATTCTCAACAAAGCTTTAGGATTGTTTTCGTATTTGGCGGCCTGCGGCCCTTGAATGATCAACTCATTCGAAGGATAGAGTGCCAACTCACCCCGTTGAGAAGTATCTTTTGGTGGGTACATGGCTACCAGTTGGCGAACATTCGCGAAGAAGGCAATTCCACCCATTTTCAAAATTTCACCAGCTTCGTTAACAACCGGTCCGAATACTGCTGCAATGGCACCAGGGGCTCCTTGATTGTTGTACAAAAACTGCTGCGTTATCGAGAGACCCGGCGGAAAGTACTTAGGATCAATAAACGAGAACATGGTCGCAATGCCAATCCACGAAGTGTGCAAAACATCGACGTATCCAATCAAGTCAAATTTATCAGAAATCGGGTGAGTGCCTCTAATTTCGGCCAAGGCGTAAGGAATACCAATTGGCATTCCATTGGGTAGAACCGTGGTGCCACCAATGTGCACATACTCTTGTTCATTAAACACCGAGGTGTTCATTTCAAAACCAATTTCAAACGGTGCAGTCTCAGTATACGGATTGATGAAAAGATACCCATAATCCTTAAGTGTAAATGCGCCTTGAAGGTTGGTTTGAATGGATGGAGCAAACTGCAGTGAAAGCCTCAGAGTTTCTAGATTTTCAGAAGGCTGAAAAACTACTTTTTGAATGATCTGTGGTGCGCCACCCTTACAAGCACCCGATGAAAAACTAGCTAAAGCGACTAAGCTCAGCGTGAGAACGATTGCGATGATTGACTGAATTTTTTTCATAAACACTCCTTTGTATTGATTAAAACTGCCCCAGGACAATAATGTAAGCCCGCGACTGCCACCCTGCAAGCGAAAGGTTAGACCTCTCGTTAAACGCTGACCTGACCTAAGGCCACTCTTAAAATTTTTGGGTAAAGCAGTCTCGGTTTGACCAATGCGGCGTTTAGTCAAAAACAACAATATGGTAATTCTTCTTACCTTTTCGAAGCACCATGCACTTACCACCAATTAAGCGCTCTGGGCCAATTTTCGCAGCAACATCAACGATGCGATCATTGTTAATGTAAACGCCGCCACCTTTGATGTCATTTCTAGCGGCGCCGTTTGAACCAGAAAGACCTGACCCCACCAATAAATCGACCAAAGTGATTCCATCAGCCAGAGTCGCTTTCTTACGCACAGACCTGGGCGTCTCGGCCAGCAGTTCCAAAATCGTTTCAGGACTCAAACTCGAAATTCCAGAATCAAACAACGCCTTTGAGGTAGATTCTACCTTTTTACACTCATCAGCACCATGAACCAAGGTGGTCAACTCGCGCGCAAGAGTAACCTGCGCCAGTCGTTCGCCGGGTGCAGCCAAAAAGGCCTGCTCAACTTTTGAAATTTCATCTAGTGATAAAAAGGTGAACAAACGAAGCAGCTTCATCACATCTTGATCGGGTGTCTGTATAAAATATTGATAAAACTGATAAGGACTCGTTCGGTCGGCCGTCAGCCAGACTGCGCCCGACTCGGTTTTGCCAAATTTTGTGCCGTCAGCTTTTGTGATCAGCGGCCAGACTAACCCATAGACGGCCTTTGCTTCTACTCCCTCGGCTGCATTCATACGACGAATCAACTCAGTACCGGCGGTGATATTGCCCCACTGGTCGCTTCCCCCTAGCTGAAGTGTGCAGTTTCTCTCTTTGTTTAGAACTTGAAAATCATAAGACTGAAGCAACATATATGAAAATTCGGTATATGAAATTCCATGATCGCGATCTTCTAGTCTCGCACGCACTGATTCTTTTGCCATCATGTAATTGACGGTAAAGTGCTTGCCTACATCGCGAAGAAAATCGATGAAGTTAAATTTTTCAAACCAATCGAAATTATTGAGAGTGACGGCACCATTAGCTCCATTGAAATCTAGAAACCGCGAAATCACCTGGGTAATTCCGGCCACATTTTTTTTCAACAGGTCAGGAGTGAGTAGCTGTCTCTCTTGTGATTTGCCGCTAGGGTCTCCGATCATACCGGTTGCGCCCCCCACGACTGCAATAGGGTGGTGCCCAGCTTGCTGAAAACGACGCAAGGTTACCAAGGCCAAAAGATTGCCGACATGCAAACTATCTGAAGTCGGATCAAAGCCTGCATAAACAACTATCGGTGCGGTAGAAAGGTGGCTATTCAACTCGGCATCAGTCACGTGCTGAATGATGCCCCTTGCCTGCAGCTCATCGTAAAGATTTTCACTTGGATTCATTCACAGAGCATACTTCAGTCAGCTCGTTTCTGAAAAGCAGTGAGTTGGTTAAGTTAATGAAATTTTTTTTCTCTCTGTGTGCTAGACTCGATCGATGGTCAACACAGTCATTGCTCAAGCCCTTCTGACTTCTGGACGCTGCATCGTTCCAGATTTCTTAGATGCCGCGACCGTTCAGTTGTTACGCGCAGACTCACAAGACCTTCAATTGGCCAAACGTTTCATTCAAGCCGGCATAGGTAAGGGAAAAACCCACGTCAAGAATGATCAAATTCGCAAAGACTCAATTTCGTGGCTAGATGAGGGCGGGGCAAACGCAACCCAAGCCCATCTTTTCACAAAACTGGCAGCTCTCAAGCTGGCACTCAACCGAGAGCTGCTACTCGGAATTTCGTCATTTGAAGGCCATTATGCCTTCTATTCAGCTGGGGGATTTTATAAACGCCACCTCGACAGCTTTCGGTCTGATGACTCGAGAATTGTGACAGTCGTTTTGTACCTCAATGATGATTGGAAAATTGCCGACGGTGGCATGCTTCGCCTTTATACTGATCCGGCCAGTCTAGATGTGAGTCCTACTGGCGGAACCCTTGCGTGTTTTTTAAGTCGTGAGCTCGAACATGAAGTTCTGGTGAGCCACAAATCGCGGCTGACTTTTACCGGTTGGTTCAAAACATCTTGAGTAGCACCTTACAAAAACCAAAAACACAGAGCCGAAATGGTCGTTGGGATGAGTGCATTCAAAAATAGTAAGAATGGGCTAATGCCTTCTTCGCCAAAAGATTGCTGTAAAATGCTGTAACCAGCCGGATTAGGTGCATTTGCTATTACTGTTAAGCCACCACCAACCACGGCACCTGAAACCAACACATAGCGAGAGGCTTCTGACAAAGAGGGCACAAGAGTTCCAAGGTAAGTTAGGGCCGCATTGTCGGTGAATGCGGTCAAACCAATTGCGCCTAGATACAAGGGCAAAGCACTGAGTTGTCTAATTATGGGTTCAAGCCACCAGCCCTGCATGCCGCCGATCACAACCAAGCCTGCCAAAAAAAATGAAACTAATAGGCCTTCTTTGATTCGAATTTGTTCTTGGTGTTCGTCTGTTACTTGAACAAACCCCAAGAAAAACAAGAAAAGCCCGATGACTAGAATCGAGTGATGAGACGCAGACACGACTGCCACAAGAAAAAGTAAGTGAATCAGACGCACCCAAACCGGGCTCACCTTTTGGTCTGATACACGATTGAGTTCAACCGTCTGCAACTCTTTACGAAATTTTGTGGTGATAATGAAAGTCGACAAAAAGCAGGCGAGGGCACCCTTCCATCCGAAATAAAAAAACATTTCACTCAATCCCCAACCCCATTTTTCGGCCACCATCAACACCGGAGGCGCAGCAAATGGGGTTAAGGTACCGCCGATTGAGACATTAACAAACAACACTCCCAACGTGGCATATTTCAGTCGAGATGAAACTGCCTTCTTGAAAATATGCTCTAAGAGCAACAAAGCGGTCACGGTCATAGCCGCGGGCTCGGTAATGAGGCTTCCGAGAATGGGGCCAATCGTTAAGGCCGTTGCGTAGAATGCTAGAGCGGGCCGAAGGGGTAGGCGTTCACTCACTCTGATGACTATCGCTTCGGCCATATCGAGAATTGGCCGTGTTGAGCAAACAACGAGAATGACGAAAACGAACGCTGGTTCGTTAAAGTTTCTCGACTCTAAGTATCGAAGTGCAGTACTTGGGCTTTCAATCAACGCCAAACAGGTTAACAGCACCGCCGCCCAAAGACCAAAAACGATCTCGACCTCACCCAGTAGGTGAAAGAAGTTCTCACCCACCGAACCCTCAGAGAATTTCGCCGCAAGGTGATGAAACCGCTTAACTAAAAATGTGTGAAGAATTGCTAAAGCAAATAGGGTGACTGATAGCCATTCAAGATTGGTCGAAAATTCAGCCCCATTCATGATCGACCACGATTCTTTTTTTCAGGTTTTGTGTATTGCCAGCCTGAATTTCGGGTTGGGGCCCGCCAAGCAGGTACGAAATCCAAAGTTTTAGTATTGGCCACTCGCTATCGGGGTCGTGAAATCGAAATCTCAACCGCGTTCGCTTTTCGTCAACCTCCATGTGGGGCCCAGTAATGAAAACTCGACCTCGCCCAGACTCAAAGGCTGCAGCTGCAATCTCACCGTTTGAGTAGTGAGCAACCACGACCCCGTTTTGGCGTTCAAGGGCCTCAGGGCTGATTCGCAAAAAGGGCCCCTCTAAGAAAAGAACTTTGAAATAGTTCTTAAAGCCAGCCATGTGAAACCGTATCTTCTTCATGCCATTACCAAAGCCCTTAATGCCGAGTCTAAAAGGATCAACAGAGGTTCCGTGAATTAGCCCTAATCCGAACGGACCCGTGACCGCACCACCGATGCGGTCAGAAAGCGCAAGAAAGGCACCGGCGCAAGTGCCTAAGTAGCCGCCGCCACCCTCAACGAAAGTGCGAATTTCTTTTTGCCCTAACTCACCGAGGTCTGCGGCGTAAACCCAGCTGGCTCCTCCAGGAATGAAAATCGCTCGAAACTCACCCGTACGAAGATCGCCGTGGCGAATCTGTGCGGCGGTCAAATTTTGAATCGTGTGGCCCATGCGCCTCAGTAACGATTTGGTTTGGCTGGTTGATGGGCCCCAGACCCCACTGCCATGATAGATGGCAATTCTATCGGCGTATGAAGTGGAGCTAAGAAAAAGTAAGCCGATCAAAGCGAATTGATATTTCATCGTTCTACAACAATATCGTAAATTGGTTGATTGTAAAAGGTTGCCATATTATTGGCGCCCAGTGATTGCCAGGAGAGAAGTCAATTTGCATATTCTGAGTTCAGATCAATCTTTCCAGATTGGCCACCAAGCACAAGGTGCTCGAGCTCAACAACAATGGCTTTCAAAGACTTGGTTTGACGAATAAGACCGTCGGCAAGTTCTGTACTTTGTGCAGAAATCTCTGAATTCTCGCTGGTCGATTGTGAAATTTGCTCCATGGCATCCTTGATTTGACTAACACCCAAAGCCTGCTCATTCGTGGCAACGGCAATGCTGTTGATCATGCCGTTCATATCATGAACCTCAAGCACAATTTTATCCAGCGCTTGACTACACACTTCTGCAGTCTTAATTCCGGCATTGACTCGATCCCTTCCGGCACCCACTGATTGCTGAATACGAGTGCGATTATTTAGTACAATGTCTTCAACTTTTTTAATACTCACTGCCAGAAGTTCAGAGATCTCTTTAGCGGCGGTACCGCTCATTTGGGCAAGGCTTCCAATTTCCTCTGCGACGACAGCGAACCCCTTGCCATGCTCACCCGCGCGCGCTGCTTCAACTGAAGCATTAAATGAAAGCAACTTCGTCTGAAATACGATTTCATTAATTATTACCAGGAGCATAACATAGTGCGTATTCTTAGGCCGCGTAGCTTACGTGTCTTGCTTCGAAGTACCTGCGAACAAGGTCTGGCCTTTTTTGTCGACCGCGAAGGTATCCTATCAAATTCCGTTTGAGTTCGTTTTTG
>CAITVN010000237.1 GCA_903895855.1 Oligoflexia bacterium | reverse complement strand
CCTAGAACTCTTTGATAGACTGAACGCCATGCGTGGCGCGCTTCAAAATAAAGCAAAAGACCCAAACTGTACCGCGCAGTGTTTAGAAGATGTTCGAAAAAAAGTTGAAGAAATGAAATCGCTGGCCCAGAGCTGGCAAATCAGAGCCGGACTAGCCAATGACCTGAGCGAAGATACTCTGGCTATCTCAGATGCCGCCGGCGACGCCTTCATCACTGGCGTCACCGGATTTGCGGGTGGAGCCCTCGCTGAAAAAGCAGTAGAAGGGGTTCGAGCACTCAAGGCGATACAAGCCCTAGCTAAAGGCGGGCGATTGGCCAGAGCGGCAGTAATTGGCGTTGAATCGGCAACATCCGGCACCGCGATGGCTGGCGTTTACACCACGAAAGAAATCATCGCTCAAAGTTTTTCACAAGACCAATGGAATCCCGCTAAGATGCGTGGAGCCGCCGCAGAAGGGTTTACGGCTGGATTTGTCGGCCACATCAGTGGCGCTTTCGGCGGAAAAATCACAGATGCCGTCAAATCGAACTCAGCGAAAATTGCAGCCGGTGCACTGACTAGTGCGATCGGCGGAGTCACCACGATCTCAACGTCGATTTACATGAAAGAATTAGCAGCTCATGGCGACCCTGAAAAAGCTGACAAAATGGTCGCAGAGTTCGTAGAAAGACTAAAGAAAGGTGATGCTCAAGCTTGGCTTCAAGTCACTCAAGACCTCTTGGCCGGAGCTGCGGGGGCAAGACAGGGAGTCAAGGCCGCCGAAGCAGCAGAACACGCTGAGAAAATCAGCACGTTGGCACCGGCGCATGCCGCTGAACTGACTGCAAGCTGCCAATCGGCGGGAACGTGTGGTAAACTGGTGGCCGACTTAGAAAGACTCTCAACTGTTGCAGCAAAAGATGCTTACAGCTTGGCTCGCTTTCAGAAAGATCCGTTTGAATTTTTAAAGACTTTACCCAAAGAAGAGATTGCAACCTTTACAGCACTTGATACTCACACGCCGACATTTGGTGGGCCACCCCCTACACGTAGAGCGCCAAATCCACAAGAACTCGCTAATGCTGTTCACCGCCACTCGAATGGTACAGCTTCGAAGGCAGATTATGAACTCATTATAGACTCTGTCATTAGTACCAATCGAGGGGCATTAGAGAAAGGGTCACCCGATCTGAGTGCAAAAAATCTCACTGGCGAAAGTGGGGCTGCCACTTGGGATGTCACTAGGCGACTGAGAGCGGCGCTTGGTAATGACGTCGAAGTATTTGAGCATCAAGCTTCAAAGGTATTTGGTGGCGATAAAACACCTGGGCATGTTTTTACCGTAATCAAAACTAAGTCGGGTGAAACCTACTTAATCGATACAACTTTTAAACAATTCTTTGATGCTGAAAAAACCGCCCCTGGTGAAGCGGGTGCCGTCGGAAAGAGACTGAGAAGTACGAAACAAGGTAGTGCATTGGCCGATGAGCTCTTAGAAAAAGGCTATGTTTCTCTCACTGACCAGTCGGCAAGTCTCTTGGCGAAAGCGTTTACAGATAAAAAATCCGCAAAACTGGCAGTTTCTGATTTGGCAAAAAAATCTACCTTTGACACCGGTCGAGGACGCTACGACTCAGACACAACGGTACGCGCCCAATTCGGTGAGGTCGCGCTTGTCTCGCCTGGCAGTGAGACAATTAAAGATGCCCTCTTGGGCGCGCGAGAACACCTTGTCGAGAGCGATTTTTTGAAGAGATCAGAAAGTTCAGACGATGGTATTCAACTGCAGCCCGTAGGTGCAAGTCCACAAGCCAAAGGTCCCAAGTGGCAACCGCCTGATAATGGTTTGCAATTATCTGGTCGTGATGTCACGCACATTGACCTTATCGGTTCCAACGGCGTAACGACTCAAGCTCTCACGCCAAATAGTGATAATCAATTCGACATGCCTTCGGGGTATACAGGAAATGTTAAGATCACGAAGTCAGATGGCACTATTCTTGTTTTAGATCCGAGAAATGCGACTACACTAAAAAACAATAGAATTGCTGCAAATCCGCTAAAGTTTGCGATCTACCGCCTTGAGCGCGATGTTGCCGGATCGGTTTCTCGCGTCGAATTGGTCGATGAAACCGGCCGATCTCTCGGGCAAATTAAGGAAACTGATGGAGCTTTTCAGGCTCCGAAAGACCCGAGGTACAAGATTCGAGTGACTGATCAGACTGGAAAAGTAACTGATTGGGATCCGCAGAGTGGGTCGCCTTGCCCAACTGGTCTTCGGCCCAAACTTAACAAAAAAACTATGAAAGTAGACGGGCTATCTGGTTGCCACACGGTTGATTGCTTTGATGATGCTGTAAGAAGGTATCCGGACCCAACTAATCCATCAAGAAACTTGATCGACGTGGTTAGCAGTAGGCATATTAAGCTTAAAATTCCGGGAGGCGCTGACGTCGCAGCCACTGAGAAAACGTATAAGTTCGAAGGATCGCCGGTTGCGAAACCTAAAACAGTTTTAGACAGAGTCGAAGATATTGAAGTAGTAGCAAACTGGCTAAGTAAGAAACCTGAGTTTCTCGATTTTTTCGTACGAGGGTTGGATCCAGGAGAGCTAGCCAATTTTCCGATCGAAGTGCAGTATGCAGACGGTTCTTTGCATCAGGCAAAACTATCGGTGCGGTTTAGTCGGCCTGCTACCTTGGCCGGCGACAAGGTCAGTATTGCTAACACAATTACTAGTTGGTACATTGACCTTAAATGAAAAACGAGTTGCAATCATTCACTACAACCGTTGAATTATTGACGGCAAATTCTCAAAAAGCGACTTGATCGATTGGCGTTTAAAAGAGACACTCTCTAAACCATGGTTGTACCTCAATTTTTTAATCGAAAACGTTGGCTATTTTTATCAGTCGGTATCGGCATTTTATTGGGAATATCAGCTGGAATCGTGAAAAAAAGGCAGGCTGATTTAGAGTTGCCTCAGGTATCAACCGACGGCCGTAACGGTGACGTATCAAAACTCTCGCTCTTGCCTAGTGGGGTGGTTTCACCGACTCCGCCCCCGCAAAATGAGCATGGGCTCACCAAAGAAGTGCTTGCGGGCCTACTGAGCGATGCCGATGTGTTTCAAGACTTTCCGACTGATTTCGAATTGAACCTCGAAGGCAAGCCGACCCCAGTGGTTGTGCAGTACACATTCGATTCTTTTTTACAGGGACGAATGGAAAAACTCTTTTCAGATTATCGCCCAGATTACGGCGCCTTTGTGGCCATTGATGCCAAGACCGGCCGCGTGCTTTCGATGGTAAGCTACGCTCACAATCGACAGTTGAAAGATCACTTAGCGCTTCGTGCGACGTTTCCGAGTGCGTCGGTCTTTAAGGTGGTGACCGCTGCCGCTGCGATTGCCGAGAAAAATTTCAGTGGCGATACTGAAATCAGTTTCAGTGGTCGCAATCATACCTTATATAAGAGCGCCATCTTGAAGAGCACCCCCAATCGTTGGACCAAGACCATGACCTTGAAGAAGGCCTTTGGTCTTTCTGTCAATACAGTCTTTGGCAAGATGGGTGCCTACACTGTGGGTGCCGAGAAGCTGCGCGAATACGCAACGCGGTTTGGATTTAACCGAAAAATTTCGGCAGATTTTCCGTTACAAGAGGGTAAAGCAACCATTCAAGACGACGCCTGGGAACTCGCAGAAAGCGCCTCGGGCTACACCAAAGACAATCGCATGAGTCCGCTACAAGGTGCCTTGATTGCGGCGTCGGTCGTTAACGACGGTGTGATGATGGAACCCTACTTGATTGAAAATATATTTAGTCAAGACGGTCAGAAACTTTACTCGAGCTACCTTCAAGCCGCTTCTCAGACAGTCAGCTCAGATACCGCTCGAGAACTGCGGCGATTAATGCGAGAAACCATCTCGTCGGGAACTTCTCGAAAACACTTTCGCGGATTTTTCAAAAGCCGATTTGCCGAGATCGAAGTGGGTGGCAAGACCGGGTCTTTGACTGGCGACGATCCAAAAGGAAAATACGACTGGTTCGTCGGCTATGGTGAATACCACGGTCAGCGAGTGGCAATTGCCGCGCTGACTGTGAATGAGCGCGTTTGGCGCGTGAAAAGTTCGTATGTGGCCAGGCGTGCGATTGAGACCTATTTTCAAGATAAATTGACTACGATACATTCAAAATTGTAGCGAAATTTTAGCGAAACTTTAATGGTGAGAGTTGACTATGAAAGCGGTTGTTCAACGGGTTCAATTTGCGCGAGTCAAGGTTCAAACGGCACCAGGTCAACAAGAAGATTCTGGAGCCATTGAAAAGGGTTTGCTCACACTTTTGGGTGTCGGCCACGGTGATACCGAAAAAGAAGTTGATTGGCTGATCAACAAAATAGTCAAATTGCGTATTTTTGAAGACGAAAACGGCAAAATGAACAAGAGCCTGCAAGACATTGGCGGTGCCCACCTGCTGGTTTCTCAGTTCACCCTTTTTGCCGATTGCAGCTCTGGCAATCGCCCCAGCTTCACTGGCGCGGCAGATTTGAAGACAGCCGAAGCACTCTATGAGAAAGCGATTGCCTTAAGTCGCCAACTTGGTGTTAAAACTGAACAGGGGCGTTTTCGGGCAGACATGAAAGTTGAACTTCTCAACGATGGTCCAGTCACGATCATATTAGACACCAATGAAAACTAAGCACATTCCGATTTTAGTGGGGCCTATCGTCGATTCGATTATCGGTTCGATCAAAGAACGCCTTCGTCAGAATCAAGAGATTGAGCCAAATTCAGCCATTTTTGACCTCACTTTGGGTGGTGGTGGCCACACCGAAGCGTTTCTGAACGCGCTGAAAAAAGAAGGGCTAAACGAAAAGGTAAAAGTCGTCGCTATCGATCAAGACGCTGATGCAGTTGCAAACACTTCAAAACGCCTTGAACAGTGGATTTCAAATGGCGCACTTGAAGTTCACCACCTGCGAATGACCGAATTGGCCACTCACTTGAGTCGGTCTGGGCTTGGTTACTTTAAAGTGAGTTCAATGTTGGGAGTTATGGCTGATTTGGGATTTTCTAGCGACCAGCTTGAGAGTGGTGATCGGGGCTTGAGTTTTAAACGCGAAGGTCCGATCGACATGAGGCTTGACCCCAGGCGGGGTGCGAGTGCTTACGATGTTCTGATGCAGCAGTCTGAAAAAGATCTCGCTGATTTGATTTTCGAACTGGGCGAAGAGCGAATGTCGCGAAAAATAGCGAGCGCGATTGTTAGGGCGCGGGGCGATAAGCGCTTACCCAATTCAACAGTTGAATTGGCTGATTTGATCTTTCGGTCGGTTCCGCCTGATTACCGTCACGGACGCATTCATCCGGCGACCCGAACCTTTCAAGCGCTTCGTATTTACGTTAACGATGAACTCGGCGAATTGAAGGCTTTATTGGGACAAATACTACCTCACTTGAGGCCCCAGGGGGTAGCGGCGGTCATCAGTTTTCATTCACTCGAAGATCGATTGGTGAAAACGCTATTTAAAGACCGAGCCGGCCCCTTTCGGTCTTTGACAAAAAAGCCAATTGAAGCCGATGAGGCCGAGCTTAACTTGAATCCTCGCTCGCGAAGTGCCAAACTAAGGCTAGGAGAGAAAAAATAATGAGCCAAGGTATGGGTTCGAGTGGAAAACTCTTTCGTTGGGTTCCGCTCTGGGTTTGGCCAACAGTGGTGGTGATGGCTATCGGTACGGTTTGGTTGCGGCTTGCTATTGTCGATACTTCTTACACCATCAATCAAGCCGAGACTCAGATCAGACGCCTTGAACAAGAGCGCGAAAAACTTAACCTCAAATTATCAGAACTCAGGTCACCAAAGCGGCTTGAAAGTTTAGCCCGGCAAAAGTTTGGATTGCATCCTCCGAAGCCAGAACAGTGGGTTTATCTAAAATAAATTTGTGAGTACCAACGCAAAGACCCCAAAACGCAGTCTGCTCATTTTATCGTCTATCTGCCTCTTGTTGGGGGCAGCGGTGATTAGTCGTGCGGTCTGGGTTCAAATAGTAGGTGATGCCCGCCTCGCAAGAATGGCGAAGCGCCAGTTCGATTCTAAATACCTGTTGCGACCTAGACGTGGGGTAATCGCCGACCGTAATTCTGAACCTCTGGCCGTTAATCTAGAGGTAAAGAGTCTTGCTGTAAATCCACAGAAAATTACCAATGCAAAAACTTTAACCCGGTTGCTGGCACGAGCTCTTGATTTGCCTGCCGCTAAGATAGCTGAAAAATTAGCCTCAAAAAGAGAGTTTGCTTGGCTAAAGCGCCACTTGAGCGAACACGAATTGAATCGATTGACCAAGGCCGGAGTGCTCGATTCGTCTGGCGACTTGATTCAAGGTCTCTGGATGGTTCGAGAAAACAAGAGGGTATACCCTCATGGAGAATTGGCCGCTCAGATTTTGGGTGATGTTGACCTCGATTCTGAAGGACTCGAAGGCGTTGAGCTCTGGCAAAATCAAAAGCTCAGAGGATCAAATATTTCGGTTTCAGGAACCAAAGATGCTCTCGGTAGGCCGACTTTCTTAGATACCGAGGCTGCAAAAAATTTGAAAGACGGCGACAAAATTGACCTGACACTCGATTCGACTTTGCAGTTTTCAGTTGAGCAATCATTACGGCAGAGCATTGCTCGAACGGGCTCGCGGGCCGGAACCGTCATGGTCATGGATTCGATGTCGGGAGAAATGTTGGCCATCGCCAATTACCCCGGCTTTGATCCGAATCGAAAAGATAGTTTGGTGACGTCTCGAAGAAACCGTGCGGTGACTGATGGGTACGAGCCGGGTTCAACTGTTAAGCCCTTACTTCTCGCCATTGCCTTTCAAAATGGTTCAAAATTAACTGATCAGATTTACGCTGAAGAGGGTTCATTTTCGGTACAGGGTAAGAAAATTTCTGAAGCTGAAGCTCACGAAAAATTCGGTTGGATTACCTTAAAAAAGCTCATTCAGGTCTCATCGAATGTGGGGGCAGCGAAGCTGGCACTTAAACTCGGTGCTGACAAATTTTATAATGGTCTAGTAGCTTTTGGGTTGGGGGGGCGTTCGGGCCTTGGTTTTCCGGGCGAGATTCAGGGAAGAATTCAACCGAAGAAAAAGTGGACACCCCTCACGACTGCGAACATTGGGTTTGGGCAGGGTATTTTGGTCACTCCGATTCAAATGCTCCGTGCCTATGCAGCCCTTTCGAATGGCGGTTTCTTGGTTGAACCTTCACTTCTGCGAAACTCGCAAGAAGCTGAACAAAAAAATCCGCCCAAAAGAATTTTGTCGACCAAGACCGTTCAAGGGGTAACCGAGGCCCTGCTGACCGTGACGACGATGGGGGGCACCGGAGTAAAAGCTTCAGTTGACGGTTACGATATCGCAGGAAAAACGGGGACCGCGCAAATGGTCGACCCCAGTTCTGGTAAGTATTCGCGCTCACATTATAATGCTTCGTTCATAGGCTACCCGGTGGGCACCTCAGAAAAAGTCGTGATCTTTGTATCGCTCGATTCGCCGCGCGGCGTGTACTACGCATCTGAGACTGCTGCGCCACTTTTTCGTGAAGTTTTTCAAGCCGTCGCTACCCGACTCAGTATGCCGGCAAAGCAGTTGCCCGAATTGACCCAGCAAAAAACTGACGAGACCGAACCGGTTACTGATCGCATTCGCTGGTCGCTAGCGAAGTCGTTGAATTCTTCAAGTCAGCTGCAATGGGAAAGCTCCACAAAAGAAGGAAAGTCTTACTGGAAAATGCCATTACTGAAAGGTCTGTCGGTTCGTGAGGCATTCTTGCTCTTTCGTGGTCATAATTTTAGCTTTCAAGTGCAGGGCCAGGGACTTGTGCGAACACAGATTCCAGAACCCGGAACAAAAGTGTCTGAAGGTCAAACCGTTCGCCTTCAATTGAGCTCGCCCTAAAATGAAAACAGTAGAACTGCTCACTTCCGATCTGAAATTCGAAGGCCGCATCTCAGAGTTGGCCTTAAATTTACCTGTCGAGGGCATTGAAACCGATTCTCGAAAGCCGATCGTCGCCAAAATTTTCGTGGCCATAAGCGGCACTCAAGTCGATGGTCACAGTTTCATTGAGAAAGTGGCGATTTCTCGGCCGGCTTTGATAGTCGGCGAGTTACCTCTGGGTTCGTTGAGTTCTTTAGCTCAGTCGGCATTGACTGAGCACGCAATTAGTTACATTTGGGTTACCGACTCGAAACTTGCTTTGGCACTGCTGTCTTCGGGTTTTTTCGATCATCCCTCACGAAAGCTGAAAATGATTGGCATTACTGGAACCTCAGGAAAAACGACCATGACTTATTTGGTTGAGTCTATCTTGAAGTCAGCGGGATTTAGGCCCGGTGTGATCGGAACCGTAAACGTTAGATTTCTTGATCAAATCATTGAGTCGACTCACACAACGCCTGGGGCATTTGAGTTACAGGGAATTTTGCGGCAGATGCTCGATGCGGGCTGTGATTCGGTGGTGATGGAGGTTTCATCGCACGGTTTGAAACTTCATCGAACGGCATCGATTGCCTTTGATGTGGTGGCGTTTACGAATTTGAGCCCTGAACACTTAGACTTTCACCCCGATCTTGATGACTATTTCAATTCGAAGGCTCTTTTGTTTCGCAATTACCCAAGAGAAGCACGGCGCGTGGGCAAAAATGCGCGAGCGGTAGTATCAATTGAGGAGAGTCGAGGCCAGGCTCTTTTTGAAGAACTTAAAGCAGGCTCTGAGAATCTCGTTATGAGCGTCGCGCGAACGAAGCCCGCAGATTTTTCGGGTCACGGGTTGAAAGTGTCAGTGAGTGGCATTCAGGGGCGCGTTGGTGAAGTCAGTATCGATTCACCGTTGGTCGGCGATTTCAACGCAGAGAATCTCTTGCTTGCGGTTGCCATTGGTGAGGCGCTTGGCATTTCTGGTGCGCTCATATCAAAAGGTTTGAACGCTCTAAAGATCGTTGAGGGTCGGCTTGAAAAGGTGGTCATTGAAGTTCAAGGTGAAGCTCAGTGTGATCTGCGAAAAATCCCTGATGTCTGGGTTGATTACGCCCATAAGTCAGATGCACTTGAAAAAGTCTTAAAGACATTCAAGCAAATGAAAGGGTCGCGCCGCTTGGTCTGTGTCTTTGGCTGTGGCGGAGACCGCGATAAGCAAAAACGACCCGTCATGGCCAAGATTGCACAGGCCTTGAGTGATCGAGTGATCATCACCTCAGATAACCCAAGAACCGAAGACCCCCATTCGATCATTTCTGAGATATTAAGTGGAGTCGACAACGAAATTAAAAATGTTGAAGTCATTCCCGATAGGGCACAAGCCATAGATGTAGCCATTTCAACCGCTCACCGAGACGACCTCATCGTGATTGCGGGCAAGGGCCATGAAAATTACCAGTTACTGCCCGACCCGACAAACGCCAAGGGCGTCATTAAAATTCACTTTGATGACCGAGAAGAAGCGATTCGCGCATTGAAAAAGTTGACATGAGCTTCAAAAAATCTGTAACCTCACGACATGCTCTTTCACTTGCTCTATCCTCTGCACCTTCAGTACAGTTTTTTTAACGTATTTAAATACATTACTTTCCGTACCTTCGGGGCTGCGATCACCAGTGTCGTGATTGCGATGCTGTTGGGGCCTACTTATATTCGCTTTTTGCAGAAAAAGCAGATGAAACAGTCAATTCGTGACGATGGCCCGCAGTCGCACTTATCAAAAAAAGGAACTCCCACCATGGGTGGCGGTTTGATTCTCATTTGCATCTTGATTCCGACTTTGCTTTGGTCAGATCTGACTAATCGTTTTGTCTGGATTTCACTCATTACGACGATGCTCTTTGGCTTGATTGGTTATGTCGATGATTACAAGAAAGTGGTTCAAAAGAACCCCAAGGGGTTGTCGGGAAAACAAAAACTTTTTTGGCAAACCTTATTTGCTTTGGCTGCCACTATAGTTCTCTATTACCTCAGAGAAACTCCGGCAGTTTTGAAGTTTCCATTTTTCAAGGATTGGGCTTTAGATCTCGGTTGGCTCTTCATTCCGTTTGGGGCATTCGTTATTGTTGGGGCATCGAATGCGGTTAACTTGACTGACGGGTTAGATGGATTGGCGGTTGGGCCTACGATTACCACTGCGTTGACGTTTTTGGTTTTATCTTACTGTGCGGGTCACGTCAAAATTGCTGAGTACCTGCAGATTCCTCACATTCCTGGAGCTGGTGAACTAGGAATTTTCTTGGCGGCGGTTGCCTCATCTTGTCTAGGGTTCTTGTGGTTTAACACGTATCCAGCGCAAGTGTTTATGGGCGATGTTGGCTCATTGGCTTTGGGTGCATCGCTCTCGGTGGCGGCGGTCATCACTAAGAATGAGATATTGCTTGCTCTTTGTGGCGGAATATTCGTAATTGAAGCATTGTCAGTGATGGCACAGGTGGCTTCATTTAAGTTAACCGGAAAACGAGTATTCAAGATGGCACCGATTCATCACCATTTTGAATTAAAGGGCTGGGCTGAACCGAAAGTCATCGTGAGATTTTGGATTATTTCGTTTCTTTTGGCTTTAATTACGCTTTCGACACTAAAGTTGAGATAGAGAGTTATGAGCAAATATAAAGGTAAACGTGTTCTAGTGGTAGGTTTCGGGCTTTCAGGTGTGGCGGTAGCTCGTTACATGTCAAAGCAGGGCGCCAAAGTGATGGTGACCGATATGAAGCAGAAAACTGAGCTCATGGAGTCAGTGAATGCCTGCGAAGATCTCAAACTCGAGTATGAACTTGGGCGCCACAATTCGAAGAGTTTTACGACGGCAGAATTGATCGTTGTCAGTCCTGGGGTGCCACTCAATTCTAAGCCGATCGAAGAGGCTATTGAAGCGCGAGTACCCATTACAAATGAAATTGAGCTGGCTGCTTCGGCCATCAAAGAGCCACTCATTGCAGTCACAGGAACTAACGGAAAAACCACTACCACGACTTTGATTGGCGAGATTCTAAAGGCCGATGGCAAGTTGCCTTATGTGGGCGGTAATATCGGAAAACCCTTGCTCGACTATGTGACCGATGGGCAAAAAGCCAATTACGTGGTGGCTGAGCTTTCGAGTTTTCAGCTTGAGCTGACGCAAAGACTCATTCCTGCTGTCGCTGTGTTCACCAATCTTGAAGAAGATCATCTTGATCGTTACCCTGACATGCATTCTTATAGTCAGGCTAAGAAAAAATTATTGCAGGCTTGCGATCGAAATAGTTTTGTCGTGCTGAATTATGATGACGCCAATGTGGCGGCATTTGCTCAAGAAACTCCTGGCAAAATCATGTGGTTTACTAAGAAAAATCCGCTAACAGTGAGCGGCGAATTTGCAGAAAATTTTGTAGGCGCATACTTCGATGCAGCGGGTAAACGAATCGTCGCGAAGATTAATGGAAAAGAAGAAATTTATTCGACCGTAGATTTCCGACTTTTTGGTGATCACAATAAAGAGAATTTGATGGCTGCCATTTGTACTGCGCGTGCAATTGGTGTGAACCCAGCCGCTATTCAGCATGTCATAGGGGCGTTTAAAGGGGTGGCCCATCGTCTTGAGTTTGTACGCAAGAAAGATGGCGTTTACTTTTTTAACGATTCTAAGGGCACGAATGTCATGAGTGTACAACGAAGTCTTTCGTCGTTTCTGCACAGTCCGGTCATTTTAATTGCCGGCGGAAAAGACAAGAACCAAGATTTTAGTCCGTTAGCAGAACTCGTGAAGAAGAAGTGTAAAGTAGTCATCGTTCTCGGTGAAGCCAAAGAAAAAGTAAATCGCGCTATTGGCGATTACGCTGAGACCTATTTGGTCGGCACCTTCGAAGAGGCGGTACTTTTGGCCTTTCAAAAATCGCGATCTGGCGATGTGGTATTGCTAAGTCCTGGTTGTGCGAGCTACGATATGTTTAGAAATTATGAAGAAAGAGGCGACTACTTCAAGAAATTGGTTAATCAACTTTAAGGTACTGCTGAGTACCGATATCGGGTTGTTGTTGATTACCGTTGGTCTGGTTTGCTTTGGCCTCTTGATGGTCTATAGTTCGTCTTTCATTTTTGCCCAAGAGCGCACCGGCGATGGATTCGCATTCATTAAAAAACAGCTATTATTTGCCGCACTCGGTTTAATCGGCATGGTTTTCGTTTCGAGAGTTCCTTATCGAAAATGGTATGATTGGGCCTATCCGATGCTCGGAATGACCATTTTGATGCTGGTGTTAGTGCTAGTTCCTGGGGTGGGCGCGCGCGTGGGTGGCGCTCAACGCTGGCTTCGGCTAGGCTTTTTTAATTTTCAGCCTGGTGAACTGGCCAAATTCGTATTGATCATCTTTGCCGCCAGGCAGTTATCTTCTAAGGCAGATCGCCTGCACCGGTTTACTGCTGGCATCCTCTCGGTTTTTCTTTTGGCCTTGCCCGCGATGGTCTTGTTGCTCGCACAGCCCGATTTTGGCACGGTTGCGATGATTTCGATGGTCTTGTTTGGGTTGATTTTTTTAGCTGGGGTTTCGTACCGGTATTTAGCCTCTATCATTGCTTCTGGGTCAGTGATGGCGGCCATTCTTATCTTTGGTTCAACCTATCGGCGAATGCGCCTTCAGGCTTTCTTAGATCCGTGGAGCGACCCAAGCGGAAAAGGATTTCAAATCATTCAGAGTCTGCTTGGTTTTAGCAATGGGGGCATTTGGGGTACAGGGCTAGGCAATGGCAAAGAGAAGCTCTTTTATCTGCCCGAGGCTCACAACGATTTTATTTTTGCTGTCATTGGCGAAGAACTCGGTTTCATCGGTGTTGCCGTTTTGGTTGCCGCGTACCTATTTTTTCTTTTTCGAGGGTTTCGCGTTTCGTACAACGCGAATCGTGCTTCGGGTGATCTTTTCGCGTTGTTGCTGGGATCAGGAATCACTTTAGCAATCGTTCTTCAGGCGTTTGTTAATATGTCAGTCGTGCTCGGGCTGGTGCCCACTAAAGGTTTAACTTTGCCCCTAATTAGTTATGGTGGCTCAGCTTTGATGGTCGATCTACTGGCTGTTGGTGTGTTGCTTGGGCTATCGCGAGAAATCAGTCGCCAGATGATCACTGATTCTCGAAAAGTCGAACGAAAGGTACAAGATGAACATGTTTTCGAAGCCTAAAGATCTTTTGGTCATCGCGGGTGGTGGTACCGGCGGCCATGTGATGGCAGGAATTGCCATTGCCGATCGCTGGAGAGCACAAGGCTTAGGTGACGTTTTGTTTGTCGGAGCACGTGGGGGGATCGAAGAAAAATTAGTGCCCCGTGCCGGTTATGAACTTTCGTTGCTAAAGATTGGAACGTTGAAGGGTGCTGACACTAAACAACAGATTAAGACATTGCTTCAAATTCCTTTTGCGTTCGCAGAGTCATTGAGAATTTTGATTCAAAACCGACCTCGCGCAGTTCTGGGAGTGGGGGGGTATGCTTCTGGTCCCTTTGTTCTCATGGCCGCATTTATTGGGCGGTTTTTGGGCTGTCGCGTAGCTATTTTAGAACAAAATGCGATGCCTGGCTTTACTAACAAAATCTTGGGGTCAGTGGCTCACCGAGTGTATTCAGCATTTCCTGGGCTCGAGAGGCATTTTGCGGGTTCACACGTGATGGTTTCTGGAAACCCCGTGCGCAAAGAGTTCAAGCCGATGGATGCGGCTCAGCGTGATCCGTTTGAGATTTTTATTTTTGGCGGAAGCCAAGGGGCTAAGGGCATTAATGATCTCGTGCTAGCGTCTTTGCCCTTACTGAAAGATAGCTGGGATAAAATTAGAATTCATCACCAGACGGGCGACCGCGAGTTTGACCGGGTTCAAGCCGCTTATCAGGCCCTCGGATTTTCGGCGCAGGTAGAAAAATTTGTCTACGAGATGAAAGAGTCTTACCAAAAGGCCTCATTGGTGATCTGCCGTTCTGGCTCTTCTAGTTTAAGCGAATTGGCCAGCGTAGGGCGGGCCTCGTTCTTGGTGCCTTTTCCTTATGCGGCTGATAATCATCAAGAACTGAATGCCCGATTGTTCGAAAAAAATGGCAGTGCGCGGGTCTATTTGCAGAACTCCACAAGGCCAGAAGAGTTTGCTAAAGGCATTCGCGAGTTGATTGATAATCAAAGCCTATTGGGTGAAATGGAATCAAAAGTGAAGTCTTTTGCGAGGCCAGATTCAGACGGTCTCATTGTAAAGGATCTCATTCAATGAGTGTGATTCATCGCAAAGAAGAAACAATTGCGCATTTTGTAGGCGTTGGCGGCATAGGCATGTCAGGAATCGCTGAAGTCTTGCTCAACCAAGGGTATCGGGTAACGGGCTCTGATTTGGCTGAGGGTGAGTCGACCAAGAGGCTGAGAACGCTTGGCGCTGTCATCGTCATTGGTCACGATAAACAAAATGTTTATGGTGCACACGTAGTGGTGACGTCGTCAGCGGTAAAAAAAGACAATCCTGAAGTGCTTGAAGCAAGGCGACTTAAGATTCCGATTGTGCCAAGGGCTGAAATGTTGGCCGAGATCATGCGAGGCAAGACGGGCTTTGCCGTTGCCGGAACTCACGGCAAAACTACCACGACCTCAATGCTCGCAACGGTAATGACTCACGCTAATCTTGATCCAACGCTTGTCATTGGTGGAAAAGTTGATTCATTGGGTGGCAATGCCAAACTGGGCCAAGGCGACTATGTCGTTGCCGAGGCAGACGAAAGTGATGGTTCGTTTCTTCAACTCCCGGCCACCTTCGGTACGGTGACCAATATTGATAACGACCACCTTGATCACTATCAAACAATCGAGGCGATCGAGTCGGCTTTTGTGCAGTTCGTAGCCAATATTCCGTTCTACGGTTTGACTGCTTTATGTGGCGAAGACAGTGGCGTTCGAAGGGTACTCAGTCGGTTGACTAAACCCTTTGCCACTTATGGGTTGAGTAGTCAGTGGGATTTTTACGCCGACAATATTCGAATAAGTGCTGACCAAAAAAGTCTAGGTTCTACTTTTGACGTGTACAGCCGCCCAGAACGCGATCAACCGCATCAGTTGCTGGGTACGGTTTCTCTTAGTGTTCCTGGGCGGCACAATATTTTGAATTCTCTATCAGTCATCATTCTGAGTTTGAGAATTGGAATTCCATTCAAGACCGTTACAGAAGGTCTCGCTCTCTTTAGCGGAGTAAAACGAAGATTCGAGATTAGGCATAAAGACGAAATCAAGAAAATTTGGGTTGTCGATGATTACGCGCACCACCCCACCGAGATTCGAGCAACCTTAGATTCAGCCCGCCGTTTTTGGAGTGGTCGAATCGTTGCCGTGTTTCAGCCTCATCGGTATTCGAGAACCAAGAGTTGCCGAGAAGGCTATTTGAGGGCCTTTTTGTCTGCCGATGAAATCTATATCACTGACATCTACGCGGCGGGTGAAGACCCGATCGAAGGGGTGACAGCAGAGGCCTTGGTTGAAGATCTGAGAGAGGTTTCATTGCCGGCACAAAAGATTATGGCGATAGGCTCGATAGAATCGGCGGCCGCCCGTATTCAAGGTGCGATCAAGCCGGGCGACTTGGTGCTTTGCATGGGGGCCGGCTCAATTACAAAGCTGCCGGGGTTATTGGCAGCTGCATTGAGTAATTCCACCCGGGTGAGTTGACTCATGAGTGCACCGTGGGTTGATCAGTTTGTTTCGTCTTTGTCATCTTCATTTTCAGGCGAGGTATTAACTCAGGCGCGCCTGTCAGCCTTCACCAGCTATCGAATCGGTGGGCCGGCAGATCTATTGGTTGTGCCAAAAAATCGAGAAGATTTGCTTGAAGTTTCAAATGCGTTTCTGGCTGCCGGTAGACCGCCAGTTTTCATACTAGGAAACGGTTCAAACATTCTGGTTTCAGATTTGGGTTATCGCGGTCTTGTGATTCGCATGACCAAATTTGATCTCAGTCTTGAGCTGCAAGAAAAATCGAGCAATGAACCTGACAATGAAAATCAAAATCTAACTCTAAAATCAGGGGCGAGTCTACCCATCTCAATGTTTTTGAGAAAGTGTGCGCTTGAGGGGTATGGTGGGCTCGAGTTTCTTTCGGGTATTCCTGGGTCGGTGGGTGGCGCGGTTTTTATGAATGCAGGCACCAACCTCGGAGAGGTTGAATCGAGACTTCTTTCGATCGAAGTCTTTAAATTGCCCGAGGGAAAAGTCATTAGCCTCGCTCGAAAAGACCTCTCAATGGATTATCGCAAAAATAACACACTCGAAGAACTCGATATCGTTGTTTCGGCAACTTGGAAGGTTGACCAAGCCGCGCCTAGTGCAGTTGAAGAGGTGATTTCTCGGTTCTTGGCTCAACGAAAAAAATCTCAACCCGTGACGCTTCCTTCGTGCGGGAGCGTTTTCAGAAACCCAAAGCAAATGAGTGCATGGAAAGCTATCGATCAATGTGGCCTGAGAGGTCACACCATCGGGGGGGCACAGTTTTCTGAGTTGCATAGCAACTTCATCGTCAACCTGGGTAGCGCAAAAGCTGAAGATGTCTTATCGCTGATAAAATTAGCTCAAGAAAAATGTCGTCATCAATTGGGCTTTGACTTAGAACCCGAAGTTAAGTTCTTAGGTTTTTGATCTTCATCTAGATAGCTTTGAATGTAAGCGTTTTTTGGGTCTACTCGAGCAGCTTTGATCAATTCATCTGACTGATCTTTCAGTGAACCTAGTACTCCGATTGCCAAAGTGTCTGGTGTAAGAAATGCAGCCAATTCTTTATTAACCGCTTCACGCGTGAGCGGCGTTAGGTGTGATGAGGTGTCTTTGAAAAAATCATTAGGCAATGACAACATCTTTTCAAGTAGTCGATTGTCTACCCGCTTTTGTGGGGTGTTGTAGGCAAATCCCGCATTGTTGATCAGAGTTTGCTTGGCCTGCTGAAATTCAGCCTCGGTAATACCGTTCTTCTTGATCTCTTCGATCAACTCAAGTGAAAATTTGAGAGAGCTAAGAGTGTCTTTGGTTGCTGGTTCGTAATTCATGATCCAGTAGCGCGGCTGAGAACCATAGCGAAACGAACTGTAGGCACCGTAGCTCCAGCCGCGTTTTTCGCGAATTTCGAAGTAGAATCGACCAAGAGTTCCGCCACCAATGGCCTGATTGGCTAAGGTCAATGAATAGTAGTTGGGGTCTTGCATCTTGCCGCCCAATTGACCGATTAAGATGCGTGATTGGGTACGTTCGGGTTTGTCGATTAGCAGAAGCCTTCGGCTCTTGGTAAGAGAAGGCTTGGTGAGTTGAGTAATAGCTGAACCGCCATTTCTTAGTTGGCCGAACTCACTCGCCCATTTTTCAAAAATGACTTGCTCGGCGTCGCCCGAGCCAATGACCACGGCGTGGTTACTCTGTATGATTTTTTCGTACTGTGCCAAAATGTCGGGCTTCTTGATTCGAGAAAGACTGGTTTGTGTGCCGTTAATTGCCCAACCGTAGGGGTGGCCATCAAAGAAGAATCGAGCAAATTGCTTTGCTGCAACCCGAGCGTCCTTACTTTGCTCGTCAAGTAACCCCGACTTTAATTCAGATTTGAGTTTCTGAATTTCACCTTCGCTAAAGGCCGGTTGGGTGAGTACTTCCATGAGAAGCTCGAGAAAACCGTTCAATTCTCTCGATAGCACGGCACCTTGAAAAACCAAATACTCTGCGCGCACTTCAACTGCGAGGTGCGCTCCCATTTGGTCGAGATCAAGATCTAGGCGTTCTCGGCTTCTACTCTTCGTGCCGCGAAGCATGAGTTCGGTGGTGAATTGGCTGATGCCCTGCAATTTCTCAGGGTCTTGGGTGGCTCCGGCTCGAAAAGCCACAGAGACATAAACGAGAGGTACTTTCTGGTCACGCTCAAAAAAAACTTCGACGGCTTGTGCCGGCAAAAACGAGGTCAACCCGAGAGAGAGTACGCTGAATGTGATTAGTGTTCTTAGTGATAGAGATTTCATATTACTTTTCACCCTTTGGTAGGCCAGTCAGGACGATTCTGCTTTGTGGGCCAAGATAAGTTTTGGTGACCTGCAAGATTTGATCGGCTGTGATTTTCTGCAAACTCTCAAGACTTTCGAGGGCTTTCGTGAAGTCTCCGAAAACGAGTTCTGAGTCACCCAGAAATTCTGCTAGACCTTGGTTTGAATTGAGACCGCCGTACAGTTGAAAGGTCAGTAAGTTTTTCGCTCTTGAAAGTTCTTTTTCGCTGATGCCTTCTTTTATGAGTTTTTCAATCTCTCGAAGTGCAATGGTCTCTGCTTGGGTGGCGTGCTTTTTTTCTTGTAAGGTCACGTAGATGATGAGCAGGCCCGGATCTTTAGAATCATCAACTCCGACTGAAACGCTAGACGCTAATCCAGTATTAACGAGTGCTCGATCGAGCCGGCTGCTTTTTCCGCCTGATAAAATCGATCCAAGAATTTTTATAGGCGGTTGGTCTATCTGGGTTGCAGACGGAATGCGATAGGCAATTCGAAGTTTCTCAACTCCAGTGTTCAGGCTCAGTTGGTTACGAATGGGTTGAGCGAGAGGTGTTTCGAGTTCTAATTTTGGTTCTAACTCTTCAGACGTCACCTGCGCTCGAGCAATTTTGCCGTAATTTTTTTCAATCGTTGATTTTACTTGATCAAATTCGACATCACCAACCACTACAATGACGGCTCTCGATGGGTGATAATACTTCTTATAAAAATTGACGGCATCAGTTGCTGTCATTCTATTCAGATCTTCAGCGTAGCCAATGACTGGCCAACGGTAGGGTTGTTTTTCATAGGCCATTTTTTTTAGTTCTAATCGAAGTATTCCGTCAGCGCTGTTTTCGTAACGCATGCGTCGCTCGTTGTGAACGACGTCTCTCTCGGTTTTAAAAACATTTTCGTCGACTATGAGATTGACCATACGATCAGATTCAAGTTGGGCAATGAGATCTAATTTGTCTTTCGGAAATTCTTGAACATAGGCTGTGAAGTCTTCAGTGGTGAAAGCGTTTGAGCCTTCGGCACCGGCCATTTCAGATTGCTTAGAAAATTCACCATCAGCGTAGTTGCTGGTTGCCTTGAACATGAGGTGTTCGAAAAGGTGAGCAAGGCCGGTGTAATCTTTTTGTTCATTTCTTGACCCAACGTTGAACCAAGTTTGGTAGGCAAAGGTGGGTGAAGAGTGGTCAGTCACAACAATGACTTTTAAGCCGTTTTGAAGCTGAAATCGTCGAGCTTTCCATTCTTTCATGACCGGAATCGAGTCACCAGAAGCGATGGCGGGTGCGCTGTCTGTGGTCGCCTGTTTATTGGGTTCAGAGGTCTTTGCTTTTGGTGCCGTTGTGCAATTTGAAAACAGTACGAGAGACAAAACAATGACGAGAGAAACTATTCGAGTGTGAATCATCGATTCAAATTGGCAATACCCAAAGATTTTTGCAACTTTCTTTGTGCAAAACTGAGGGTTACACTGAAGAAAGAATATGGGCACATCTAAGTTCAGTCGAAAAAGGGTCGTCATTTCTTGTTTGTCAGCGCTATTGGTCACGCTTGGCGTGTTTGTTTCTCATCTGCTTCGAAATTCTTCGCAGTTCATTATAAAGAATATTGTCGTTGAAAGTGATCTTGATGGTTCGCCAGTTTCAGCTACTGACGTGATTCAACTGGCTGATGTTAAGGTCGGAACCACTAATTTATTTAGCCTATTTCCCGATAGAATTGCCGATAAAGTGAAAGCTAATGAATGGATAAAAGGTGCCACTGTCACAAAAGAATTTCCGTCAACTCTTCGAATTCAGCTTGAATTGCGCGTTCCAGTGGCTATGGCGGTTAATGCAAGTGGAGTTCTCACTTACGTCGATTCGAGCGGTGCATTTTTCTTGAAGGCAAATCCTGCTTTGAATTTTGATTTGCCGCTTCTGACTGGAATGGATTCTCTGCCCGAATACAAAAGAGTCGAAGCGGTGAACGTTTTGGCCCTCTGGAAAAAGGCCAGGCTCGAAGAGGTTTCTCAGGTTACCGAGGTGCATTATAATCCCGAAAGTGGGTATGATCTCTTGGTAATTTACCCCTCGAAGCAGAATTTAGCCCGAACCTTCGTCCAATTTGGGCAAGATTTTGACATAGATTCAGAAAATCAGTTTAGCAAATTACGCAGTGTTTTCAAATACTTAATAGAGAAAGACCTCACCGCATCCAGAATTTTGGCGGAAAATGAAAAAAAAATAGTTGTGAAGATCGCCCATGGTTCTTAGAATTCCTTATAGAGGGCTAGGAAAATTTAGCCTAGCGTCTAATTTTAGACACTAGATTAGGCTCTCTACCACGAATCCCATGGGGGGGATTCTTCACATGTCTAAGAAGGATATTGTTGTTGGTCTCGATATAGGTACCACCAAAATCTGCTGCATCGTCGGTGAAGTGATCGACGGTGGTCACAGACCTCTTGTCGATATTATCGGCATCGGCACAGCGCCCTCAACTGGTCTTCGAAAAGGTTGTGTCGTTAATATCGATTCAACTGTAGAAAGTATTTCGAAGGCCGTCGAAGAAGCTGAGCTCATGGCCGGAGTTGAAATTGGCTCGGTCTACACGGGCATCGCTGGTGGGCACATCAAATCATTCAATTCGACGGGTATTGTGGCGATTAAAGATCGCGAAATTACCCATCAAGATATTCAACGTGTGATCGACGCCGCGAAAGCGGTTGCGATTCCATTAGATCGCGAAGTGATTCACATCATTCCGCAAGAATACATGATTGATGGACAAGACGGAATTCGCGACCCGATCGGCATGAGTGGAGTTCGCTTAGAATCGCGAGTGCACATTGTGACCGGTGCAGTTTCATCAGCACAAAATATTATCAAGTGTGCAAACAAGGCTGGACTCAACGTTGCAGAAATTTGCCTAGAACCGATTGCGTCAGCAGAGGCAGTTTTAACTGAAGACGAAAAAGAGCTCGGTGTCATTCTCATTGATATTGGAGGCGGCACGAGTGACATCGCTATTTTCAAAGATGGCGCGATTGTTCACACGTCAGTATTGGCCCTCGGCGGTCAACACATCACCAATGACATTGCCGTTGGACTTCGAACTCCACCCAATGAAGCTGAGAGAATCAAGATTGCGCACGGGTGTGCACTGAGTTCGTTAGTACGAGAAGAAGAAACCATTGAGGTGCCAGGGGTCGGTGGGCGTAAGCCTCGAGTGGTCTCGAGAAAATTATTTGCTGAGATTATTGAACTTCGCGTCGAAGAGATCTTTAGTTTGATTTATCAAGAAATTCAAAAAGCAGGCTTTTACGAAATGCTTTCAGGAGGAGTCGTCATTACTGGTGGCTCTTGCTTGTTAGAGGGCATGCCCGAAGCCGCTGAACTCATATTTGAAATGCCGGTTAAGCGAGGCGTACCCATTCGCCTAGGGGGTCTACGAGATATCGTTAACTCACCGAAGTTCGCGACGGCTGTTGGATTACTTCATTACGGCGCTCGAAACAGCGCGAAGACAAAGTTTCCTATTCGGGAAAAGAACATCTATGACAAGGTCAGAAATTCGATGCGTTCATGGATGAAAGACCTTTTTTAATCAAAACCAGTCAACAAAGGGAGTTGTTACAATATGTTTGAAATAGATCAGGTAGTATCACACGGAGCTAAAATTAAGGTAGTCGGGGTGGGAGGTAGCGGATGCAACGCCGTCAACACCATGATTAGAATGGGTCTACAGGGGGTTGAGTTCATTACCGCGAACACCGACAGACAAGCGCTTGATGCGTCTCTCGCAACGACTAAGCTTGCGATTGGCCAAGAATTAACAAAGGGCCTCGGTGCCGGAGCCAATCCAGAGATCGGTCGAAAGGCTGCTCTTGAGGATTACGCAAAGATCAGCGAAATGCTCGCTGGCGCCGATATGGTGTTCATCACCGCTGGTATGGGGGGGGGTACAGGCACGGGTGCTGCGCCAGTGTTCGCTAAGATTGCCCGTGAAATCGGAGCACTGACTGTTGGTGTCGTCACAAAGCCTTTTCACTTTGAAGGTAAGAAGCGCCTGAAGAATGCTCTGCAAGGCATTTCGTGGTTACGTGAGAATGTCGATTCATTGATCATGATTCCAAATAATCGCTTACTTGCGATTGCGGGTGCCACACTTTCGATGCTTGATGCGTTCAAAAAAGCCGATGAAGTGCTTCTCAATGCCGTTCAAGGTATCTCTGACCTCATTAATCACACGGGATTGATCAACAGTGACTTTGCCGATGTTCGCACCATTATGCAGAACAAGGGTCTAGCACTGATGGGTATCGGTTACGGCGAAGGCGAGCATCGCGCAGTTGAAGCCGCTACGAATGCCATTTCGAGTCCGTTACTCGAAGACATCTCGATTCACGGTGCTACCGGTATCATTATCAATATCACGGGTGGTTCGAATCTCACGATTCATGAAGTCAACGAAGCCACTACCCTCATTATGGAAGCGGCTCATGAAGACGCTGAAATTATCTTTGGAACCGTGATCGACGAATCGCTCAAAGACAAAGTGAAGGTAACGGTCATTGCTACAGGTCTTGGTTCAGAAGTGAATCAGTCGCTTTCGGGTAATGTCGTCGCTGCGGTCATGGCTACGAATGCAGCTTTGTCGGCTCCCGCTACTTCGATACCAGCGCCTGTGAGTGCACAGTCTTTGGTTGGTCAGATTGCTACGCAGTCGATGGCTTCGCCGACCAATCATATGGGTGCTCAAAGTGCCGGTCCAGCGCATTTCATGGGTTCAGCAATGTCTCAGATGATTTCATCTGATGCCGTACCTCCACAACCTAGACCAGAAATGATTGCGGCAGCCGCTGCAATTGTTAAGGGTGAAAGTCGGGTTGATTCTGCCTCTATGGTGTCGCCGGCTTCTGATTTGTACGATGAACCAGAAGAGATTCGATTGACCAAAGAGACGCTAGAGGCGGTTGGGCATTCGCACATCAGTGAATCGGTTTTGCACCACAATTCGTCAAATCACGGCGCCACGATGTCTGGAATTCCTGGGCTTGCCGCATCAAAGCCGCAAGAAAATAACGAATTAGCCAGGGCCAGAGCCATTGCCCAGCGCTTGGGTATTACTAATTTAACCGACGATGAGTACGACATTCCAACGTACTTGAGACGGCAGCAAGAAAAAGAACTGTAAGATAAAGCCTTTTTAAAGGTAAAAAGTAGATAAAATAAAAAAGGGGTTCACTCGGTTAGAGTGAGCCCCTTTTTTTCAACTTGGCCTGTTGCGAATTCTCGGCGAGTTCATAACAAAAAACAAGTACCCCCAGAAAAAATAAAGTGGTCCTAAAAATTTGCATTTTTAAAAGTGTGCACTCACACTTCAAAGAAATAGGTTGTTTGGTTTTTGGGGCAGTCAACACGATTCATTCTATCACGCGCCAATCAAAGAATTCATAGGAAGGCTAAATGAAGAATGGGTCATTCGTTTTGGGGGAATTAATCATGGTATCTAAGCGTCAATTGCTTTTAGCAGTAACAGCTGGCCTAGCAGTTCTCGTACTGGGAACTTCAGCCAGCTTTGCTGACTACGTTCCTGGACAAATTCTAGTGAAGTATCGAAGTGACATCAAAAGAACGGATTCTTTGATGACTCCACTTTATCATGTGCTAGGCGTCTCGTCGGTTTATCGTTTTTCTGGTGCAATGGAAGGGTTAGAGCAAATCACCCTAGCAACCGATGAAAGCATTGAGTCGGCGATTGAAGTGTTGAGTCGCAATCCAAATATTGAGTACGCTCAACCCAATTACAAACTCTATCTGATGCCGAATGAGTCGGCGCCAAAACCCAAAGCCGGTAGAGGACCTTGCTGGCCAGGAACCCCTCCAGAAGAGTGTGATCCTACCGAGTGCTGGATTCCGGGTGTGAACTTTCCTCCAGGCTGTCATGCAGGTGAAGGCGGCGGCGGTGGACCGATTCCGATTCCAACTGGCGAACCAGGTGGCGGTGAGCCAAGTAATCCTCCGGCTGAAGACCCTGCTCTGAATGCTGTTCCAGCTGAAGTGACTCCTCCGGTTGCTGATCCGAGATTGTCAGAAGCTTATGGTATCGCAAAAGTTGGCGCGCCTGCAGCTTGGGATATCAACAAAGGTCATAAAGAATTTATCGTGGCCGTCATTGATACCGGAATCGATTACAATCACGAAGACCTTGCGTTCAACGTTTGGAGAAATCCAAACCCAGGTCCGAAGAACGATGTTGTCGGTTATGACTTCGTACACGATGATGGCGCACCTTTCGACGATCACATGCACGGATCACATTGTGCCGGAACTATCGGTGCAGTCGGCGGAAACGGTAAGGGCGTGGCTGGTGTGAATCAGCGTGTATCAATCATGGGCCTTAAGTTTCTTTCGGCTCAAGGCGAAGGCGACACCGCTGGAGCTATCAAGGCTATTGACTACGCAATTGAGCACGGCGCTCGAGTGTTGAGCAATAGTTGGGGTGGCAAAGGTGACGAACAAAATACCGCTCTTCACGATGCTATCGACCGAGCTAAAGCAAAAGACGTGTTGTTCATCGCTGCTGCAGGTAATGACGGCGCCAATAATGATTTGGCTGACCCAAGCTACCCAGCGGCTTTCGACAATGACAACTTGATCTCAGTAGCTGCCACCGACAAAAATGACAAGATGGCAAGCTTCTCTAACTACGGTGTGAAAACCACGCACTTAGCTGCTCCAGGTGTGAGCATTCTCAGCACCATTCCGGGCAATAAGTACTTCAAGTTAGATGGCACCTCCATGGCGTGTCCACACGTAGCCGGCGCAGCTGCGCTACTTTGGTCACATCACCCAGAGTGGAACTACAAGAGAGTGAAAGAGACTCTGATGAAGACAGTCGATCCTTTGCCAGCATTGAGTGGCAAAACGGTCACCGGTGGTCGTATCAACGTATTCAACGCTTTGCGATCAACGGATTGATGCCCACTTAAGTGGGATGCCAAGGAAAAGGCTAGCAGTAGAAAGGTAGTCCGTACCTTTAGGTACGGACTACCTTTCGCATTTTTGGTGACGAATTTGCTATCGTCTTTGGGAATGCCACGAAAAAATTTAGTTAGATCAGACTCACTTCCTTATCATGTTACTGCGCGGGCGAATAATCGCGAGGCGTTCTTCTTAGATTTACCTAGGCTTTGGGAACTTCTCGGAACTCAATGCCTTTTTCTGAATACAGTCTACAAAGTCGAGTTCCATGCAGTTGTATTGATGCCTAACCACATTCACATGATTTTAACCGTTCCGGAGTTCGATTTGGGTCTCGTAATGAATGATTTTATGAGGTCCATTTCTCGGCGATCGAATCTCAAAACCGGGCGCACAGGCCATGTATTCGGTGGGCCCTATTTTTGGTCCCTTGTCCAGAGTTCACGATATTTCAGTCATGTCTTAAAATACGTATATCGCAATCCGGTTCGGGCGAACCTTTGTGAAAAGGTTGAGGATTACCCATATAGTACTCTTCGGGGCCTTGTTGGGGCGGCGCATTTGCCGGTTCCTATTCATTATACTCGTAGTGAGTTAGAGCTCTTTCTGCCTGCTTTCGAAGGCCAACAGCAGCTTCTGTGGCTGAATACGCCATTTTCGACTGAGGTGGAGGAGCAGATAAAGAAGGGTCTTCGCAGAAAGCTATTTGAACCCAAAAAAGGTACGGACTACCTTTAATCTTCTTTCGGCAGCTGCACGCGCATAAATAGCTTAGGCACTTCACTTGCCAACGCAAAGTTGAACCGATTCTCTGTCACACCTTCTAAGCTCGTGCGCGGATCAATCGGCACGCCGAGCGATTTCAAGATCGCGACTGAGGCCTGCGGTATTACCGGATACGCGATGAACGCGAGTGCTTCAATCAGCTGAAGCGCCACGCCTAAGACCACTTGCAGTCGGTCTGACTGCGCCGGGTCTTTGGCTAACGCCCATGGCTTCATGGCGTTGATGTACAAATCGCCCTGGGTAACCAGGTCGCACCACGCTTTGGCTGCGTTCTGAAACTTCAGCTCATCGAACCCCTGGTTCCAAGCGGCCAAGGTTTCACTTCGCTTTGCGAGTAATGCTCTATCTTCGTCAGTGAGAACACTCGCAGAAAATTGACCTTTAAAGTTCTTTAAGCAAAGAGTGAGTACGCGCGAGACGAAATTACCAATTCCGTTAGCCAAGTGGGCATTGATCGAATTGACGTAGCCCTCGAGCGTGAAGGTTGAGTCCATGCCATATGAAATTTCGCGAATGAGAAAAAATCTGAGTGTCTCGGTACCGAACTGGGCTTCAAGCTCTATCGGTCTGACGACGTTACCAATCGTCTTAGACATTTTGTTGCCGTCGACTAGCACGTAACCATTCACGTTCAGTTCTTTGAATAGAGGCGATTCTAGGGCCATTAGCATCGCACCCCAGTAGACATAGTGAGTTTTCACAATGTCTTTACCGATCAGGTGCACGGCGCTTGCGAAAAGCTCTCTCCAGTTCGTTTGATTGTCGGGCCACCCGGTTGCGCAAAGGTAGTTCATGAGGGCGTCAAACCATACGTAAGTGACGAAGTTAGCATCAAACGGCAGCTCGATTCCCCACTTGAGGCGATCTTTAGGTCTCGAAATACAAAGGTCTTGCAAAGGCTGCTTCAAAAACGAAAGCATCTCGGTTCGGTACTGATCTGGCCGAATCGCGCTTGGATTTTTTTCAAGGTGCTCAATCAGTCGTGCCTGATACTGACTCATCAAGAAAAAATAATTCGCTTCTTTTCGAAGCTCAGGTTTTTTTAAGTGATCGGGGCATTCACCCTTAGTGGTGAGCTCTGTTTCGGTAACAAACCGTTCACAGCCCACGCAATATAACCCTTCGTACTCGCGAAAAACAATTTCGCCGCGATCTTTCAATGTCTGCAGTGCAAACTGAACTTTCTTCTTATGGGTCGAATCGGTGGTTCGGTAAAAAATATCGAAATCAAGACTCATCGCTTTCCAAGTGTCTTGGTAAGCTTGAGAAACCTCATCGACAAACTCTTGCACTAGTTTGCCTTCTTTAGTTGCCATCTGATCTATTTTTTCGCCGTGTTCGTCAGTGCCGGTCAAAAAAGTCGTAGCCACTCCACGCTGCACAGAGTGTCGCTTCATGACATCGGCCAAGATGGTGGTATAAGAGTGCCCTAAGTGGGGCTTAGCATTGACGTAATAAAGTGGGGTGGTGATGTATTGTTGCTTTGACATAGAAGACATAAGGGTAGCAGATTCGCCGGCAGAATGTCTAGCCTGGCCTTTTACCGATTGCAGCCTTTCATCAGTTCAACCTCAGTAAGGCCGGCAAACGCCTGCCAAAATGGTTGAAAGGTCGGCGAGTCGAACACGGTGCCCTGCCCAACGGTAGTCACTTCGGTGGGTGATTTCATCACTGTCTGAAGCTGCTGAAGTAATTGCACATGCAGGGCTTTCAGTTTAGGTGAAGTGGGGTCTTTTTCTTCGAGTCGCGCTAGCGCTTTCGCAGCGTATTGAAGACTGGGTAAGAAATAGAAAGGAGCAGACTCAGTACTCGGAGAGTGCCAGGTGTACTGGTCTTTCGAATCACCTTTTAGGCTCGCTGATCGCCCGTGGTGCATGCGAAGTTTCGGTCCTGAGTCGGTAACGTAGGCTTCTACTTCTTGTGCCAAGTTGTCAGCGCTCATTTTTGCGCCTTCGAAAAGTGCGAGAGCCACGGCTATTCGGCGTGCCCCGGTGTTTCTTTCGGGCTGCATGCCGATGCCTTTGTCGTGCCAAGAAAAATGATAAGTGACTGGCGTCAGGTTTCCGTTGCTGTCGAGGAATTTTGAACTCTGAGCGGTTTGCCCGAGCGCAATTTCTGTTTGGGCAGCAGCGAAAACATTGAGCATCGAGCCATTGTTGTTTTCTTCAATTTTAGGTGCAGTCTTCATGATTGCTTTGAGGTCGTCGGTTAGTGCCGCAATCTCATGGTTTAAGCGATCTTGATGGATTGAATCAAATGAGCGAGCTTTTAGCGCCGAGAGCATGCGAAGTTTGAATAGTTTGTGGTAGAGTAACCCAGAGTCTTTTCGGCTCTTAGTGAAGTCATCATAAATTCTCTCTTCGGTCTTTTTATCGCTCAAATTATCTGTAACGACCTTAAAACCTTCGATTTGATCGCTGATCGAATCCGAATACTGCGGGCAAGATTCAGATTCAGTTTGCAGCCACACAGATTTGACGACGCTGATCAATTCTGCTTTTTGTTCTGGGCAAGAATCAGAGGCTTTAAGCAGAAACTCGGCATTAACTGCAATCGATGCGAGTTCAAGTTCAACATAGTTAGGAGCCATTGTTTTAATCTGGGCTACGTTCACATTTTTCAACCAACTGGCTTGTTTTGAGGCCAAGCTACAAAGAGTGCTGCAATTGAGTAGATTATTTTCGGCAACCTGACTGAGGTAGAAGTTCCAGGCAGATAATAGGGCTGGGTTCGAGTTTGCCAGGTGTTCGGCCTGCGATGCCAATGGATTTTTCGTTAAAAATGCTGTCTGATCGGATGAAATCTGTGAAAAAACCGGAAATAGTTTAGTTTTTACAAGATTTCTAAAAATCTCAGATTGAGCACAAGTGTTTATGGCGTTTTTCGTTTCGGTTTTTTCAATGTTTTTTCTGGCGGCTATCGCAATTGAATATTGCTTTAATGTGTTTGAAAGCTCGTCTTGGTAAGAAATGCAGGCCTCTTCGAGAACCGCCATCGGAACCGGCAATTGATTCTTTTCGTATCGACCCGTTAGTTCCTGAAGGGCAACAGCCCTTGCTTGAGCATTGTGACGATTTCGGGTGACATCGATTAACTCCTTTTCTGTGAGGGTTTCGAAGGCGCCCAGTACATCTAAGGCATCTAGCGATCGTGAATCTAGTTTCGGTAGCGAGCGCAGAAATGTACCTTTGAATGCCTCAGTTTTTTTTGATTCAATGAGTATTTTCTTATATTTCGAAAAATTTTCAGTGATAGCGCAATCACTGAGGGTCGAAATGAGGCATTCATAGTAGTTTCCCAGTGGTTTGTCTGGTCGACTTAATAGGCCGTCGAACGCGTTGAACGACGATTGAAGTCGTTGATCATCGCAAAGTGATCCAGGACTGCTTTGTACAATTCCGGGGGGGCATAGCACTTGCCCCTGTACCTGCAATTGGTCTGCTGACGCCTGCCCCATGTAGGCGAGGTTCATGAATAGAAAAGCGAAAATACCGGACTTCGAGAGAAACTCCATCACTTAGTAATCGGCATTCGAGTCTAATCGCTCAACCTAAATGCCGCAACAATTGTTAAGAAAGTTCGAGTGACGCACTAAGCATCAAAAAGGGATCTGATCCCTATTAGTCTCTCGGCCCACAAAACGCCGAAACCCGTTTGCTCGTTGGCGATCAGGCCCAGGCCCCCTTTGTTTTTGCAGGCCACTAAGTCGAGGTGTACCCACGGGGTTTCTTTGCCAATGAAGTGCGACAAAAAGGTGGCAGCATAGATGTGGTCGGCGCAGCTCGATGAGGCGCACTGTTGCAAATCTGCCACAGTCGACTTGAGTTGTTCGCGGTAATCTTCTGACAATGGAAAACTCCAGGTGCGTTCGCCGCTTAGTTCGCCGGCTTTGACGGCGAGTGCGGCAAGTTTCGTGTCATGTGAGAAGACAGCGCCGTAGCGGGTGTCGAGCGAGCGCACCGCTGCGCCGGTGAGAGTCGCAAAATCAAGTACGAGATCTGCTTCTTCTTTGCGCGCAAACGCTAGGGTGTCAGCAAGCACCATTCGGCCCTCGGCGTCGGTGTCAATGACTTCGATTGATGTTCCATCTGACGCAATGACCACTTCGTTCGAACGGTAGGCGGTTGGAGAAATCAAATTTTCGGCCACCGCTAAGTAGGTAATGACTTCAATCGGCGCTTCGATAGAGGCAAAGTACAAGCACAAAGCAAGCGCAACTGCTGAGCCAGTCATGTCGCCGTGCATGCCGAGCATGTGAGATTCAGTTTTGATGTTGTAGCCGCCGGTATCAAAGCAAAGGCCTTTACCGACCAGCACGAGTTTCTTGGTTTTGGTTTTCTTTTTGCCCAGTTGTTTTGGCTGGTAGTGAAGTTTCGCTATACCCATGTGGGCGTTGAGGTCTGCGCGAGCGACCGCAAGAAAAGCTCCTGCGCCCTTGGATTGAAGGGTTTTGCAGTCCCAAAACTCAAAGCCCAGGTCATGGTCTTCGGCGAGCTCTTCGATTAGGCTAACGTAGCGTCTTGAATCGAGGACATTTGCTGGCAATTCGGCCAGTGTTCGCACTAGGCGGTTTGCGAGGCCGAGTTCTTGCCCCTTTTCGATTGAGGGTTCGAGCTGCTTAGCTACGACCGAAGAGTGAAAACTAAACTGGCGAATATCGATTTCTTTGCGGTCTTTTTCGCTGCGTTTTCCGAAGGTAGCGGGTTTCCAGTTGGCAGTTTCGGCCATGAAGCTCAGTGCAAAGGTAACTTCTCTTTGGTCGTTCGCTTTGAGTGAGTCAAAAATAAAGTGCCATTCTTTATCGTGAGTGTCGTCGCAAGTTACCATTGCGCCGAAAGCCTTTCTTAAGGCTGTGTGCCAGCGAAAAGTTGAAACCGAAAAGTCAATGAATGCAAAAACAGCTCTTGTGTTAGCGTCGCAAGTAATTTCAAACTGTGCGCTGATTTCTTCGTCTTCAGTCATTTCTTTACGTGCTTTGTCGCTCAACTGGGTGAAGCGCTTTTCAAAAGTAGAATCAAAATCAGCCGATGCAGTTGAAATCAAGCCAGCCTTTTTTAGGCGAATGAGAGCGGTTTTCGCGAGGCCAGTCTTGCTGATTGCACCTGCTGAAAAAAGGTAGCCAATCAAAATGTCAGCATCTGAGTTTGTGCTGTTCGCTTTATTTTTTTGTGACTCGACCCTAATCGCACTGTGCAGCTCGAGATCGAGGTGCGATTTCGAAGGGATTTCAGAATTTGGTTTTGCAGATTTTTCAGTCACTTGAAGAAGTCTCCTTAGTTGTCGATCTACCACACTCAGCACCGTTGGCACAGCAGGCATAAAAAAAGCGGGCGAAAAGAATATCTCTTCGTCCGCTCTTAAAGGTCTCTATTAAATTTGATCACAAGCGCACCCATCTGAAAACAGGTACTAACCGAAGCTGAAGGTTACTAGCTCGTGCGGCGCGAAAACGACTCGCCCAAACTCTTATGTTTTCTACCAGCTGCTGTGAGGCCTTCTTTGCGCTCTTGTTCTTCTTTACAACTCACGCAAAGATTTGCTGTTGGCCTTGCTTCTAAGCGACGAAGTTCGATGTCTTCATTGCACTCGTCGCAAAGGCCAAAAAGTCCATCTTCAATTCGCTTTAAGGCAGATTCAAGCTTCTTGAGATAGAGCATTTCGCGATTACAAAGGCGCATGCGCATTTCTTTATCGACGTCTGTTGACGCCTGATCAATTTCGTCAAAACGGTCATCTGAGTTGACGCCGAAATCTTCACGCACGACTTTGGCGCCTGCGAATAGCAATTGCTTTCGTTGGCCCTCAAATATGCGCTTAAATTTCTTTAAGGTTTCTTTTCTCATGGTGCTTCCCCCCCTTTAAGGTCGCGTATGATCCACTGTGAAATCTCTTGCAACGTTTCCATGACTCCTTCACCTTTGCTTGCGACCGCTTCAAAATACGGTCTTTGCATCGGATTCAGAGACGCCTCTAATTCTGTGACACTGAGTTTACTGCCAGTATCACGCTTGTTGTACTGAAAAACGAGTGGCATTTTTAAAATATCATACCCCTGTTTGTCGAGTGCTCTTTCTAAAGATTCAAAACTTTCTATATTCGCATCTGCTCGGTCAGATTGACTGTCTGCAACGAAAACAACTCCATCGACGCCTTTCAGAATAAATTGGCGTGATACCTCATAGAACGTTTGCCCTGGAATTGTATACAAATGAAACCGAGTTTTATAGCCGTCTACGTCACCGATTGACAGAGGTAGAAAATCAAAGAAGAGCGTTCTCTCGTTTTCGGTGCTGAGCGAAACTAATTTTCCTTTATTGTCGCCTTGCGTTTGTTCGTAAATGTATTGGACGTTGGTCGTCTTACCACTAAGGCCCGGGCCGTAGTAGATGACTTTGCAATTAATTTCTTTGGCCGCGTAGTTTATGAAACTCACTCAGCTCATCTCCACCCTATTGAGGATTGCTCTCCCGATCGTCTGTCGATCCGTGTACTCTAGAACTCCGCCGACAGGAAGCCCGTGTGCGAGCTGTGTCACTTTTATTCCAAGAGGTCGAATCAATCGTCCGAGGTAAATCGCCGTTGCTTCTCCTTCAACTGAGGGGTTGAGTGCAACTAAAACTTCTGTAATTGGTGAATTTTTTTCGAAGCTACGTTGTAAGCGGTGTAGGAGCTCACGAATCTTTAACTCATCGGGTCCAATTCCGTCGAGGGGCGAAAGCGCACCGTGCAGCACGTGATAAATTCCGCGGTGAGCACCTGACTGTTCAATTGAGTGAATATCGGTTGGCCGTTCGACCACACAAACCAGCTGTTGATTGCGAGAAGCATCGTTACAAGTAGCACAAGTTTCGCTGTCAGTAAAAGTGAAGCACACGCTGCACATTCCGGTTTTTTTCTTTGCAGTGACTAGAGCCTCAGCCAGGGCTTCTGCGTAAGTCAAATCCTGTCTTAAGACAAAATAGGCGAGGCGCGTTGCTGTTTTTTCGCCAATACCAGGTAATTTTGCGAATTCGAAAACCAATCGTGACACAGCATCTTTGGGTGCTTGCGGCGTCGAGGGTTTTTGAATCATGGAGCCAACCCTTCTTTAACTAATTCGATGGGTCCAAGTTCGCCACCGAACAGCGAAAGCGCCTCAGTGACAAGAGGGTGTGTTTCAGCTGCATGTCTTGCCGCTGACTCAAGTTGTTGATGTTCGCGTTCTCTTTTTTCTGCCATCGATTCGCCGATTTCGCGATTCTCAACGCGCAGGCGAAATTTACGGCCAAGGTACTCACTGCCCATTTTGACGAGCTGATCTGAAGTTGCTTTCGACTGCAATTGTTCTCGGTAGTAAGAATCAGAAGGCTTGAATGCGATGAGTAAGAAATCATCTTCTAGATGAGTGAACTCTGGCCATTGAGAGCATACGCCATTTTCAAGAACCGAAGTGAGTAAGGGGCGCGTCTGTCGAATGAAAGCTAAGAGTCCTTCCCAGGTTTTGGCTGTACTCGAAGTCGACGGCAACGCAGAAAGGGCCGTTGATACTACTGGTACCGTTGCCACGGTGGTGGTGGGCTGGATCACCTCTAAGGTGGCCATGAGCGGCGCAGGAGCAGCCGAAATAATCGGCTCTGGTGTTGAAACTACGTCTGGAGCAATGGCAGTGGTGGTCACCACAGGAGCCTCAATGCTTGGAGGAATCGAGAGTGTTTGCGTCACAACCGGGGCAGCTTTGGCAGTATCAGCAACGAACCCTCTGTTGCCTTGAGGCCTGACATTCACGCCAGAAAGATTACCCGAAGTGAGACCGCCAGCGGGTGCCGCCCCTGGTGAGTCAATTTGAATGAGCGCATCGGCGGTTGCACACTTAATAATCAGAACGTCGAGATTGAGCTTAGGTTGTGGAGCACGTGCTATGGTTTCAAGTCCATGGTGAAAAGCCTGAAAAAATAGCTCAATTTCTTCTATTTCTCTCAAATGAAGCAAACCGCTCAGTTCGATGCGATTTTCTTCTGAGTATTCAAGCCAGGCGTTTTCGACGCCAACCTTTGCCAGCAAACAAGAGTGAAGTAGCTCAAGAATTCCTTTAGCCACAATTTTCAAGTCTTGCCCTTGATCGTAGGCCGACTGCACAAGAGACAAGGCAGCGATCGGATCTCGTTTAAAGATACCCGCTAAGATATTCACTAATACCTGAGTTCCGATCAAACCAATGCTTTCGTGCACAGCCTCTACAGTGACGGGCGTACCCGAAAACCCAATAACTTGGTCTAATATCGAAAGGGCATCTCGCATACCGCCTTCGGCTGCGCGAGCGATGAGAGAAAGGGCTCCGGCTTCGATTTCAACTTTTTCTGCATCGAGAACTTGTTTGAGTCTTGTTTGAATTTGCGCGATCGTTACTTTTCGTAGATCAAATCGCTGCAAGCGAGACAGAATAGTGGCCGGAATTTTGTGGGCCTCGGTTGTCGCAAAAACGAAAATCACATGGTCTGGCGGCTCTTCAAGTGTTTTCAATAAAGCATTGAATGCCGCAGTGGTGAGCATGTGAACTTCATCGATGATGTAGATTTTTTTTGATCCAAAAGAAGGCAAAAACTTGGCATTTTCTCTAATTTCACGAATGGCATCGACGCCATTGTTTGAGGCTCCGTCAATTTCGATGACGTCAACACTGGTGCTCAAACCGATCTCTTTACAGCTTGAGCATTGGTCACATGAAAAGAGATAGCCATCAGCTTGAGTCGCTGTTGCTTCACAGCGAATGGCTTTCGCAAAAATTCGCGCAATCGAAGTTTTACCGATTCCTCGAGATCCTGTGAGTAAGTAGGCGTGGTGAATTCTCTTGGCGCGAATTGTGTTCATTAGGGTGCGAACAACAGAGGTCTGTCCGACGATGTCTGCGAATTGTCCGGGGCGCCACTTGCGCGCCAATACGACGTAAGAGCTCACTTAAAAAATCCCCACTTCGAAAGATCGAGTTGGGAAGTTACTTCGAATAAATGAGTCTTCACAAGTAAAAAAAATCTCGGCATTGATTTTGACGCACTCTTAAAATAAAGTGCGACCTATTCGATGAATCATTTACACTTTCAAGTTGCTACAGGAACCATCGCGGTTACCTGGAATTCAGCCTCTCAACTTTCAAGAGTTGATTGGTATGACACAGTCGTGTCCAAAAAAAATATCGGCTCATGGGGCTTGTTTTCAAGGGTTGGACTATCAAAAGAGGTAGAAAAAGCCTTAGACGAACTTCAAGATTATTTTGAGACCGGCGCGCCCATCTCGCCTCTATCATGGGATTGGCTTGATCGAACGGGCTGGTCAGCGTTTCAAGAAAAAGTTTTTAGAGCTATTCTCGACATTCCGCACGGTGAAACCAGAAATTACGCCTGGGTCGCAAAACGAACCGGTAGTGTATCAGCAACTCGCGCAGTGGGTCAGGCATTGAGGCGCAATCCGCTGCCAATCATTATTCCCTGTCACCGGGTAGTGGGTAGCAATGGCCTCGGGGGCTTTATGGGTACTGCAGATGAGAACCAACCTGAGGCAAGACTCAAACGTTGGCTGATTGAAAACGAAAATCAGTATCGAAATCCGGTGTTACCTTTTTTTGATCCTCAGGTTTTTGCCCCCATGCCTATTCGTGGCCTGACCCCGTGTCAGCAGTATCAAACTCTAATGGTTATTTGAGCCCTTATTATTGAGGTCTCTCCAACTTTTTCCCTCTCGAGCTTTAGGATCAAGCTGAAACTTTCTCACGGCGCTCAGGTGTTCTTCGTACGTCTCAGAAAAATGGTGGGTGCCATCATTCTGAGAGACAAAATAAAGGGCCTTAGACTCGGCCGGCTCGAGGGCTGCTGTCATGGCTAGTTTTCCCGGGTTACCAATGGGCCCAATCGGCAGTCGAGGAAGGGTATAGGTGTTGTAATCACTTGGAGTGAGAAGGTCTTGTTTGTGCAGGTTTCCATCGTAACGGTCAAATATTCCGTAAATCGTAGTGGGGTCGCTTTGTAGTCGCATGCGTTTACTCAACCGATTTTGAAAGACCGAACTAATTTGGGGCCGTTCGCGAGTGGCGCCGGTTTCTTTTTCGATCATAGAAGCCAGAATCAAAATTTCGTACGGATTTAACCCTAGTTTTGCTGCCTTGGTCGACCAATCTTTTCCCCAGACGGTGTTAAATTTTTTGACCATCAATCGGATCACATCTTCTAGAATCATTGTTCTGTTCAGATTATAGGTGTCTGGAAATAGAAATCCTTCTAGGTTGGAAATTTTGGTCGAGTGAAAGACTTCTGGTAGTGAGACCCCTTTAATAAATTCGGGGTTCCGGCAGAGTGCGAGAAACTGCTCTTTCTTTCCAAATCCTTTCTCTTCTAATTCACTGGCCAGTTCATAAATATTTTCACCTTCTCGAATGGTAATGGGATGCGCTACGCTGACGCCACTAGTTATCCTATCGAAAATTTCAATTGGCGACATTTCAGTTGTGAGCTCATACTCGCCGGTCTTGATTTTGCCCCATTTGCGGGTGATTCTGCCCAACCAGTAAAAGAGCCGCTCGTTATCAATTACCCCTACTTCTAGAACGCGTTTTGAGATGACTGTCGGAGTTTCTCCGCGCCGAACCTCGATGGTCTGCGCTTTCTTGGGTTCGTTAGTAGATTGTTTGAGAGGGCGAAATCCAAATGAAGCCAACCAAAAGGCGACACCGAGAAGAACGAGGGTAATGCCAAGGCAACTGCTGACCGCAATGAAGCGCCCGCTCTTATTGCTCACTTTAGCTTGATCGTTATTGTTCACTGGTATTGCTCGCCTCTCTTTGATGGTGGTGCTTTTTTGTGGTTTTGAGTATTATGACTGATCCTTTTTGCCCACTCAAGCCCCGTTTCTTCTTGATGCCCGGTAAAATGTTTTGACTAGCGAGTAGGCCTCTGCTAGCTTTTAGAAGAATTCCTTCAACATTCATTTTAAAAATCCAGCAATAATCGAGAGCATTTTTTTGGAGCAGTGACAATTGTCTGACAATAACGACGAAAATTTAAAAGAAAAGAAAACAAAAAAACCAAAAGGCACGAAATCGCCGAAGGCTTCGACAAAGACAAAATCTGCGTCGAAAATAAGCGCTGCAGAGTCTTCTGATAATGCGATCGAGGCGATTCAAGAGCCCATTGCTGAGAACGAGACTGTTCAGGTTTTTGTAGAGCCTCGTGCAGAAAATCGCGATGAGCAATCGCACCAGCGGCCTTCGCCGCAGTCAGATGCCCCTCAGTCGCAAGAACCAATGGGTGCTGTTACTGCGGGTTCGCCAGTGGTGATTTCGCCAGTTGGGCCGACGATTCTTCCGGTAAGCGCAGTAGTGATCGGATCAGGTCAGGCTCCAGTTCCGGTCGTTGCGGGTCAGGCGGTCGTGGTAGGCCAAGGTCCGGTTCAAAATCAGGGGCAAACTGTAGGTCAGAACGTACCGTTGAATCGACCAAAAACCGATCAACAGCAAAGACCGCAAGATCAACGTCGTCCTTTTGATTCTCGAGGGGGGCAGCCAAATCGTGGTGGTCAGAGCTTCGGTGGCGGTAAGCAACAGTACCAACAGAATTCAAATAGTCAGCGTGGCGATCGATTCGGTAAGCAAGACCGTTTTCAGGGTCGTCAAGATCGTTTTCAAGGCGGGCAGCAGAGCCGAAAAGGATTTGCTGGCGGCATGCAAGATAACGAAGAATACGATAAAGAGATCCTTTCCAGCTTGGGGCCTAATGGCGAATTGAAGGAGAACTTCATGCATCTGAGAGAATTAAAAGAAAAGAAAATCGGCGATTTGGTTGAGTTAGCGCGAGAGCTAGCCATTGAAAATGCGGCCGGTATGCGTAAGCAAGACCTCATTTTTGCGGTTCTTCAAAAGAAAGCCGAAAAAGATGAACACATTTACGCTGACGGAGTGCTTGAGTGCCTACCCGATGGGTTTGGTTTTCTGAGAGCGCCTGATTACAACTACCTTCCGGGTCCTGATGACGTTTATGTTTCACCTTCTCAAATTCGACGATTCGGCTTGAGAACTGGCGATACCATTAGCGGTTCAGTGAGAGCCCCAAAAGAGGGTGAGCGGTACTTCGCTCTTCTCAAGGTCGAGCAAGTGAATTTTCAGACTCCAGAAATCAACGCTGAAAAGGTGTTGTTTGATAATTTGACGCCGCTTTACCCAAATAAGCGCATCAATATGGAATTTCAACCGACCGTGTACAGCACTCGAATCATCGATATGCTGGTGCCGCTCGGTAAAGGTCAGCGTTGTTTGATCGTTGCCCCGCCACGTGCGGGTAAGACCGTGCTCATGCAAGACATCGCGAACGCGATCACCACGAATCATCCAGAGATTAAGTTGATTGTACTTCTGATCGACGAGCGTCCTGAAGAAGTGACTGACATGCAGCGCTCGGTTAAGGGTGAAGTCGTGAGTTCAACTTTCGACGAACAAGCCTCACGTCACGTTCAAGTGGCTGAGATGGTCATCGAAAAAGCGAAGCGCCTAGTCGAAAATAAGTACGATGTCGTGATTTTGCTCGATTCGATCACTCGTTTAGCTCGCGCCTACAACTCGGTGGTTCCGCCATCGGGTAAGATCTTATCGGGCGGTGTCGATTCAAATGCACTTCATAAGCCAAAGCGTTTCTTCGGAGCTGCTCGAAACATCGAAGAGGGCGGGTCATTGACCATTATCGCCACTTCGTTGGTAGAGACGGGTTCACGAATGGACGAAGTGATTTTCGAAGAGTTCAAAGGTACCGGTAACTCAGAAATTCACCTTGATCGAAAGCTCATGGAAAAACGTATTTTTCCGTGCCTCGACATCAACAAGTCGGCCACTCGAAAAGAAGAATTGCTGGTTTCGAAAGACATTCTCAACCGCCTCTGGATTCTCAGAAAGGTATTGCACCCCATGAATACCTTAGATGCGATGGAATTCTTGCTCGACAAAGTTCAGCACAGCAAAACGAACGACGAATTCATTAAGAACATGAGCGGATAGCCGGGCGCCGTAGCCTTCGATTTTTCGCTGAAATAGTCCCTTATTTGTGCACTTTGGTGTCAATTAACCGTCATTGCAATTTAGTTGCATTGCCTATTTAATAGTGACTGAGGGGTGCTTTCATGAAAATTTCTGTTTCTCTGGTTCTAGTCTCTATGGTGGTGCTTGGTTCTCTTTCAGCTACCCGAGTTCGGGCAGAAGGTGAATCAAAGCTAGGTGAACAAAAGTCAGCAACCACTGAGCGCACCCTTCAAGAAATGCATGATTATGCCTATTACCTCGCACTTTTTGACGGCTTCGAGCGGCGCCATGGCACGGCTGCCGTATTTGAAGGCGCTAAAAAGGCAGAAAAAACAGCCGCCCAACAGTTAGACGAGTGGTTAGCGATTTTCGATGCCTGTGCCTACAGTCGCGGTGACAAGTGCATGGTGGCTGGTTGGCTGGGCGAGTTTAGTAAGACTTGTCGAGTTCCGAAGGTGCCAGAAATGTTGGCTCAGGTCGGTGATAGCTTAGTCTGTAATGATGCTGTCGAGCCTGGCACTGCCGTCATTTGTAATCCCGAAATTTTCGGCGTGCCCAAGAAGTTAAGAATCATCAACACCTCTGAAGATTCAGAATCTGATAATGCCGAGGTGACGGTTAGCTCACCCGGTAGGTACTGCGTTCCCCGCACTGAGCCCCGCATGACCCTTGCTTGCATGAAAAAGTCGTTGGCCGATGCCGGGGTGAAGGTAAAGAGTTATCCAGGGCTACCAGGCGATAAGTTCAGCGACGCTGATTTACTCAAATGGGCGAAAAGTCTATCGCAATATCGCGATGGCAAGACAGTGGCGAATGCTCGCGATGCGGCGATGAAATTGTGTATGGATATTGGACTTCCTGACACTGACAAAATTGGAACAGATGCATTCAAAGCTCAGAAAAGCAGTAAACTCAGAGATAGTGATATGGAGGTCTGTTCTCAGCTACACGAGCGCCTGAGTCGAGCGGCACTTCTTTTTAAGAACGAAGCGGCATCAGATGCGGCGAAGATGACCGACGGCAAAGCTAAGCTAGACCAAGCGGCAGTCAAAGGGCAAACCCCAGCAGAAAAACCGCCTACCGGTGCGGCTGCTACCAGCACTCATTAACCTTTTATTTGACGACCCCTTGCCACTAATGATAGGGGACTTCAAAGGGAATTTTTGAAGTATGAAAGACGCAATGCATCCAACCTATATTGAAACCACGATTAAATGTGCTTGTGGAAACGTGATGGAAACTCGCGCAACCAAGCCTGACCTCAAAATCGAAATTTGCTCAAGCTGCCACCCATTTTTTACCGGTAAGCACAAGCTGATGGATACTGAAGGTCGCGTTGAGCGCTTCTTGAATAAATACAAAAAGAAGTAGACACTCAAAAATAGAAAGAATTGAAGGGCAGTCAGGCCATTTTGGTCGACTGCCTTTTCGCGTTTGATATGTCTAAAAAAACTTACACTAGTATTGGCGGTCAGGCAGTGATGGAAGGCGTTATGATGCGCTCTCCGCACTTCATTGCTTTGGCGCTTCGTAAACCTAACCAGAAAATTTGGATTCGAAGTTACCGGCACGTCAGCTGGGGTGAGCGTTGGCCGGTATTCAAGAGACCGATCATTCGTGGCGTTGCGGGTTTGCTCGATTCGTTGATTCAAGGCATGAAGGCTTTGGGTGTCTCGGCTGAGATTCTGTCAGAGTCGATTGATACCGATCAATCGATAGTGGCCAACACCCCCGAGTCTAACAAACTTTCGTCGTCTGCTATTGCTGTTTCGATGGCCGTAGCCTTGCTCATGGGTATTGGTTTGTTTGTGGCTCTGCCGCATGTATTAGCTCTCTTCTTAACCAAAGCAGTCGGACTAGGCAGCTCGCTCGATAGCATCTCATTTCACGCGGTTGACGGCGTGATCAAGATGTTCATTTTGCTCAGTTACATCTATTTGATCGGAAAAATACCCGATATTAAGCGTGTTTTTCAGTACCATGGGGCCGAACACAAATCGATTTATACGTTTGAAAAAGGCAAGGCTCTCACGGTTGATGAGGCTCGGCCTTTTACGACACTGCATCCACGTTGCGGTACGAGTTTTTTGCTCTTCTTAGTGGCCATCAGCGTTTTGGTGTTTAGCATTGTGATTCCGATTCTTGCACTCGATAAGCTCACCCAGTATACAGTCGTCAATCACTTGATTGTGATCGTTATCAAGACATTTTTAATGATGCCTGTCGCTGGCATTGCTTACGAGTTCATTCGAGCCTGTGCCATTCGTATGGATAGTTGGCTCACTAAGATCTTGATATGGCCCGGTTTGACTCTTCAAAATCTTACCACTAAAGAGCCTGACGATGGTCAGCTCGAGGTGGCACTGGCTTCGTTGCGACGCGTACTAGACCTTGAAAAGCAATTAGAAGCTAAAACCGAGTCAAATTTCGATGATTTTGAAATAGTTTCTTTAGAAGAAATACCCCACGCGACCGCCAATGTGGCTGAATTTGCAGAGGCGTAGTTATGTTTGATAAACTCGATTCGGTTGAAGCACGATACCTAGAAATAGAAAGCAGAATCTCAGACTCAGAGATCGCGAGTCGGCCCGAAGAGTTTCGCAAGCTTTCTCGTGAGCATGGCAATCTACAAGAAATTGTTCAAGAGTACCGTGGCTACAAGAAATTGAAGCAAGACATCGCTTCAAATCGCGAACTCATTTACGAAAAAGACGAAGAAATCACCGCGATGGCGAAAGAAGAGCTTAAGGTTCTTGAGCCTGAATTACTCGCAGTGCAAGAGCGGCTGCAGATTCTACTTTTACCGAAAGATCCGAATGACAGTAAGAATATTTTGCTCGAGATTCGCGCCGGTGCAGGGGGTGAGGAGGCAGCCCTTTTTGTGGCTCAGCTTTTTCGCATGTACCAACGATACGCTGACAAAAAAGGTTGGAAAGTTGAACTGTTGTCAACCAATCCGACAGGCATTGGGGGCTTTAGAGAAATCATTGCGCAAATTGATGGAGACCGTGTTTATTCACAGTTGAAATTTGAAGGTGGAGTTCACCGGGTTCAGCGCGTGCCAGAAACCGAAGCACAAGGGCGCATTCACACCTCAACGGTGACAGTAGCGGTGCTGCCTGAGGCAGAAGAAGTTGATGTTACAATCAATCCGGCTGACCTTCGAGTTGACGTGTTTAGATCGGGGGGTACTGGCGGTCAGGGTGTCAATACGACCGATTCTGCGGTTCGAATCACGCACATACCGACCGGTGTTGTGGTTGTTTGCCAAGATGAACGTTCGCAAATTAAGAATAAAGCTAAGGCGATGAAAGTGTTGCGTTCGCGCTTATTAGAAGCTGAAACCGCTCGAGCAGCAAAAGAACATTCTGATACTAGACGAGACATGGTTGGTACGGGTGATCGCAGTGAGCGTATTCGAACCTATAATTTTCCACAGGGCCGTTTGACTGACCACAGAATCGGTTTAACGATTTATCAACTTCCCGAAGTGATGGAAGGTAAGATTGACGAAGTGCTTGAGGCATTGATGCGGCACCAGCAACTTGAGAGTCTTAAGGCTCAGGGTTTTAGAAGTGACCAAGCAGCATCTTCATAAGTTAGCATCTGAGTTTTCTCATCCTAAACACGAATTCGATGAGTTGGTTTTTCGAACCGTTCAGGCCATTTGTGGGCGCACCCTTTCTCGACTTGAGCTTCACTCGTTAGAATTTTTTTCTGAATTGTCAGGGCAGCTTTCGGCTGATTTTTTTGATGAATTGCGAATTCGTTGTGACCGTAGACGCACGGGCGAACCGCTTCAGCACATTACTGGGGTTCAGACCTTTATCGATCACGACTATGAAGTGAATTCGGCGGTCTTGATACCGCGACCAGAGACTGAAATCTTAGTTGAAGTGGCTTCGGTTGAAATTGAGAATTTGAAACTCAGTTCTGGATTAGAGATTGGACTCGGGTCGGGAGTAATCTCAATCGAGCTCTTGAGTCGAATTTCAATTATCACGATGGTCGCAACTGAAGTTTCGAATGGGGCTATTGCCGTTGCCAAGAAAAATCGAGACCAGATTTTAGAGGTACCAGCCAGATTAGAAATTATTTCGGTGCCAGACGAGGGTGACGTGATTCCGTCTTCGCTTTTCTCAGCATCAGAAACCGCTAGGCAAGTTTATTCATTTGATTTCATTATTTCGAACCCACCTTACTTGAGTGATGAGACTGAGGTCACTGACGAAGTGCAGAAATATGAGCCAAAATTAGCACTCTTCGGGCCAAAACAAGATGTTTCATTTTTTTATCGGGAGATGGCGAGGCTAGCCGGGTCTTATTTTCAAAACAGCGGTGTAGGGTTTTTTGAAATTCCACATGAAAGATCTGATGAGATCAAGGCGATCTTTGAGGCGGCAAATTGGAAACAGGTTCGGATTGAAAACGATTTGACTGGCCGCCCTCGGGTGGTTGTTGCATATTGGCAGCCGACCTAAGTAAAAACTTGGAGGCCTTATGGATAAAATTCGCATTGTCGGTGAGAAACGATTGTCGGGGCAAGTAGAGGTCAGTGGAGCAAAAAATGCGGCCCTGCCCATTTTGATTTCGTCGCTCTTGTCTGAAAAAGAGTGTCGGTTTGATCGGGTTCCCGATCTTCAAGATATTCGCACAACCCTTAAGGTTCTCAGGCATCTGGGTGTCAGTTCAAAGGTGGTTGGTAGTACAGTCACCTTGAATGGGCAGTCGATAGCATCGACCGAGGCTCCGTATGATCTGGTGCGTACGATGCGCGCTTCGGTATGGGTTCTTGGGCCGTTATTGGCGCGAATGGGTCATGCAAAAGTGAGTCTACCTGGGGGGTGTGCCATTGGCGCGCGACCCATCAATTTTCACCTCGAGGGTTTAAAGAAACTAGGTGCACAGATTGAGCTAGAAAATGGCTATGTCGTCGCAAAGGCGAATCGTCTGCAAGGCGCGCGAGTGGCGTTTGAGTTTCCGAGTGTAGGGGCGACCGCAAACCTCATGATGGCGGCAACGTTGGCCAAGGGTGAAACCGTACTTGAAGGTTGCGCGAAAGAACCCGAGATGACTGACTTGGGCAATGCCCTGAAAGCGATGGGGGCGCAAATCGAAGGCCACGGATCTGATGTGATTCGCATTCAAGGTAAAGATTCACTGAGTGGCTGTCATCACCCGATTATGGGTGATCGCATTGAGGCGGGTACTTATTTGGCTTCAGCCGTGCTGACTCAAGGTGATGTCAAAGTACTTGGCATTTCACCCGACGCTCTAGAGGCGGTCTTGGTTCAATTTGAGCAAATTGGTGCCGTAGTCGAAAGAGATTTGAAGGGTTTGTCGATTCGACTGCAAATGAAGCAACGACCACAGGCAACAAATTTAACCACGCTGCCTTTTCCTGGGTTTCCGACTGACATGCAGGCGCAGATGATGGCGGTTTTGTGCCTGGCTTCTGGAACGAGCACTGTGCGAGAAACTATTTTCGAAAACCGTTTCATGCACGTGCCTGAGCTATTGCGACTTGGCGCTGATATTCAAGTTAAAGGAAACACCGCAGTCATTCGAGGGGTCGAATCGTTTACCGGGGCTCCACTCATGGCGACTGATCTTCGGGCAAGTGCAAGCTTGATTTTGGGGGGGCTGGCGGCGAAAGGCGAAACGATCGTGAATCGAGTGTACCACCTTGATCGAGGGTACGAAAAATTAGAAACGAAATTCAAAGCACTCGGTGCTGAAATTGAGAGGATCGCCTAGATGAGTTCTCAAGCGTCTTGTTTATTTTGTAAAATGGTTAAAGGTGAGATTCCGGTTTCTCGGGTCTTTGAAGACGAAAAGTGTTTTGCGATCAGAGACATCAACCCTCAGGCTAAAACGCATATTTTGGTGATTCCCAAAGAGCATTTTTCATCGCTTGATGAGCTTTTTGCCGCGCGGGGTGAGGGGGGGCTGTCTGAGGCGCGCGGGCTGGCTGGGCATTTGCTTGAAAAGGCAGCCGAGATTGCTAGGTCTGAAAAGTTATTGCCTGACGGCTTTCGGGTAGTCGTGAATACCAACGGTTACGCAGGTCAGACGGTCTTTCACCTGCATTTTCACCTTTTAGGTGGAGAACCGCTTAAAGGTGGCTTCGGAGCTTGAGGTGGTCACCCGGCTAGGTCGTCTAGCATGGTGCCTTTTCTGAATTTAGAATTTTTCTTGAGTCCTCCCATTGAGCGCTCGTAGTTTCGAGATCCAAATAAACGCAGTATGGCTACTCGTTTTGCCTTGAGGGCCGAAAATAGATTCAGAAACGATAGGGCCACGCTTGGGGTGGGGGGGGGGAGCTCTTCGGGTTTGACCAACCTCAGGCTGATTCCATTCTCGTTTATATAGACGGGCTCACCATTGCCTGAGTCAGACTGGTTGGGGTCTTGGTGTTGCTGCGAATCGGCCGACTGGTTCTGATCTCCGCTACTTTGTCGTCGTTCTTTTTGAATATTTCTCAGTCGTTTTTGAACAAGTAATGGCGTCACATTTTGTAAGAGTGACGTGTTGATTTGCGGAATCATGGCAACGCTGCCTTTCATAACCTCACCTAAGGTTGCGCCAACAGGTGAGCCACTAAAGAGCCCGTATGAGTATCTTATAACGCAATACGTCAAAACACAACAAGTTATAACGTTATGATATTAAAGTCTAAATTTAAGTAAAGTTGAATGGTACCCTATTGCAACCCATTGCTTGACCCCCCCTATTCCGGATGGTAGTTAGTACCCACTTGTTTTACTTTTTTGGAGTCATCAATGTTGTCAACTGATCGAGATCTGTTTCAAAAATGTTTTCAGTTCGATGAGGCCAATAAGGTCAAAGCTGCTGGCATTTATCCGTATTTTCGTCCCATTTCAGATAGCTCAGGCTCTACCGTGGTTAGCCACGGCAAGAAACGAGTGATGATTGGCTCAAACAATTACCTAGGCTTGACCCACCACCCTCGAGTCATTGCAGCTGCCAAGGCAGCCCTCGATCACTACGGTACCGGCTGCACGGGTTCTCGACTGCTGAACGGTAACCTTACTATTCACGAAGAATTAGAACGGCGTCTGGCCCTGTTTTTGGGCAAAGAGTCGGTCTTAGTGTTTGCAACAGGCTTTCTGTCTAATCAGGGCGCACTTTCGAGTTTAGTCGGAAGATCAGACGTTCTTTACAGTGACCGCGAAAATCACGCTTCAATCATTGAGGGTACCCGCGTCGCAATGGGCGAGACCCTAAAGTTTCGGCACAATGACATGGCCGATCTTGAGAGAATTTTAGAGTCAACTCGTGAAAAGTACCAAGGCGCCATTATTGTGGCTGATGGTGTATTTTCAATGTCGGGTGATATTGTGAATTTGCCAAAAATTACTGAGTTGGCGAAAAAATATTCGTGCCGGGTTTACATTGACGATGCCCACTCTCTTGGCGTTCTTGGGCCAAGAGGCGAAGGTACTGCGCACCATTTTAAAATGGCTGGGGCTGCCGATGTGGTTATGGGCACTTTTTCTAAGTCATTTGCATCGATTGGTGGTTTTATTGCCGGGCCGGCTGAAGTCATTCACTATCTCAAGCACAAATCGCGCCCCTTTATTTTTAGCGCGGCGATGCCTCCCGCTTCGGTTGGTGCAGTTTTAGAGTGTTTGAATATCGTTGAATCCGAACCTGCACACTTAGCAAGCCTCTGGAAAAATGCCCAAAAAATGCAAAAAGAACTGCATGGCATGGGGTACAATACGCTAGGAAGTCAGACGCCGATCATTCCGTTGCTCGTTGGTGAAGATGTTAAGGCGTTTCGGTTTGCTCAGAAACTTTATGACATGGGCGTATTTGCGACTCCGGTAGTGAAGCCGGCTGTGCCCGATGGTTGTGCGTTGATTCGAACGAGCTACATGGCAACGCACACTAGTGAAGATCTCAACTATGTGCTTGAAGTCTTAGAAAAGCTGGGCAAAGAATTTGGTGTGATCGGCGCTGGTTCTCATCGAGATGAATTGAGTGCAAAAGTGGCACAACATTTTGGCCCAAAGGCGATGTCTGGAATGAACCATGCCCCTAGTATTTCGGCGAGCTGAAACCCCGTCAGATTTAGAAATTTTTGCCGGGTTTGATGACCCGGGTAAGAAACCGGCGCTCAAGGCCAGTTCGCTTGCTGTTGATTTTGACGTCATCAAGAATCCCTATTTTAAGCGCGGCTATTTTTTTCCTTTGCTGGTTGAGTTTGATCTTAAAAATGGCCAAAAAAGGCCAATTGCGCGAGCTGTATTGCTTTTTGATATTGGCCAGAAAAATCCAGTCGGGTGGGTTTCAGCATTCAAGGTGAATCATTCAGAGTTTAGTGACGCGCATTTGAATGCAGGCAGTCTTGAAGAAATTAGACAATACATAACAGGCTGGTTCGCAAAGAACTCAGTCACCAACATTTATCACGGTCGGTGGGTGCATGTATTTCCGACGATTCGATTTGAAGATCTCGATGAACTCGCCCATCATTCGTTGTTCAATCTTAAAGTTCCAGAGGCGTTTGAGAGCAAAGAAGGCAATTTCAGTATTCCTTCGGCCTCGAAGGCTAGCTTGGTTCGGTTAACCGAGAATTCTGGGCTGACTATTCGTGAGGTTCCCAGTCATTTGGTTTCGTTGGTTAGCGATCCGGTGCTTGAAAAGTTTTTTTATTTTGAATTAGTGAGCGATCAATCAAATTCTAGTTTTTCAAAAAATTTGTTTTTCAGTTACTTTCGTAAAGATCGCGAATTTCAGATCTGTTTTAGTCATGGGTTTGACGAAAAGTTACGGCAAGCGGCGATTGCACACCTCGAATCTCTCGGCGTTTTGCAGGGACTTTCGAAGGTACTCATTTTTTCAGATGTTTCCTAAAACACACACTTTTTAGGGTGGCGTGTGATCTAAAAAACACAATAACAGACTGAAATGTTTTAAATTCAGAGAAATGTTAGGATGGGTTTTTTTGCCTGGTCTGTAATACCTTGATTTTAAACGTATTTTATTCAACGCGGTGCGCATTTTTCTTTCTCAGTTTCTTAACAATTTAGGCATGGCACTTGCTCTAGATACCTAGTAGTGCAAGGAGCAAAAATGGCATTTCAGACGACAATTAGAATCGATGTCTCAATTACCGGAATCGGATTACACTCTGGTGAACCTGCCACTGTGCGCTTGGTTCCGTCAGCGCCTGGTTCTGGAATTTCGTTCGTTCGAATGGATCGCAAAGACAGAGTTTTGATTCCTGCGAAGGCAGAGAATGTTGTGAGTACCCGACTTGCCACCACTCTTGGATTTGGCGATTCAACCATCTCAACCGTTGAACACTTGCTTGCAGCCCTTGCGGGCCATGGAATTGATAATCTTTTAGTTGAAGTCAGTGGGCCAGAGCTTCCTATTCTCGATGGAAGCGCTCGTGAATTTTCAGACGCGATTTTGAAAGTGGGCATTCAAACCCAACTCTCGAGCCGCCAATACATTCGAATCAAAAAGAAAATCGAACTCAGACTCGGTGAGAAATGGGCAGTGATTGAGCCGAGTGACCATTTTGAGTTACATTCGTCGATTGAATTTGATCATCCTTCAATTGGATATCAAGAAAACACCTTTATCGGTGGAGTGAATCAGTTTACCGAGATCGCTGCTGCACGCACGTTTTGTCTACTCAAAGACGTTGAGGCGATGAGGCGCATGGGGTTGGCAAAGGGTGGCTCTCTAAAGAATGCTGTGGTCGTAGATGACGCGCATATCTTGAATCCTGAGGGTCTTCGTTGCTCAGATGAATTTGCCCGTCACAAGGCGCTAGACGCGCTCGGCGACTTCAAATTGTCTGGATTGAATATTCTCGGATCATTTCGATTGCACCGAAGTGGTCACGATTTAAATACTCAGTTGATCGCAAGAATTTTCAGCGATCCTTCAAATTATGAGATCGTTGACGGCACCAAATTGGCTGCTCAAAAGAAGGCAACCAAGCGGCCGATGCTTTCAGTTGCACGTGGCGCAACCGCCTCGTCGTACTAATCTGTCAGTTTTCGAGATTTTTTAGTCGACTGAATAATCCAACTATTGGGCTCTCGACCAAGAATAGCACACTATTTTGCAGTTTCTTTTAAAGGTGGCGCGAATTTGCGCTAGAGCGTATAGTTCACATCAAAGCGGGATGGGTTTTTAGAGGTTTTTTTGTTATGAACCGTAATTTATTCTGCGTTGAAAACGCGAAGACCTTCGCTGGGTATGTTTGTAGTGCCGAGGCCGAGAAAGAAGGCCTAAGTATTCAGCCGTCGTTTCGAGATAAAGCATACGAAGAAAAAAAGAAGAAAATCTTAATTGTCGACGATAATACCGATCTTTTGGCCCTCAATCGCACAATACTTGAATTAGAGAATTATGAAGTTTTGAGCGCCCCGAGTGGGGCCTCGGCTTTGGCTATTCTTGCTGGCATTTCAGCGAGTAGTGAATATCCGAACCTCATTTTGCTTGATATGCGCATGGAAGAGATGAGCGGCTCAGAATTTCTATTTCAACTCGAGCGCAGCTATCCTGAAATGGTGAGAGAGGTTCCGGTCGTTTTCTTGACCGGAGTCGAAGTAGTGCCGGCTACCAAAGCGGCTGGGGTTATTCGAAAGCCCATCGGCATTGATGAGTTCATTGCCGGTGTAAAAGGCTACATTGAAAAAACGCCCGGGCGAACACCGGTTCAGCATTGACTTCGCTAAAAGCAATTGGTTAAATTCAGGCCAATTGTGTCGGGGCGTAGCGCAGCCTGGCTAGCGCACTTGCATGGGGTGCAAGGGGTCGCAGGTTCGAATCCTGTCGCCCCGACCATTTTTTGCTTCGGAAACGCTTCGCAAACCTTCGTTAGATTTTGAAAATGAATTCTTGTGGCCTATTTGGCCACGGCAAATCCATTTTTAAAATCTGCCTAGTCTTGCTCGCGTCTCCTTGCAAAAACCTAACTCCAAAATTCACGGCTTCGATCGAATTAGCCCCAACTTCTTGTGTTTTGACTATCTCGAAAAAAATGGTTTACCGGGCACTGGTGAAGTTTGTCATTCGCCGATGGCATTTTTAGCCAACGCCATGACCTCGGTGCTCAGGCTTGCAAACGAGAAAGCTGAGAAGTTAGAGCGAGAAGCCTTGCAAAAGGCGAAGCTAGATTCAGTTCGTCAACAAGCCGATTTTGATGAAACCCTTCGTGTGCAAGAAGAACGTGAATTTGGCACGAAAGAGGCCGCTTTTCAGGCGCACTTTTCGAACGAAGAATCGCGGCGGGCCTACATCGCACAATTTGCAAAACGGTATCCGATTCTCAGAGCAACAGGTGTGGTCATTCGTAACCTGGCAATCAGCGAGTGGTGGCAGAGTCATCGGGTTGTGGCCAGGGTGGGGTAGTGAGTGAGGAATAGTACATTCTTGTGAGAGTTTCATTGGTGAAAAATCAAAAGTTGAAACTGTTTTGGATCGCTACAAAACCAGTGTTGTCTCCGGCCGGGGGGGGGAGTCCAAATGCCTGGCAATAAATATCCCGAAAGATTGTCCATAATTACAATTATTTCCTACTATTTGAGAGAGTTGTTGACATTGTTCCGTTATACCGTATAATGGAACAATGATTGTCGGTTTTGGGAATAAAGCGGCTAGAGATATCTGGGAAATAAATCAGTCCAAGGCTCTTCCTCGAGAGTATTGGATCCGCGCTAAGGCTCTACTAACTATCATGCATGCTACCTCAGTTCTTGAAGATCTGAAGATTCGGGGCGAGCCACCCAATGTTCGACTTCACAAATTGAAGGGAGATCGACAACAATTTTGGAGTGTGACCATCAAGCTTCCGTGGTGCATTACCTTCAAATTTAAGGATGGAGAATTTTCGGAAGTTACAATCGAGAATTACCACAAAGGATGATGATATGATTAAAAATCCGAACCCCTTACACCCCGGACTAGTGCTAAGTGAAATTTATATGTCGGAGATGAATCTCAATCAGAGTGAGGTCGCGCGACGTTGCGGATGCTCCCCCAGGAAAATTAATGAGATTGTAAATGGCAAGCGAGGCATTTCCCCGGCTTTTGCCATCGTTCTCGAAAAGGTTCTTGGAACATCTGCTGAGATGTGGGTGAGAATGCAGGCCGAATATGACTTGTGGGAAGCAAGGCAGGCTGCCTGATTTACTTGAAATAACGCCGCAAACCGGGCCCAAGGACGTTTGCTAAAGAAGGTATCCACTCCATCTAGCACTGTCGATGGTGTTTTAGGTTTCTTCAGTCGGCAATGAGTTCAGAGTAGTTTTTCTCTTTTCGACATACTGAGCGAAGGCGTACGGAGTGAATTTTTCTGGATTGGCAAGGACCTTTTTTT
>CAITVN010000236.1 GCA_903895855.1 Oligoflexia bacterium | reverse complement strand
TTGAAAACACCTCAATTCCTCCTGATGATTTCAACATCGCTAAGTATGTGTAAAAAATCAGAAGTTTATCCGCTTTGACGCGGGTAGGTGGTCAATTTGCCTTGGTAATTAGGACCGGTCAGAATCGCTTGGTAATTACAAATCCTACAAAAAGGTTTCAAGTTCAGCCGCAACGCTGCCGAAACGGCTGTGTTACTTCTGTAAACTCGTGTCGCGATCGTCAACTGTTTGGCAGTTTGGTTTTGCAATGATTGGCGCTTAAACACAAAACGAACTTTAGTCAAATCAGGGGCCCAAGAAGATGAAAAAATACCTTATTTACCTACCCATTGCCTATCTGCCAATCATGCTCATGCTAGGAGCCTGCGAACCCGACACCAAACCGACCCTCCCGATTCCGGCGCCAACTAACAGCAGCGCTGCCGGAGGTGGGTCCTCAGCCCCACTCTGTGTTGCTAACGAAAGAACACCGGTGGTTGATTGTGCTGGTGAAGTGCCTCATGCAGTCAACGCAACCAAGAGCAAAACCTGTAACGTCTCTGGAACTGATTACACTTATGGAGCCTGCACCGTACAAGGCTGTCTGGCCAACTACCACTTAGATGGTGAAACTTGTACAGCCAATGCTTGCACGGCCAATGAAGCCCTTGGCACCGTCTCTTGCATCGACGAAAAGCCACACTCAACCAGTGCCGCGAAGACTAAAACCTGTAACAGCACTGGCACCGAATACCTTTATGGTACTTGCACGACGACCGGCTGTCTCGCTGGCTACAACTTACAAAACAATGCTTGTGTCGCCAACGCCTGCACGCCTAATCAAGCCCAAGGAACCGTTTCATGCACCAACGAAAGACCCTATTCAGCGACCGCAACAAAATCGAAAACCTGTAACGCCAATGGTACTGACTACGTCTACGGGGCATGCAGCACCTCGGGCTGTCTAGCCGGCTACAATTTACAAAATAACGCTTGTGTACCCAATGCCTGCACCCCCGACGAAGACCTAGGTACGGTCTCGTGCTCGGATGAAATTTCGTATTCAGATACGGCCACTAAAACCAAGACCTGCAATGCTACCGGGGCAAACTATGTTTACGGCTCGTGCACCGCAACTGGATGCCAAGCTGGCTATAATCTTCAAAACAACTCTTGCATCGCAAACGCTTGCACCCCAAGGCAAAGCCTCGGTTCAGTTTCTTGTACCGACGAAATCACCTACTCGGCGACTGCAACAAAAACCAAAACCTGTAATGCTGCCGGATCTGGCTATCTTTACGGCTCGTGTGGCGCGACGGGGTGTCTTGCAGGCTTTAACCTACAAAATAACTCTTGCGTTGCCAACACTTGCACACCTGACGAGGCTCTAGGCACGGTCTCTTGTACCGACGAAATACCTTACACGGCGAGCGCCACCAAATCTAAAACCTGCAACGCTACGGGCGCAGGCTATGTTTACGGTTCTTGCAGTGTCAGCGGTTGCCTTGATGGTTACAATCTGCAAGACAATTCTTGTGTCGCCAACGCTTGTACGCCAAACGAAGGCCAAGGTACCGTGTCGTGCACCAATGAGATTCCAAACGCGGCATCTGCAACAAAAACCAAAACCTGCAATGGCGCCGGTTCAGACTTTCTCTACGGTTCATGCACGACGACGGGTTGTCTAGCGGGCTTTAACCTTCAAGGAAATTCTTGCGTCGCTAACACCTGCTCACCAAACGAAGCCCAAGGCACGGTGTCTTGTACCAATGAGATATCCTTTTCAGCGACTGCCACTAAATCTAAGACCTGCAATGCTATAGGAAATGACTCTGTTTACGGGGCCTGTGGCGTCACTGGCTGTCTGGCCGGCTACAATTTACAAAATAATTCTTGTGTACCCAATGTCTGCACACCAGAAGAAGGTCTAGGCACGGTTTCGTGTTCAAATGAAATTTCGTATTCAGATACGGCCACTAAAACCAAAACCTGCAACTCCATAGGCAATGACTATGTTTACGGATCGTGCGCCGTTACGGGCTGCCAAGCAGGCTACAATCTGCAAAATAATTCTTGCATCGCCAACGCTTGTACACCTAAGCAAAGCCTCGGCTCAGTTTCTTGCACCGACGAAATCACCTACTCGGCGACTGCAACAAAAACGAAAACTTGTAATGCGGCCGGATCTGACTATCTTTACGGTTCGTGTGGCGCGACTGGGTGCCTTGCGGGCTTCAATTTGCAAAACAACTCTTGCGTTGCCAACACTTGCACACCTGACGAGGCCCTAGGCACCGTCTCTTGTACCGACGAAATCCCTTACACGGCGAGCGCCACCAAGTCTAAGACCTGCAACGCTACGGGTGCAGGCTATGTTTACGGTTCTTGCGGTGTCAGCGGTTGCCTTGATGGTTACAATCTGCAAAACAATTCCTGTATCGCCAACGCTTGTGCGCCAAACGAAGGCCAAGGTACCGTGTCGTGCACAAATGAGATTCCGAACGCGGCATCTGCCACAAAAACCAAAACCTGTAATGGCGCCGGTTCAGATTTTCTCTACGGTTCATGCTCCACCACCGGTTGTCTACCAGGCTTTAACCTTCAAGGAAATTCTTGTGTCGCTAACACCTGCACACCAAACGAAACCCAAGGCACGGTGTCTTGTACCAACGAGATATCGTACTCTTTGACTGCAACTAAAGCTAAGACCTGCAATGTCACCGGCTCTGACTTTATTTACGGGGCTTGTAGCGTCACCGGCTGTGAACCCGGTTACAATCTGCAAAACAATTCTTGTGTCGTGAACGCTTGCAACCCTGACGAAACTTACGGTTCAGTTTTTTGTATAGAAGAAATTTCTTATTCTTCTAGCGCGACCAAAACAAAATTCTGTAATGGCAGCGGTTCAGCTTACCTTTACGACACCTGTATCGCTAGCAGTTGTCAAGCGGGGTACAATCTTCAGACAAATTCTTGCATCGCCAATGTTTGCACCCCAAATCAGGTACAAGTTCCGGTCTCTTGTGTGGGTGAAGTTTCTTACTCAGCTGTCGCCACAAAATCGAAATCTTGCAACGCCGTAGGCAATGACTTTCTCTATGGGGCTTGCACCGCCACGAGCTGCCAAGCCGGCTATAACCTGCAAGGAAACTCTTGCATCGCCAACGCCTGCTCGCCAAATCAAAGCCTAGGTACCGTTTCGTGCACGAATGAAATTCCGCACTCATCGACCGCCAACAAAACAAAATCATGTAATGCCGCCGGCTCTGACTTTTTGTACGGAAGTTGCACCGCAACTGTTTGTGCCGCAGGGTATGAACTTAACAACAATACCTGCGACCAAGTCAGTCTGAGCATCAACAGTGTCAGTATCACTGAAGGCAACAGCGGTAGCAAGACAATGAGCTTCACCGTTACGCTGAGTAGCCCAATGCCAAACACGGTCACAGTTAACTTCGCAACTGCCAATGGCACGGCCACTAGTAGTGGCGGTAGCGCAGACTATACGGGCGTAGGAGGGACGCTCACCTTTGCCGCCGGCACCACCACAAAGACCATACCGGTGACAATCAAGGGCGACACCAATAAAGAATCGAACGAAACGTTCTTCGTCAATCTCTCTGCCCCTACAGGTGGAGTGATGATCTTGAATGCCCAAGGCACCGGCACCATCATTAACGACGATTAAAAGAACTAAACCGAATTCGAACTCACCCCAACCACTGGCAACACCTAGGCTTTTTTATGCCAAAAAGATAAGTACACCTCGATACCTATTGTCGGCACGTTCACATCAGAAGGTGCTGAACCATGCCACAATTGTCCCCTGAAATTCGAACGACGAACCGTGCAGTCACACTTGCACTCGTCACTCTTTTCAACATGGGCTTCGCAGGGGCGGCCCTTGCCGCCAGCAATGAAACATCATCTCTGGTTGTACTCATCCAGCCTGACGAACAAGCCATGAAGGCAGAAAATCCCCCCCTACCCCCTTTCGCGCCACAACTTTGGATCATCAAACCTGAGACAGCCCAGCCCGAACCCGAACCAAAAGTACCAGACTCTGTCATGAGACTCGAACACACCCCCAGCCTCAACGACTCTCAGTTTTACGAAGAGGGCCTTCGCATGCGCTTTGACCCGAAAGTCGGGCCTTCTCAGTCGCTAGAAGTGAGCTACAATTCGGGTAATCGCTGGGTGATGCCGACGACGTTTCTTTGCAAGAAGCCCGACTGTTTTCGCAGAGCCTTTCTCGACTACACAGGCACACGGTATTCAGTCGCCTTCACTCAACCCGTCGCAAAGCCTCAATTCAAGAAAGACCTCGGGGGTGAAATCGGCATTGAACTCAATGTTCTCGCCATAGGGGGCGGCACCGAGCCTTGGCTAAATCCAGTTAACTCTGACTCATTCATTGAAGGCTTTCATAAACATATCTTAAATAATGACGAAGACATGTATGGCCGACATCTTTTTGGCATGAACCAATTTCACTACGAACTCGTCGACAAAGAAGGCCGAAAGCAAAACCTCTGCGACGATTGCGTTTATTTTTTACCGATGGTTCTCAAGTACACCCACTTCTTCGACCTACACAAAAATAGCCGTCACCATTTAACCGCTCAAGTCTCAGCAGCGCTAGGCATTCCACTCGATTTTCGCATTCGCTCTGACCTGAGTCTAGGCCTCTCGGTCGCTCTCGCCGATACCATCAAAATTGGCAGGCGAACCACGATGACGCTGGCGGCTGGTGCTCGAGTTGAAGACCAACAACTCATTCGGCTCGATCCCGAAAGGTACGACCCCGTAGATCAGCCCATCACTTGGGGCTACGACCTTTCAATGGGGTTCAACTGGTACCTTTCGACGAATCGAAACATGATCTATGCCATCTGGGGATTGAGTGGCGAAAGCATGCCTCAAAACGCCAACGAGTATGACGACCTCACGAATGAACGCAACTATCAAGGCTATCGCCTCGCTCGCCCCCAAAAAGCCATGATGGGAAAATTAGTCGAGACCATGACTTTTCGACTGGGCTATCTGCGTTCGCGCCAAGACGATAGCCGCCAGTTTGCCATTGAGATGGGCATTCGCGAAGATGGCAGTTTTTTCAGCACAGAAGCCGGAAATGTTTTCGGTGGCAAAAGCTACTTCACTTATGGTGGCGCCAATAACGAAGACTTCGGTACTGGCCTACATTTTATCTACTACTTTAAGTAACACTCAGCTCCCCCCCTACATCCTGTCAATCTTTTGGCGGTCACCCAAGAAAAGCATTATTAAAAATCGACAGACTCTAAAGAGAACGTTAAACTTTTCTTCATCAAAACTCAGGGGTTAATCGATGAATCAACAACTTAATTTCAGACTACCAGCCTCAAACTCAAAAATATTAATGGCCATAGCGTCGGTCATGCTCACGCTCTTAAGTTTTTTGCAGTCATCGACGCTCTTCGCCGATGATTCTCAAAAACCAGATCAAGATTTGGGCCAACTGAACTTAGAAGAATTAATGAATGTAAAAATCTCGGGTGCGACCCGCGAAAAAAAAACCATTCTAGAAGCTCCGGCAATTGTCACGGTCATCACCTCTGAAGAAATCAGAAAAATGGGCGCACGTGACTTAATTGATGTGCTACAACTGGTGCCCGGAATTTCACTCGCCCTCGACACTCAAGGCGTCGTCAGCGTGGCCGTTCGAGGCCTCTGGGCGCATGAAGGAAAAATTCTTCTCTTGATTGACGGCGAAGAAATGAACGAACTGGCTTTTAACACGATTCAGTTGGGCCACCACTACCCTGTTGATTCTATTGAACGCCTTGAGATCATCAGAGGTCCGGGGTCGGCGGTTCACGGCAGGTATGCAGAGCTAGCGGTGATCAACCTAATTACTAAATGCACAGAAAGCACCAATGGACTCGTTATTAATGGAGCCTATGGCCGAATGGCAAACGCACTTGGCCAAAGCGATCTGGGCTTAGGATTTGCAAAAAAACTCGGTGATTGGAATTTCAATGCCTACTCATTTATCGGCAACGCCGCACGAAGCGATCGAGATTACACCGACAACCTCGGGGCCTCTTTCAATTTGAAAGACCAGTCAACCCTCAAACCGACTTTCGTCAATCTCGGTCTTCACGATAAACAATGGGATTTTCGCTTTATTTTTGATCGCTATCACACCACCGACAAAACGGCATTTGGGTCAAACGCACCGATTGCCGTAAACAACAATTTTGACTCAATCAATTTTGGGGCTAAGTACGAAGCTTCGCTGTCTTCGACCCTCACGTTGACTCCCGAAATTCACTTAAAACAAAACACGCCTTGGAATTCAACTAACCCCGAAAGCAGTGCCATCGACAGCCTAACTTACGATGTCACCGCTCAAGAGTTGCGAACAGCCCTCACCTTACGCTCTGAATTTACCCCTGATCTGATCGCCTACTTGGGCATCGAAGGAATACTCGATCGGGCAAAAGATGCGAGGATCGACAAATTTTTTACAAATGGCACCAACGAGATCGCGTACTACGAAAATTCAATTTTTAGTGAAATTAACCTGAACACATCGATTGCCTCTTTCACCCTCGGTGGTCGTTATCAAAATCACAATGTAGCAGGCAATTCATTCTCACCGAGAGTCAGTGCCGTCAAACAGATCGGCGCATTTCACACGAAGCTACTTTACAGCTGGGGCGCTCGTGAACCGGGCATCGAAAATCTAACACTCAATCCCACGCTCAAACCAGAAAAAACTAAAGTGAGCGAAATTGAGTTGGGCTACCGAATCTCTCAAACCATGTTTTCGACAATCAACATTTTCAAAAATGATCTTTATTCACCGATTATCTACGGTTACTCAGGGGGCGTCGAAACTTATACAAATCGAAATGAAACCGACACCCTGGGTCTAGAGTTTAACTACAAAATCAAATCAAGTTGGGGCTTTCTTGATTTCAATTATTCGTTTTTTCGGTTCGACGACGAAATTCCGACTGACTACGCCGTAACCGATCACCCTGAAAAATTCTTAGGCATGGCCAACCACAAGGTCGCAGGCAACCTCAATTTTCGAGTCTTCGACGACCACACGTTTCTAAACCTAAGCGAAACCATCTACTCTTCGCGATACGGATACGATTACGACGCCAACAGCTCGACTGGCTTGAGCGTCAAAGAATTCGGTACGGCCTACCTCACAAACGCCTACCTAAGCAGAGAAGACTGTTTCACAAAAGGGTTAACCCTAGGTACCGGCGTCTTTAATCTACTCAATCACGATTTTCGCTACATACAGCCTTACGATGGCGGCCACCCTCCCCTACCTGGGGCCTCAAGAAATTGGATTGTAAAGGGGTCATACCAGGTGAATTTGTGACCAAAGTACCGTTAAAAGCGGGATTGATTGCTCTGCTATTCTTGTTCTCTTTCGTCTGGGCCGGAGAACAAACAACCAACTATTCGGCCACAGAGAACAAACTTTTAGCCGCTTTCATTCTGAATGTTGCCAAGCTCACCGAGTGGAACCCCGCCAGCTCGTCTCAGGCGATTAAGCCGAAGATTCGGCTTCTGGTTGCCGACAATGACGCTCTAGCTAGCGAGCTGCGCCAACTGACCCAAGGAAAGAAAATTACCAATCACGAGACTGAAGTTCAAACCGGCGAACTCACCGCCATTGACTCAAAATCGGGTGAACAAGCAGAGGTAGTCATTCTCATCCCCGATTCTAGCCAAAACCTCAAGCCTGCCCTAAAAAAGCTCAAGGGCTGTCGCTGCCTAGCCGTTACGTATGAAGGAGGCATGGCTTTACACGGAGCTAGCGTCAATTTCTTTACTGAAGACAGTCGCCTTCGGTTTGAAATCAACGTTTCAAGAGTGAAAGAAGAAAATCTCGAGCTTAGCTCCCAGTTGTTAAAGCTGGGCAAACGGATAGAATGAAGCCAAGCAGACAAGTCAAATTGGCCGTCGAACTCAAGAAAGGACAATTTCTCGTAACGAGTGCCATTCTTTTGACTTGCGGCATCGGCATCTTGCTCAACGACTTTTACCTGACAACAAAATCCGAAAAACAAGTCTTAGTCTCAACTGCCCACCTACTAACAGAAGACCTGATTAGTACACTGATGTTTCGCGACGAAAAAGAAGCCGAAAAATCAATCAGCTCAATTCGTGAGCACCCCAACTTCAGCCATGCTTTCGTTTTCGACAACAACAAGAAACTATTCGCTTCGTACCCGAAAGGCAGTCAATTCGATGACCTCAAGGTGCAGCGACGCTTAAGCGATGAGTTCGCCATCATGGCCGACGGCGAAAAATTAGGAACTCTCATACTGGCGACCAGAAATGAAATCAATCCTTGGACCGTACTGGGTTACGCTGCGGTCGCACTCGCTGTTCTCGTCGTTGGATTTGCTGTCGCCCAAATCACCAGTCGAATTGTGGCTCGAAAAATTCAGCGCGAAATCAAGACGCTACTGAGTGTGATCAGAGAAATTTCATGCAGCGGCAACTATGGCCTCAGCGTCGCGAAAGATTCTAAGAAAGAAATTCAAATCGAAGAGATTCACGCGCTGGCTATTGAATTTGATTCAATGCTCGCAATCGTACAAAAAAGAGATTGCGAAATTAGAGACATCAATTTAGGCCTCGAAAGCATCATCGATACTCGAACACTCGAGCTCAAACAAGCACAAGCGGGTCTAGTTCAGTCGAGCAAGATGTCGGCACTAGGCGAGATGGCTGCCGGCCTCGCGCACGAAATCAATAACCCGCTAGCAATCATTGCCGGAAAAAGTGGACTCATCTTACGACTGGCCAACCGTGAACCCTTCGATAAAGAAGGCCTCGAAAAAAATGTTCAAGTCATTACTGCGACCGTCAATCGAATCGTCAAGATCATTAGAGGATTGAGAGCCTTTTCTCGCGATGGCACCCAAGACCCCTTTGAAAACTGCAAATTGAAGACGATTATTGACGACACACTCGAGCTTTGCAAAAGCCGTTTTGAAAACCATGGGGTGAAACTCGTAATCGAACAATTTGATCCTGAACTCACCATCGCCTGTCGCGCTACTCAAATTGGTCAAGTCATTCTCAATCTTTTCAACAACGGGCACGATGCCGTTTCACAGCTCAATGAAAAGTGGGTTCGATTTGAAGTTCAAGAGAATACTGACGCCATCGTCATGCGCATTACCGACAGTGGCAGCGGCATTCCTGAATCAATTAGAATCAAATTGATGCAGCCATTTTTCACCACCAAAGAGGTCGGCAAAGGTACCGGGCTCGGCCTCTCTATTTCAAAGGGCATCATTGAAGGCCACGCAGGCACGCTGACAATCAACTCGACGTGCACGAACACCCAGTTTGTCGTTGAACTACCCAGGGCGCAACCCAACACCGCAGCTAACCCAGACGAGTCAAAAGACGAGTCAAAAAAGGCCGCTTAGCCCGCCATGGTTGGGCACCTGAGAAATGGGGCGGCTCCATGCCTGACCCGCCCCTCACTGATAGAGGTTAAAACGAAGACTCAAATTTTTGGAGACCAACATCGTGTTGTCGCCCGCATTGTCGCATCCTGCGACGCGGGAGCTCCAAAAAACTGAGTCTTCGTTTTAACCTCTATCAGTGAGGACGCCTCCGGCTTGCAGGAACCCTTTACTCAGAGTCTTGAGTCACTTTGACCACTGAACTCAGGTGCCTAAACTAGAGAACCCCCACCACACCCCTCTTGATATTGGCCAATAATTGAGTACATTAGGCGTCACGATGATTACCCAACTTCAGGCACATGTTAAGCCATTACTTAAATTGTTTGGATTTAAATTTGAAAAACGAAAAATTAGCGATCACGAAATTGTTTTGTGGCGAAGCCCTCAACTGGGCGCCCGACAGAATAATCGTCTGGTCATCGTTCCGGGGTTTGGCGATACCCCCCTGAGTTGGATGCCGGTCGTTTTTAATCTTTTGGCGCTCATGAAAAGCAAACCAAAAACAAACCATCAATTCTCTGAAATTGTACTCATTGAACTGCCTGGCTACATCGGGTCACTCTACTCACCTGGTTACTCACCAGGTTACGCACCTGACCCAGCCGAGTCGAAAAAACCGCTGCCCGTTCGCCGCAAGAAAAAAGCCCCAAAAACACTTGAACAACTGGCGAGCATCACTAATGAACTTGTTAACGAACTACAACCTGTGACCCTCGTTGGTCACTCGATGGGTGGCTTTCTAGCCGCAAACTACTGCATCAACTTTCCGAGAACCTCGATCAAGCAATTGATTCTGCTGTGCCCATCAGGAATGATTCAAAGTCAAAAAGAGCAAAAAAGAACCGAGGAAATTCTCAAGAAAGCGGCCGAAGGCACTGGCGGGCCCTTTATCGAATTGGCGATCGGACCCAAGTCAAAAAACCCCTCGAGCTGGGTTCGTCACAAAATCGTCGCTCGTGAATTTGAAGAATTTCTCAGCCGAGATGAATCGCGTAGCATTTTGATGTCATTTAAAAAAGAGCACGAAATGAATCAGCGGGCAAAATTGATTCAAGTGCCTGTTCGATTGATTTGGGGCGAAGACGATCAACTCATTCGAATCGAATCATTCAAACTCTGGCGTAAAGCATTGGCACCCCGAGCAAATTCAAAGCTCGAGGCCACTAAAATAAAAAAAGCCACCCACTCAATTCAACTAGAGGCGCCACGACAAATTGCAGAAATAATCGGCAAACTCTAAAAACACTTGTGATGAAGGCCCTCTGTAGGTCAAAATGAGAAGCTATGAGCCCTCTCGTTTGGTCTGAACAAATCGCAACGCACGTCACTGTAATTGACTACGAACACAAACAACTCGTCGCTCTACTCAATCAAGTTGAGGCGCTTCAAGGCAAGCAATCAACTCAAGACGCCAAGGTAGAAGTTGTTCAGGCCCTTGTCGAATACGCAAATAAACATTTCTTGGTTGAAGAAGAACTGATGCTCGCTCACGGTTACCCCGGCTATGAAAAACATCGAATTGAACACGACGACTTTCGTTCAAAGGTGACCCAACTAGAAAATGACCTCGTCGAAAATAACATGGACATCATGCAGTTCATTTCTAACTATTTGGGGCGCTGGATTGTGAATCACATCCAAAAAGTTGACAAACACCTGGCCACCTTTTTATTGCAAAAGTCACCTCAAGGGCATCTCTAGACCCCCTGGATGAGCCCCATCAGCTCGTGCCCCAATTGTTGAGCCAATGTTACCCAAAAGTTGTGCCAAGTTCGACACGAAAATTGAGCTTTCTGCTGGCAAAATTAGAAAATTCAAATTACCTTCGCATTATCGTCTGATTGTAACCAATTAAGTGAGGTCACCATGTCCGAATACATTAATAAACTCATTTCATCTGTCAAAGCCAAGAATGCCGGAGAGCCTGAATTTCATCAAGCTGTCGAAGAGGTCATCACCTCTCTTGACCCCGTTCTTGAGAAGCACCCAGAATACCGAACTTCAAAAATTCTAGAACGCATGATTGAACCCGAAAGAATCATCACCTTCAGAGTACCGTGGATGGACGATCAAGGCGAAGTACAAATTAATCGCGGTTACCGAATCGAAATGAATAGCGCCATTGGCCCTTACAAAGGTGGCCTGCGCTTTCACCCATCGGTTACGCTAGGAATTCTAAAATTTCTCGCGTTCGAACAAGTTTTCAAAAACAGCCTCACCACCCTACCCATGGGCGGCGGCAAAGGCGGTTCAGATTTTGATCCGAAAGGAAAAAGCGATAACGAAGTGATGCGCTTTTGCCAGAGCTTCATGAATGAACTCTATCGCCACATCGGAGCCAACACCGACGTACCTGCTGGTGACATCGGCGTGGGCGGCCGTGAAATCGGTTACCTTTTCGGCCAATACAAGCGCTTAAAAAATGAGTTCACCGGAGTGTTAACCGGAAAAGGCCTCAATTGGGGTGGCTCACTCATTCGACCTGAAGCCACTGGCTACGGCGTCGTTTATTTCGCCTCTGAAATGCTCAAGAGCAAAGGTAACGAGATCGCCGGCAAAACGGCCGCTGTTTCGGGCTTCGGAAACGTCGCCTGGGGGGCCGTGAAGAAGCTTGATCAAATGGGCGCTAAAGTGGTTTCACTTTCTGGACCCGATGGCTTTGTGCACGACAAAGATGGCATCAAGGGCGATAAGATTGAGTACATGCTCAAAATGCGCTCAAGCGCTAAAGACTCGGTTGAAGATTACGCTAAAGAATTCAAGGTGCCTTTCTATGCAGGCAAGCGTCCATGGGGACTCAAAGTCGATGCGGCGTTTCCTTGCGCCACCCAAAATGAGCTCGACGATCGCGATGCTCAAGAGCTGGCTAAAAATGGGTGTCTTTGCGTCTGCGAAGGTGCGAACATGCCGACCACTCTCAATGGCTACAAAGTTTTTAGAGAGTCGAAAGTCTTGTACGCTCCAGGCAAGGCATCAAATGCAGGAGGCGTAGCGACTTCTGGTTTAGAAATGTCACAAAACAGCATGCGTCTGCCTTGGTCAAAAGAAGAAGTCGATCAAAGACTTCACGAGATCATGATTCGCATTCACGAAACCTGCGTAACCACAGCTGAACGCTTCGGAACCCCAGGAAACTACGTGAACGGCGCCAACATCGCCGGCTTCTTAAAAGTCGCCGACGCCATGCTCGACCAAGGATTAGTATAAGAGATGAGCAATCAGCGAGCAGACGTCAACGGTGAACGGCTACACCGAAATCTGCTCGCTGATTACTGACCACCGATTACTGCCCCTCTGACACCTGAAACACCTATGGATCGATTAAAACATTTTGGCGTCAATAATGCGTTTGATACCTACGTGCAGAGACTGCAGCAGCTCATGCCGTTTCGCATTCGAGATATCTTGCTGGTCTCGAGCTTGTACGACTCGTACTTACTAGAAGAAGACGGTCGCTTATACGAACACATTCGAACCGAATACTTAGACCTCAATCTCATTCACGCGCCAGAATTGAGGCACGCAACGAGTGGTAGCGACGCCCTTGCGATTTTAAAAGAAAAAACATTCGACCTCATCATCACCACGCTTCACCTCGATGACATGCACGCAGTTGGATTTGCCCAAGCAGCCAAAGACATGGGGGTAAAAGCTCCGATAGTTCTGCTTGCCTTTGACAACCGAGAAAGAAAAGACCTCACCTCAAATTACGATGTCACGATTTTTGAGCGTACCTTCATCTGGCAAGGCGATTACCGACTCATTTTAGGCATCATCAAATGCGTCGAAGATCGCATCAACGTCGCGAGTGACACTCGCATCGTCGGCGTTCAATCGATTATCTTGATCGAGAATAACGTCAAATTCTATTCTTCTTACCTACCCCTGATATATACTGAAATTTTAAAGCAGTCTCAGCGTCTGATTTCTGAAGGCGTTAACCTCACTCATAAATTTTTGCGAATGCGCGCTCGTCCAAAAATTCTACTTTGCACAACTTACGACGAAGCGTGGAGCTATTACGAAAAGTATTCTGAATACATCCTCGGAGTCATCTCAGACGTCGAATTTAAGCGCGGTGGAATTCGCGACCCTGAGGCCGGAATTCGCTTTGTGCGAGCGATGAAAGCAAAACACGCCGATATTCCCATTCTACTTCAATCCAGCAATCCTGCCCACGCGACAAGGGCCGACCGAATCGGCGCCTCGTTCATTCACAAAAATTCGTCACTCCTTTTGCATGACCTTCAAGACTTCATCATCAATCAAATGGGATTTGGAGACTTCAGTTTTCGTCTACCCAATGGCGAAGTGGTCGGAACGGCAAGAGACCTCAAATCGCTTGAAGAACAGCTCACCACGGTGCCTGCCGAAAGTATCGTCTATCACGGCGAACGCAATCACTTCTCAGCTTGGCTAAAGGCCCGAACTGAGTTTAGCTTGGCAAATAAACTGCGCCCGAGAAAAGTGTCTGACTCTGAGTCTGCCGAAGGGTTGCGTACCTTCTTACTGCAAGAGCTGCGCGAGTATCAAGAGTATCGAAAACGGGGGGTGGTCACTGATTTTTCAAAAGAAACATTCGATACTAGCTGCAGCTTCACCCGCATAGGCGAAGGCTCACTGGGGGGAAAAGCCCGCGGTCTGGGCTTCTTAAATAGGCTCATCACGAGTTACGGAATTCGAGAGCATTTCAATAACGTTCAAGTGCTCGTGCCCGCATCACTGGTTCTCGCAACTAGTGTTTTTGATACTTTTCTTGAAGAAAATAAACTGCTTTCGTTTGCCCTCGAATGCAATGACGACCAAGAGATTACCCAAAAGTTTCTCGCTGCTCAGCATTTTCCCTCAGAAATACTCACCAAACTCTCTGAATTTCTCGAGGTGAGCCAAGATCCTTTAGCCGTAAGGTCATCGAGCCTACTTGAAGACTCGCAGTACCAGCCTTTCGCCGGCGTTTATGAAACCTACATGATTCCCAATAACAACGAAGACACCTCGATTCGTCTGAGAGAACTTCTCGACAGTATTAAGCGAGTCTATGCTTCGACTTTCTTTAAATCAGCCAAAGATTACATTCGCACCACAGAATACCGCCTTGAAGAAGAAAAAATGGCGGTCATCGTTCAGCGCATGGTCGGGGCCGCTCGGTATGGTCGCTTTTATCCTGAATTTTCGGGAGTGGCAAAGTCTTACAATTTTTATCCCACGGCCCCGCAAAAGGCCTCTGATGGCATTGCGTTTGTGGCACTAGGCTTAGGTAAAACTGTCGTCGATGGTGGCAACACGGTGCGCTTTTGTCCGAAGTTCCCGAAACACCTCTTACAGTTTTTTTCTACCCACGAGACCATTCGAAACGCTCAACAAGAGTTCTATGCCCTTAACCTTCAAGAAGTAGGAGCTGACAACACGGCTGCTCTTCAAGACATTTGTGTTCAGAAATACGCACTCGACGAAGCAGAACGAGATGGCACCCTCTTCTATTCGGGTTCTACCTACTCGTCAGAAAATGATTGTGTGTACGATGGCATTTCAAGAGTCGGTACACGCATTGTGACGTTTGCGCCGATCTTAAAACAAAAATTATTTCCACTTCCTGAAATTCTTGACCTCGTATTAGCGCTGGGGCGCTGGGGCATGGGCTCACCGATTGAAATCGAGTTCGCCGTCAACATGTCTGTTCCAAAAGGCAAGCCGGCCGAGTTCGCACTACTTCAGATGCGCCCCCTCGTGCTCAACAGCGAAGTTGAAGTACTCGATGTTGAAAATATTGACCCACAAACTATGATTGCTCAAAGCCCACAGTGCCTGGGCAATGGCGCAATCGATGAAATCTACGATGTTGTCTTTGTTGACAGCCTGACTTTTGACCGCGGAAAAAGTGTCGATGTTGCGCGCGAAGTGGCTAAACTCAATGCCAAGCTCGTCGACGAGAAGCGGCCCTATGTTTTAATCGGAGTTGGCCGCTGGGGCTCGCTTGATCCTTGGTTGGGTATTCCGATTACTTGGGATCAAATTTCAAATGCCGTTGCGATTGTTGAATCTGACTTCAAAGACATTGACGTCACGCCTTCGCAAGGTTCTCACTTTTTTCAAAACCTCATTTCGTTTCGAGTCGGTTATTTCACCGTCTATTCTGGGCAAAAACAGGGAACCATCGACTGGGACTGGTTACGCCAACAGATTCCGTTAGAAAAACTTGATTTTACAAGCCACGTTCGATTTGAAAAACCGATTTCAGTAAAAATCAACGGGCGAAAAAATATTGGGGTTATTCTGAAACCAAACTCGAACGCTACCAGCACATAAACTACCTACCGTTATTGCACACAATAATCGTAAAACATAACTCGAGTAGAATCTTCTGCAACTACCCATTATTTTAAATAGAAACCGTTGACACGAGATTTCTCATAAGATAGCCGATAACTCAGCTTCGGAAGAGTTTTAAAAATTTCGCGCACACTGTTTTCTATGGGGATGGGTGGATTAATGCTCTATTTTAAATCGGTTCTTTTACCGCGGGTTTCTCAATCTTTGCTACTCATGATTGTTTTGGGTGGTTATCTCGCGGGGCCTCAAAATGAGGTTCGCGCCAATCTTCAAGAAGATCACAATTACGTTGATCTGGCTCAAAAGGTCGCACAGCCGTGTGCCAACAACACAGAGTCTCACGTCGTTGCTTTGATTCAAGTGACGGCTAACCCCAGAGTTGAAAGAAAAGTGAGAGTCACCGCACCCACTTCACTCATGAAAGCAATTGCAGATAACACCAACACGGCCAGCCAAACTTACGAGTTCATCGGAAAAGGCTGCAACGGAAATGCTTATCGATTCGCAATCAGAAGTATTGAAAACGGATTGTACGTACGAGCCGGAATCGGCGCACAGTCAGGTACGGGGGCACAGAGTACCTCAATTGATAATTGGGAAGAGTTTCAACTCACCCGGCACCAAGCCATTGCTAATGCATTTGCCATCAAATCAAGTCAATCAGGAAAGTACCTCCATCTCTCAGCCACAGGCTTCGTCGAAGCCTCTGCCGTTTTGGTCGGAGCCGCCGGCTTTGCAACCGAATTTGCCGACTGGAAAAACAATTTCGACCGACCTTGGGCCGTCAACAATACCACTTATGTGAAAAAAATTGAAGGGCAACACCCACTCATGGTGGTCACCACGGAGTGGCAAGACCAACCGATTTCTGACCACCGAAACAATTGCACCCAAGAGCCTGATCAAACCCTACCACAAATTCGTCGAATGGTTTTCGGCCCACAGCCCAGTATCAAACAATGGTACGAGGCCAATTCTCAGGGAAAATTCACCTTCAGTGACGCTGGCGTTTGGGGCGGAAAATTTTTACCCAACGGTTCACAAGTCGCCTGCCAAGACAACGACCCTAACTGCGACTTCATGCGCTCAGGGCAAACGAAACTACCGCTAGAAGGGTACACCGCTCGCCTCAATGCGCTGTTTCAAGGAACCATGGCTTTGATCGACGACCAAGTCGATTTCAGACAGTACGACAAAAATCATGATGGCGTTGTCACGAGCGACGAACTGACAATCATGCACTACCTGACTCATGACGGCTGTGGTGTCAACCGCGGCGGATTTGGCGCAAGATGGAATCGCTACGTCACCAAAGACGGAGTCGTCATCGCTGAATCAGCAGCTGATCAAAAATACAAATCAGCCTACGTTTTCGTGGGCGCGAGAATGTGGACCATGAGCCACGAACTCATCCATGCCACCGCTGGTGGTCTTGATATGTACGGAGAAATGAGCACTTCGCCCCCTCCTCATGCTTTTTTACAAACGACTTACGGTGGCGATGCTACCTTGCCGGCTTCTTGGTTTCGCGACACTGGCGGCTACGCCTCGAACATGGCCTCTGGCTGTGGTACTAGTGTCAATTTAGACCCCGTCATGAAACTCAAACTGGGTTGGCTTGAGCCTAAATTAGCCTATCGATCGGGTTGGTACTCAATCAAATCAGCGAGTACTTCTCCCGAGGCACTCATAGTACACAATCCGCAAAAGGGCGCCAGCGACTACTTCATTCTTGAGTATCGAAAAGGCGCGCCGGCCACGATTGGCAACTCGTACGATTCGGGTTCAGACCCCATTGCTGGATTTCCGCTCGGCACGGGTACCGGCCAAAAGAAAATCGGCGAGCTGACTAAATCTCGAGGCATTCAAGAAGAGGGGCTGGCCATTTGGCGCATGTCTGAGAGCTACCACCAGACAAACTTTACCGCTCAGAAGATGAAAGACCTCGATCCGAGATACGCCATTCAACTGATGCCTTCTAGTGGCCAGTTCTCCTGTATTCAAACCGGTGCGACCGCGAAATCAGTGCCACTCACCAACGCAGCCGGAAACACGGTTTTCACACTCACCAACCTGCCATTCGGTCGCCCCATTAGAGGTACCCTGTTGTTTGATCCAAGCCCCGGCGAACTCGAAGTGTCAGACAACACAGCACCACTGGCCCTTCGTTGGTCAGATAACACGCCAACCGGAATTCGAATCAGCCGCATTCACTATGAGGGCGACGAAATGAAAATGTACGTCGAAATCAAGCCCCTTGCAAATGCAGGGGCGGCTGGAGCCTATCAAAACTACACGATGCCGTGGTCAGGCGCGAAAACTTCGTTTCCTCCTCACCCTGCTTTGATCTGCCCCTAAATTTCGGCTGGCCGATAGATTTCGATTATCGGTAGTCGTTGTATCCTTCAGCCCCTGGAGTGTAAAACTTGGCAGGATCAGCTGCAGTCAGCGCCGCTTTGCTCTGAAGTTTTGCGACGAGGTCAGGATTCGAAATAAACGGTCGACCAAACGCCACGAGATCACCTTGACCCTCAACCAGGTCGTGCTCTGCTCGTTCGGCATCGTAGCCACCTGACAAAATATAAGTGCCTTTGAAATGGTCACGCATGCGTTTCTTGAGATCAGCGCTCACGGGCGGCGCTCCCATTGAACTGTGATCAACGACATGCAAGTAAACGAGGCCCAGGCTCGAAAGCTTTTGAGTGAGCTCGGTGTAAAATTCGTCGACTCCGGCAAAAGCGCCGGTGTCGTTGAAAACCCCATACGGAGAAATCCGAATACCCGTTCGGCCTGCACCAATTTTTTTAACAACGGCATCGGCCACCTCTAAAGCAAAGCGCATACGACCCTGCGCGTTTGCGCCGTAGCCATCCGTTCTCTTGTTTGAGTTGGCATTCAAGAATTGCTCAATCAAATAGCCGTTGGCAGCATGAATTTCGACGCCGTCAAATCCCGCTTGAATCGCAAGCTCTGCACACTTCGCGTATTCAGTCACCGCATCGCGAATGTCAGCCTCAGTCATTTCAACCGGCACCGGGTAGTTTTGCATTCCTTGTGAATCGGTCCACATCTGGCCGGCCACCGCAATCGCCGACGGTGCAAGAACGCGTGAATTGGCTGGCATATTTGCCGAATGCGATACTCGCCCTGTGTGCATCATTTGTAAGAAAATTTTGCCGCCTTTTGCGTGAACTTTGTCGGTGACATTTTTCCAACCGATCATTTGTTCATTATTATACAGCCCAGGAATTCTGGCGTAACCTAAACCGTTCGGTGATGGCGACGTGCCTTCTGTGATGAGCAATCCGGCAGTGGCCCTGGCGCTGTAGTGATCAGCAATCAAATCGTTAGCGACATTTCCGATAGCGCGCGAGCGAGTCATCGGAGCCATGACGACTCGATTAGATAATTTCATTTTTCCAAGCTGTGTCGATTCAAATAATTTCATAAATTTCCATTCGTTAGATTTTTAGCGATCAATTCAAAGCCGCAGAGTCAGGGCTACTCATTTTATTCAGACCCTTCTGACTCAGACGCACTTGTACCGTAATCACTAGCGCAAGCAAAGCTCAAGCAAAATTCGGCCGCGACAAATGCGGCGATTGCCAAGTTAGACAAAGAGAGTACAAAGAGAATATAAAAAGAATACAACGACCCATTAAAATTCGTACAAAAGCTCGACAAGTCTGTCTTCTAAAAACCGAAGGTCTTCAGAGACCCAACATCTGCCTAAGCTTCTGATGCAGAAGTCGCTGAAACGGCATCAGCGACAGATGGCGTTGAGTGATCAGCTTGCTGACCTTGCTCAGTTTGTTGCGCTAATTTCATGGCTTCAAACTCAGCTCTTGGAATAATTCGGCCCGTTGGTTTTGGGGCACCATCGGCACCAATAGCCTGAGCTGCGCCCGCTTCACCCTGCGCACGAGGAGCACGAGGAGTACGAGGATTTCTTGAACGCGGTTGATTACGAGGCTGACGAGTGTTTTCGCCGCCAGGTGCACCTTGAGCAACTGCACCGTCAGCTGAGTTTGCTGTGACTGCTGACACTGATGCTTTGATGATCACGCCAACTCCCGCCGGACGCGTAGAAACGACGCCGTCAGGTCTGGCGCCAAACTCTGCATTTGGTCCTGTGTTACGCGAATCACCTCGAGGGCCGCCACGGCCTTCGGGCCTACCGACACCGCGACCATCACCGCTACCGCCGCGGGCATCACGACCTCCACCACGGCCTTCACCGCTACCTCCACGGCCTTCACTTCTGGCACCTTTTCGATCGCCACGGCCCTTGCCATCGCGCTTTTTATCAAATCTGCCATCGCCTTCTCCAACGCGAGCTCTTTGCTCGCCGGCTGGTCTCGGAAAATACTCGAGCACATAGACAAAGTCTTCGCGCTTAAACGCACCGCTCGGAACCATTTCGCCCTCGAGAAGTTGAAACACCAACACGCGCTTCAGGCCGTCAGTCTTGCTCTTAGTGATTTCAAGCGAGTTAATGACATGCTTGAGTTTATCGCCTTCTAACTTTTGAATTTCGCCAAACGCGGCAGCTGATGCAGCGACCAATTCTGCGGCGACTTCTTGAGGAGTCTTCACGGGTGCAGCCGGCGCAGACTCAGCGTGTGCGGCGGCCTCGACAGGCTGCGATTCAGCTGCTACTACAGACGACTCACTAGGCTCTTGACTAGGCTCTTGACTACTCTGGGGATGACCGGCTTCGGCTTCTTTTTTCTGGCTCTTCACCGCCGCTGCGGCGATCAATGACGCAGCCGTTGCGTCAGCTTGAACTTTCTTCTTCGTTTCTGCGAATACTTTAGAATGGTTAGCGAGCGTCAGGCCAAAAATTTCGGTCAATGTCTTCATGAGGTAATTCACTACACCGAATAAAGAAGTATTTTCAATATAAAGAATCAGGTCTATATTCGAAAGCACTATGTCACAAACAGAAGCTGAAATGAAATCTGAACTAGAACTCCTAAAAGCCGAAAACGCTGCCCTCAAAAAGACCTCAGCCAAGGGATTGAGCCTAAAAGTGAGTGAAAAAGGGGCACTGTCGGTCTACGGATTAGGCCGTTTTCCGGTTACGCTCTACAAAGAGCAATGGTTGAAGCTCTTAGACCTCACCACTGACATTCGCGTGTTCATTGAAGCCAATCAAGGCTCGCTCAAGACAAAAGAGTAGATCTCACCTGATCGCTAATCTCTAGTCACAACGCCCTGTTTTATACGCGCCGTTCAATAGGGCGTTATAACGCTTTTCAACTGTCGGGTTGTCACTCAACACGCTGTAGTTTGAATAGAGCTGTTTTTTCAACCCCCAGGCGATGGCTTCTGGCTGGTAATTTTCGTACAGGCTCAGTGCGCGTAGCCATTTGTAAGCCACACAGTCAGCGGTCATCTCTTTGCCCAGAAACACGCCTTCAGCGAATGAATCCGAAGCGAGGGCTCCAGGTAGGTAGAAGATTCCGTCACTCAAATTCTCAAAAAAATCGCCTCGCTCAATGTGAGCCACTTCATGAGCGAGTACTCCCATCAGTTCTTGATCGGTCAGAGTGGTAAGCGCCGACGAAGTGAGGTGAATCGACGAACCGACCGAACTGGCTGAAATCGCGCCGGGCTCGTGGTCTGAATGCATCCAAATGCTGATGTCTTCAAAATCAGTTTGCCACTCGTAGCCATACTCGGCGGTTAAGACCGCTTGAAGCCTTTGAATTAGCCAATGGGCACGGTTGACGCCTTCAAGTTCGGTTCTCAGCTTAGGTAATCCCTCAAATGCTTGAACGGTTAATGATACCGAAAAGAGAGCCAGCAAAAGGGTAAACCTGAAAAACCGAATAGATTTGAATAGTTGAGCAATTTTCATGATCCCTCGTTTTGAAGCATGAGGGTTTTACCATGGTTGACTATTTTAGTCAAACTGAATAAACCATCGTCTCAGGCAACACGCCCTTAACAAAAGGCAGAACTGCGTACTCGTGACCATCCGACAAATCGCAATCGGCCCCCTCTTGAGAGTTGCGGCTGGCACTCACCTCGTCAACTTGAACTCCTTCGATGTTCTTCAGCGAACTGATTTCAATTTCTTTAGATGTGCCGGCCGGAGAAACCAAAGTCACGCGATCACCCACTCGCAACTGGGCGTTATTGCCTTCGAGACAAACGATCGTATACAAACCCTTAGTTGAGTCAACGACCCTACCCAGGTAACCTTCGTCTTTGCGCTCAATATTTTTATTCTTGAGGTGTTTCAGTAAAACATCGGTCGCGTTGGCTTGAAAAAAACAACGCAACACTTTCGTTGGATAGCTAGCTTTAAACGCTTCGGCCAAACCCTCACTCGCCCGAGTCAATTGATGACCCACTTGAGTCTTTTCGGCTTCGCAGATTTCGCTAATCTGGCCAAGGTAGTCTGGCACTGCGCTTGAATCTTGCTGTCTCAGGTCAACACGTAAAACACTGCAATTCATTCTCATGAGAGCCGAAACGCGGTCAATGAGGCAGTAATCTTTTTCGTGAAACACAAACGTGCCGTTTTGGTTATCAATGATTCGAAATCCCTTATGCGAATTTTCTTCGCACTCGGCCGTCGCAAATAACGTGGCCGCATTTGGCGCAACCACTTGATACCGAAGCAAGTGACGAGGAGTGTACAAAAGCAAGATCGGCCCCAACCCCAAAAGTTCAACTTCGACTTGAAGGTTGGCAATGATTTCGGTGAGCGAGGCTTCAGTAAGTTCGATCGATAGAACTAGGCGCTCGAGATTAACCTTCGACTGAGCTGAGGCGATCGGGCCGGCGCTTTTCAACCCGTTTTGGACTTTTGACCCTTCATTTGGTAACCCGCAGTTCAGTAACCCGTAGTTTTGCCACTTCAAAATCGCTTCAAGGTTATGATTACCAGTTTCTAGAACAAAGTGAACGCCGAGTTTCTTCACGCTCGAGTTGTCGACAGCTAAACCATTCAACGCATATTCGTAAGCACCCGGGTCTTGCACCCGTATCGAATCGAAATTTTCAAAGTTAAGTTCCTTCAGCACGCGCACGGCTTGATGAAACTCGGGCTCGCACATCAAGATATCCCACTCAAGCGAGGTTTTTAGACCGCACGCTTTTGCATAGGTTGCCAGTTCGGTGAGCGCCAAAGAATCGAGGGTGCCTAGCCTCGCAAGATTTTGGTGCGAAATGATCACTTCTGAAACACAGGCAGAAACGCATTCGTCGATTTGCTTCACTGAAGCAACGTACGTACTTAGTCTCGGTACTCTCGCTTGCGAGCCCGCATCGCCGCTCAATTGAGGGTTCACCTGGTGATGGCTCATTGAGCAACTCCAAGGCCGGGTTCACCCATCGCTCCCGTTGCGGGCACGGTATCGGCTTCAGCGACTGGTTCAGCACTGACGACTTCACTTATTTTTTCAGATCGCGCTGCCGAAGCCGATCCGAGCTTCGTGATGATTTGGCCGGGCGCCGCTGCTTCGTAGTACGGCAAGCGCACGAGCGTACTCGCCTTCGCTTTTTCGAGCGGCACCCCCAAAGCATTGCCCAAGCCAACGGTTCTGCCATTACCGCCACTGCCTTCACTATTGCCGTTGCCACTCACGTGATTCAGCCCAGCTAGGCTGACCATCGGGCCGCGAAACGGCACTGCCATGACTTCGTCGGTATTTGAAAATGGCCCACGCACCTCAGCCAAAACAAAGCTCTCGCGAGCAGTAGGCGTTTTCGTAACCACTTTCTTTGTCACTGCCAGAATTTGATAAGTCGGTCGCACTGACTCTGGCTTGCCTTCATTAAACACACTCGATTCGCTAGCAGGTTGTTCAAGACTTCCCGTCATGTAATCTCGGTGGGGTAAGCGCTCGAGATCGTCGCTCCACTTCTGGGCGTAACCGACCCATTGAGATCGCTGGGCCAATTGAGCCCCGCCTTGCTGATACTCGGCACCAAATTCGGCACTAAACTCATCACTAAATTCATCTAGGGCCTCTCGGTATATTTTACTGATCATGCCCGCATAAAGAGGGCTACGCATGCGGCCCTCAATTTTCACTGAGTCGATTTGCGCTTCAACAAAATCAGGAATGAGCTCAATGCCCATCAAGTCTTTCGAACTCATGAAAAACGTGTGATCACGCTTTTGTGTACCGTGAGAGCCATTTACTGCTCCGACCGCAACCTCACTCGATGCCCCACTCAAAGCCCGAGCACCTGGCGATGGCCCGTCTGAAATATCCAGATTGTACTCAAATCGACAGCTCTGCGCACACCCACCGCGATTACTGTCTCGGCCTTTAGTGAAATTTGAAATCGTGCAATTACCCGAATAGGCCATGCACATCGAGCCATGAATGAATAACTCGACCTCAAGCCCCGTGGCTCGCTTGATACGACCCGCTTGCTCGATTGAAACTTCACGCCCAAAGATCAGACGCTTCACGCCCATTTTTTTCCAAATTTGCCCCGAGTGCTCATTCAAGCAACTGGCTTGAGTCGACAAGTGTATCGGAATCGAAGAACACTGAGCCACGACACTCACCACGCCCAGATCTGAAACAATGACTCCGTCAACTCGATGCCGTTCGCACTGCCGCACAAACTGACTCAAGTCGCGCATGTCAGCATCATGCAAGAAACTGTTCAGTACCACGTAGATCTTTGCTTTTCGCGCGTGCGCAAATTCGACCGCTTTTTCAATTTCATCAATTGAAAAATTATCGGCCGCTGAGCGCAGGCCGTACTTCTGACCGGCCAGGTAGACGGCATCAGCCCCATAAGAAATGGCCGTGACCATTTTTTCAAAGCTACCAGCCGGAGATAAAAGCTCAGGTTTAAACATCGTGGCGCACCATCACATATCAGATCCAAAGAGTCTAGTGGTGCGAGTGTGAAATTTTAGTTAAACCTGCCAAACTTGCCTATTTTTTCAATTTCGGCAATGATCGGCCTAAGGTAAATTCCAAGATGAATTCTCAAGCAAACTCTAACCTAAATCCTGGAGCAACTACCAGAGCAACTCTCAGAGAAAACACCACTGACGACCTCGCTCCTTTCATCAAGCCCCCCGTTCTGCAGTTTGAAATCGGGTCAATGCGAAATTTCGTTTACCTGATTATTCTGGGCAACTCACAAAACGGTGAGCCAGGTGCTCGACCAGATGTTTTACCAAATAATTTAGGCGAAGCCATCGTGATTGATCCACAAAAAGACCTCAGGCCCCTTCAAAGCGCCTGCGCTCAGTACGGAGTCAAAATCACCGAAATCTGGCTCACTCACTCTCACCATGACCACATTGCCGGAGTTCCCGCTTTGCTCGACGCAGACCCATCGATTCGGCTTCGAGCCCACCAAAAAGATGCCCACCGCTTGCCAGAAGCCGCGAAAAAGCGGTTGACCATCTGGAATTTCGGCGCCCCCTCGTCTGAAGTGGGCGACCCTCATGGCGGCTGTCTCGAGTTCAAGATGGGAGACCTGAACATTCAAGTGATTCACACACCGGGGCACAGCGCTGGAGCCGTCTCGTACCTAGTCTCTCAAGCGCAGTCTCAGGCGCAGTCTCAAACACAATCTCAGGCACAGCCTCAAACACAATCTCAGGCACAGCCTAATGACTCGCCCCCAGAATCTTACCTGATCAGCGGCGATACCTTATTCATTCGCGATTGTGGGCGAACCGACTTAGAAACCGGTAGTAACGAGGACATGTTCAAGTCGCTTCAAACCTATAAGAAGTTAACTCCGATCAACGCAGTATTGTTGCCAGGGCACCATTATGCTCGTGAGTGTTTTTCGCAGTTTAGTGACGAGCTCAAGGCGAGTCCACCTTTGTTGTGTAATAATATTGAAGAGTTACAAAACTTACCATGACAAACGAGGCTAGTTGAATTTCATGGCCTGAGAAAAATACAGGCCACCGACCTTAAAGCCGGCGGGCCTTTGACTAAAGCTGTCATTTATTGTTAAGGTTCTACTCGGGGAAACAGTGGGGAAAATGACTCAAACAGAAACACTCACAATCGATATTTCTGACGAAATTGCAGAAAAGACTCTGAGATCGCTGCGCACAAAGCGCCGACTGATGTCGATGCCCGCGCACCCTTTGGCAAACGCGCACATCGGGCCACTTGAAGAAGCCGCCGTATCAGCTCGCTTGCGCATTTCGATTGGCGTTGCGTTCAGCGCTCTTGCGCATTTAGCGTTAGCCTCGATTTTGATCACCACCTCAAATTCAACGATTCAGCGTTTTAATGCCGAGCAAGCCTTAAGGCGTATCCAGGGCTCTCATTCGTCTATTATTCTAGAATTTCAATCAGTGGCAACGCAAGGCACACTTCAGAAACAACTCACTCGCCGTTTGGCCCAGAAGATTAGGGCGAGAACTCGAGAAAAGAGCTCAGCAAACGCTGCGGCTCAAAAACTGGCGAACTCCCCTCCTCAGGCCTTTCGCAAACTCGGACTCGGCCTAAGCCTCACGGCAGGACCCTCGGGCGACCATTCAACTCCGCTTGGTGAATTCACGCGTTACACTTCTGAGATTCGCAGTCGACTCGGCGAATCGATTGCACAAACCGGTATGAACCGAAATCGAATGCAGATTGCCCCTAACACAGAGGCGCGACTCACGGTGCACCTCACGATTTCACCCAAGGGCGAACTCGAGAAACTCATGATTTCAGATTCAACTGTCGGAGATTCACTTGATCATCTCGTCAAGAACCTCACCGAACGCCTGGCCCCATTCGCCGAGTTTGACCCAAAAACCATGGGAGTAGAAAAACTCGAACTTCAGATTCCGGTGGCTTTTAAATAGCTCTGCGACCTCTGCAAGTACCCACGAACGAAATTCACTCGAGTCGGCACTCGCTCTGATCGGCATTAACCCTGCAGAAGGTTTTGTTCAGTCAAGAAAAACTGAAAGGAACCTTCTGTCATGCAACAGCCCTTTGACTTAAACGCTTTATCACACGAAGAACTCTTAGCCAGCACCCGCAAGCTTGCCGAAACTGAGCGACGAATCACTGTCACGATTTTGCACCACCTAGCCGAAATCGAACGCCGGCGATCGTACGCAAAACTGGGATATTCAAGCCTCTGGGATTACACGGTTCGAGACCTAAAATACTCAGAAAGCGCGGCGTTTCGAAGAATTTCTGCGATGCGCGCACTAAAAGCCCATCCCGAGCTTGAGCAGAAGATCAGTGACGGCACATTGAGTGTGACCACCGTTAGCCAGGTGCAAACGTTTATCAAAGCAGAGCGCGATCAAGCCAGTCGACATTACTCAGATCAAGACAAGTCGCTGCTTTTCAAAAAATGCGAAAATAAAAGCTCTAGAGAAGTGACGAGAGAATTGCTTCAGATTTCACCTTTGGCTGTGAGAGTCCAGAAAGAGCGCGCCATCACCGAAAATCGTACGATGATCAGTTTCGTTGCCGACACCGACTTGCTTTCAAAGATTCACCGCGTGCGTGACTTAGCGGTGCCCAGACTGCGCGATCCCGCTTCTTACCCCGAGCTGGTCAATCTCATGAGTGAAGTGACTCTTGATGAGATCGACCCGATGAGAAGACCGAATCGATCGGTGACTTCGGCGCGAGAGAAAAACTCAGTCCGAGAGAAAATCCCAGTTAAGATCACCTCCTCCATCTCTGACCAAACTATTGCACCTATTTCACCGCAGGCAACTCAATCAGTCGGACAATCGTCCAGGCAATCACCGAAACCATCGCGAACGGTATCGGCCGCAGTGAGAGCGCAAATCTGGCGCGAATTTGATGGGCGTTGTGCATTTGTCAGCCGCGTGACGGGAAATCGTTGCAACTCGACTTTTGGTCTAGAAATCGAACACTGCAAACCCCACGCACTCGGTGGCAGCTCAGATGACCCGACCAATTTAAGACTTTTGTGCCGACATCACAACCAGTGGCAAGCCATAGAAAGTTATGGCCTCAATAAAATCGAGAAACACCTTCAGCCAAAAGGCCACAAACAGCAAAAACACTAAACAGATCTGAGACGCTGATTTGAGAGTAGACTGCTGATTGACGAATAGACTGCGGGTTTACAATTCGGCCTCTGATTCGCGAATAGACCCCTGACTGACGAATAAACCGCGGGTTTACAATTCGGCCTCTGAATCGCGATCACACCGATAACCTACTGCTCAAATTTTCTGGCCAACGGTAGCTCAATCGCTGTAGCGTATTCACCTATGAGTAAGCAGCGAGACGCGACTACCCGCAACGATTCGACAGACCAGAAAGACTCCGAAGAATTCAAAGACTCCAAAGAGCACGATGGCCAAACATTTCAGGCTACTGATTCGGTGTCACTAGAACAAGGCGAATTCACCCACTGTGAATTCATCGGATTGCAGCTCAGTCACCAATCACTCGCCCACTCCAGTTTCACTGACTGCGTGTTTTCAAAGTGTGATTTATCGAATAGTGTCTTTCGTTCGGCGCGGTTCATTAACGTCAAATTTTCTGACTGCAAATTACTCGGCATCAACTGGGCACTAGCGCGAGAACTGCGCTGGCCACAGTTTCACGATTGCAACCTAAGCTACTCAAGTTTCTTAGGGCTCGACCTTCGAAAGGGCGTTCTAAAAAACTGCAAACTTGAGGAGGTCAATTTTGTGCGCGCTAATTTAAGCGACGCTAGCGCAGACGGCAGTCTGTTCACTCGTGCTGATTTCACGGGCGCCAATTTATCGGGCGCTGATTTTCGAACCGCCAGAAGTTATTCGATTCACCCCGTTCACACCAAACTCACCAAAGCGAAATTTTCACTTCCCGAGGCGATGTCGTTACTGACTGGTTTTGGCATAGAGTTAGAGTGACGTTGAGTGGCGTTGAGCGAGGTCGATGAGATCTTTTGTGGGCCGGCTGCGTTTCTCACTCTGATTCGAAATTCGGCAGTTTTTTCCACTACCCAAGCAATCACCGCCGCTGCGGCGGTGATTAGAGCACCGTTGTTTTTCTAAAACCGAAACTGCATCAACTGCCTCGCTGAATTCGCCATCTCATCTAACAATCACCCCTTTTTTTTTGACCTCAGTTGATTTTTTTCTTGACGCTTTTTTAGCCCAACAAAACCTCAAGGCAGCAAAGGTCATCTAAAAGCACCTAAAAACAGGCTACTTTTACCTGTAACCTTGTCAGCAATAAAAATTTGTCAAAACTAACACGATCCGATTTTTGTCGAGTTCTGAGCCACACCAGAGCCCTCAAAAAAACCGTGCTACAGGTATTTTCATGAAAAATCACGAATCTCATTCAAGCCTTTATGCACACCTTGAACTCCAACAACTCACCTCGCGTGATCTACTGATACGCACTCAAAGAGTCGTGACCGAAGAACGCCGTGCAACCGTTTCACTGATTGCGCACCTTGAAGAAATCCAAGCCAGACGTCTATTCGCCGAAATTGGTTTTAGTTCAATGTGGGAGTTCTGCACAAAGTACCTAAAATTAAGTGAGGGTGCAGCCCAGCGGCGAATTCAGGCAATGCGCCTCGTGCAACGCTTACCTGAAGCGCAAAAAGAAAACGCTCATGAGGCGCTCGCTTCGGGCAGCCTATCACTATCGAATGCGGCGGCACTGCAGTCTTTCTTAAAAACACAAGAAAAAGCGGGAACTCCTAGCTCCGACGCCGGAGCCCTAATCGAACAAATGGCGAATTTCTCTCAACAAGAGTGCCAGACTGCCCTTTTTAAAATAGCTCCCCAGCCTGAGGCAAAAGAGCGATCAAAATGTGTTTCAGCTGAAAAGCACCGCGAGCTCAAATTTGTCGTCACTGATGAAGTGTTTCAAAAACTAGAGAGAATCAAAGGCCTCATTGCCCACAAGATGCCAAACCCGAGCCTCGGTGAACTCACTGGCTACTTGGCAACCGAAGTGCTCGCGCGCCTAGAAAAGAGAAAAGGCCTTGGCGCTACGGTCACAGGCAACGCGACTGAGCCGGCTCGTTTGGGCCCTCAACCGATTTCGCCGCAAAAAGCTACCGCCGCTGCGGCGGTGACTCCGCCCTCATTACCGGTATCGCCCTCAGTACCGGTATCGCCTACGTTGTCAGACCCCCTGCCGGCCGGAAAACTTGTCTATCTGCCAGCGGCCCTTCGGCGCCAGGTTTTTGCGAAATCTGAAGGCAGGTGTCAGTTTACTTTCGAAAACAGACGCTGCACTTCGACGGTTGCGCTCGAACTCGACCACATCGTGCCGTTGGCTCTCAATGGCCCTAACGAACTGTCCAATTTTAGAATTTTATGTCGCCAACACAATTTACAGCAATGTCATCAGAAACTGGGATTTCAGTTTTAGTGACCACTACCGCCGCAGCGGCGGTGGTTGTAGAGCGGCCAGTAACGCCACTGCGGCGGTAATAATTTCGCAGTCAAATGCGGTCACCCGAGACACAGAGCTACACGGCAATCGTTTAAAAATCGCCCTTGTCGGCCAATTCTTTAGAGTCCTTTAGAGGCTTAACGATTGAGTAGCGCAAAACCTCGATTTTCAGAAAATCACTAAGAAATAGCAGAAAACCTGATCCTTTATATCTTGATAATTTGACTCAAGTACTGGGTTCGGGCAGACTATCACAAAGGGGTTTGTATGCACTTTCAAAACTCAGCCGGGCGCCGAAGAAAATTTAATCCAAAAATTCACTTCAGAAGTCATTCTGTATTCAGTTCCAAAATTAATTCGCTCTCCTTGAGTTTTGGGGTCTTAGTGGGAATGCATTTTCTGATTGGGAATGCGTGGGGAGCCTGCACCAAAACACCAACCGTATGTAGTAGCACTCAACTTCTCTGCATTGGCAGTCCCACTCCCGCCTGTAAGGAAAACGAGTATGAGTTTAGCTGCCACGAATTGACCCTGACCGACGGGTCGGTCACACCGGCAAACTGTGGTGCCGTTTCGAGATCAGATCCGCCAACTTCGATAACCAATGATAATAAGAAAAACATCGATGCTCTGAAAGGCACAGCGCCTCAAAAAATGACCCTCAACATTGATACAAACAGTCGCCCCCCTGAGAGCGCATCACTCAAATCAGAAGTAGCCAGTAAAGACGTCTACGTTGATGCAGTTGGAAAAACTTTTTACCGAGGTAAAGGATGTAGCCAGCGGCCAATTGGCCAAGACTGCTATAAAATGGTCGGCATTAAAGGGGATGGAACTCGAACTGACGATTTCGCCACACTGCAAAAGGCAATTTATGTCTCGCAAGGCCCAGAAAAAGACAACATCGATTGGGGAGACACCGCCGCTCCAGCCGGAAGAGTGGCATCGGGCACCGACGCTTCCGGTCATTATACAGAAACCGATAACGGCGATGGCACCAAAACACGAACCTACGATAGCGGTCTGAGTGTGAAATTTGATTCGTCAGGCAATCCAGAAACAGGTGCCGATGGTAAACCCGTAGTCACCGGCAGAGTTAAAGAAAATGGAAGCGGTGACAAATACAGTGCAAAAGCGTACTTAAAAGGTGCCAACGACCAGTGTAAGTACAGCACCAAAATCGACGGCAACTTTTCGTGCGATAGCACCTACAATACGGTTGAAGCCGCGAAAGTGACAAACGCTGCTGGACAAATGATCGGAGCCACTGCAGTTCAAGCCATCGGTGGAGCAAAGCTGCAAGAAGCCCAGCAATCAGGAAAAATGTCTGACGTGATGAACGCCACCGCCGATAGCACCGAGCTGGCCGCAAAAGTTCAAATGGCCAACGGCGCGATCAATTCAGTCATGGCAATGGCTCAATACGCTCAGGCTCGTGGTCACGAAAAAAATGCCAAAACCATAAACGATCAGGTCGGTGATTCTGCCGTTCAAGCGAATGCTGGCACCGTGACTGGCAACGCACTTCAAAACAAAGTCATTGGCAAGTTCGAACTCAACGAGGGCTACCAAGCCGAAAGAGGCCAACGAAGCGGCAACACCACGACCGATGCCACATCTGCCGCAGTCGCTTTAGCAAAGGACAAAGAACAAGCCAAGTGGACCCAAGGTAAACTGCAAGGCATCGCCGATAACGCCAGCGATGAACAATCACAAGCCAAAAAAGCCGCCAACCAAGGCGCGATGATGTCATTCATTTCTGGTGCGAAACAACTCATCGAAGGCGGATTCAACTTCGCAGCCGCTGGTAAGATGCGAAGTGCGGCCGACAAAATGGGCAAAGCCGAAGACAAAATCAACGGACAAGAAAATAACAAGTTCGACATTGCACCGGTCAATGCCGACAAATTAGATGCCCGCACCAACTCAGGCACGATCGTCGGCCCAGGCGCAGTTGCCGAAACTGCGGCAGGCACCTCTGAAGACGTCGCCAAAGAAGAAGACAAAGGCGATTTAGGCCGAAGTTTCTCACCCGACAAACGCGATGACGCTCCCGTCGGGGCTCCACTAGGCGCCCCAAAATTCGTAGCCAGCGGCAACACTGGTGGTGGCGGAGGCGGCGGTAGCGGTGGGGGCTTAGGCGGAGGCGCAGGCGGTGGATCTGGCTCTGGCGAAGAAGCAGCCGCTGATGCCGGAGGCCGAGCACTCGATATGAAGGGTAACGATCGTTACGCAACTGCGGGCGGTGGCTATGCAGCCCCAGCCGGAGCAAGAGCCCCAGCCGGAAACGACAAAGGCCCAGACTTTGGCGGAATGCTCGCGCAATTTTTACCCAAAGACAAAGACGACGCGGCCAACAAAAATGGCATTCTTGATTTCGGAAACAACAACGGCGGCGCCATGGGTGGCTCGGCCAACTCACCCGTTAGCTTACTCGATAAGAACGTGAATATTTTTAAACGCATTCACGATACTTATCAGGACAAAAACAAACATGGGATTGTCGGAGAACAGTAACGAGTCATCACAAGTAAGTAAAAGGGGAACTTTGTGAAACCAGAGAAGCTGACAACCGAAATAAAGAAATCAACATCGGAGAAAAAACCGAGAAGCCTACGGGCTCCCACGGTCATGACCCTTTTGACACTTATCGCCCTCGGCACGCTCGGGGTTCAAGCACCGTGCTACGCCGATTCGGTCGATGATGCGTGCGCTGATACTTTCAAAGAACGCGACAAAACAACGACCGACCAGAAAAAAGCCGGAGAATACAATACAGCGGCACAAAAAGACGGCAGAACCACCATCATCACTCCCACCCAAAGTTCAAGCGTCACTCAACGCCTGCAGTACTGCGATACTGCCAAGAAAGCACAAGACGCTGCCGACACCCAAAGCGTGCTCTGGAAAGTTTGGGCCGGAGTTGCCGCGGTCTGCGCTACCACGTGCGCCACGTCGCTGTCTGGAGTTTACGCAAACCAATGGATCTGCGCCGGAACCAATGCCGCAGGTATCGTCACCGATGGCGTCATGACCAAACAATACCAAGCGGCCCTCACTCAACTCACCACCTCTTTGGTGGGATTGGGCATGAATTACATGGCGAACTCAGACAAAGGCAAATCAGCAACGCCTGAAAAACCAGCAAATGAAAAAGCCCCCGAAAAGTCTGGCGACAAAGCCGCTGAACCCGAAGAAAAGGTAGAAAAAGATTACAATGCCTGCCTCACCGCCGCCGCGGCCGGATTTCAAGTTTATGCAAAGCACTCAGCGATGTCAGATTCCGAAAAAAGCGTCTCAGATACCATTGCCGAAATCAAACGCTTGAACCCTAAAAAAGACGAAACCGACAAGACTGCCACGACTCAATCCGGTGGCGCTTTTTCTATCGGAACCCCCGCTGGTCAAGTCGCGCAAGGCGCCGTTTCAACTGGATCATCAGACACATCAAACGCAGCCACCAGCGGCACCGACAATTCATCGGGCAGCACTGGCTGCGGAAAAGCAAAAAAATCGGGCGACTCCTCTGCCCTCATTTCTTGCGCTGTCTCATCAGACTCGCGTTTGCCACAGTTTGTGAAGACTCAAAAATTTCAAGACGACTTGAAAAAATCAACGGGCGCCTCACTCGAAGACATCAATAAAAATGCCCAAAGCCCGCAAAGTTTGATGCCGGGTCTCATGGGCAACGCACTGGGCGTGGGCTCTGATTCTGCCAAAGCGGCCCAACTTGCCGAAGCACTCAAGAAATTTGAAAATGATATTTTCGAATCACCCACCGGAAAAATCGCTTACGCTGCCCCAGCATCAGGGCAATCTCACTCAAAAGCATCATCAAACGAGCCTGATTTTGGCTCAATGATGGGTGGCCTCATGGGCGGTCTTTTTGGAAACAAAGGCGGCGCAGCCGGAGGCAAACTCAATCGTTCGTTAGATTTTAGCCACGGTCAAGCTGCGCGAATGCTCGCAGCTTCGAAAGCAACCTTCGAATCTCGCGACGTGAGTCTGTTTGACCGAGTGACTCACCGTTATGTTCAAAGTTACGAAATCAAAATCAAATAACTTCGATACCGCTTTTTGCGCAGTTCCCTATTCGGTTCAAAGACAAACGGCAATGACTCGATTGAGTGCATTGGCCTTTGAACACTTCATTAAGCTAAATTGACTTGCCACCGCGGTCGTTGCACACGCCGTACAATTCGCGGCCGTACAAAAGCAACTGGCCTTAAGGTAATTGCCCGTACCATTTGAACAATCGCTACTAGCACTCAACACCTTATGACCAATTCCGCAGTCTGCGACCACCGACACTGAATTAGCAACTACGGTTGTGTAAAATATCCCGGCGGCGCCTGAGGGGCCGGCTGGACCCGCAGGGCCAACCGCGCCGGTAGCGCCAATCGGGCCAACAACACCTTGAATACCTTGTGGCCCCGGCAACCCCTGCGGACCGATCGCACCCACCACACCTTGAACTCCTGGAATTCCCTGAGGCCCGACTGGGCCTATCGCTCCGGTGATTCCTGTGGGGCCTTGCGGTCCCGTTGCTCCGGTCGCACCGATTGGACCCGCTGGTCCGGTCGGGCCGGTTGGACCCGCTATTCCAGCAAGACCCGGTGCTCCAATCGGGCCTTGCGGCCCAACATCGCCAGCGATTCCCGGAATGCCTTGCGCCCCACTCGCTCCGGTTGGGCCCGCTGGTCCGGTCGGGCCTGTTAATCCCGTCGAAGGCCCAATCCAATTTCCCGAAGCATCAATGACCGGCGTTCCATTAGCCGAAACAATCTCTGATCCCGTGCTCAATTTAGCAATTCGATCGGCCGTCAAACCACCGACGCGATCAGCAGAAAAGGCAAACGCGGTCGAATTGAGGGTCACCCGTGGAGTCAGGGTTTCAAATTCAGTTCCATTGTAAATTTCAAGTTCTAACTCAGGGCTTGCCGATGCCGTCGACAACACCGAGCCAAGACTCGCTTGAACGGTTTCAAGAAATTCACCAGTAATCGGGTCTAACGCCTGTGCTCCTTGCAATAGACTACCTAAATTAAGTGTAAAAAAACCTGCCGTCACATCGACTACTGTATAATCGGTATACCAAACGCGAAGTCCGTTCACGATGACGCCAACCCGCATTCGACTTTGCGCCACGAGAGCTACGCCATGTGAATCGGCAATAAACCCTTGATAAGTGAGAACTTGAGGCACGGCCCCCCACGACGAGCACAACCCGACAAAAGAGGCTACCGCGAGACCCAAAACCAAAAACTTCGATCGACTAGAAACCTTCACGAATGCCTCCTTGCAACTGAAATGAGAGACTTGAATACTGAGACGACCCGAACACCGAACCGACCGTCTGCCTAGTGACAGAATAGTGAGTTGAAGTCGAAGACTCCACTCCGCCACTCACACCCGACGAAAAAATCCAAAACCGAACTGGGCTTTTTTTCACATTCGCATTCGGCGCTTGAACTTCAACTTTTGGTTGACTAGTTTCAGTCGGGTTTTGATTTAAAAACGCATTAAGCTCGGCAGCTCCTTTTTTCTTTGCACAGCCACCCATGAAAATCTGAATGCTCACCAAGAGAAGGGTCATCACCCAAAAAGAGACAGATCCGTCGCGCTTCCTAAACTGGTTTAACTTCTGAATGGTTTTACGAATGGTTATACAAATTGTTATAAAGACCGGTTCACACATCCTGGTGCCCCCCCCTTTGTGACCTTCAGATTGTTTCTAAATCGCGAAAAAGAAACAAGCTTAATTATTCAATAACGCAGCTAGATAATCTAATTTTTGACACTTCGACCGACTTTAGACCCCAATTCTATGGCAAAACCTCGAAATCACACAGTGTTCACAGTTGGGCTTTCGAGCCATGCAGGTCGCCCTGCCGTGCGCAATCAGTAAGTGTGAAAAAACCGTCCAGTCGCTTTTGTCGACCAATTTTTCTATCTCAGTTTCGACTTTCACTGCATCTTCAGCCCGCGTAAATCCCATTCGGCGACAAAGCCGCCCCACATGGGTATCAACCACCAACCCAGGAATTCCAAACGCATTTCCCAAAACGACGTTCGCCGTTTTTCGCCCCACTCCACGAAGTTTTACGAGATCGTCTAATCGATTCGGAACCTCACCGTGATGTCGTTCAATCAGTGCTTTCGAGCACTCGAGAATTGACTTTGCCTTAGCTTTGTAAAACCCCGTCGAACGAATCACCGTCTCAATTTCAGCTAGGCTAACTTTCGACATCTCGCCTTGCCCCGGCCATTTCGCAAATAAAACAGGGGTCACTTGATTGACTCGATCGTCAGTACACTGAGCCGATAGAATCGTCGCAATCAAGAGCTGATACGGAGTCTCATAATTTAAGCTACAATGAGCCTCTGGGTATTCTCGACGAAGTGACTTCAAAATCGAAGCCATTCGTAGTTTCTTGTCAGCAAGACTCTCACTCGCTGTCTTCATTCGAGATCTAACCAAAGCGGCCCGCGCGAGGTCGAAACACCGATTCCTTTTTCAACCGTCGAAAGGTAGGCTGGATTGTACGTGGCGATCTCGGGGCGATAAAAGTACTGATCAAATGCTGTGAGACCAAACAAGAGCACGCCAGCAGCGCTGCCGATGATTGAATTCCTGTCAACCAGTAAATACACAGACCCCTCAGGCATTTGCCCGAGCTCATCATTCAAATCAAATCGTGATTCAGAAGAATTTGAAACTCCCAGAAAAACAAACCGAGACCCCGCGCTCGAATTACCGGTTTCAGACACATATTCGCCCTGCCGCAGTTCACTTAGAGATCCTTTTTCTAGGTCAATCAAGGTCTTCGTTTTATCCGGCCGAAACACCTGCAGTATTTTCGCCGAATTCAAGACCACTACAGAATCTTTGTAATTGCCCGCCCCAAGACCGCCTTCAAAAACTTTTACGCCATCTGAGTAGAATAACTCTGTTTCATATTGGCCTAAACTCGTCATTCTCATCGCACTAAAAAAACCAACTCCTACCTCGCCTCTGAGTTCATAGAAATTCAAGGTTAACGTCTGAAACTCAAACTCTAGGCGCCTGAGAACCACTCCTCTTTCGTTCAACCGAAAAAGCAGCATTTTTGAGTCCTTTCGAGAAATCAAAAATCGGCTCTCTTTATCGTAAGACTCGACAATACCAAGATCGGCCTGACTCACCTCAAGAGATTTTCTGTCGATGATCAAACTGTTTACTGCAGTTGAGGGCGACAAAATAAAATAATCACTATCGACTGCACTCAAGTGATATCCTTCGCTACCAGCCAAAACCCAGGTGCTCAGTTTCTCACTTAACCCATCAAATACCGCTAATGAGTTCTCACCTGATTCGTTATAAAAAGGCCAAGTCGCAGCCCCGACATAAGCGAACTTGCCATGCGACCAACCTAATTGGCCTGAGCCCGTGCTTGGAATTGTCACAGTCTCTGGGCTACCCGATGGAACCCCCACAGGGCTACCCGTTGACGGCACGCCAGTGGCAGGGGTTGAAATCACTTTAAACGCTTGATCGAAGACGAGCTCAGGAAACTCACCTTCGTGAAGTTGACTGGTTCGAAAAATCCAATGCCGGCGCATCCCAGTTTTTTCATCAAATCTTAGGTGAACTAGACTTTCAGATACAAAGGCAATTTCAGCATGGAGCTTCTCGCCTAAAAGTTCAGCTGAGATCAACGAACTCAATTCTTTTGCCACCCACTTCTTAGTTAAAGGTGAATAGAAATTCAGTCGTACACCATTATTTTCTATCCCATTTTGAACTTCACTATCGCGAGTGATCACCAGTGCCCGCGACGATAAGGTGTCGACCGTTTGTTCAACTACATTCTGACCTGAAAGTGGATGACTCTTCTTTTCAAGATCAATCACTTCAAACCCTCCCGATGTCCGAACAATAAACTGAAAGCCTAGCTTTGAAATCGTTACATAAGCCCCATAGTGACCGACAATCGATTCACTTTTGACTTTATCTTGGCCTGAACCCCAAAGTTCAGATTCACTCAATCTCGGATCATGCAAGAACCACACACTTCTATCGAGCCAACTAGCCAACGAAGCCGTTCGCCCTGCAGCAGTAAACACACGTGAACCTAAGGCTTGATTGAGCTCATCGCACTTGCCCAGCAAATAGCCCACACAGTAATTTGTCGCCATCGAGCCCAAACGTGACCACTCAAAATCAATGCGGTAGAGGTTCGAGTTTTTCCACGCTTTTGACCCAGGTTTGCAGGTGTCAAGCTGGTCAATGCAATCGGCTGCCCGTTGACCCACCCTGAGTTCTCGAGCGCCGACAAGACTTCGAACCTTTCGCTCGATCGTTTCAGCCATGAATCTGGGTTCAAGGTTCCAGCGAATGCCGACTGAATCTCGAGGGTCAAACGATGGCCACTTTGACAAGAAGAGCATTCGCAAATCCCCCAATGAAACACTTCGACCTTCAATCGTTAATTTTGCCTCACGCAACCGATTCATCATGAGATCATAATAATTGGTGCCAATTGAAACCTGGCCCATCGACTGTACAATACGATCCCAATCTTGAAATTTTTGTGCAATTCTAGCATCCCGAGAAGGGGTGCTCCAGTCTTCGTACCCGGGGGTACCCTCAGCGCATTCATGGCTTTGACAAAACACAGCCCCATCGCGAACGATCTGTTCTCGGTCTTTGATTGATTCAGAGAACCAAGGCTCAAAAGAATTAAAAAGCGTGGTAAAATTAAGCTCAATACCCAAATGAGAAAGCAGCGCCTCACTCATGCTCGCCTTACCCCCCATAAACGCTGACAGGTATTGCTCTGTTGAATAATTGGGCATATCAACGGCCTCGAGTAATTTCCATCCACTCGACGTTTTCACTGGCCAACGAAATTGCACCAACCCCGGTAGGTCTTCAGACCACTGTTCTGCCGTGAAAAAAAGTTCGAAGTACAATTTTCTCACAATTTTTGGAACATTCGAGGCAAAGAGATAAATCGGATAATCAGTGGGCCCTACTTCAGGCTTCAACTGAACGATTCTCGTGTGCCCTGACTGACCAGACAAGGTCAGGTAAATCACGCCCGAAAAAAAAGTGTCACGAGAAATTTTTACCGGCACCGAGTCTCGTTTAACCGTGTGGGTGTACCCTTGGTTTTGTACGTAAGCAAGCGCCTTCACAAAACGCTGATCTTCGTACCAATTCTGCGCCGTGGGCAAATTCGCCCACTCACTCTTGCCATCATCTTGAGTGAACAGTCTGCCGCTGGCAGAGAGCGAAACCGCAGCCGGCAAGTGATTGATTCTGGCAAACACCCAGCGAAGCACAAAGGCAACATCAGCACAGTCGGTTTCAATTTTGTAACGTTCTAGAAAATGTTCATCGACTTCAGCGTTGATCCAGTCACCGTATTTTTTCTCAAACTCTAATGACCATTGATTTTCAACAGTCCAAATCGCCACCGAACCCGTATCGTGGGTTTTCGCATACCGATTCATGCGAGAGTGAATGAGCTTCGTCACACCATCGCTCGATTGATCAACTCCAAATTTTTTTCGACCACTCATTTGCCGATCAAGGGCACGCTTGGCATTGTCAAAACTCGAGTAGGTCTGATGAAGCGTTCTTTCTTCTAGTTTTGATTCGTAAACTCGAAAAACATCGAGATAAAAAACATCATTTTCAGCAACGATAAATGCTCGGTCAACGATTGCATCTGAGTTTCTATCGCGAGCTTGCGCAACTTTTATTGGTGAATTTTGATGGGGTTGAGAAATTTCATAATCGAAGACAGAAAAAGTTGACGAGCCATTCGCACCCCGGCCCCTGGCACTTGCTTGGTGGCTAACTAGCCCACCCAAAACACCCCCCAATACCAGAAGAAAACTTAGTCGAATCAACCCCATAAACCCTCACTTTTTGATACTCAGACCCCATATCTCAGCCATTGCAATAAGGCTCTCTCAAAATGCGGGGAAATAGAAAAACAATGCGGTGCGTCAAAAACTAATCTATACAACGCCTAACAGAACTCAAGGGGTCAGTGCCAGGTTACTCATTCATTAGACATTTGGCACCCATCTCAAGACAACTGCAAACCCCCAAGTCAGCCGAACGAAGAGGTTCGACCACTTGCAAGTTTTAAGGAGTAATATATGAACACCATTAGCCTAATCAAGGGCGGAAAACTCACGTTTGCCCTCTTGACCCTCTCACAATTACTGAGCCACTCGGCGTCAGCTTCAAGCTGGAGCCCATCGAATAGTCCTAATATTCTCATGCGTGACTACGTCACCGATTTTTCAACATTGCCGCTTGAAAAATCAGTGTCAGTCGAAAAAATGCCTTGGTCTGACACCTATTGGCCATCAAAGTATGCAGCTATCGCCTACCGCTGGAACTCAAATGACCCGCGTTACACCTGGCAAAACCCGCTCAATCACGACTTGCCACCTGAAACCTTTATCAGACAGTTTCCATCAAAAGCTCAGGCTCTTAAGATGACTGCAGCCGAGATCGACGACCTGTCTCCGTCCGAAAAATATGACCTATTTAACGCTGACTACAATGAAGGCGGATGGTTCTCTGGCGGCTTTTCACTCACTCGCAAAGTGATGAAAAAACACCGCTCATACATGGCCTACTGGGCCGGAATTTGCCACGGTTGGGCTCCTGCTTCAATCATTTACCGTGAACCCGCCAACGTGACTGTCACCAACAAAGACGGCATCAAGATCAATTTTTATTCTGCTGACGTGAAAGCTTTACTCAGTTGGTACTACGCCAATGAAAAAAGCCCTTCACACCAACTGGGTCTGCGTTGCGGCTCTGACTTGAAGCTCAATCCAGATGACAGCACGACTGAAAAATGCGCTGATGTGAACGCTGGTTCATTGCACATTGTTCTAGGTAATTTGATCGGACTCAGAAATCAATCGTTTGTCGGCGAAATTTCGCGCGACATCGAAGTGTGGAATAACGCTATCTACGGCTACGAATCACAAACAGTGGGCACCTCTGCACCGACTTCAAAAAGTGCAAAAGGCACCGTGACTCGCCTTCAAGTGAAGACCACCATTCACTTTGCTGACGATGATGAATCAAGAGGACCAGAAAAAAATCCTAACGTCGGCACCATGAACTACAAGAGCGATAAGCTAGATTACGAATACTTTCTCGAGCTCAACGCCCAAGGACAAATCATTGGTGGAGAATGGATCAGCTTTGACCGCCCAGATTTTCTCTGGACCCGCGAAGCGATGCCTTTTGACGGCGATTTCAAAGCCCTCGGAAACATCTACCGCCCAGCTGAGTTGCCAGCCAACCCAGTACCAGGCCAAGCGACTGAAAAACCTGCTCCCGCTGGCGAGTGATTTGTTCTCAATCGATTTCGAAAAACCCTCGACTGACAGAACTCACCGTTCTGACACTCGGGGGTTTTTAATTTCTTAACGGCCCGCGCATGCCTGCCATTGGCGATTCAGTAAGAATTTTCGAAGAATCTCCCACGAGTTTTGACCTCGGTCTTTGATCTCTTTTCAAAAAAGACATTCCGCAGCCACAGTATCTGTGTGTATTTTTTTGGGTAGTCGGCCAACTCTCTTTATTTTTGCTCTCAAAACATGCTGTTTTCTTGCGTTCGGCATCATGCCTCGCAAGAGTCGCAAAAATAAAGAGAGTTGGCCGACTACCCAGAAATACACTCGGATACAAAGGCGAGGCCGTCTTTTTTGAAAAGAGATCAAAGACCGAGGTCAAAACTCGTAGTCAAACTCTCGACAGATTCTTAATGAATCGCCAAGTCCAGCCAATCGCACCTTCAAGATTTCTTAAACCACGATTCGACAGCGGCGACTGAGCCTGCGTTGAAAACTTGAGATTTCGAAACTAGCGCTTTTCTCGCCATGGCGATGCCGAACTGGGTGTCTTGATAACCGTCTAGGGCGTGGGCATCGGGATTCACCGAAATCAAACACCCCGTCTTTCGCAGTACGGGTCCAAACCGCCAATCAACATCTAAACGATACGGATTGGCGTTGAGTTCAAGTATCACTTTATTTTTCGCGCAACTTTCGATGATTTTTTCGAGATCACAGTCAAAACTAGCGCGTTCTAACAACAGCCGACCCGTGACATGCCCAATGAATCGGGTGTGCTTGTTCTCAACGGCGCGCAAAATTCGATCAGTCATTTGCTGTTTTTGATGAGAAAATCGCTGATGAATCGAAGCAATCACAAAATCAAATTTCGCGAGAATTTCGTCGTCGTAGTCAAGATCACCATTGGCTAAGATATCACTCTCAACGCCCCAGAAAATTCGAATTTGAGGGTATTTCAAGCGCAACTGCTCAAGCTCATCGAACTGGTTCTTCAGTTTTTCAACCCCTAACCCCCCCGCATAAAAAGCCGATTGACTGTGATCTGAAATGCCAATGTATTCGTACTCAAAACGAATCGCCTCTTTGATCATTTCTTCAAGCGTGGCTTTTCCATCTGAATAAGTCGTGTGTAGATGAAAAACGCCTTTGAGGTCGCCGTACCCTAAGAGTGACCGTTCAAATTCACTCCCTTTTTCTTTCACTAACTGAACTTCTTCACCGGTCTCTCTCGCCTCGGGCGGCACGAAGCCCCCCAGCCAATCAACGTACAAATGCTCATCAACCTGGGCTGATTGGCCCAGTAGATTCAGCCGATCATTAGAACGCTCAGAACCCTTGGCCAAAGTTGACGCCGAAAACTCAGGCGAACCCAATGCCATCCAGTGCTCGCTTGTCGCAGTCATTCTTGCTGCCTCATATGAAAATCGGGCTGACTCAGCAAAATGTATTTTAAACTGGCATCCTGCCGCACTCGTCTCACTGGGTGAATGGTCAAATTTTTCGAGTTTTTTCATCTCGCTGATGAAGGCTTCCTTCTTCGTAGCATTGCCTTCATTGCCTTCATTGCCCTCACTGAATTCAGGTAGCTCAACTAAGAACTCACATTCGCGCAGCACTTCAGCGCGACGCCGAAGCGCTCCCACTTCAGTCACCCTAAGTGGTTCGTTGCTAACCCCACTCCATTCGGCCAATTGATGCTCAATTCGGCCAAAAAGCGCACGCGAGGTCTCAAAAACATCACCCAGTCGAAACAAACCTTTTGCCGCGTGCATGAATTGAATCGCGTGTAGAATTTTCGCCTGACTTTTTTCGCCGAACCCCTTCAAGTTCAAAAGTCTATTTTCTTTGCAAGCGTACTCAAGCTCTCCCAGACTCTCAATTTTTAACTGCTCTATCAAAACTCGTGCTTTTGCTGCGCCCACTCCAGAAACTCCCGCGAGTTCTCTAAAAAATGGCGACACACTTTTTTGAATTTCATTTAACTCTGCCAATTGCCCGCAAGCAAAATAGTCGATGATCAAATCAGAGGTGCCTTTGCCAATACCGGCAAGCTCGGTCAGAGTGCGATCTTTTACCCGGGTCATGAATTCGGTCTCATCTAAACCCTCAACCACTGCGAGAGCTTTCTTGTGCGCACGCACTTTAAAAGGATTACCTTGGGTCAACTCAAGTCCTTCAATGAGGTCATTCCACAACTCAATCAGATTTTCTTGGGTCGGAGCATTTTTCTTCGGCTTCATGGTTTCTCTTTTCGCAACTAAGGCTTTAGGTTACAACCAAAAACATGAGCTACGACGAAACATTTTTGATGAAACTTCTATCGACTCCGACTGCGCCATTTCGCGAATATGCCGTTATAGAAGTACTGACCCACTACTTCAAAGAAAACCACATTCCGCACTTTCAAGATTCAACTGGCAATATCGTCGTCGGGGTCAACAGTGAAAAAAACTACAAAGCGCTTTTGGCTAAACCGTCGAACCTAACAGAAACCGGCCGGCTTCCGGTGTTCATTGCGCACATGGATCACCCTGGGTTTCACGGCGTCGAATGGCTTTCACACGACACCTTAAAAGTACGATGGCTAGGGGGCACTCCAACCCAATTCTGTGATCGCGCCCCAGTTTGGATCGCAGACCGCAGCCATCACGCCCAACCAGCCATCCTGGTTGAATCAACGATTCACCCGTCGGGGCGTTTTCTCGAGTCAGGAGTGATCAAACTTGAGACAGCGTTTGACAAAAACCGACCCTTAGCGATTGATGTATTTGGTGGCTTTCGTTTTCGAAAACCCGTTTTTAAAGAAGGTTCGCTGTACTACACCAAGGCTGCAGACGATCTGGGGGGCTGTTTCGCAATTGCGATGTTAGCCAAAACATTTTTCAGTCAAAAACAGAAAAAATCACAGACGCCGTTCATCGGTCTACTCACCCGAGCCGAAGAAGTCGGATACATCGGTGCGATCGCCCACTTTAGTCATGGCTACCTGCAAAAAGCCAAAGCCAAACTCACCTGCGTTAGCCTTGAAACTTCGCGCGCACTTCCCGGCGCTGAAATCGGCAAAGGCCCTGTCGTCAGACTCGGAGACAAGTTCAATGTCTTCGATGCCAACGCGCTACAAGCGCTGACCACCTTAGCCACCTATGCCCTACCCGAAAAGCATCAGCGTCGAATCATGGATGGAGGTACCTGCGAAGGCACCGTTGCGATGACCAACGGTATTTCAACCATTGGCATTTCAGTGCCCCTCGGTAACTATCACAATCAATCATTTGAAGGTGGCCCGGATTCACCAGGACCGATGGGCCCTGCTCCAGAGTTTATTCACGAAGGCGACCTCGCAGGAATGATCACTCTTTGCGCGGCGATCGTGTCGCCGAAAAGCATCATTAAGACAACCGGAAAAACGAAGCTGAACTTCAAAGAACTCTGGAAAACCCCCTACGCGCAAAAAGCGAAAGAATGCCGCAAATCGGCTCAAAAATTTAAAAAAGAATTAGCCTATCGGTAACACTGCGCCCCGATCGCTCTAGAGCCCCAAAGAAGGTAACGCCCTTTTTTGTCGCTCAAAATGGCACTAGCCAGAAATTTTATTCGAATCACCCCGCAGCTTTGTTTCAAACCATGAGAGTTTGGGCTTTGAAAGCTTGGTTCTCCACACACTTGAGCATTCAAAGGTCTGTGTTTTTTTTGACGTTTTTACACTTTCTCTATTTACTAAAATAGAATCAGAAATTATCGGCACGGCAATTGAAATAGAAATAAGCGTCTGGCTGAAGAGTTCGACATCGAACTCAGTCGGTCGACAGAAGTCTTCCCAAGAAGGGAAGGTCTCACACCCAGAAAGCGCAAGCAGCCTGTCAATCGAGACTGCTAGCGCTTATTTTTCAAGGAGGAACTCATGAAATCAAACCCACTCTTACTCACCCAAGCTTTCACTCTAGCAGCACTAACCGCCCTCGCAATTACCCTGACACCGACTAAAGGACTTGGCGCTGATTCGTGCGGCAATTGGCAACAGACAGTGAAAAATTACGAAATCCAACTGAAAGCTAATTTTAATTTTCGAGCCAAACCCTATCAAGTGACAGTCGTTGCTCAAAACCAAAACTCAGCCACCCCAAAATTCACCGCCTGGATTGAATCGGCCCCAAAACCGGCGAAGTCCACGAACCCAGTTCAATCGCACTGCGTTGCCCAATGCAGCCTCAAACACCTCGATAAAGACGAAAATGGTAAGGTAACCAGCATTGACTTCACTTGTACCGACCAAGAATTGGGAACCCTTCAATCACCGCTTTTTGTCGACCTCAAGTCTCGTGAAGTCAAATTCGGCACCTGGCTGACAGGCTACGAAAAAGCGAAATTCAGTACCCTCATCAACCGTTGGACCGAAACCTCAATCACGGTGGCCGCTAGTCGATAACCCTTCATCCAAGCGTCAACTACCTGACTAACGGTAATTGCAAGCTTCTCTTTGATGTCACGCAGTCTCTCAGTTACACTTACGACATGGACCAAATGGATGCCGAAATTGAAGCAATGAAGAATTCGTTCTTAGACGAATTGAGCGACAGTCTGAGCGAACTTGAGAACCTCATTCTCTCACTGTCTGACGAGGCTAGATCGCAGAATTCAATGATCCTGATTCACCGGCGCATACACAGTATTAAAGGAGTTGCCGGCTCTTACTCTCTGCAAGCGATTTCAAACATTTGTCACCGTTTTGAAGATCAACTCAAACTGGCCGAGGCCCAAGAATCGAGTGCTGAAACCAGAATTGAATTTTATTTGAAATTCATTGATGAACTGCGCAGCACCACCGACAGTTTGAGACAGGGTGGCGAGGTTGAACCCTCAAAAACTGACGAAGAGCATTCAGATGACTCAGACAATTTGTATGGAGCTTCAATTACGACAGTCCGACTTACCCCCCCAAAAATTCTTATTATCGAATCGTCTCAGACCCTCATTCGGGCCATCGTGCGAACACTCAAAGATTACCTAGTTGATTTTTCAGTGGCTGAAAGCGGCTACGAAGGATTCGGAAGACTCCTGCATTTTCAATACGATTGGATCATCACAGGCATTCGAGTTGATCCCCTCGATGGCCTTTCACTTTCCCACTCACTGCGAACGGCAGCAAGCCCAAATATCAAAACTCCGATCACTATTTTGTCTTCCGATCGCGGTCACGAGAATGAAGCATCCCCCCCTTGGAATGAAACCATTCTGAAATCGAAGTCGTTTCAAGAAGAAATTTTCTCGTTGTTTCTGAAACGTTTTCCTAATTCGCGAAAAATCGACGAACCAAAACCAACGCCCGTCATGGTGTCAGCAGAACAACTAAAATCGATCTTGCTCATCGACGACTCAAAAGAAATTCATTCACTCGTTAAGCTCTCTCTCAAATCGCTAAAAACGACCGATTTCTTTTCTGCTTTCGGTGGCCGCGAAGGAATTGAAATGGCTAAGCAAAAAAAACCCGAGGTGATTTTACTCGACTACATGATGCCAGATGTCGATGGGCCAGAAGTTTTTGCCGCTCTTCGAAAAATTCCGCAGCTCGCTAAAACGAAGATCATCTTTCTCACTGCGAGAGACACCGAACAAGAGCGAAATGAACTCATCAAACTAGGCGCAAAGGGAATCATTCAAAAACCCTTTTCACCCAAGCTTTTCTCAAAACAACTTGAAGGCATTCTCAACACCTAGCGGCTACGCCAGAGACTGTCGAGAATAGCTGACCGAGACCCCTTAGGTATTTGTAAAAAGACATTCCGCAGCCGCAGGATCGGTGCTTATATTTTTCAATTAATCTCGCCAGTACTTTTGTGGTTTTTACTCCCCAAACATCCTGTTTTCTTGCTCTCGGCATCCATGCCTCGCAAGAGTCGCAAAAACCACAAAAGTACTGGCGAGATTAATTGAAAAATATTCACCGATACAAAGGCGAGGACGTCTTTGTCAAAGACCTAGCTCTGCTTGAACTCGCGTAAGACAAGAGCCCTCACTTCGCCTGAAGTTTCATCGATGACCGCCTCGAATTGAAGTTCCCAATCATTTTTCTGCTCAGGATCAATCAGTGACTGGGTCACAAAATAGTTTCCGACCTCAGTGGGGTGTGGCTCTATCTGATAAAGATGATTGGCCCGCGCCGGTGTAGTCGTGAGCATTCTCATGTGATCAGCAAAGTAACGTTCTAACTTTTCAGCAAGCCCAGGGCACTCAACACGCACGCTCGATTCAATCCACTCTAAGTCTCGGCGCGAAAGGGCGCGAACCACTTTAAAAACTTCGGTTTTTAGCGACAAACGCCAATCAAGCGCCAGCATTCGCTCTTCGCTGACGAGCGCCTCAGCCTTCGGGTCAGCTACCCCACCTTGGGCTAAGCGAAGTTTTTCCCACTCATCAACCAAAGACGAATCAACCTCGCGTATGAGTGAACGTAAGAAAGACTCAATCGAAATCAGCTCGGCGTTCTTGTACTCAACAGGCACAGAATGAACCAAGGTTTTGTAGGCATCTGAAAGGTAGCGAAGCAGCAACCCTTCAGACCGCTGCAGGCTCAGGTCTTTCACGTACTCTGAAAATAGGGCAAACACCTCGACCATTTCTCTAGCTATTGACTTTGGGCGAATATTTTCGCCACCAACCCACGGGTGAAGTTTTGCAAATTCATTAAAGCGTTCGTAAATAAATTCAGCGTTGGGCTTGGGGTACTCCACTTTCTCTAACTCTTCAATGCGTTGATCAAACTCGACTCCGGCCGCTTTTAGCTCAGCCATGCGCTCAGTTTTTGCACGGTCAACTTGTTTTCGCAAAACAGCATCAGGGTTTTCAAGAATCGACTCTACAAGACTAAGCACATCTAACGCATAAGTTACTGATATAGGATCAAACAGTTTCAAGGTATCTAGCAAAAAAACCGAGAGCGATTGATTCAACGAAAAATCTTCTTGCAAGCTGACATTCAGTTTCAATCGCCGAGAACTTGAAATTCTTTCAGTCACCGGAATGATTTCGATGATCTTTCTTTCAACTAAAGTTCGAAATAAAGTGAAGGCGACTTTTTTCAAATGTTTTTTTGTCGAGTCTGACTCGTGGCAATCATTAATGAGTTTTACCAGGGCATCAGGGCCATCTTCTCGCGACAAAATCTGAAGCAATAGACCGTGATCTAAACGAAAACGAGAAACCAGTGTTTCAGGTTCGCTTTCAATCAGCCGAGTGAATACCGTTTTATCCCACGGGTAAAAACCGCGTTCAGGTGGCTTTCGCTTCACCAATTTTTTCTGTTTCTTGGCATCTCCCATCGCTTTTTGTTCGTTGCGAAGGTTATCGATCACGTGCTCTGGCGCCTGTGCTACGACTACGCCCAAATCATCAAATCCTTTTCGCCCAGCCCTACCCGCTATTTGATGAAAATCGCGAACGCTCAGCAGGCCAGTCTTTTGACCGTCGAATTTACAGAGTTTTGTTAACAAGACTGTGCGAATCGGAACATTCACCCCCACCCCCAGGGTGTCGGTGCCACTGATGATTTTTAGCAATCCTTTTTGAGCAAGCTTTTCAACTTGAACTCGGTACCTGGGTAATAAACCCGCATGATGAATGCCCACCCCGTGTTTGAGTAGCCGCACCAATTCTTTACCGTACGGACTTTTAAACGACGTGTGTTCAATTTCTCTGGCGACCCGGCTTTTTTCTTCTTTTGAACAAAAATCAAGGCTCAAGAATTCGCTGGCTACATCAGCGGCCTCTTTTTGTGAGAAGTTCACAATATAAATCGGCGCGCGATTTTCACGCACGAGTTTCACTACCGCTTCGGTCAGACTATCCTCGCTGTAGCGAAAATCTAGGGGCACTGGTCGCTTGCCGCCTTTGATAACCGAGGTCTCTAGGGCATTGAGTCTCGTCAACTCATCACTGAAAAATCGGGTATCACCTAAGGTCGCCGACATGAGTAAGAAGCGGGTTTTAGAAAGGGTTAGTAGCGGAATTTGCCACGCCGAACCGCGATCGCGATCTGAATAATAATGAAACTCATCGATGACCACATCGTTGACCAACGCTTTTGAGCCTTCGCGAAGGGCGAGATTAGCCAGTATCTCGGCCGTACAGCAGATGATCGGGGCCCGCGCATTGACGGTTGCATCACCAGTGATCATTCCGACATTCTCAGACCCAAATTCGCGACAGAGGTCTAAGAATTTCTCGTTTACCAGGGCTTTAATCGGACTTGTGTAATAAGATTGCCGCGATCGACAAAGCGCCTCGAAATGCAAGGCTTGCGCTACCAGCGATTTCCCGCTGCCGGTCGGGGTATTCAGAATGACATTTTGGCCAGAAAACAAAGCCAAAATCGCTTCTTCTTGCTCGGCATACAAGCGCAAACCCCGAGATTCGACCACCTGAATAAACGGAGTCAATAAATCGATGTCACCCGTTACTTGGCCTTTGATTTTGTCTACGAAAGTCGAGAGTGTCGAAGAGTTAGTCACTTGAGTCACTTTAATTGAGCCACCTTTTTTCGAAGTGCCACAGCCTAGCCTCAATTGCACCCGAATACTGGTTGAAAACTCAATGCATTTCATTTATACTCGTCGCGTCATGAAGAGTGCACCCACCCCCCACACACTCGTTGCCGCCCTATTTTTACTCTCGCTCATTACCACTGGAGCGACGTGCGACCCCCATGCGATCACGATCATGGGTCACTCCGGCATTTTTGAGGTGACAACCCCAAGTTTTGTTAGCCGCAGCCAGATGTTCAAATTGACTTACGCGGCCACTCACACCCCTGAAAAAGAAGTGACTTCAGGTCTTGCAGCGATGCCTGAGTTTTCTGAGTTTGTGGTCGAAGAAGGAACTCGAACGAGCGCTAACTCACCCGACTCGAGCAGCAAGCACTATTTCGCTTACGAAATAGTGCTTAACAACCAGCATTTTCGCCTTTCAAGCATTGCCTACTACTCGAGTGCCAAAACAGATCCCTCGCACCCTGACGACTTGCTTCCCGACTTCAACGTTGAACAATCAGAACTTGGCCACCGTTTGCCGAGCGACGCAAAAGCAATCACGCTTGAGGTTTCATGCCCCAAAGATCTCGCGACCCCATGCACTCACAGCACCTTAGAAGAGGGCGCAAAAATCACGGATTTGCTCAGGGAGCTACCCGAATATTTCATTGAACGCCTCCGGTGAACAGCAGGCGAACGGCAGACAAATTTCTGGCAAACGCCTGGCGCACGTCTAAATTTTGACTAAAACTCCCTTTTTGTCTCATTTAACTCAACATCGACTTGATCAGTTTGCGATCAATTTAACTCAAAGATTCTTGCAACCGTGTTCGGCTTACGGTTATATCTTAGCATCGCATTTTTTTAATCAAAAACAGGAGACTTCATGACAAATCAATCCTCAGGAAAAATCAGAATTGGTATCAACGGATTTGGTCGCATCGGCCGCAAAATTGCGAGAATCGCATTTGATTCAAACCGCTATGAAATTGCCAGCATCAATGACTTGTCAAAGCCAGAGCAAGTAGCCCATCTATTGAAGTACGATTCCGTTCACGGCCGACTTCGCCACGATATTCGACTTGAAGGAAACTCGCTCATTGTTTCTACTCCAAATGGCGTTCAGACGATTGCACTGACTGCCGAGAAAGACCCTTCGGCCATTTCTTGGGGTAAATCACAAATTCAATTCGTCCACGAGTGCACGGGCGTATTCACCGACCGCGAAAAAGCAGCCCTTCACTTGAAGGGTGGGGCAAAGAAAGTCATCATTTCGGCTCCATCAAAAGATGCTGATACCACGATCTGCATGGGCGTGAACGAAACCACTTACGACGCAAAAAAACACGACATCGTCTCTAACGCCTCTTGCACCACGAATTGCTTGGCACCGCTTGCAAAAGTCATTGATGAAAATTTCGGAATCATTCGCGGCACCATGCTCACTGTTCACAGTTACACGAACGATCAAAATGTCTTAGACCTTCCTCATAAAGATTTGAGACGCGCGCGAGCAGCCGCTCTTTCGATGATTCCTACCACCACTGGTGCCGCAAAAGCCGTAGGCCTCGTGCTTCCGCACCTCAAGGGCAAACTTGATGGTCTTGCCATTCGAGTGCCGACACCAAACGTCTCGATGGTTGACTTGACTGCAGAACTCAAAAAGCACACCACCAAAGAAGAACTCAATCAAGCCCTCAAGAAAGCTTCAGAAACTTCCTTAAAAGGTATTTTAGGATATTCAACTGAACCGCTGGTCTCAATTGATTTCAACGGTACCTCAGAAAGTTCAACAGTTGATGCTGACTGCACCGTCGTACTTGAAGGTAATTTGGTAAAAGTCATTTCGTGGTACGACAACGAATCGGGATTCTCATACCGCATGCTCGACTTAACTGGCTACATGGCCAAGGCGATGCAGTAGATTAAAAGGCAATTTCAACGCACTCAATTCTTGTAAGAGTGAAAAAAAATAAAGGTACCTGACAATGGCAACAGACACAACAACAGCGCAACTACCCATTCGATCTATTCGCGATTTCAACTTAAAGGGTCGCAGAGTTTTTCTACGACTCGACTTCAACGTACCCCTTTCGGCAAAAGCTCCTGCTGGCGCCCCGAACGTTGATAGAATAGTTGAAGACGACTCTCGAATTCAAGAAGCGCTGCCTACGATTAAATATGCCATCGAAAACGGAGCCAAGGTCATCATTGCCTCTCACTTAGGTCGACCCGATGGTAAGGCAAATCCTGATTTTTCACTTGAGCCCATAGCCACTCACCTTGCGGGATTACTGAAACAAGAAGTCACGTTGGCCGATGATTGTGTTGGCGAAGGTATCGAACTTCTCACTAAAGGCCTAAAAAATGGTCAAGTGATGTTGCTCGAAAACCTTCGCTTTCACGCTGACGAAGAAGAAAACGGTCTTGAGTTTATTCAAAGACTCGCCCAATTAGCCGACATTTATATCACTGACGCTTTCGGAACCGCACACCGAAAACACGCTTCGACCTACGGCCTGCCCGCTGCGCTGACCAACAAAGGCATGGGCTTTTTAATTGAAAAAGAACTCAAATTTTTAGAACGACTTCTGAAAGCTCCAGAGACTCCCTTTCTCGCGGTTCTCGGTGGCTCAAAAGTATCAGACAAAATTAAAACGATTCAATCACTTTTTAAGCGCGTGAGCGGCATTGCAATTGGTGGGGCGATGGCTCACGCCTTTTGGGAAGTGAAAAAAATTCCGATCCCTGAGGGTGCGATTCATCCAAAACCTGCCGATGTTGAGGCAGCACGTGCGATACTAGACGAAGCGGGTAAACGCGGAATCAATATCGTACTTCCCGTCGACACCAATCTGGGTTTTGACATTGGGCCAAAGTCGGTTCAACTTTTCTGCGATTTTCTCAGACCTGGCAAAACTATTTTTTGGAATGGCCCCTTGGGTTGGTTTGAAAAGCCTGAGTACGCTAAGGGCACTTATGCGATCGCAGAATTCATGTCGAAGCTTTCGGCACTCAGAGTCGTCGGTGGCGGCGATACCGTATCTGCCATCAAGCACTCTGGGTTTGCCTCGGGATTTGACCACCTTTCTACGGGCGGCGGCGCAGTGCTCGAGTACCTAGAAAACGAAGGCCTACCAGGAATTGACATCATCAAAGACTATTCAAAGGTTCCTCCGACTGAAACCAAAGCTCGATACCTTCAAGACGACCCCTCAGAAGGATAACTATGTCACGATCAAAACTGCTTTTCGGAAACTGGAAAATGAATCATGGCCCAAAGGCCACTCACGAGTACTTTCAGGCACTCAAAACAAAACTTGAACCCATGCGCGCACGGGCGATAACTGGCACGCTTTCGTTTTCGGCGAAATCGGTCGGTCTCTTTGTTCCGACTCTTTGCTTACATCAAGCGCTTCAAGATGCCGCAGAATTGAAATCTTCGCTTCACGCGGTCGGGCAGACCACCAGCCCTCGCAACTTGCAAGAATTGCATGTGGGTGCACAATTGGCTCACTGGGCACCTAACGGAGCATTCACCGGTGAAACGTCAGGACCCATGCTAAAAGAAATCGGCATTGGCTGGGTACTCGTTGGGCATTCAGAACGACGCCAGTTTTTTGGAGAAACCGACCAAACCGTGCATCGCCGCGCCTTATCGCTACTCGAACAAGGGTTCTCGGTCATGGTTTGCATCGGTGAAACCCTCGGCGAACGTGAGGCCGGTCAAACAGCCGCGGTTTTATCGAGGCAAGTTGACGGCTTTTTAGGGGGGCGCGAGCTGGCCGCTCGTTTTGCGCCACACCTAGCTAGACTTTCACTGGCCTACGAACCCGTGTGGGCGATTGGCACCGGCCAAACCGCCACCCCCGAACAAGCTGAAGAAGCCCACGAACACATTCGAGCACTTCTCGAATCGTTTTTGGGCCCCAATGAGATCGCTATTGCCTACGGAGGCTCGGTGACACCCGAAAATTTCGCTGAACTCTTGCGAAAACCTAGTATTGACGGGGGACTCGTCGGCGGAGCCAGTTTGAAAGTAGATAGCTTCACCACTCTGATCGATATACTCGGCCGAACCTAGAACGAAGGAGTTCATTTTATGACATCAAATTCACAAAACTTAAGTTTCAAAAAAGACATCGCAGCGACTGACCTTGAATCGGCGATCACCCGCGTGAGTGAGGCGCTAAAGACCGAAGGTTTCGGAGTCCTCACCCGCATTGATTTTCACACCAAAATGAAAGAAAAGCTCCAAAAAGACATGAAACCTGTCGTAATTTTAGGTGCTTGCAACCCAGGCTTGGCTTACGCCGCCTACGAGAAAACTACCGATGTCGCAGGCCTATTACCTTGCAATGCGGTGGTCACCGAAGTTGCCACTGAGAAATACCGGGTTGAACTCACGAAACCTAGCGCCATGATGCGCTTTCTTGAAAATGCAGAGCTCGTGAAATTGGCCGAGTCGGCCGATTCGGCACTCGAACTTGCGTTATCTCGAATTTAGCCTTGCCTCGAGCTCGTAGGCGTTATATCGAAATCTAATCTATGTCGACTCTTGTCACTTTAGTTCATGCAGCTACTTGTTTATTTTTGATTCTTCTCATTCTTCTTCAGTCAGGAAAAGGAGCAGACATCAGCGCATCACTTGGCGGATCAAGTCAAACTGTTTTCGGCAGCTCAGGTGGAGCCAACTTCTTCACCCGAACCACTGCTATTTTGGCAGCCATTTTCTTTTGCACCTCGATCACTCTGACCGTTTTTCAAGCGGGTTCAAAGAAAAGTCTCTTTGACGTGAGTCAACCGATTGTTCCAGTCACAACCCCTGGTAAGCCAGCCGCACCAGTGGTACCAGCAACTCCTGATACAGCACCAGCTCAAGCTGCACCTGCCGCTCCAGCACCTACTTCTGCAAAATAGATTTTCAGAATCACACTGCGACAAACCTGCAACTGAGCTTCTTGCCACAGATGCGCTTAAGAGCACTTAGATCCTATTTGCAATTTTTAGCTACTTTTGAGTCTCTGATGAGGACGTCTTCGTCTTTGAGTGTATTTTTTGTGAGTAATGCTCGTAAGTCTCTTTTTTTGCGACTCTTGCGAGGCATGATGCCGAAAGCAAGAAAACAAGATGTTTGTGGAGCCAAAAAAGAGATTTACAAGCACTACTCACAAAAAATACATTCACGGATGGTGCTGAGTGCATCAAACCTGATGAGCGGCCCTAACTCGCAGTACCGCCCTAACGAGGTCTACCGAACTAATCGGCTTAGCCAAGTGCTCTTGAAATCCAGCCAATAGCGCTTGCTCTCGGCTTTCTGAATCAGCATAGGCAGTGAGCGCGATTGCCGCGGTAGTGCCGCCTTCATTGCGATCCAATTGACGAATTTTTCGAATTAGGCTGTAGCCGTCTTCAACTGGCATTCCGAGATCACTAACGACCAAATGTGGCCTAGATTTCTTAAAGACCGCAATCGCATCACTCGCCGACACCGCCATCTCAATGTCAGCTCCATACGACAAAAGCATTTCGGCGATAGAACTCAGTGAGCTCATTTCGTCATCAACCAGTAAGACTCGAAGCCCCCTCAATTCTTCTACAGCCAGAGCAGGTGAACGATCACGCTGTTCTGCGTTTTTTGATGAAAGATTCGCAACTTGAGACACACTGTCTAACGGCAAACTAACCGTGAATGTCGAACCCTTACCCTCACCCTCGCTCTGAGCTCTTACCGTACCCCCTTGAAGCTTGAGCAAACTTCGCACTAACGCCAAACCAATGCCCAATCCACCATGCACTCTGACGCTCGAAGAGTCGGCTTGCGAAAATCGATCAAAAATTTTAGGCAAGAACTCGGGTGAAATTCCTTTTCCCGTATCAGTGATCTGAATAGTCACCATCGAGTTTCTCTCGCCAACCAGATCATCGCTCACTTCAGTTCGAATCTCAATTCGGCCACCCGACGGAGTAAACTTAATCGAATTTGAAAGAATATTCCAAATCACTTGTCTCATTCGCCCCGCGTCTGCGTAAACAAAAAGCGGTCTATCACTCGGCATTGCTAAAAGCTGAATGCCTTTTTTCTCGGCCGAAACTCGCACCGTATTCACGGCTTTTTCGATAATGTCGACCAATTCAACTTTTTGAATATCAAGGGCAATTTTACCTGTACTGATTCGTGAAATATCTAAAAGGTCACTGATCAATTGATTTTGTGAAAGCGCAGAATCTTCGATGGTCTGTAGAGCAACTTTCATTTTTGACGAATCAACTCTGCCGCTATTGATCAATTGCGACCACCCCAGAATCGAAGTGAGCGGAGTACGCAACTCATGCGAGAGCGTTGCCAAAAAAAGGTCTTTCGCCTGATTGGCTTTTTCTGCCACCTCTTTACTTTCAACCAAATCTCGCTCAACCTTTTTTCGATCGGTTACGTCTCTCGTGATAGCAAGTACCGCTGTAATTTTCGAAGAGTCTCGTCGGTCATAGAGAGGCACGGCATGAGTGGCCAACCAGCGTTGCCCCCCCTTTAAACCCCGAATCTCAAAATCGAGTTTTCCTGACTGACCAGCAAACCCCCTTTCTACCAGAGCAATGAACTCAGCTCGGTAATACGGGCCAACTAAAGGGTAAACACACATTCCACTAACTTGTTCAAACGAATCGGCTTCAATCATCACTAACCCAGCTGGGTTCATTTCGAGAAGAGAACCTTTGTCATCTAATAACTTCACACACTCGGGCTCTGCGGCAATGATCGCCCTCATGCGATCTTGGCTTTCGAAAAGCCGACCTTCTACCCTGCGCAAAGTTCCATAAATCGAGGTAAAACTCACATACCCTAAAGCGACGATCACTCGAGCAAAAAAGTCGGCAGGCTGAGGGTGAAAAAATTCAAGCCAATAGCCTCGCATACTATAACTGTTGACAATGACACTATCGAGGCCCCAAAAACCTAGACCACACAACAGGCCAAAAAGAACACTCGCTTTGAGCGAGGGCTCATACCAGCGTTTGATCTTTTTAAAATGAAAATGCTGCGTTTGAAAATTCAAAAAACCCCCAAAAACGAGCGATAAAAACTTCGCGTTGGTCAATAGCTCTAGCTCATTTTAGAGCTTTTTGAAAGGTCTTTGGCACCGCAAGAGAAAGAGGCCTTAGCGGTGACGGCCAAAAAACGGACGTCACTGCCCGCAAGATTTCTTGACGAAACCACTCACCCCGATCAAGCTAGAGAGAATGAGGCTCGGTTGCGTAAATCACTACTGATTTTTACTCAAAATGACGAAGATTTGCGCATGGCCGAATGGATCGCATTCGCCTCAAATAGCGAATTGCACATCATTCGCTCACTTGAAACCTTCACTCAAGTCAGGCGGGCCGATAGAGCTTGCCTGTGTTTTCTCGATGCAGGCATTTTTCCACCTGAGCGAAGTGGGGTCATTCTCAAGCATCTGAAACTTCAACCGCACGAAGTGATCTGGATCGTTGCCAACTCGACCGAGTTTCTCGACCGGTTAAGACGGGCACCGACTCTGCACCGCCACTTTATCGCGAGAAGGTCTCAAACTGAAGGCCTGAGGCTCTATTCAGACCTCGCGGTTAGCCAACTGCTTCAAGCTGAAGAACGCATCAGCCTAGCCAACACGCAAAGCCTCTCGCAATCGACCTTGGGCGAGTTGCTGCGACGCTACTCGACCCAAACTCAGAACACAGAGAACGACACCGACTCACAAGCCGTTGCTCAATTGCGACTTAGAAAATTGAGCCACCGAACCCTTGCCGTTGAGTCGATGCAGAGCAAATTTTTTTCAGATCTCAAATCGGTGCGCGTGCGACGAATTCTCACCCAAGCCCTTGATGAGCTTTTACTCAATGCTCTGATACAGGCGCCCGTCTTATCAAATGGCCTCAGGTACCGAGCCAACCTCGACTTGACGAAAGATTTTGAGCTTTTACCCAACGAACAAGTTGAAGTGCGACTGTGGCAATCTGATCAGTTCTGGGGCATTCAGGTTACCGATTTTTTTGGATCACTAAAGCCCGAGACCTTACTCAAATCGTTAGCCTCAAACCATGGCCTTGCAAACTTACTGGGTATGGGTGCGAGTCTGTGTTTTCAGACCCAACCCGGGGTCGCCACCCAGGCGCTCGCACTCGTTCCTCGAAAAAACTCAATTCGAGAGCTTAAGAAAGAGTGGGCATTTTTTAGCGTCTAAGGTTTCAATTGTAGAACTCACTAGAACGTGAACGAAATGAACCCCACAGCGTTTTGCACTCTGTGCGTTTCAACCCAGAAAATCTATTTTTCAATGAATCTCGACTATTACCCTACAAACCTGACTGCTTTTGTGTAATTTAGACCATTTCAATCAGGTATGGCCCAACCCTTGCTTTTGCGAATCCATCAAACAGATTCGGCTATTTTATCATTTTCAAGAAAGGCGAAAAAAACCATGTCCCTCATTTCAGATCAAAAACTGATGCTCACCCTCACAGCTACCGCAATTCTCGCAGCAGCTTCTTTAACAGTTGCTGCGTGCAGAACTTCAAACGGTGGCCCTCCAAAAGCTGAACCCGATTTGCATTTTGTTTCAGGAAACTCAGACTACACGCAAACAAACACAACGTTCACGCTAACCACCGACACCCCAGTCGGTAGCGGTTTAACAAAAGAGATCAATCTCGTAAATCAAGGCGACGCCGCCGCTCACATCACTGGTCTCATGATGACCAACAATTTTGGCGACGCAATTGCGATGGGCCCAGCTCAAAACGGCGGGCTCACCTGTGCCATTGGCATCGACCTCACACCCAGTTCACAGTGCTCAATCTCGCTAGTTTTCGCTTCAAATGCCGATCACTGGTTTAACGAAATCATTCGCCTTGATTATATCACAGCTGGTGACACCAGCGGTGATCAGTACTTACTCAATCAGTCAGTTCAGGCAAAAGGGCTTCTTGATTGCACAAAGCCGGCCTTTATTGCGTCATCAGACAATGGCAAAAACGATGCAGCGACTGCAAACGCACAAGACACCAGCCGCGGCGCCAGCGACGGCGCTCACGCCACTTATGAGCAGGGCAAAACAGCTGGATACAACCAAACCTTTCACGACCGCACACACGAAGGCTACACCACGGGATACGAAGCCGGACTGCAACGCGGTAAAGAAGCCGGGCAAGCGACCGGCGAACACGACCTCGCCTCTTGCACCAATGGGGCCGCTAGCGGCGCTAACGCAGGAACCCGCGATGGACAGACCGACGGCCAAGCCGATGGTTACACCGATGGGTACAATCAAGGCCAAGCAGACGGCGGAGCCGCAGGCGAAAACGATGGCCGCGTCGATGGTATTGCTGCCGGTAACGCTGAAGGCATTGCCACTGGCTCAAGTGATGGAACCCAATCAGGCAATGCCGACGGCAGAGCCGATGGTGCCGCAGCCGGAACCGCCCAGGGGCAAAACGATGGCTATTCTGACGGTTACACAAGCGGCGAACTCGATTGCTTGAACCCAGAACCACTCAAAACCATTGAACCCGAACAGTTCGACAAGTGCTACAACAATGGTTTCGCTACCGTGCGTGACGAAACGCTCTACTCAAAGGCCTACACCGCTAACTTGAGCCCTGACTACACGCGCGGAGTAAACGACGGAAAAACCGAAGGCACCGCAGCCTCTACCTCCTCGAAAAACCAAGGTATTGCCAGTGGCGATGCCGATGGTTACCGAGACGGCTTAGTGATCGGTCTTTCTCAAGGTAAACAAGCGATTTACCAGAGTTGCTACACTCAGGCTTATCAACAAGCTTACGAAACGAATTATGCTAACGGTTACAATTCGACAGCGGCTTCAGGCTACACTGATGGATCAGCCGACGGGTACTTGGTCAGCTACCAAGCATCATTCACTTACAATCACGACAATGCGTTTGCCGTGGCCTACCAGCAAGCTGCGGCAGCCAGCTACCAAGCTAGCTACACGGATTCATTCAACGCCACCTTTCAACAGACCTACTCGGCTGCTTGGAACAGCTCGTACGACCAAGGATACGTGACCGGATATGAAGACTCAGGTTGTGCCTGGGCAATAGCAGCAGTTCCAGCTGCGAATGGATTGCCAAAATCTAAGAGCTCAAATGCTTCGCGCTTGATCACTCGCCAAGAGACGTCAAAAGCCGAGAAAACTCCGAGCGAAGCAGCCATTCAGTCGATTGCCTCAACGTCTGCACCAAAACTTGAAGCAGACAAAGCTATCGGCAAAAAGATGTTTCACGATATCTTGACTCCCAAGTTTGCAAAAACCGATCTGCCAAAGGCAAAGAAGCTTGAACTCTACGAAGCCTCTCACCAAGCGATCAGACTAATCGGCCACGTGACGCCTAGCCGCGGTGTGATCGGCGCTTCAACACTCGTTCAACTTCGCGAAGGTCTCAAGTTTGACTTAGTTGCAAAACGGGTCGGAACCGAGAAATTGGCTGCAAGAAAAGGCCAATGGCTTCCAATCGCTGAGCGCTTAGCCGAAGACTTCAAAGCACTAGACTTAAAGACCCCTCCTTCAAGCGAGAAGTAAGAACCTCGTCAAGTGACTAATGGCGACTAAAAGAAAATCACGAACTACCCGCTTCATCCCTTTACCGGTGAAGCGGGTATTTTTTTTGTAGCGAGTTTCTCGGTTTGAGATGACAAATGAGTTCTATGGCCAAACCGAATACTACCCCCTTACCCGAAACTTCATTGATACGATCGCTCACCCTTGCTGACGCCACTTCACTGGTTATCGGAACGGTTATCGGCACGGGTATTTTCATCAAATCATCGACGATGGCCGCCACACTGGGCAGTCCACTCTGGGTCATGGTGGCTTGGGTTTTCGCTGGGTTACTATCATTAGCCGGCGCACTCACCTACGCCGAACTCGGAAGTCGTTACCCAAAAGCAGGCGGAGAATTCGTCTACCTAAGAGAAGCTTACGGAGACTTCACCGCTTTTTTGTATGGCTGGACTCGATTTTTTATCGGATCACCCGGTTCAATCGCGGCTTACGGTGTGGGTGCTGCCACATTTTTAAGCGGCGTGATCTCTCTCGAATCGTTTCCGTTTGGCCGCACCGGCTGCGCGATTGCGTTGATCACTTTTTTCTCAGCAATCAATTTGCTTAAAGTTTCAACCAGTGGCTTGGTTCAAACCGCCCTGACGATCATTAAGTATTTTGTGGTGATCGCACTGTCGATCGGCCTACTTTTTTTCGCAGCCCCAGCAACCCAAGACCCGTTTTCGCTGTTCACGTCAAGTCCGCTTAGCGATCCGTCAAATCAGAGCTTTCATCTCAGTTCTTTTTTGAGCGCTTTTTTCACCGCTTCAATCGCAGCGCTCTGGGCCTACGACGGTTGGAATGGCATGCCCATGGTCGCGGGCGAAATTCACGAGCCCAAGAAAAACATTCCACGCGCTCTTTTTTTAGGAATGAGTTTGGTACTGGTCGCCTACTTACTCGTCAATTTCGGCTATTTTCGGGCCATCGACTGGCAGACAATTCTCTCATCAAACCCTTCAAAAAACGCAGCGGCACTCTCGCTGGGTGCGGTCGGCGCGAAAGCGTTTTTTGGAGACTTTGGCATTCGCCTCATTTCGATCGCCATGGTGATTTCAGCTTTGGGCGCGATGAATGGGTCAATCATGGCGGGAGCACGAATTCCGTACGCGATGGCCGTTGAAGGCCTCGCCTGGAAAAAACTCGCCCACCTCTCTCGCCGAACCTCATCACCGCAAATCGCTGTGATCAGCCAATTCGTCGTTTCGGTTTTACTGGCAATGTCAGGAACGTTTGACCAACTAACCGACCAAGTGGTTTTCGCTTCATGGATTTTCTACGCACTTTGCGCCGGGGCCCTTTTTATTTTTAGACGTCGTTCGGTGCCAGAAAAAGACCTCTACCAAGCCTGGGGATACCCCTTCGTTCCGATCTTATTCATCGTGCTCAGCGTTTTGCTCTTAGGCAATACTCTTATCACACAAACACACGACTCGTTAATCGGCCTGCTCATGATCGCCGCCGGCGCGCCGGTGTTTTGGTGGATGAAGCGAAAACCAAACTGAGCACCTGCGCCGAGTTAGAATCAAAAACTTCAGGCTGGCCGACAATAAAATCAATGGCTGCACCGGTGCTAATTGCTTTTCTGTGAGGCCTTTCGCTGATGAGTGAGTTAAAGACATTCGCCACCGACACCAACTTTGCTTCAACAGAAATTTCACTACCGCGCAGGCCGTACGGATACCCCTTACCCGAAGGCTGCTCGTGGTGCTCAATAATGATTTTTCGAATCACCGATTTTTCGTCAATCAAATTACCCAGCTTTTCAACCCCCCTTACCGGATGTTCTAAATCGACTGCATCAATCGGAGCGGTTTTTCCAAAATCATGCAATAGAGCACCGATGGCGACTTGTTGAACCGCTTGCCTCGAAAACAGTTGAGTTCTTCTGGCCAAAAACAGGCTAAAAACCATGACCGATACTGAGTGGTAGTACAGGTACCCACCTTGAGAAATGAGCTTAAGCAAGATGACCAATGCCCCAGGATCGACTTCAACAAAGGCGATAAAGTGATTAACCAATGTTTTAATTTCGGCTATCACCTTCTCGTCAAAAACCGACAACGAGAACACTTGTACCAGACACTGCTCAGTGAGACTGATCAGGCTCGCAATTTTTTTCTCGCGACTGACACTTGCGCTCACTAAGAGCTGGCTAGCAGTGAACGACGCAAATCGAAGGTAGCTCTCGAACTCTTCAGCCCTGACATGAAACTCTCGAACTCCGCGGCTCTCGTATTTAAACAGCCTACGATAATCAATACCCAGCGACTTCGAAAAAAGTTGAACATAGTTTTCGTCTGACAATTTGACAAAAATGTCGAATTCGATTTCACGAATGCCCGTCTTTAACGACTGCAACTCGACCGGCAAGTACTGCTGCGAATGTGAAAAATCGGTTGTCATTGTTATTTTGCTCAATGAACTTATCGGCCAAGCACAAACTCAGAATGAGCAATCACTCGAACATTAACAAATGACTAAATTGATACACCTACACACTTTACGCGATTTCATCAGAAGCGCCACCGCGCGCCCACTCACCGGTAATTCGACAAGTTAAGTAGGCTTTGATGAAGCCTTCAAGGTCTCCATCAAGAACTCGGTCTGCGATGTTGGCAACAAAGCCCGTGCGGTGATCTTTCACCATCTTATAAGGGTGCAAAACGTAAGACCTTATCTGACTGCCCCAAGCAATGTCTTTTTTTGAATCTTCGACCAAGGCCTGCTTCTTACGTTCTTCTTCTAGGTGCCTCTCGTAAATACGCGAGCGAAGCACTTTCATCGCCAAGTCTTTATTCTTAATTTGCGAGCGCTCTTGCTGACAGGCTACTACGATACCAGTTGGATAGTGTGTCAAACGAACCGCTGAGTCGGTGGTATTCACACCCTGACCACCCTTACCACCTGATCGGTACACATCGACGCGCAGATCACCGGGGTTAATCACGACTTCAAAATCATCGTCAATCTCTGGTGTGACAAACACACTCGCAAACGAAGTGTGCCGACGAGCATTCGAATCAAACGGACTAATTCTCACCAAGCGATGTACGCCAGCCTCAGATTTTAACAAACCATAAGCGTACTCACCCGAAACTAAAAGCGTCGCACTTTTGATTCCAGCTTCTTCGCCCGTCAGAGCGTCAAGTAGTTCTGCTCGAAACCCTTGATCTTGAGCCCAGCGTTGATACATGCGAAGCAGCATCTGAGCCCAATCTTGCGATTCAGTGCCTCCAGCCCCTGCATTGATGGTCACAATCGCATTCTTCGGATCAACCTCTTCAGAAAGCATTTTGTGAAACTCTACTTTTTCAAATCGAGCCGCGAGATCACCTGTCAACTCTGAAACTTCGCGTAGTGAGTCTTCGTCATTCGCCTCTTGAGCCAATTCATACAAAGTTGAGGCATCATTAAATGCTCGGTCCAACTCGAGAAATTCGGCTACTTCATTTTCTAAACGAGATTTTTCTTGAGTGAGTGCCTTAGCACGTCGATTGTCGCTCCAGAATCCCTCTTGAGTCGAAATCGAACTGAGTTCTTCGATACGTCGTTGTTTGACCGCTAGGTCAAAGTGACCCCCTGAGAAACTCTAACCGAGTACTCATTTGTGATAGCCGCTCACGAATTTCATGGGGAGCAAGTAATGCTGCAGATTTTTTCTCTATATTTGCCATTTCTTAAGAACCCTAGCAAAACTGAAGCATCTTTTAAAGACGTAACTGGCGCCTACGCAACTCTCGCCAATCGAGACTAGCTGCGCGCTCTTAGAATCAGACTCAAACTGGGCACTGCCGCCTTTGGGCCCTTGACTTTCTTAACCCCGAACGAACCCTGAAGTGCTTCGAGAACTTGGGCCTCTAACTTCTGCATTTTCTTCGCTTCTTTCGCTGATTTCTCGTGATCGAAGCCCATTAAATGCAGCACGCCATGCACCAAAAGCACATCGAGTTCACTGGCCGGCGCATGCTTGAATTCGGCCGCTTGCTTCTTCAAAACAGGCAAACACACCACCAAGTCACCCAGGTACCCGAACTCACGAAAAACCTGAGGCGAAGAAAAACTCAAGACATCAGTGGGCTGATTTTTTCCACGAAAGCGATGATTGAGCTTAATCATCTCTTTTGAATCGACCACCTCAACTTCAGCAGTGAGGCGCACTTTGCGTTTCGAGGAGCTCTTTTGGCGACTTTTCTTGCTACCAACACAACCGTCAACACACACCAACACCTCAACCAAGCGTTTCGAGGCTTTATTTCGCCAAAGGGCATACAGGCTTGATCTCGGTTTTGCCTTTTTTGGCTTTGCTTTTGGTTTTTCCATAGAGTCGCGTCGCGGGGTCGTGATATTCGTCATCGTATCATGGAAATTATCACCGAAAAAACTTTAAAGGCAATTGCCGAAGTCATTCAAACGGTTCACCGATTGCGAGCTCCTAACGGTTGCCCTTGGGATCAAGCCCAAACCCACCAATCCCTTCGCCCTTACGTCATTGAAGAGGCCTACGAAGTGCTCGATGTGCTCGACAAAGTGAACTCGGTCGAAGACCTCAAGACTCCTCAAATTAATCAGGCATTAAGAGAAGAACTCGGTGATCTGTTTTTACAAATTCTTTTGCACAGCGAAATGGCCTCAGAAACGGGGGCTTTTTCGCTGCAAGAAGTCGCAACTGATCTGAATAGTAAACTCATTCGGCGGCACCCGCACGTCTTTGGCGATGTGAAGGTCGATTCAACCGATGGGGTTCTAAAAAACTGGGAAGAGCAAAAACTCAGAGAAAAAGCTGAGAAAAAGCCCAATAGTGTTGCCAGCGTTTTCGATGGCATGCCTCGCCATTTACCTGCCCTTCAGAAAACCTCTCGAATCATCGAAAGAGTGACCAAAGTCGGATTTCAATGGCCAGACGCCAAAGGCCCCTTAGACAAACTCAAAGAAGAGGTCGCTGAACTTGAAGCCGAGATCAACGATCCTAAAGGAGTTAACTTAGCTCTGATTGAAGATGAAATTGGCGATCTGCTGTTTAGCGTCGCCAACGTGTCTTCTTTTTTCAAAATTCAACCTGAAGACGCCCTTCGTAAAATGCTGGGTCGCTTTGAAATGCGATTTCGTCACATTGAAATCGGCTTGGCAAAAATAGGCAAATCAACCAAAGACTCTTCGCTTGAAGAAATGGATACTCTTTGGAACGAAGCCAAGAAACTTGAAAAGAAAAAGAAATGGGTCATCGGAATCACTGGCGGAATCGGATCAGGTAAATCTGCCGTGGTCTCACTACTCAAAGCTAAAGGCTACCCCGTGCTCGACGCTGACCAGCTTTCGCGAGACTTGATGAAGCCGGGCTCACCTATTGAGGCTCAAATCAAACAGGCGTTCGGGACCACTGATCGAAGTCAAATCAGAGAGCTCATTTTTCAAGACAAACAAGCGAGACTCAAACTTGAAGCGATCACCCATCCTGAAATAAAAAAAGCGACTTCAGACTGGATCACACAAACCAGTGGTGAAGTGCTCTTTTACGAAGCCTCACTACTCTTTGAAACGGGCCGTTACCGAGACTTTGACGGCTGCCTACTCGTCACCGCCCCTGAAGAACTCAGACGCACCCGAGTGTTGGCGCGAGAAACCAGTAAAGGCCAGTCGATCAACAGCCAAACTATTGACGCCATTATGTCAGCTCAGATGCAAGACTCTGAGAAAAAGCGGTTTGCAAACTGGCAACTCGAAAACTCAGGTAGCGAAGGCCAACTTGCCACCGAAGTTGAAAAATGGCTGAGTGAGCTCAAGACGACTTTCTTACTTTCAAAAAAATAGACTAGGCCGTAGGCTACTCGTATCTATGAAAATGAGAAAAACTAGTCTTAGCCTCATGGCTACCATTGCGGTGATCATTACCACATCAACTTCTTGTAACGTCACCGGGTGGATGGACTCTCCGTCTGGCGATGCTCAAAACCTTTCAAAGGCAGAAGCCTGCTTGAACTCAGGCGATTTCGCCTGCGCGACGAAACATTACCAATTGTTGTCGAGTACCTATGGCGACGTTTCGTACAGTGAGCAAGCTTTTTCAGTTTTATCGAACGAAGGCATTTCGATGGGTGATTTTCTAGCGGCTGTGGTGGGCGCTGGCAACGGCGGAATCGGCAAGGCACTTACCGGGCTAGCCACCACATTGTCAGACCTGACTCCGGGTGAAACTAAGAGAAAATCGATTTATCAGGCCTACCGCTATCACCTCTCAATCACTGAGCCTACCTTGCGCGCTCTGGTTAAACTGGTCTCATCACTTGCACTGGCAGCTGAAATCTTGTCTGAAGAGGCTGGCGGCAACGCCCTCACCCAATCAGATCTCGTGAATAATCCTTCGAGTTGCTCAAACTCTGCTGATGTTTGCCCATCGGCTTGCATCAAAACAGGCACCAAGCTTGCGGCAGATGGCGCAGCAGTTGACCTCGATGCCGATGGAGTGACTTTAGCCGGTGGCGCGACTTTACAAATGCTGCAAGCAGCTGTTGGGGCTATCGGAGACGGAGCCAACTCTTTAGGAACCGGAAAAACACTGGGTAGCGATTCAGTGGCTGGCAATTCGAATGAATTCGCGCAGGCCTTCGGAAGCTCACTCGCCGGAACCGAAGGTGGCACCTGCTATCGCAAATTACTACTTAGCCAAGGAATTGGGGAATAACCATTCATGAAATCCATATCAAATACGATCAGAAACCCAAAACTCTTTGGCGTCATCATAGCCGCTCTCATATTGTCGCTAAACAGCGCCTTCGCGGCTGAAAACATTCACAATGTTTACCGGTCAGTCAGAGCCTCGGGCTTGGGTGGCGTCACGCTCACCACCGGGCAATATGATGAGAACTTTTTTGGCAACCCAGCCAGACTTTCGGCCGACCCCAATTGGAAAGTCGGATTACCCGACCCCACGATCGAAATCAATAGTAGCTTAATGAATTTCGCCAGCGCACTAACGGGTGGCAAGGCGACTTCAACCGATGGAATCGCCAAAAGCTTGAAAGACTATTCGGGAAAGTACATTCACGCTCGAGTAGAAACCACGTTTCCATCAGTATTTTTGCCGAATTTTCGCGGCACGAAAATGAGTTACGCTATTGGATTACTCACCAGCTTTTCAACAGATTTAGGCGTTTTACAACAATACAGCATAGATCCGCAAATTGTCGTTGATGCGGCCCCCACACTCTTGGTTTCAAGAAAATTTTTAGCCGCTGAAGAATTGGCCGTTGGGGTTTCAATGGGCGTTGCTTACCGCTTATCGAGCGGCAAATCATTCGGCTTGCCTGATCTCTTCACGGGCACGTCTTTGAGCCCGAAAGATAATGGGGGTGACGGTGGTCATTTTGATTTTGGTATTGGCGCAACCTACGATCTACCCTGGAAATTAGTAGGATGGGATCTCGCGAGTTCATTCGCTTTCAACAATATTTTAGGCGGGGCCTACACCAACCTACCCCTCAATCTCGTGAACACGGGAAACAAGCCACGCGAGCAACCCCGAAAAATCGGTTTGGGTGTGGCGATGAAAAAGCCAGAACTCTGGAAATTCAATTCAACCGTGATCGCGCTTGAACTGCAAGACATTGGCAATAATACGAATGGCAGTCTTTTTCGCCTACTTCACTTAGGTGCCGAAACAAAATGGAAAATCATTTCAATTCGAACTGGCGTCAATCAAGGTTACCTTTGTGCAGGTCTTGGCTTTGACCTCAAAGCCCTTCAACTCGATTTCGCCACTTTTGGCGAAGAAATGGCTCTCAATACGGGCTCATTTGAAAATCGCATTTACTCGCTTCGCCTCGGATTTCAGATTTAGCGCGGCACTCGTTGGCGATCAGCTACGATGCACCACAGTTGGCGACGCTTGCATCGTTGGGTATATCACCATTTCTTGAATGTTCACGTGCGCTGGCCGACCAATACTCCAACTCACAGCGTCTGCAACATCACCAGCTGATAGCGCTTGAATGCCCTTATAAACGGCCTTCGCTTTATCGGCATCTTTTAGTCTAACCAAACTGAACTCAGTTTCAACCATACCAGGGCTAATCTCGGTGACGCGAATGGCTTTACCACAAAGATCGACTCGCAGACTTTCGTTCAGCGATTTCACGGCCGCTTTCGAAGCGCAATAGGCGTTACCTTTAGGGTAAGTGTGCCGACCCGCAACCGACCCGATGTTCACGATGTGACCATCGTTATTTTCAAGCATGAAGGGCAACACTGCTTTAGTGACGTACAGTAGACCCATCACATTCGTCTGAATCATCTGCTCCCAGTCATCGAGCGATGCAGTATCAAAGGTATCTAGACCAGCCGCCAGCCCCGCACTATTCACGAGTACGCGAACCTTTTTCAGAGTGGCTTGATTGGCCCGAGCCCAGGCGCTTACGGCCTCACGATCAGTGACATCAAGCTCTGTGATGACGATTTCTGCGTTGGTGCTCTTACCCAATTCAACAGCGAGTGCACTCAATCGCTCTTTTCTTCGCGCGGCTAAAACCAGCGAATATCCGGCTTGGGCCAACTGCCTAGCACAGGCCTCTCCGATGCCGCTACTCGCCCCAGTCACGACCGCCCACTGCCCTCTGCTTTTTGCCCGTATTTGCTCAATCATGGCCTCAGATTCTCATAATCTAGGCAAATTTTCAGACAAATTCGTGGCAAATGCCCAGCATTTTTTCAGAAACTACAGTCTCAAATTGACAAACTCGGCCGAAACTATTACTCGGTAAGGTGTTCGGTGCCAATTTTTCGTTGGAGTGTAGCTCAGTGGCAGAGCACGCCCTTCACACGGGCGGGGTCGTAGGTTCAACCCCTATCACTCCAACCATAAAAACTGAGTGATCTCAAAATACTTCAGAATGGCGTCAAACGATCAACTTGCAACAGCTCTCGAGTTCATCGATCGTTGAACCGAACTAACAATGTCGTCATAGATGACCTGTGGATCTTCTAACCCCACAAAGATTCTAATAAACCTTCCATCGGTTCCCGTTCGATCCATTAGAGCGCGAGCCTCTTTCGTAGTATGAAAATTGCCCAAACTTGCCATACTAATCGTTCCACCAAATGAAGGCGAAGGTAGAATAATCCTAAATTTATCGAGTACCCGTTTCGCCATCGCTTCATTCCTAAATTTTAAGAGAATAAAGGGTGCGAGTTCCTGGGTGGTGTTTGTTAGTGTAAATATTTTTCTTTGCTTAATAGGCGTCTTTGATTTGATCATTTCAGCCAATGCCATGGCACTCGTAACCTGTCTCTCAATTCGAATTTTTAGGGTAAAAAGACCCTGTTCGACTCGCGCTGCAATATCAGGCTGCATGCATAACCCAAATAATTTAATGATCTCGTGTACCGCCTTTCTATGTTTCAAAGCGGCAAAAATAGCACCGCCAGTGCCAGCATTCATCAAATGATACTTCGTCAACGACTCAACAACCAAAACATTCTTACCTGGGCGAATACTCAAGGAGGCACTTGAAGGCAAAGTATTGTCAACAATGAGGGTGCAGTCAGTTCTACGCGCAATCCCCTGAAAGTGCACAAGGTCACTCTTCATGCACAGCGGATTTGTCACCGATTCTACAATAATGATATCGTCTTTTCTAAGGTTCTTTAACTCACTTCGACCGCATTCATTTAGATCGAAAAGACTCACTTCATAACCCATCTGACCAAAGTGATTCAATGCGAGAAGTTGAGTATCAATGAATACATTTGTGGCGACAAAAATTCGACTAGTCGGTCGCAAATTCACCAACACCGCTACGAGCAATGCAGCCATTCCAGAATTAACTAGCCGTGCACTAGAAAGACCGTAAAAATCTGATAGCTTTCTTTCAACATGCAGTACAGTCTGATTCAATCCATCTCGAGAGTAGTAATTGTAACTATCATCCCGCAAAATCTGAAAGCGTGCTGACTGCTGACTAGAAACAAGGCACTGACCAGCTCCATAGTAAATGGGAGCAAGAATGGGAAGTAGACCCGAACGATCTTGTCCAAATAGTAGACGCCCAGAATTCTCACTATTTCTTATATTTTTCATATTCTGCAAATCCTCAAAAAAAATCGCCACTTTAACATTCCGTGCCAATTCAGACCATTAACCACCCGAGCCATCGAACACCCTCATCGTCATACGAAAAGAAATCATGAACAAAATCATCACCAGCACTGCGGCACCTAACATCGGTGCTAACAGAAAGTATTCACCGCGAGCTACGACCATGGCAGGCACAGTAGAGGTCAATACGATCGGTAAAAATATGACCAAAGCAGTTAACGCCTTATAACCGAACAACGAAGGAGGGAGCTGATTGAGTCGCATTACCTGCCGAAAAATGAATTCAGTGGGAAGATCTCTTTTTGATACTAAAGTAGTCAGACTCCAGGTCGCCATCACAGCGATGTTGACAATCGCGCCAATTACCAGCGCAAACAAACCACCAACTGCCTGAAGCAAAGTTGGATGAACATTCAAGTTCGAAAGTGTTAACATCGCAATCGGTGCGATAATGGCGAAAATAAAGAGACTCCCTGGACGAATCCAGCGGGCAATCATTACCCAACGTGCGTCGAGAGGCTGCACCAAGTAAGGCTCAAGGCGCCCAGTGTGCGCGTACCTCACAAAAGTACGAATAGAAGGGGTAAACGAATCAACAACGCTCGAAAGCAAGACAGAGAAAATGAATGCTACCATCACATCTCTCCGAGTCCAGCCCTCGAGAGTTGAAGTTAGGTCAAATACTCCATTCAAGAATAGAAATCTTGTCAGGTGTACAAAAAGAGTAGTGAATACGTAGCCAATGAAGTCAACGGGATAAGCTAATTCAACAGCGAGCCCCAATCGAAAAAATAGTAAGTATTTTTTCATAATCAACCCCCTGCTCCACGATATCTTTTCATTCCTTGTCGCCAGAGAAATGCCGACAGACAACCAAATGCAATCGCGTAAAAACTGGTCCAGGCAAGTGCCGTCATCACAAATCCCCCATCCATGGTCACTATCGCCTGAGCAGGAGCCGAAATCATGAAACGAAAAGGGTTGTAACTCATTAACGGGCGCAACCACTCTGGCCACAAATAGGGAGGCAATAGTTCGCCACCAAAAAATGCGGCTGAAGTCGTTAAGAGAGAAAGTGCGAAATCGGTGCGCACAAGCCACAAAGACATCATCGCTACGGTCCACGAGAGCGTGAAACAGAGTATTTGAGAAACGACTACAAGTAGCACCCAACCAGGCCAGAAAAATGAATTCAAGGCTACTGGAGGAATAAAAACAAACACGGCAAGAACCAGAATTATCGGCACTGAATAGACCACTCCACCACCCATGAAATCAGCCAATTTTTGTAATGGGTAAGGAACGGGTCGCAGCAAATGAGGTTCAAGCGTACCCTCGCGGACATTCAATGAGAGATTTGAAACAACGTCGTAACCATTATTCAGACGTCCAAAAGCTATCGAAAAAGCGTAATAGAAAAGAGTCTGAGATAAACTCAAAACACCAAAACTTCGACTGATCGAACTACCCTGATACAAGTACGACCAAATTAGAAACTGCATTAGAAACGGGACTGTAGTAGCTAGAAAAAAATCTGCCACAAACATGCCTCGATCCATCACAATGAGCCTCGCTGCATTTACGGCATAAGGTAAGCTGGACTCTAGAAAAGTCAATCGAGGCCTACTCATAAAATGTGCCCCTCTCGAAAATTTTTAAAGTGATGAAGCAAGACCTCGTCTAAGTCTGGTGCATGAACTTCAATTGAGGCATCCATGTCGAGGTCGGCTACGGCTGCTATAATTGACCGAGACGTTTCTCGCCGCAAGGTCGCTGAAACGGTATCAGGTCCGATCACTATCGTGGCATCTCGAGCCAGCGAAGGCGTCAGCAAAAATTGAAGATTTTCGATCTCTTTTGGCAAAAATGATCGACCTTCAATTCGTATGAGCAACCTGACGATAAGGCCGAAGTTAGCTTTGAGGGTTTCAATTTTGCCATCAAATGCAATCGATCCTTGATTTACGAGAATGACCCGATTGGCACACGCCTCAATGTCTCCTACATCGTGCGAGGTCAGCATGATTCCAATTTCATGTTCGGCCGCATAGTTCCGAAGGTGTTCGCGCAATTCAGTTCGAGATGTGATATCTAGCCCAACCGTTGGCTCGTCTAAAAACAACAAGCGCGGCTCGTGAATTAAAGCAGCCGCAACTTCGCACTTCACCCTTTCACCTAAACTGAGCATTCTAACAGGACGATCCAAAACACCTTTTAGACCCAACGCCTGTGAGAAATGGTCGAGATTTTTTCTAAATCTTGACCTATCTAGCTCATAGATTGAACAAATCGACTCAAGACTTGATCGTACAGGAAGGTCCCACCAAAGTGATGATTTGTGACCGAAAACCACTCCGATTTGCTTCAAGAACGCTTTCGACCGATCACTCGGTCGAACTCCTAGCACTTGAAGTTCGCCGCTTGTCGGCGTTTGAATACCTGTAAGTAACTTAATGAAAGTAGATTTTCCTGCGCCATTCGGCCCAAGGAATCCCAATATTTCACCGGCCTTCAACGAAAGAGTGACCTCATTTAACGCCTTGTGCCGCGAATACCTGGGCTTGAGCAACCCTTGAATCACACCCTTGAATCCGGGAGAAGATTGACGAGTCACATATTCTTTAGTTACTTGACTTGCCCTAATCAGTGTCTTTGCTTCCATAACTATTTCACCTCTACTTGGTAGGTTTTCATCGCCAAACGAATATCTCTCTCGATATCCTCGATGTTCATACTTGCGAAAACAAAACTCCCCAAATTGTACTCATAAGCAAACTCTCTCTCTGCTGCATCTCCAACAGAAGGATACTTGCTCCACCTCAATGTGGGAAAATCCGATTCGCTAAGTCTCGAGAACGCCTCCACGAATCGAGTCGATTTTTGACCCTCTTCAATATACTTCATAGGAAACATCAGGTCGCCACTATAAAGGGGGCCCTTCTTTTTCAGACTGGGCCGAACCCCAAGTTGGCACTGAACATGGGCCATCCTAAGATCAACAGAGTGCACTTCAGACAAGGTGCGCGAAATCATGCCACCTGGTGGACGTATCGCTATCTCTAAAAAAACCCTTTCACCTTTAGAATTCAGAAACGCTTCAAGATGAAACGCACCGTTTGGTACACGCATGACTTCCATCACACGCACGGCGAAATCATTCCATTTCTGTTGCTCGCTAAAATCTGAGACTGAGATATTACCAAGTGGCGCGCCCTGTATGAAGTCCAGACATGAATTGATGTGCCTCGAAGTAGTGCTAAACCCGAGTTCGCCATCAAAAACAAATCCATCGACATGATACGTGTCGCCTTCGATAAACTCTTCGTACTCGAGATCATCTTTGCGCATCTCACAAAATCGTGAATCATAGCCTTGCTGAACCTCAGCTCTTTTTTGACCCAGCAACGGTTCTAACTCTTCACGCGAGCGAATTTTTATAACGCCGATTGAACTGCAATACGCTCGAGGTTTAGCAATCAAGGGAAACTTTAAAACTCCCTGAAAGAGTTCATCGGAAGAATAGACCTTGGGTACCAAAATCCCAGAATCCTGTAGTGTCTCTTTCATAACCACTTTATCTCGAAAGCGTTCGACTTCGTGTTTTTCAAGTCCGGGCACTCCCAAGCGCTTTCGCACATCTGCCGCAGCATAAAGAGACGATTCTTCCATTCCTATTACTACCTGAAACTCACCAAAAGCAGCCATCAGTTTGCAGACTCTATCGATTTCACTCTGATCCAGAAAGTCAGTAGAACCTAAACAGTTTTGTGGCAGTTTATGCGGAATTTCTTTCCCGAAAAATTCAATCAAAAAATAAGTACGCGAAGGGTCGAGCATGCCTTCGACAAAACATTTTTCAACTCGGTCAATGATCGACAGCGAGACTGAAACAAAAAGCACATTCTTCATGACTCTTCTCCTGTCTCTCTCGCATGCAAGAGAGTGAAATCGGTATCAAGACCTTTATCCACAACCTTATAGTAACTTAATAGTGTCTGTATATCTCGGGCTATGGCCCGTCCATCTGACGAGCCAAAAATAAAATGCCCCAAATTGTGTTCATATGAAAAATCCGCCTCTGCAGGATCGCCTGGCGCCGGACATTTACTCCACTTTAGAGTAGAAAGTTCAGACGCTACAAATCCAGCCACCGACTCAACAAAGCGTGTTGCCTCTAGACCCTCTTCGATAAAACGCATCGGAAAAATAAGATCACCGCTACAGGTAGTATCGTCTAACGGAATTTCTGGCTGAATCCCCAATTCACACTGAATATGAGATTTTTCCAAATCAATTGAATGTACAGTTCTTAAGGTTGTGGTCAATATTGTTCCAGGAGGTCTTGCTGCTATCTCCAAAAAAACCCTTTCACCTTGTTCGGTAAAAAATGCTTCAAGATGAAAAGCGCCATTTGGCACCTTCATAGTCTCAACAATCTGGGTAGCAAATGCCTTCCAATCATCACTCTCAGAAACAGTTGAGACCGATAGGTTACCACGGGGCTTGCCATTTATGTACTCAAGACAGGTATTAATGTATTTTGAAGTTCGGCAAAAAAGCACAACTCCGCCCCAGGCCACGCCGTCAATATGATAAACATCTCCTGATATGTATTCTTCAAATTCGAGATCGTCTTTCTGAAATTCAACAAACTGCGAATCATACCTTTCATGAATCGGTTCAATATCACGTTTTAAAATACTCTCTAAATCTTCAATAGAAGCAATAAGGGAGACACCGATTGATCCGCAATAGGCCCTTGGTTTTGCGATAATTGGAAACTGTGAAAACCCTGGCACCAACTCATCGACTTTGTAGACTTTCGGAGTACGAACTCCTGAACCAGCGAGGGCCTCTTTCATGACCACTTTATCCCTAAATCGTTGGAGGTTTTTCTTATTTGAACCAGAAACACCCAGCCGAACTCTCACATCTGCAGCTGCATATAATGTAATCTCATCGAGCGAAATGACTGCCTCAAACTTCCCCAACTCATGCACTAAGGTGCACACTCTATCTAGTTCGCGTTGATCTAATAGGTCGGAAGTACCTATGCAATTCGCCGGAAGGTTGGCTGGTACCTGTTTACCTAGAAATTCGACAAGGAAAAAAGTATTTTTCCGACTAAGAAGACCATCTTCGAAATGTCTCTCAATTCTGTCGATGGTCGAAAGGGAAGTAGTTACTATGAGTACGTTCTTCACCGTCACTTTACACCTCTCATCTTGTTAATGATCATTCGACGTTTGTAACTGGCCTCGTTCGGAATTGCCTCAACATAAGTCAAAAGTATTTCGACTTTACACCCAAAAACCTGTTCAATCCTACTTTGAAATCCTCGCAAATTTTCCAGTGAAAGTTTACTATTAGTTTCTAAAGGAACTCCGATGATTTCGAGCTTACCTAGTGTGTGCTGAATGAACCTAAATTCGGCTAGGCCTGACGAACGGGGCACAAGAAACTGGTCGCAAGCGTCCATGAGGGTACCAGGTGCGATTTTTCCATTTACTTCACTCAAAAATGCCTGATCTGCCCTGCCGCTTACAGCCCGCAGACTCCGAAAACCCGTGCCACATGAGCACTCCATAGGATCGCTATTCCAAGATGCCAGATCTCCAATCTGATAACGTATAAACGGCATCGCATAGTTCCAAAGGTCGGTCCCAACCACATCACCTAGGCCATCATTTGCGGGCTTGAGAATTTCGAGATGGCTGTCGTCTTCAACCGCGTGGTAACGGTGATACTTACACTCAATCGCTAGAAGCCCGAGCTCTTCTGATGAATATTCGTCAAGCACTGGGACTTTGAAGATCGATTCTAGTCGAAGCCGCTCTTGGAGCGAACTGGTCTCTGAATTCGATGAGATAAGCTTCACTCCAATCTTTTTCATGTCGACACCTACTTCAGCGAGACTTACCAAATAGCTTGCCAGAGATGAGACTACGACCGGCCGCAAGTGTTCGAGGTGCCTGATCAGGTCGGTAGGTGGACAGTCTTGCGAAGTCGTAAACACCGGATATTGCCCCAGAAGTGACGAGTAAGTCCAAACTGCGTGATGAATATTGTAGGTCCAGTCAGTAGGAGAGTATGAGAATTCGCCCATTTTTTCGAAAATGGCCATTCGATGTAAGGTATCGAGGTTTTCTCGCCAGCGATCGACAATAACGCTAACCGGTTTACCACTCGACCCTGATGACCGAATAAGACGGCATTCTTTCAGTTTCAAATTTTCAGGTACCACCCCGTCTGGAAAGTTTGCTACCATATCTGTTTTCGATACTAGAGGCAGCGACTCAAAGTCATTCCAAGTTCGAATCGAGCCAGTACTGAACCCTGCGGCACTGTATATTGAGCGGTAGAAAGGTACATGATTAAAAGCGAAATCGACAAGCTCTGAAAGCCGTTGAAGTTTCCACGAAGTTAAGCGTTCTCGTGACCAATGAAAGCGCTCATTTAGCCAAGACCTCTCGCGCTGCCAAAGAGACAAAGCTGTGGCTTGACTATGCCAAGTTTCTGGAATCATATTGGGAGCCTGGACCTGCGAATATTTTTCTATATTGGCAATCCCAAAACAATGGTCACGGTAGTTGAATAGGCCATTCTTCATACGTAATCTCCACAAATTCAAGACCTTAAATTCTATAGACTCGACAGTTATTTCATCAATACCCACTGCGACACTAAGAATTTGAAACTTTCACATCAAGAGACACTTGGTCGGCTACGAAATGTCCGTTTATCCTGAACAAACTTGATGTAGATTTCACCCCCTCAACAATATTAAGGTACTCGTTTATACGCCTGATCAGTTCAACATCGTTCAATGAACCGTTGGCGAGGTAATCCGGCGGCCTGATATAGAAAGGTTCTGGCAGCCCTTTGCCCAGATTTAAACAATCGATCAAATCGTGAACCTCATCTGTTGGCTTATCTAAAAGTTCAGGACTATATTTCGTTGGCGAAACAAACACCGTCGTTCGATGCGCCAACTGAACGATCGCAGACAACATTCTTTCAAGAAAAACTCTGGAAGGGGCCTGAAATAGACCTTTTTTCCACAAAAGTTCAACAAGCGTAAATTCCTGAATGGTGGTAATCTCTAAATCGATTCTATGCAGACCCAACTTATCAAGTTGCTGAATCGAACTGACAACTTCAACTAAAGCCTCGTCATCAGTGAGAAAAGGAGGCTTTACAATCACTAAAGCAGTCGCAATGGCGTTATGGGATCGCAAGATTTCTATGGCCCTATTGAATGCCCCCTCAGTAAAGCCCTTATTTATGCAAAGGTCTCTAACGAGAGGATTCGAAGATTCGTACCCCATAGCTAAGAGCAGCTCACGCTCTCCTAGGTGCTTCACCAGTCGTGAAACTTTTGAATCACTAACATCTGATGCTTTGCACTCTAGAACGAGTCGCCTGAAGCCATGCAGCGACTTCGCTATCTGAATCATTTCTATTAGCGTGTGAAACGGTAGCTCACTTTCATCGAGCAGACTTCCATCATTATAAATAGCGAGTTCCCAAGCTTCTGCCTCGCGCACGCTGAGATTACTCAAGCCATTCCTTATTTGCTCCAAAAAATCTTCGGAGGCCATCACTCCCCCCATATTGGTCGCAGACCAGAAACCACAAAAAGTACATCCGCCCGTCTTTTCTGCCCACGAACACCCTTTTCCTCGCAGGAAAACCGTCAGCCTTGCGCGTGGCTTCTGATCGAAATGAGCAATCCTCAACTCTCGAAACAAAGGGGCATCTGAAGCCACAGGAAGACGTTTCTGTTCAGCTGAGTTCTTGCGACAGTTCTTCATGATCTTACGAATCCGATCGCGAGTACGCAAAATTTCAAAAACGCCAATATTGGTGATCATAGCTGCCCCTCCTTGACTTCAGTAGTCCAAGTCAGTCGAAGAAATTGATTTCTATTCTTAAATTAGGAACCGTGCAGAAGAAGTAAATGCAGACTGTATGCCAAAGCGCCCCGACGTTATGACTATGCTTTTCAGTCAGGTCATGGCGACATTTTTAACCATGTGGATGGGATCATATTAGAGGACCAAGAGGGACACACTAAACTGCGTTTCAGGTGGATACTAAGTACATACAATTATTATAAAAATTGACGTGATCACGAACTGTAATTAACTGCTCCGACTCTAAATTTCAGGTCCGTTATCAAGAAATTTTTTTAGAAATTTACTTGAATCTCATGCTTAAGAGTGGGCCAATCTGAAAGGCAACCGAAATCAAAATTAGTTCGAAATTTACTATTGTCTCTAGAAATCCACAAATCCTTGTGGGGAATTTTCCACAAGTCTCTAAAAAGCGACAGATTTGGAATCGGCTAGCTAACTCTTGCCAAATATTTTTCACCTAAAAATACTTACTTCCTGAGGGCTTTTTCTACTTTCAAGCCTCTCCACCGCATCTGCCTTCACTTGAGGCGCAAGGTGCGCATATCGAAGGGTCATCTTCAAATCGCTGTGCCCCAATAATTCTCTGACTGTATTCAAATCAACCCCGCACATCACAAGGGCGCTGGCGAAATGGTGGCGAAGGTCGTGCCAGCGAAAAGCATGAATTCGAGCAGCAACTATGAGATTTTCCCAACTCGACCTAATCTTGTCAAAGCGAGCCCCGCTAGCTGACTGAAAAACCAGACCTGTCGTAGTAGACTGCTGACCTCGCCATGACAAAAGTGTTTCGTGTGCCTCTGTATTTAGCGGTATGTGCCTCGATCTGCCACTCTTTGCTGTAGCCCCTACTACAGTCATCTGCCTACTCTGAAAGTCGACATCTTGCCACTGTAGGCTGAACAGCTCCCCTCGCCTAACTCCAGTATTGAGAGAAATGACCACCATGGGTTTCAGGTAGTCGGCAAATACACAGTTCTCGAGATCTGGGTACGGCGAGTGATTTCGCTGCATGAGCCAGGCGCTGTAGTTTTTTCGGTCAACTCGAAGTCTTGCCTCTCGATAGTGCTGTTCTATGAAACACTCTAGAGTTTCTTGCTTCGCAAGCTTACGATCAACGGCAGGATCACGCCCCTGCGCCAACTCAGCCAGAACCTTGACTGCCTCGTCACGCGCCTGGGCGGGAGTTAGCACCAAAGTATTGCCAATAGTAACTCGGGTTCTGCGCCCATCAGGGCGATAGAAATCGCAAGAGTAGACCATGGCCCCCGAGGGACTTACCCTTAAAACGAACCCCTGAAGGTCAGTGTCTCTGACCTCATATCTGACTTGCCTTGCTTGAAGGCTCTGTATGGTTCTCGCCGTTAATCTAGCACGCATACTAATAGATCCAATTCCTGGGAGTCCACTGGGGCTCCAAACGTAATAGATTGGAGTCAACGTGCTGATACAGCGAGCACTCAATAAAAGTCAAAACAAAGGCAAAAAAGGGCAATTTTAATGTACCTGTTGTATCTAGTGGTTTACTGAGTGTTCACGCAATTTGGCATTCACACGGGCGGGGTCGTAGGTTCAACCCCTATCACTCCAACCACTTACCCTATTTGGGGTAATAAAACACTTTACACCACCCCAAATGGGGTATACCATTCACTTAACGAGGCTTAGTGCAAGCCCGGATGAGGAATTGGGATGAACACAGCGCTTCACAAAATACTCTCAAATCCAAAACTGCCGTTTACCCAGAAGCTTCAGATCGCAGCTACTTCAGAGCTAGTCTATTGGGAAGATCGCAAAACTTTGCCGAATTTGTCTATTCACGAATTCGAACGAATTTTGCCACTTTTACCTGCTAATATTACGCCGATGCTGGAACCAAGAAAGAGCATGCGAGGAAAACACGGGAATACAGGTGAGAAATTTATTTTTAAATTCGATTTTGAAATTTCCCTTTTTGGCCAAACCCAAGCCTTTTTTATCAAAGGATATTTTTATGAAGAAGGAAATTTACGCGGAGTCGAAATTCAGTCATTCAGAAGGGAACCCACATGAAACACTGTAATCACGCAAAGACCTCAAAGAAAAAAATCACTAAAGAAGTTTTCGATGAGAAATTTGAAACCAGAGCGATGGTTTGTGCCGATTGCGGAACTGAGCGATGGGATTCTGCTACCCAGATAGCCTTCTCGTCCTGGCTTGAGAAACTCGACCAAAAGAAAAGAGATCGTTTTGTTCTTCAATTCTCTTTATCTAAGAATACTCTTCACTGTTTAGATCGTCTTGTTGGTGAATTTCCTGGAGCAGACCGCGCAAAACTACTCCGGGCAATGGTCATGCTTTTTGTTGAGCGCATAGCCCCCAGAAGAGACTGGGCCGATCTAGTTGAAAAAATTGCGAAACGCGATGTCTTTGAACATTTGTCGATTGGAACCCGTGAAATCGTCAAAGTTCACTTTAATCCTTTCGCAATGTTAGATCTGCATTCGTGGGCCAAAATCGCCAATATGAAGCCGCGTGAACTCGCAGAAAAGGCCGCATTAAGAATTTTTGCATTTTATATTGAAATCGATCCGGTCATGCATCAGTTTTGGGAAGACAATATCAGACCTGAAATTTCACTCATCTTAAAGGCAGCGTAATGGCAACAAGTTCAACTCACCTAAGTAAATCACCTTGTTTTTCTGATCTACTTGAATCATTTTTAATGACTGTTGAGACAAAAATGAAAATCCGGCACCTAAGTGATCTAATAAAAATTCCTACGATAGGAAAAAACTGCTCGCAACCCACTGAAATAATTGAGAGTGCGTCACTCCAACCATTCTACAACAGCACACGACCCCCCCCCCCCATCCCTGACTTGTAACAAGGACTAGGTAATCGAAATTGAGGTGCTCAACTCCAATTTTTTTTGAGGCCTGTTGGATTGTCACCGCCTCTTCCCCTTATTAACGACCTAATGCGCTACGGGTTCGTCCAGTCGGCAAATTTCTACATTTTTAATCACGATCAAACCACATACCGTAATTTTATGTTATTCTTAGCATGAGGATCAAGATGCCAGGTATTTCCGAGTTTTTTGGAATCACAATCTATATGTACTTTGCTCATGGCCAGCACAAAGCCCCGTATTTTCACGCGCGCTATCAGGGAGGCGACGCTTCGTTTGAAATCCCCGGTGCCAAAGTCCTTGCGGGGCGGCTTCCTGCAAAAGTGATCAAGGTGATTCAAGATTGGGCAATTCGCCATGAGGTCGAGCTACTCGACAATTGGCAACGAGTTCTGAGAAACGAAACTCCACGCTATATTCAAGGAGCCGACAATGATTAAGGCGATTCAAGTGACTGCAAATGACGACTATACCATTCTAGTGACTCTTGAAGACGGAAGAATCATTCGCATGGATATGAATTTTATTAAGAGACAGCAGGGCCCTGTCGTTGATGTGCTCAAGCAGGTCAATGAGTTCAAAAAAGTTTTTGTTAGAAATGGAATCGTCACTTGGCATACGGGCTATGATATCGATCCCTATTTTCTGGTAGATACGGGAATTTTAGTAAATAAAATTGCTTAAAATAAAGCAAGAATCGGTGCTGCTACCCATGCGGATCGTCGAATTACACAGCCTTGATTAAATTTATATCTGCTGATTTGGAACATTGATGTGAAGGTAACTCGTTGCAGCGTACCTGCAAAATTTCATGCCTCGGAGCCATTTTTGAGTGCTTTGTTTATGGTGAGATGTGGCCACTCTCGATTCAAAAGCTGAGCGAGCCTAACTAGAAAGCGATCCCTACCAACTCCGAAATCAACTTTTCATCCATTCAGCCTCCCGTTTCACTACGATCGGTCAAAATTTCAATTTTTCGTAATCGATTAAGAATTGTCGACTTCACGCACCCAAAGTGCTGCGCCAGTTTTCGCTGAGACCACCCTTATTTTTGTAAGTTTGCCAATTCACGGACAGTCGTAGGTCAGTTTTTCCCACTGCGACTACAAGTGGTTCGTGTACCGCAACGTCACTCCAACCATTTAAGTCAGCACTTACGCTGCGATCAAGAATTCAGAAAACTTAGAAACAGGGGCAGAGGCTTTTCTCGCGCCGTTCTCTTTTAAATCAATGAGGCCATATTGAGCGAGCAACTTAATATCTTGATAAACATTCTTAAAATCACGTTTCGCAAGCCTAGCTAGCTCTTGAATTGACTTAGGCTTTGACTTTCTAATGACTGAAAGAAGTTCGAGACGCGCTCCGGTAATAACCTTCCCCAGAATTTCAAAAGATGGAAAACTAAGAATGACATACCCTTTGTAGGTCTTCTTCGCGGGGTGCTTCAGCACATCAGAAAAACGATTAAATGCTTCTTGTGTTGACTCAACTATCAGCAAAGCCTTTTTAGGTTTCATAAATAAATCCCTCTTTCTCAATCATTTTGCGAATATCTCTCATCAACTCATCGTATCCACGAAAAAGGTATCCTAACTCTCGTTCTCCGACATGAAGATGCGGACCTTTAGGTTTATGGTTATCAAAGCCGAACACTGTCTTCCCGTTTTCACTCAACCAAGCTCGATATTTCAAACCATCGGGATAGTCCGTGCCCTTCGGTATCTTCCACACCACCATTTCAAAAATGGCAGATCTTTTCTTTAATTTGTCAATGAGAGACACTTTCTGATGAAAAATCAAATCCGCCATAACCTGATGGTGAATATACCATTAGATGCTTTTCAATTCAAACTAATTTTATGGGCAGTCGGTCGCTCTCGGTGAAACAGGCACCAAGTCTGTGGTAGTAACTGGCCCTAATCAATCAGCGCTGACTCTGGGTGCCGGCCCGGGTAGCTCGTCAGCACTCACCGCGCAGATCATGGATGGGCGTGAGTTTGGGCAATGAAACGGACTGGACTTGATTCGCGTGGACTACCGGAAGTTGGTATGAGCGATGGTTGCGTCACCAAATGAGATTGCAATTACATTTTGGTTTGTTTGGTTCACCCGAATCGACACTGCGGTCTTTTGGTCAAAGTAAATTACCTCATTAGAATACTCATGACTAGCGACCGGCCCAAGGTTCCTAATTTGAAATGAAGCCCCACGAAAATGGGCGAGTGCAATGTCCCTACTATTCATCGGGTCTTGTCCAGTTGGAATCCAGCTCGCTGTTAGTAGCAGGCCAGTGCCCTTGCTTAAGACAAATCCGGCCTTCTGAACGAAGTGATCCCCTTCACGGGCCTCATAGTACCAGGCGTTTTCCTCGCTCGACAGGGGAAAAATTCGCGATGGCTCTCCAAACCTTTCGCGGAGGTCGGGGGCAGTCACCTTCCCGATCTGAAGACTTTCCACTGATGCAAGGCTCAACCGTTCGCCAGAGTTTTGGACAGTAACGCACCCGAATACAAATAGTGTTGAGAGCAGAACAGCAAAATAGCGCCTCATTTTTTCGACTCCTTCTTCAATTTGAAAGCTTCGCCGTACTTTTGCAGAATCCATTCTGATACCTTTGGAGTGCCTTTTTTGAGAGTATTTGATGCAAACAAATAGTACTCAATATTGTTGCTAAAATCCTCGTTAGGGCCCTCTCTTCCGTCGTCCTCGACGTAAGATTCACGCATCGGAACAAAAATTGTTTGCCCGCCTTTAGTTCTAAACACACCCCATTCTGCGGCTGCATTGTACGATCTCGCATCCTCAGGTGTGAGTCTGTGGTAGAGTTTGTGAGCAAACTCATGTGCTAAGATGCGCGACAGATCTTGCTTTGAATTAAAAGCCGAGTCATAGAGGACGATAGAGTTAGCAAAGCCCGCTCCCGGGTTGCTTTCAAATGAAGAGGATTTTCTTAAGCGATAGAGTCCTTGAACGGATTCAACCAAGAGCTTTTCTGGAAGAAAAGAAAGTGCTTCCAATACGCGTTCTTTTTCTTCATCCGTCCATGCGGATAGTTTCTCCACCTGGAGCAGCCATCCGGGCGGCATGCCGCTTTGTAGTTTTGGGGCCCACAATGCATAGGACGGTGGATTTTTTTGGCAATGAGCCGAGACGTTGGCTGCAGAGACAAATGTTCCATCCCCTCGGAGGTAGGCTCTTCTATTGTGAGCTCGCACCCAGTGTTCGTCTTTTGCGCAAGGGGCAACTGTAGCACCTTGAGCAGAAGACACAAAACTGAGGACTGTAAGAAAAAATACGACGTGATTACGTCTCGCGGGCATGTCGCAAATGTATTTGCTGGCTAAAAAAAGTAAACAGAATTCGCTCAGGGCTGACCATAAGATCGAGGAATATTAGCATGAAAAAACGAAGGAACCGCTTGGTTGAGAAAATGGACTTATTGAAGTCTCATGTGTAAGTGAAGACTTGCCGCATCGGCGCACCCCGGTGAAAATCGTCGCTTTTTCTGGCATCGAGTCGACCTGAATATCACGAGACATGAAGTCATCCCGTGCTAGCAACGTGTTTTCATCTAATAATGTGCAATAGTGGATAAATTATGAAAAATACTTACGTGAAATCCTTGAAAGAATATGAAGGCCCCATGCAATTTGACATGGACAGTTTATTTGCCGCTCTTAAGAGGGTCAAGGGGCGCCGCAAACTTACAAGCGTAGCGGATGTGATTTGCTCGAATATAGGCACTCACTACAAATTTGCTGATGGACAGGCTCACAATCGCGCAAGATAAATAATTTGACGCGACGCGATGAATATTTTAAACCTATTTCATCTTGGACATGGCTAAAAATAGAGGACCTTATGAAAATATTTACGTTTATCAAAGAAGCTGCACTATACACCTTTATGAAACCTCTGTTTCCTGTATTTCTCATCCTGATTTCAGGATGCGAATCCAGTACGAACTCACCCCCACCTCCTCCCGATCGCGATCTCAAGTCGGTTGAAATCGCCGATATTGAGTTGACCGCCGAGAGTTTTGACTTAAATCAGGGGCTGGTCCCTGAAGGATACGAAAACTCAGGTCGGATCACTGTGAAAGTGAAAAAGGCTGATGGCACGATCGAAACAATTGCAAACCCGATCATGAACCAGTTTGCTTTTACGGCGAAGCATCTTACGGTCTCGACCCAGGCCGACCACACGCTGACCCTCTTCAGTGATGAAAATAGTTTCGATTATCGAAACGAAAAATTCGAATTGGGCGTGAGTATTGAAGGAAATACGTTTCCAGAAAAGACATTTACATTTGGGATTTATTGGGCAGGACTGAAGTCTTTGAGTTTTTCTGGATTGAGCGAGGCGAAGGGACATGATCTTCTTATTCACACAGCTCATATTAAAGATACGAACGGTGATTACCGCGCTTACCACGTAAACGACCTGACGAGCGAGAAAAGAAAACTCGTCGTAGTACCTGCGACACAATCGCTCACGTTTTACGCTGACGGCGGCACAGGCAACCCGGGTTTATCGGGTAAAAACGGCACTAGCTACGGTAGCTGTGACGAAAATGGCCAAGGATACGCGGGCGGAAATGGCGAAAACGGTGGCAATGGTGGCGATGGAGGAGATGCCGGGAATGTCATCGTGAAGTATGTTACTCCCTCAGATCTCAATCATATCGCGGTCTCGACGATAGGTGGAAGTGGGGGCCTCGGTGGGCCAGGCGGCAATGGTGGATCGGGGTGCTGGTCAGGATTTGATGGAAAAATCGGATACAGTGGCTCTAACGGAAAATCGACTCAAACTGTTTATCAAAAAGTGCCCGCGAGTGATGTTCTGCTCATTTTTTCAGACGGGCACGACTTCATGGGTGTTCAATTCATTGAGTAAGTAAAGGGTAGTTAGCTACATCGGTTAAAGTCCAAAAGGCACAAGCTATAGGTGAAAAAGCAATCAAAAGCGAAACGCCATTTATTTCGCAAGTGAAGTGGTTTCTGCATCACTCAGGAACTACGGCTGCATACAAATCTACTAGCACGACAAAAATCGGTCCTAAAAGAGATCTTCGATGAGGTAGGCCGAAAATTCATCTCGGCCTGTGTCCCACTCAGCCAGGCCCTCCAAACATTTAGGTACTACAGTAAAAAGGAACTTCGAACTTCTAGAAAACCCCAAGGTCTAATTCCTATCACTCCAGCCATTTTTCAAAATATTCGAATTTCTCCTTCTATTGCGCCCTTTAGGTTTCAGGTATCGCGGGAATGATTAGATCTGGAAACACCCACCACAAAGCCTTGTGAATTGAAGTCGGTTCTAATGCTCGATTAGCATTTTCAACAAGTCTACGCTCATTTTCGGTCAACACATTTGGACAAAGAGTAGGTAAGATAGAGCGAAGGTGCCGAGGAAAGAATTCGACTTCATCTAGTGATTCGTTGGTGGTGTCCATCACACTCCAGGGGCGAGCATTAAATGCAACGGTCTGAATCTTACCCCGATCTTCTTCTGGATATTCATCATCTAATTGAAGGTGATGCCCAGATTCGTGAAGCACCGTTCGACAAAAACTGTCTTTTCGGATCTGATCGCAGTTACTCAAACACTCAAGGTCATCAACAGGGCAATCCTCAAAGCAGGCTACTTGATCAAATGCCCAGTGGCTTTTCATTGAGTAAAAATTCGCAGAGTCAGAACGCGAGGGCCAGTCTTTAAGTGTCACAAAAGTTCGAGAGTCCCGCTTGTGTGATCCTGAGCGAACCTCGTAATCTACTTTCACTCCATATCGGTCCCACACTTCGTTTAATAGAGAGCCACAGCTTTTCAGATCTTCAAGCAATTTCAAAACACGCGCCTTCGAGAGCGAAGTAGGAAGAACAGTGGCGTGGTAACGGTATCGAAGGTGAATGCCGTCAGCTTGTCGCAGCAATGTAGCGCCACTCTCTGGCACGATGTGCTCGTTGGTTGCTCCTACCGGCACTTGTCTTTCACATCGCGAAACCAAATCGCGGTTCATCGCACGAATTTCGCGATCTTCCACAGGGGCAACAATTAGCCGCATTGTCGAGCATGAACACACGAGTAACAGAGCAGGACTAATCAATAGCGGCCAAGATCGCTTCATTCTTCTATGAATGGAGCACGAAAAACCTTAACGCAAGAAAATATTTAGTAGAATGGCGGTCTCAAATCACGTTAAGGGGTCGGGAACTCGGACTGTCCGGTAAACGCTTTGTATTCGCGAGCAGTGTGACCTCTAGCGAATTCTATTGGTTCTTGATCAATGAATTGTAGATCAAATTACTGAAACCGGGTGATCATCTGTTTCCGCAATCTTGGAAATAAGATCAACGTCATCAGGCATCGGTTTTGCGAGGTTTTTGTGAAAGTCATGGAATTCCTTCAATCCGATTTCACACACTGCGCGCATGCTTTGCAACTCAGCTCATCACATCGGGGTCTCACCTACTGTGGTCATGAAAACCATGCAACGTTATATTCGAATGGCCGTAGTCGACGAAGCCGGGGCCACTGAAAACTTAAAGTTCATCTCTACCCCGTCTGAAACCATGGAAACCGCCTCAAAACTCTACGGCGAGGGTGCGGTAACTGGATCCTATACATCGCCAATTACACGAGAAACCAGCGCTAAACAAAAAAATTTACATAAGGCAATTAACCTTATAATAATAGAAGGAGTAAAATGTGGCCACTACAACAAAGGTCAATGTCTCGAAATTCGCTGACAAGCAAGTATCGAGGCTGCCTATTGAAATGAAAGTCGCATTCTACGTTTGGGTAAATGCTGTTGAGAACAATGGAATTCACCTCGTACGGTCAACAAGAGGATACCGCGACGAAGCTCTTCAAGGAAAGCGTAAGGGCCAAAGATCGGTAAGACTCAATCGAGCCTACCGAATGATCTACGAACAGTTTGACGACGGTAAATGCCACATCATCGGAGTTTTGGAGGTAAACAGACATGAGTACTAAAAGCTATGGTTCGAAACTAAAAAAAGAATTGGGCCCGCTAACGTTTGCACTATTTATGCGCGCTGCTCGAACTTCTATGGACCTATCTCAGTTCGAAATGGCTCAGAAGCTTAAGATGGCGGCCGGAACGGTCTGCGACATTGAAAAAGGCAGGCAACTCGTCAGTCCTGCGCTTGCTGCAAAAATCTCAAAAACAGCCGGTCTTTGCGTACCTCAGGCCATTGAGGCCTCGTTTCGAGATCAACTCAGAAAAGCAAAACTCAACTTTGAAGTGAAAGTTGCGTGAGTGACCTGAAAAAATTCGTGCTGTAACGGGGCGATCAGTAGGGTGTTAAGGCCCTCATCGCAACTCTCGCGTTCAGAGAAACTCACCGTTGCTAGTTTCGGATGACAGATTGTGAATTTGGTACCGCAGTGCTTTTAGGAAGGTTTTCGACTGCGTACTCGACAAAATTCGAATGACTTGAAAGCGAGTCTGCTGACTCGAGCACACACCGAACGGCTGCCCACTTATCTGTGGCGGCAATAAAGCTCGGGTCATTCGTAGTTTTGCTAAAGTTAAATTCGATTTTCGAAACCTGGCCATTTGTTCCGTTAAACACAGACTGCACGCCATCTGCCTCGCCAATGTGAATGGCCTTACAGAGACCATCTAGCCTCAACGCGGCAATACCAGGGGTAGTTTTATAGAGTCACTCACCCTCAAATGACCCCGTACTTCGTGTACTCGCGCCCGGGAACGGCGCATCCAGCGCCCGCGCGAGGGTCATTGTGAGCTTGAGTGACTCT
>CAITVN010000235.1 GCA_903895855.1 Oligoflexia bacterium | reverse complement strand
TTGGGCTTCGGCTTGGGCTTCGGCTTGGGCTTCGGCTTGGGCTTCGGCTTCGGCTTGGGCTTCGGCTTGGGCTCGCGCTTCGGCGATTTTTTTTACGCGCTCAAGAATAGAATTCAAAGCTGGAGTATCGCCAAGCTCCGACAGTGCGGTCATGAGTTCGTTGAGAGCGGTATTCAATGATTGATCGCCTGGCATCTACGGCCTCCAAAAAGCAACACCCTACGCTGTGGTATACGACCTAGTGAGTAGTTCAGCACAGTGAGTAGTTCAGCATAGTGAGTAGTTCAGCACAGTGAGTAGTTCAGCACAGTGAGTAGTTCAGCCTAAGTATGTCCCTTGTGACTGGAGGTGTCCAAGGTTTCGTTTGAGTGCAAAAAAAAGTTGATCAAAACAAGCGTCAAGAAACCCCCTTTTTGCTGTGTGAGTGGGGTAACAAACTCTTGTCGAAAGTGGATTCTTCATTTTCTGGCTGAGCTCGACTTCGGATTTACGAAATTCGCAAACGAACTCATTTTGGCGGCCCCCAGCGCCTGAATGGCGGCAAAGCCGTTATGATTTTTGCATGCGAGCCTAAGATTTGACAATTCATTCGACCCACCAAGGGCCAGCGGGTGCTGGTGATCGATCTCAAGCTGATATCGCGACGAGCACCGACGCCCTTGATACTCGTACTCACACCTTCCATCGGCCTTGCTCCACACCTGCTGCTTTATTTGCGTCGGCAGGGCCACGCGAATTCCCACTGGCAATGATTTCGCTGCGGCGTGAACCAAATTACTTCTGTCAGCTTTGCCGCCTTCAACGTGGGGTGTTCTATGGTTTTCACCCATTTTGCCAGCATTACTACTTTCATCACATTGTTGAACGCGTTGCGCCTGCAGCCCCTTTGTTTTTTCGAGCTTGGTGAGGTGACTTGTCACTAAGAGTTCCATGAGTTCAGCAAGAGTGGCATGAGGATGTGCATGACTGAGAAGTTCTCTGAGGCGTTCAATTTTTTTGAATAGTTCTTCTGAAATACTAAATTTTAGTTCACGCAGGGTTGGCGATAAAATTCTTACTTTTTCAGGCGCGGGTAGTTCAGGCGATAATTTGAAGAGCATTTGATCGCACTCACTTTGAGACTTGTTTTCAGCGCTCTTCGCGATCTCCTTCTTTTCATCAATCGTTTTTGCCACCCCAGATTTTTTGCTAGCCTGAAAATGCGATTGTAGTTTTGCCGCATTACTCAGCGATAATGAGCCATTTTCATAGGCTTGCCGAGTATCAGGCAAATCTTGCATCAAACGCATTGCTTGAATTCTTCTTTGCGCGGCGCTTTCACTTAGACCCAGTTCTTTTGTCACAAATTCGAAAAGACTCGAATAGCCAAGTTTCAAAAAAAGAAGCCTTTGATTGATCTCAGTTAAGTGTTCAATGAGTTTTGCAGTGATTCGCCTTTCTTCGTTTACGATCATTTTCGTTTCGCTCAATAACCGGTCTGATGTGAGTGTTTTTAAGTTCATTTTAACATTCATAAAATTCATTGAGATCACATAACACAGCTTTTTTAATGACAGTTTTTCAGAGGAGTGGCTCCAAATTTTGAGTAGCCCTCAGGCGCGCGCAAAACGACTGGGTGACGCAACCGATGCTCTCGTGTTCAAAAACTACAAAATGAGCCAAATATCAGCCTATAATGGCTGGTGGGTGCCTTCGAAATCGGTCAACAAAAAACCGATACGCCTCAAAAAATCTTCAAGCCAAAGCCTGCAACAGAAAAATACGCCCTGATACTCAAGGAGCTCAAGCTCAAGACGCTCAAGATCAACTCAAGATAGAAGATATGCTTTGCCTGAACCGTCAGGCAGTCTTACTGACGATGAGTGTGAGTCGCTCAAAGAATTCGTCGATAATTTGACCCACACCATGCACTTCAGCGAGCTCATCAGCAAAAAACCGATTTAATGTCAGGGGGTCTGACAACCTCTGAGGCCGATCTGAAAAAAAGCTCCGATTTTATTCTGTAATTCTCTATAGATAGCCCACTTATAGATTTCACATGAAACCGAGTAAAGCCTCCAGAGATTTCGCACGAAACTCTGTACAATCTCTTCACACTTCAGGCCGGCCTTAACCAAGAAGTATCAACTTGCCTTACGCTATCGCTTATACTACTGAGTTGGTCATACTAGCACGTAACTAAAATAAAGATGTGACTAAACTGAAATGACATTGACCCGAAATGAGCCCGAAACCAGAGTGACAGCATGAAAATGACCGTTCGTAGCGAATACGCCCTACTCGCCTTAATCTTTTTGGCCCATCAAGAAAAAGATCAGTACACCAATGTGAAAACCATCTCGAAAGTGCAAAAAATTCCGCCGAAATTTTTAGAGCAAATTCTTCTCGCCATGAAACACGCCGGCACCGTCAGTAGCGTAAAAGGCCAACTGGGCGGCTACAGACTCGCAAAACCTGCGGGCAAAATTACCGTGGGAGAAATCATTCGCCTTTTTGATGGCGCCCTTGCCCCCACCGAGTCGGTGAGCAAGTTTTTCTACAAAGCTACGCCGATTAGAAGTGAAAAAAAACTGATGAAGCTCTTTCAATCGATTCGCGACTTTGTGGCTGAAAAACTTGAAAAAACCACCATTGCAGATGTGATGTGACCCCTATGAAAAAATCCCCTCCCCCCTTCTCTCGCCAATTTCGTTTTGTTCTCGCCAGCGTTAGCGTTCTCGCCAGCACCAGCGTTAGCGTTCTCGTCAGCGCCAGCGTTAGCGTTCTCGCCAGCGTTAGCGTTCTCGCCAGCGTTAGCGTGATTGCCCTCGCACTCTTGAACGGTTGCACCAAAAAAACTACTGCCGACCGCATCACTTTATCGGGCGCGTTTGCTCTTTACCCGATGGTAGTCAAATGGACCGAAGAGTATCAAAAGATTCATCCCGATATCAAATTTGATATCTCGGCCGGAGGCGCCGGAAAAGGCATGGCCGATGCCCTCAATGGCGCGGCCGATCTGGGCATGGTTTCGCGCGCGGTTAATCCAACCGAAATCGCCAAAGGTGCCTGGCCGGTTTCAGTGGTCAAAGACGCCGTCGTGCCCACGATTCATGCGGCGAATGCTTTTGCGAGCCAACTACTTGCCAGAGGCCTCAAAAAAGAAGAATTTGCTGATATCTGGATCACCAATAAATTCAAAGATTGGGAAACCATCCTCGAAATTCAAACTAAATCCCCGACCCATCAAATTCGGGTTTTCACGCGCTCTGACGCGTGTGGCGCCGCCGAAACCTGGGCAAAATACTTGGGCAAAGCACAAGAAAACCTACAAGGAGTCGCCGTTTTTGGCGATCCGGGCTTGGTCGAAGCCGTCAAAAATGAAGTGAACGGCATTGGCTATAATAACCTGGGCTTTCTTTACGATGCCAAAACCAAAAAACCGGTCGCAGGAATTCTTCCACTACCAATAGATATTAATGGAAACGGTAAACTCGACGCCGACGAAAATTTCTACGGTACTCTCGATGAACTCACACAAGCGATCGCAACCGGCAAATACCCCTCGCCGCCCGCCCGAGAACTTTACCTGGTCTTAAAGGCTTCACCAGCCTCAGCGGGCCAAGCAAATGGCCAAGCAAATGGCCACCAAGCTGGCCACCAAAATAGTCACCAAAACAATCAACGAAAAGCCGTCACCGAGTTCATTCTTTGGACTTTAACCGAAGGACAAAAATACGTAAACGAAGCCGGATACATTGCCCTATCACCAGCCAGACTCGCTGAAGAAATCAAACGCGTGAGTGAAAATCAAAAATGACCGTGGTCGAGCTCCGGGCTCTTAAACTCCGAATCAAACCTAACTTCAAGCCCGTGAATTGGCGCCTCATCACCGAAGCGATTTTCGGCAATTTGATGTTAGTACTCACCTTGCTCTCGAGCCTACTGGTCGTCGTGATTGGCCTGCTCTTATTTCAAAAATGCCTTCCGATTCTCGAGACTCACTCCTGGGCCGAGCTGCTGTTTTCAAGTTCGTGGTTTCCGTTAAAAGGCGATTTCGGATTTTCACCCTTCATTCTCGGCACTACCTGGGTAACCGCCATAGCGGCGATTATCGCCGTACCGACCTCTTTACTGACTGCGATTTTTCTGACTGAGTATAGCAAAAAAAAGATGCGTACCCTGATGAACCCTTTGCTTGACCTGCTCGCCGGCATTCCTTCAATCGTCTACGGAATGTGGGGCGTGTTAATCGTCGTTCCCTCAATCAAAGCTTTCGCGGCCACCGTCTTTAAAATTTCAATTTCTGGCTATTCAGTTCTCGCGGCCGGAATTGTACTCGCCGTGATGATTTTTCCGGCGATCATTAGTGTCACCTTGCAAGTACTGACTGGCGTGCCCGTTGAACTTCGCCACGCATCGCTCGCCTTGGGGGCCACTCAATGGCAAACCATCAAGAAAGTCGTTTTGCGTAAGGCCCTGCCGGGGGTCATTGCGGCCAGCATTCTCGGCGTTACCCGAGCATTCGGCGAAACCATGGCCGTTCTCATGGTCGCGGGCAATGTTGCCAGGGCCCCTCACTCGGTTTTCGACCCCGCGTATCCGCTACCCGCTTTAATCGCCAACAATTACGGCGAAATGCTCTCAATTCCGCTTTACGATTCAGCGCTACTTTTGGGAGCCCTGATTCTCTTTTTAGTCGTGCTGTTTTTTAATGGCCTCGCCCGCCTAGTCTTGATTCGCATCGAAAAGAGAGGGTTTTAGGCCATGAAACGCTTTGACTTGCGTAACGCCGAAGAATTTTTTTTCAAGAGCCTCATGCTCACGACCACGGTTCTCGTGGCCTGCTGCGCCTTATTCATCGTCGGCGTGATCACGCAAAAAGGGCTTTCATCGTTGAGCTTTGAAATGCTGACCCAAACCCCAAAGGGGGGATTTTACCTCGGTAAAGAAGGTGGCATTTTAAATGCCATCGTGGGTTCACTGCTCCTGGCGGGCGGTGCCACGGCGATTGCGCTAAGCATCAGTATTCCGATTGCGATTTACCTCAACGTCTACACAAAGAAAAATTCGTGGCTTGCCCACCTCACCCGAACTTCGCTCGATGTCATGTGCGGAATTCCTTCGATCGTTTATGGCGCTTTTGGATTTACCTTGATGCTCACGCTAGGCCTCAGAACCTCGCTACTCGCGGGCATGATCACGGTGGCTTGTTTGATTCTGCCCATTCTTTGCAGAGGCATTGACGAGAGCCTGCGCATGACCCCAAAAGAAATGATTCACGCCTCGTATTCATTGGGAGCCACACGCTCAGAAACTGCCTTAAAAGTCGTGCTCCGCCAGGGGTTTCCGGGTCTACTCAGCGCCGTCCTGATGGCGTTTGGGCGCGGCATCGGTGACTCAGCTTCTGTCTTATTCACGGCAGGATTTTCAGACGCCGTACCCACCTCGCTCTCGCAGCCCGTCGCCACGTTGCCGTTAGCAATTTTCTTTCAATTAGGAACACCATTTCCTGAGGTTCGCAGTCGCGCCTACGCGAGTGCGTTTGTACTCACCGTCATGATTCTGTTCATCAGTTTGCTCGCCAGACTGCTGGTTCGAAAACTTCACCGCCACGTCATCAAATGAGGATCTCGATGCAACCGCCAAAACCCGAATCCAGAACGCACATTCAGACCAAGAACCTCAGCGTTTATTACAAAAACACTTTGGCACTCAATAACATCAGTGTCGAAATTCCTGACCGGGCCATCACCGCGATCATCGGGCCCTCGGGCTGCGGAAAATCAACCCTGCTGCGCTCTTTTAATCGCATGATCGATACCTTCGACGAAACTACGGTCAGAGGCAGCGTACTGGTTGATGGCGAAGACATTTTTAGTTCAAAGGTCGACGTGACCCGCATCAGAAAAAAAATGGGACTTCTTTCGCAAAGACCCTCGCCGCTTCCGATGTCAATTTTTGAAAATGTCGCCTACGGCCCCAAAATTCACGGTATGCGAAATCGACAACAGCTCGAAGTGCTCGTGCAAAAAAATCTTCAAATCGCCGGCCTTTGGGACGAAGTTAAAGATCGTCTCAATGAATCGGCCGCTAGCCTTTCAATCGGCCAACAGCAAAGGCTTTGCTTAGCGCGGGGCCTTGCGGTTGAACCTGAAATCATTTTGGCCGATGAACCCACCTCAGCGTTAGACCCCATCTCTACGCGGCACATTGAAGGCAAACTACACGAACTCAAAGACCGCTATACCATCGTGATCGTCACCCACCTCTTGCGGCAGGCTCGACGCCTCGCCGATTACGTCGTATTCATGTACCTGGGCGAACTCATCGAGTGTGGCCCGGCCGCTCAGGTTTTTGAACACCCCAAAGAGCAGCGCACCCAAGACCATATCAAAGGCGTCATTAGTTAGCCTCAACGAGGCAACACACGGCGAGAGTCGCATGGTAATGTATTCCCTGCGGTGTGAACCAAATTAGTTTGATCTATTTTTACGCAGGGTTTCTCGAAGTTTTTGTTAGAAACGTTTTTAACCCAGTTTGTGCTGAGTGCAACCGCCGACGACCACAATGATTCACGGCATTTGAAGAGGCAAACTCGCTTGAACGATGGTGCCGCCGTTTTCTTCGCTCTTGACACTGATGGCGCCGCCGTAAGCTTTGATGATTGAATAGATTATTGATAAGCCTAAGCCAGTGCCTTGCCCGACTTCTTTTAAAGTGAAAAAAGGATCAAAGAGCTTATCTAAATACACTTTCGAAATTCCTTTGCCATTGTCTTTGACCGTAATAACGAGGTTGGGGCTGTCAGTCACTCTGGCCGTCGTGACCGTGATGTTCTTGGCGGTTGCGGGTTCGAACTGATCAAACGCATCGCGGGCATTGAGTAGTAAATTTTGAATCACAAATTCAAATTTGCCTCTATTGATCTGGATTTTCGGTAAGCCACTAGTCAACTGCAACGTTTCAGTTATTTGCCGATCGGCAAACTGCTGTTTAAAAAGCAGCAGCGTACTTTCAATCACTTCATTGAGGTCAGTGGCGCTGTCTTGCTGGTCTTTTTTATAATCAGCGAACTCGCGAACGTAGGCGATGATTTTTCGCATGCGCTCGGCCATTCTGAGCACGGTGTCGATGGTATTTGACGATTCTTCTTTATCAAAATTATTTTCAAGAATCTGCTCGTGCAACTTAGTCGCGTAAGCCGTGATGATTGCAAGGGGCGTGTTGAGTTCATGAGCAATACCGGCACTTAAGGTGCCAACTGAAGCCAGGCGCGCGACTTGAAAAAAATTGCGTTGTACTTCTTCTTGATTGCGAATGTGCTCTACGATTTTCAATTGAATTTGAATTCGCGACTTCAGAATTTCACTCACAAACGGTTTACTGATGTGATCATTACCCCCGATTTCTAGCCCTTTGACGATATTTTCGGTATCGCTGAAGGCCGTGAGAAAAATAATGGGAATGTCTTTCAGTCGGCTCTCTTTTTTTACCCTTTCGCAAAAAGTAAAGCCGTCTGTGCCTGGCATTGAAACATCGAGCAAGACAAGGTCTACCGGGTTCTTGTCGAGAAGCAGCCAGGCCTCGTCGGCACTCAAGGCCGTGAGAACGCGGTATTGGTTTTTTAGGGTCTTTTCGAGTAAGAGCAAATTAAGCGACTCGTCATCGACAGCTAACAGGGTATATTTTGCGTTCACTTGAAGGTTCTCCTACGCTTGATAGATTTCATGGTTTATTAAGTACTGCCTCAGTTTTTCGCCCACTGCTCTCAAAGACTGAAGGTTTTCACTCAAAGCCGTGTGCTCAATTTCTTTGCCGATTTCGCCTAAGTCTCGATGCCCGTAGGTAGCGGCGTACGACTTGATACCATGCCCTAGCCTATTGAGATCGGCAAACCGCTTTGACTCTAGCAACTCAGCGTAGCTGAGTAGTTTCTTATTCACATCTTTAATGAACGCTCGATAGAGTTCTTGATCGATGTCTTTGGCCGCTTGTTCGGGTATCTTGAGTAGGTCTTTTAAGTGCTTCACCAGGGCGTTCTGCAAGGCGGTCGAATCAATGGGCTTGGTGATGTAATCGTTCATACCCGAGGCCAGAGCCTGTTCTTCATTTTGTTTCATGGCATGGGCAGAAAGACCAATGATCGGAATTTGACTACCCGTTTTACGTATGACCTTAGTGGCCTCAAGGCCATCCATGATCGCCATCTGTACGTCCATTAAAATGAGGTCGACTCGTTTTGACTTGAGAAGAGCCAAGACTTCTTTACCGTTATTGGCAAAAATTGCAGAATACCCCCACAAAGTCAGATATTTTTTAATCAAAAGTTGATTTACTTGGGTGTCTTCGGCCACTAGTATGAGCCGATTTTGATTTATCGGTTCGCCTACTTTGGTGTCGGATTTCAAATTCGGAGTGGCCTGAGTAAGCGCAGCATCTTGAACGCCATTTTTTACTATGACTGCAACGGTAACAGTGGTGCCTTGCCCTTCAATACTCTGGTAGTGAATGTCACCCCCCATGAGTACGGCTAATTTCTTTGAAATCGATACGCCTAACCCCGTGCCGCCATGTTGTCGAGTCATCGAGCTATCTTCTTGACTAAAGGGTTCAAAAATCTTTTTGAGGTACTCAGCTTTCATACCGCTTCCGGTATCTGCGATACTGAAGTCGAGAGTGGTTTGCTGAGTGTCTATCACTCGTAGATTTACGGCAATCTTAATGGTGCCACGTGCCGTGAATTTAACCGCGTTTGCCAAAAGATTGATGAGAATTTGTCTAATTCTGACCACGTCACCGCGGTAAACCGGGTCAAGCTTGGGGTTAAGGTGAACTTTGAGTTCAACTGCACTCTTCATTTTTTTTGCCCCGACGGCATCGAGCACCTCGTCGATGAGAGTCTCGACTTTGAAATCGACAAAATCGAGTTCCATTTTATCGGCTTCGACTTTTGAGAGGTCTAAAATAGTGTTGATGATTTGTAAGAGATTTTTGCCGCTTGCGTGAATAGCGCTTGCACTTTCTTGCTGATCGGGCGACAGCCCATTTTCGAGAAGAATTTCGCTAAAACCGACAATCGCATTCATGGGGGTTCTGATTTCGTGACTCATATTCGCCAAAAAGATACTCTTGAGTTGACTTGCCTCATCGGCGGCTTTTTTGGCCGCGATCAATTGCGCTACGGCATTTTTTGAATCGCTAATGTCTTCAATGACCCAAAGGTGTTTATTTTCTTTGAGGTCTAGTGACTTGCCAGTCAGTTTCGCTGAAAATAGCGAACCGTCTTTGCGCATGATTTCTTGTTCTGACTGAAACACCTTACCCTGCAAAAACGCGATCGAGGCCTCACTACGAAACTGTGCGTAAACTTGTTTGCTGCGAAAACTGAAATACCAATCGAGCTTCCAAACGTCTTCGGTTTGATAGCCCATCATTTCGGTTAGCGCCCCATTTACTCTTAAGTATTGCCCATCTTTCTCGACTAAGATGCCCACACTAATGTTTTCAAAAATCGTATCGAGTTCAACAACCGCTACCTTGAGTTTTTCGCTGGCGAGTTTTCTTTCGGTGATATTGAGAAAAGTAATCACCGCTCCAATAATTTTGCCACTTTCTAGGCGCGGATAAGACCAATACTCGACCGGCAGAACATTGCCATCTCTTTTGTAGAAGATGCCGTCGGGGTTATGATTATTCTTGCCCTGCTTAAGTGCGGTGATGATATCACACTCGTCAACCTGCGACCGAGTGCCATCGACATGCATGTGCTGAGTCAACTCGTGCAGGTTTTTGCCAAGAATCTCGTCTTTATTTAAAAACCCCAGGGTTTCTAGGCAGGCCTGATTTGCGTAAGTACACAAACCCTGATTGTCGAGCACGCAAATCGCTTCGGCTGTTGAATTGAAAAGCAGATGAAAGAATTCTTCTTCTGATGCGAGTTCTTGTGATTTGCGCTCTGCGAGTGCGACCGCCAGCTGACGTGAGCGCCCTAAAATTATCAAAATATAAAACGTAAAAAAGCTCAAAAGAATGCCGCTACCCAAAATTATCTGATATTTAGTGCTGCTCGCGTTAGCCTCAAACGAAGGCAAACTCGAACACGTAAAAGACCAGCGCCGACCTTGAAATACCTCAGTGCTGTGAGTCTCGGTAAACTCGGGTTTATTGCCAGTCGGTGACCCCGTCTCATTACTGAAAAGTTTCTTATCGGGCAGTGATGAGGTTTCATCTAGAATGGTGAACTCGACCCCGTGAGGCAGCAGTTTCAAGATATTTTTCATGAAATCGCCCATTCGAATCGGGGCATAGACAAACCCCAGCAGCGCGGCTCGACGATTTTCAACCGTGTCGACTAGTGCCCCCATTCGATAAACGGGCACGATCATGAGAACTCCGATTTGTTTATCGGTTTCAGTTTCTTGAAGCAAAGTGATTTTACCAGAAAGCGTGGCAGCTGCCTGGTCGGCTGCATAATCAAGAGCCGTGCGTCGCACGAGCTCTGAGTATAGGTCGTAGCCAAGTGCGCGCTGATTGCGCCAATTAAAAGGTTCTAGGTAGATGACTGGGGCGTAAACTGAACGCTCGCCTTCGGGTTTTATGGTGTATTCGGGAAATCCTTCGGCGCGAATTTTTCTCATATTGGCCGATTTTTCATCGGGTTTAAGCCGAACCGAAAATCCAAGACCAAGAATGCCAGGTTGGAAACGATCGAGCTCGAGGGCTGAAACGTACCGTCGCCACTGAGAGTGACTCATCTCACCCGTGCTGTTAAAAAGTCCTACGGCCCCTCGAAGCAGCACTTCTTGCTCGGTTAGGCGCGACTCAACGTGTTTCTGAATTTCTCTGCATTCATCACTGAATGCGGCCTCAGCTATTGCGTGCGCCGAATCTCGAGTAGTCTTCCAAGTAAAAAACGTCAGACCGAGTAGCGAAAGTAAAACAATGACCGGGACACTTTGAGCCCAATGATTTTGCCGTTCGAGCAAGAGGGTGAATTTTTTCTGAAATGGGCCCATTTTTGATTTTCCTTCTGACTAAGTGGCCAGCGGCAAGGGGTTTCTCTAAGGGTAACTGCGAAAAGTCCTGCTGTCAGTGATGAAATGCCAGATCAAACTTTTTCGTTATTGCGGCCTATCTTGAAAATTAGCGCCACAAAATATGTTAATAGATTCTATTTATTGACGTTTTTTTTCATTTTCTTGTCGGTCGACTATTTGGTAACTATTTGACAACTATTTGACCATGCATTTTAGCGACGTCCGTTCAAATTCTTAGCTAACGAATAAGCACCGAAATTTTCTTTAAGATCGCACTTTCTAAAAAAAACACTTTACGATCAGGGCATAGTGAGTGAAAATAGGGCATGGCTGACCTCGAAGTTTTAAGAGACTTGTTTGTGCGCAATATCGACTGGAATTTTCAGACAGCACTTAAAGTTGCTGGAGATGAACAGGATGTTTTTTAATCACCCTCTATTTTAGAAGAATTAAAACTGACGGGTGTTGCTGATTACCTTGATAGGCACCTACAAGGTGAAATTTCAGCTTGCACGATTAATTTTTCTGGGCCAGTCAGTGGAGCGGCTTGTTTATTAATTCCGAAGGCAAGTTGCGAGAAAATATTGAAAGTTATGTATGGAGACGGTCTCGAGACCACAGGTGATATAGACTGGCTACCCGATGCGGTGTGCGAGTTCTCGAATCGTGTTTTGTCTTCGGTGGTTGGGGCAATGGCCAATTCATTTGGTTTTGCACTCAAATTTGAGTCACCTAACTACTCAGACTCGAAAATCGAAACTATCACCCAACTTCCGAAGTCTCTCACTGCTGATTATGTGACGTTGGTGTCAAAAAAATATAAGTTTGAAAAACTCCAACTTGACGGTGAAGTCGTACTCTTCTTTGAATCTAAGCTCTCACCACTCGCAGCTCTTGCCTGGCGAGCTTAAAAGTTTGAAACTGACCCCATTAATTCGGCCTATTCAAAGAATAACTGTGGCAAGTGACCAAATTTAAGCAACTTTATTAATAACTGGTGATTAAATAGGACTCACGATCAAAGAGGGGCGGCAAGCGCTCGAAATGCGAGCACCTGTTAGGCGCCAGACCCAATCAACTGGAGCAGTTTAAAACAGTTTAGATTTTCAACACTGCTTTGACTATGTTTTTTAGTTCAGATGGTAATCCAAATATCGGCTTCTTGAGCAACGAATGAGCACCCAGTGATAGCACCCTACTTCGCGAGGCATCTGAAACGTCAGCGCTGACAATAATTACGGGCACAGCGTTTCCGGATTTTCTGAGGTTCTCGAGAAAAAAGTACCCATCGGTTCCTGGCATATTGAGATCGCAAACGACACAGTCGGGCTTATTCTTAGCTACCGAATCAAGACCTTCTTGGCCATTTTTCGCCTCAAAAAACTCAATTCCGGCTAACTCTCTCAGCGAATCTATTAAGTTCTTTATTGAAGTTTTCGAGTCGTCAATCAGTAAGATTTTTGCCATAAATTTCTAAAAAACCCCTTTTTTAGCAGATAATTATCGATTATGGCAGAAAATGCTGACTTGTCAACGGGCATAGTATAAATGCACCATTGATAAACAAACTCGTGTGCACGTCGGGCGCGAGAGATAATTTTGCCACTCAGGTGTCGCCCGAAGCAGATCTAGTCGAGTTTCATTGCCTTCGGATACTGTTTCATCGCCACTAGTAACCCGATACCCACAGCAACAAGATGATTCAGGGCCATTAAATCAGAAACGAGGGCAGCGTAAATGACAATTCCAAACAGCAACAGAAAAATCAATAGCCCTGATCTCTTCATAAAATGGCAAAATGCACCCAGGCACGAAAACACTCCTAGCGAGCACCCCACATCAATTTTCTGAAAAAACTGTGCACCGGGGTCTAGCCGAACCACATGCAAAAAAGCGGCGACCGCAACTGAGGTCATCGGATTCGACAGCATGACACCAAAAAAATAGCAAGTCACCACAAGCACTGAACCGGCAATCAATTCTAAGAAGCCCACCAGAAAAACCAACAATAAAAGGTTGAAGACCAAATGCGTGAGATCGAAATGAAGAAATGACGAAAGTAGCAGGGTTCTTAAATTTTGAAACTCCAATCCAGTTCCAGAAAAATGTTCCCAACTATAGCCAAAAAATTCTTTCACAATTGGCCTAAGCCTATTGGTGCGGTCAATGGCGAACAAAAAGAAGAGAATATTCATGAACGTCAAAACCGAAACACTTTTGGCCCCGACAATAAACAGAGACCGACGTTTTGGCAAAGTGCGAGTGACAATCGAGTGCGAGAGGTACCGGTGAAGAACAGCCGCAAGGTCGAACTGCGCCAACGCTTTAAAAAATGCGGTAGCCAGAATTGTCGTAACCGGTTTTCCAAAAAGCGCACGAATGATGCCGTAACTTGCGCGAATGCCAAAAAATCGGGAACTACTGATGAGGTAGACTGGTTCCCAGTGCGTCGTCTCAAACTTATCTTTGTACTGATAGAGTGATTTAAATCCGTAAAAGAAATTGAAATGATCAAACATGAAATTAGAAATACGGTAACCTATTTTATGAAGCTCACGTTCTTGACCAGTCACCGGCACCAAGACTGAAGTACCAAGAGTGACTTCGTTTGCGCCCTCTTTTTTCAAAAGATCGATAGCTTCAATTACCAGTAACTCGGTAGTACCCAAAGGCGACTGGGGCGAACGAATCAAGTCGATTAAATACCAACTATTGGTCACCGGAATCGGAATAGCTGCCAAAAATCCTATCTGTTGACCGTGAAAGAGAACCCGGTAATACCGTTTAACCCTCACTAGCGACCAAGGCTTGACTTGATTCAAAAAAGCAAGAGGTATTGTTTTTTTCGATCGTAGCCATTGCGCTGCAATCGAATCGAGTTCTAACCGTTCACGAGTCGTGATCTGAAGCGGATCAAATCTTTCTACGATTGCGCCTTTGGCATGAAGCTGCCTGGCCACATGCAACTTCTGCAAATACTGCTCTTTAACCGTTGGCGAAACTGTATTTAGGCTTATCCAGGGATTTTTTCCGATCTCGAAAACGGTGAAACCCATCTTTCTTGCGAGCGCTGCATTTTTTTTTGAGGTCGGCAAAAAAATGCAGATTTTACTTATTTTTCGGGCCATTTTTACAAAATCGACAATCATTTCTCGCGCTAGGTTCTCTTCACAAATGGGATCACCCGCCGCAACCCAAGCAGTGGGGGTCTCAACATAAGCGATGACCCCGACTAACTCTTTTGAACCGCCAAGTTCTTGCAATCGGTTATGGCTTCGGTACTTCTTAAAGTACTTAAACCCAGTATACAAAGTAACGACCGATGTAAAATTGTGACCATACTTCAAAATATGTTTTGAAATTTCGTCTGAACCTGCCTCGTCGGACTCTTGAGAAAACTCAATTTTCGCCTCAGTCATGGCCGGCTAACCTTCGCTTGACCGATCAAAGCCTGAATCTGTGGGTGATGTGGGCAATATACCGCGGCACTCGTGATGAAGCGATCTCTATCAGATACCGAAGCCAGTTGAATCAATTTTAAGTACGGAAGAGGAGCAAATGGCTGCAAGCCAAGTTCGGTTTTAAAACTCTCGATTGCCGCTTCAGTTTTTCCAGATTTTTCGGCCAATATTCCTTCAAGTTCATGAGCCTCCCAGCGAGTAGAATCAAGCGCTAGGGCTTGTTTCAAATTCTTTTTGGCCGAACCGACGTCGCCAGATTTGATTTTGTCTTTTGCGGTTGCGAGAAGGTCTCTTAGTTGCCAACCGTGCAGCAACCGACGAGACAAATTCAAGAGCAGCTGCCTCCACATTCCCATTTTTAGTGCTACCGTTTTGGGATCAGAAACAAACAGATCACAGTGCGGACGAATCTCATGAGCAAGCCCAGGGTCTTGGCTCAAAAAAGCGATCGGCGTTTCTATTCCGTGCGGTGATCGCCGAAATAGCCGCAGCCAAGCGACCAGCTGATGCGACAAAAATTCGGGAGCAATCAAGATACTCCCAACTCTAAAGCCCCCCTTTAGCACGGCCGCTTTAAATGACTCGAAAGTATCGGCTGAAAGCACTTCTTTCCAGTGGGTTGAATCTTGGCTGTCGTACATCGCTTCAATTGCGTTTTCTCTGTGCAGTTGATTGCCCAAAATGAGTATCGTATTTCTTAGGGCGGCCCGCCGCTGATGAGCGCGCACGATGCTTGCTTTCAAATCCTTAACTATGAAAGGTTTCGTGAGGGTATCGTCAATTCGCGACAGCGGATTCGGATGCCTCGCCTGCGAATAAAAGTGGCTCTCATTTTGAATATAGACCATTGGAGTGAGATCGAGTTCTCGATTTTGTATGACCAGGCGTGATAGCGGAAAATCAGGCCCATCGTCGACTGACGACGCTGATAAAATCAGTTTTACGCGGTTCAAGTTTTGACTAATGTAGAAACAGACTTCGTCAATATGCGAAGACGACAAAACTGATTCATAACCCAGCACCGAAAGCATTTTAGTGAGTACTAGACGGGTGTGATTGTTTTCTTCTAAGATAATGGCAACCATAGAGCAATCTGCTTAGTATGAGCCCAATTTCTAAGTGCCACAACAAGAGAGAAGCACACTTTATTTTTTCTTTGTTCTTTGAAGGTACCGTCAACAAAACGACATTTCTAATTTCAACTTGAAGAGTTACGCTGATACGAACGCAAAGGTTATTATGACGAACCGAAGACTTATCATCGCCCACACGATCATATCACTATTCGCCGTTCTGAGGCCTTTTAGTAGCCATGCCGAAGGGGTTTTAATCAACAGCGACTATACAAATTCTTTACAGATGCTGAGTACCCTAAAGGCTTCAGAGAAAGCCATCAAGACCATCACTGCCGACTCGATTAGCATGAGTTGCCTAAGTCACCCCATTCAAACTCATTTTGTAGGTGTGGCACACGGGTTACTCATTCACTCCGGCATTGAGAAGATAATAGCTGCACTCGACGATTTCGTCGGATACAAAGACCTTTTTGAAGACATCGAAGCAATCGAAGTGATAGATATGAAAACCCACGAAGTGGGTGGTAACAAATATTTCAAAGTTCACACCGAACAGAATATCCCGGTGCCGTTCATGCCAAACGCCCATGTAACGACCGACTATTTCATGACGAGGCTATCGCCTACACTGGTTGTCTATCGGTACCAGTTAGCTAAAGACCCCAAACACCCCAATAAGAACGACGTTCTGCATGCAGACGGCGTCATCGTGATCGAGCGGCGAACTGAAAAAGAGACTGCCTTTTACGAAGTTGATTTTTTGGACCCGAATTTGAGTGGCATTGCATCTCTGGGGTCTTCGCGCATCTGGCCCGAGTCAGTCAAAGGATTTGCACTGTCAGACCTAGCACTAAGAAATTTTGCCGAAGCCAAAACGGTTGAAAATGACATCACTCAGCAACGGCAAAAGGCCCGCAAAATGGCCCGTAACCAACTCGAAGAAAAGGTGATTGATAAGTGCTTAGAGTCAAAAATTTCAGCTGATACTTACCTTAAGGGCTTCTCAGAAACGAAAGGCGTTTCAAACAGGGTCTACCTGCCGCCTAACACTCAGGCACCCCTTAAGACTGAACCCCGCCTTTAAGAGCACCAGACGAGTCTTGATCAGTGTAGAAAGAATTGAGATGCTTCGACTCGTCAGAGATAACGCTGTTATCTGTTTTTTATTGTCTCGAAACGATTATATCTGCCAAGGCCGGTCCTTCAGAGTGCACAATTCTTGATACTCACCTCGGGGTGTCGCTTCAAGGCGGTTTGACACACATCAGGCAATCGGCCGTCTCGTAAAAAAGATAAATGCAACAAGCGAAAGGCAAGAGCCGAATGACGATCTTTCGAGCTCTTTGTTAGAAACATCTCATCAGGCTTGATAACGCTACAGACCCACAAGCCCTCGTCCTTTGACTCTTTCTCAGCTCCAACCATCGACAAAAGATCGGCAAAGTCTTCGCGCCCACTTCCAACAGGTACTGCAATTGTGTGCTCAAAAAAGCTTCTGAAAAGTGCTTCGAATTACCAACAATAAAAGCTATTAGGCGCTTTTAATTGGCAACCACCCACGGGATTGATGGGAGTGTAACCCATCGGAAGTTTGGCTGACTGAGCTGGGCGTGAAGCTCCCGTGGCTGGAGTCCAGCTAAGATCATACTGGCAATAGGCTTTGCCGTATTGCTTCATGGCAGACTTGAAGGTCGCAGTTACCGATCCACTTGGCTTTGCGAGCGGATAAAGACTTGGCTGCGGCAAGACAAAGGATTGGGGACACGTCAATGTCTGAAGTGGTGCGCTATTAGCGTCGATCAACTTAACGTCCCGGCCAGTCACCTCACTCACGTAGGCGGTGTTTGGCGTGTAATAAACATTGAGGACGCCGATCACTTTAAAGTTACAAATGAAGATTGGACTCGTGCCCGCACCTTCGAGTGTTGCGGCACTTGCCGTATCGAAACTAGGTGGCGCGAGCTTCCATTCGCCCAAAGTTGTCGAAACCTCTGGCTTAGGCATATAGCCGTTCGCCCCTGCAGTCGAAAACGTAGAGGGGCATGTCATATTAAATGCCGCACCATAAGTCGAAGTGAAAGGCGTCATTGCAGTCAAAATGAGAACACTTAATAAAAGACGCATACTGATTTTCTCCCAGAATATTTTATTGATACAGACTATACTATTGTTACTAATCTAGATGGATCTGCGCCATTGGTCATTAAAAAAATCATAGCAAAGCTTACCCATCAAGACCAGGGGCGCTCGCCAGTGCCCGCTGCAATTCTAAGAGAAGTTAAAGTTGTCGGAGTTGTGGCCGTTTTACTAAAGGTGATTGTTCCTAAACCAGTTTGTGATGAACTTACGGTGTTTCGGTTTGTATCCGTATATTCGAGCATCATCGCTATGGTGTAAAAACCCATGTCGCACCCGCAGAGCTGTTATCACCGTATCCACCGACGAGCACAGTGCTGGCATCTGCACTGATGGCACACGATGAGCCTTGTCGAGGTTGTGCCGAACCAGTTCCTGTGCCAATCAATTTTGAACCTACGGTCCATGTGGTTCCACTTCGGGTGTAAACCCAGACTGCTCCCACCAAAGAAGTGTCGCCGTCTCCGCCGATAATCGCCGTATTTCCATCGGCACTCAGTCCGATTGAGCGACCTTGGTAGGCAACACTGTTGGCAGTGAGTTTTGAACCTTGCTGGGTCCACGTGATTCCGCTGCGGGTAAATACCCACCCGGCACCCCGACTACTATCGTCTACAAATCCCCCAATAATTGCGGTGTTGCCGTCGGCGCTGATTGCGACCGAATGCCCCTGCTTAGCAGCACCCGTAGCGCCCGTGCCAACCAGTTTCGATCCCTGCTGGGTCCATGTGGTTCCACTGCGGGTATAAACCCAGGTAGCACCTGCGCTGGTATTGTCATCGAGACCCCCAACGATTGCTGTGTTACCGTCGGCGCTGATTGCGACCGATTGACCCTGCTTAGCAGCGCCCGAAGCGCCGGTGCCAACCAGTTTTGACCCTTGCTGGGTCCATGTGGTTCCGGTACGGGTAAATACCCAGGCGGCGCCTGCATTACTGTCGTCACCAAAGCCGCCGACAATTAGGGTGTTACCATCACTGCTGATTGCGACTGATTGCCCCTGATAAGAGCTGCCTACTGGACTACTTCCAGTTAGTTTCGAGCCTTGCTGGCTCCAGGTTGCTCCGCTTCGAACAAATACCCAAACTGCGCCCACATTACCGCTGTCATTGTACCCTCCAACTGCGGCGGTATTTCCATCAGCACTTATAGCAACAGAGCTACCCTGAAGAGCGCTTCCAGTGGCGCCGGTACCGACGAGTTTTGAACCTTGCTGAGTCCAAGTAGTTCCACTTCGCGTGTAAACCCAAACTGCACCCGTGTTTGAGTTGTCCGAAGATCCGCTAGAGATTGCTGTGTTTCCGTCAGCACTGAGGGCAACCGCCCATCCCTGCCCGGCCGTGCCTGAGCCGCCTGTTCCAACCAGTTTTGACCCTTGCTGGTTCGCAATTGACGACGCAGCGCTAACAGTAAAATCGCTAGTTGAGGTCGTTGTACCAGCAGAAGTTGTCACCGAAATTGTACCGGTTGTCGCCTGTGGCATAACCATCGCTGTAATTGTTGTAGTAGAAGAGCTCAAGACAATAGCGGCGACTCCATTTACGGCCACTCCTTGTTGGCCACTCAAATCGGTGTCAGAACTGGTAATCGTCAAGAGGGTTCCAATAGTGCCGCTGCTTGGAGAAAATGTGATCGTAGAAGGCGCTGCAGGAGTGACCGAATTTGAAGCACTAGAAGCAGCGCTGTTTCCGACTGCGTTGGTCGCTATGACCGTAAAGGTATAGGCTGTTCCATTGGTGAGACCACTCACCGTAATCGGACTGCCGCTGCCAGAGCCTAAGATACTACCAGGCGTAGAACTTACGGTATATTCCAATATTGCAGAATCGCCGTTTGAACTAGGAGCAGTAAAGCTCACAGAGACTGAACCATTGCCACCGGTAGCGGTTCCGATAGTTGGGGCGCCAGGAACGGTGGCGGCGGTAGCGACGGTGGGCTCAGCTACGGGCTCAGCGGTAGAAGGGACACTTGAGCCGCACGCCGTGACCAGAATCATCGATGTGCTGACAAGAAGTGCATAAACTGCTATAGAAATTGATCTTTTTACGTTCATGGGTTGTCTCTATTTCTTCGTAAGGTCTCATTATTAATAGTTGCGCACACTACAGTGTCGCATTTTTGCGATGAAGTCCGACGACCTAGTTTTTCAAAAAAAATTAGAGCACAAAATTTTGCCTTATTGAAACAAAAAATAAATTTAATGAATAGAGCGAGTGCTATTAGAACGCTTGAGAGTGGGACGGTAGGTTGGCATGTCTTCGTTTTAAATCTAAAGTTGCCTTGGCACAGTCAAAAACAAAACGACAGAAGCCCCACAAAGGAAAATGAAAAACGTTCAACAAGGTGAACTCTTGTTTTGCAACGTCCATTGGATTCAATTTCAGAAAGGTCTCGCGTCGGTTTTCTTTTTGTCCTGAAGTCCTGATTCAATTTTTTGACTTCTTTCGTCTTAGTCGGCCCTTAAAACTGAATCCGGCCTTGCGTAACTCGCGATCGACTCCTAGCAATAAGAAATAATTCGTCGGCGATTTTTGGCTAAAAACGAGTCATCACCTGCGTTGCGACAGATGGGCGACAAAAGCCGGCCAATCCCACACCTGAATCGAAGTAGTATTGCACTTAGCATTCAAACCCAAAGTTTCAATTTTTTTTGTGAGTTCTAGCTCAAGTCCAGCTTTTTGACTTTTTTTGAGTGTCGTAAACTTTACCTCACCCACAAGAATATCCTTGGGTTTTGCACCCAAAGCAAGGTCAGGCGAAATCCAATCGATTTCACCTTTTTCATTCCAATAGCGACTACTAAACCTAAACTGCTGCCTGACTTCATTTTCAAACACTTTACTTGCATGAAGGTAAATCGCTTGTCGTCGCGCACTCTGGTCCATCTGATGCCACCTCACTCGAAGTGCCGAATAGGTACCAAACCAAAAATATAACATCGGATCAATTATCTTGTACAAGGTTCGTTTCGACGTCTTAAGAGTTTCACCATAAGGCATTTCTCGCTGAATTAACGACGAATCCAGAAGCAAGCGAAGGCCTCGTCCCAATGAGGTCTGAGGCACCCCGATTCTACCAGCGATTTCAGAAACTCGATGAGCACCCCTTCCGATCGATTCGAGAAGCATCATTGGCTGAATGCCTTCGATCTTCTCATCCGAAAGTACACGGCGGGGTTCATGCTCCATTCGGGCATATTCTGAAAAAAATAGTTCGTGGGCATTTTCAAGAGCTGAGCTGTCGGGATCTAACCATTGCCAGTACTTCGGCATGCCTCCGACGAGCGAATAGCTCAAAAAATGGTCGACCTCACCGACAGCAAGATGATGAAACTGGCAAAAAGCTGCGTAGTCCATAGGTTCAATGAGAGTGACTGCCTCAGCGCGGCCAAACATCGGGCTACTTTCTTCGAGAAACAAAGAATGCATCATACCTCGACTCGAGCCCGCAATAATAAAGAGACACTTCTTATTTTTGCGATGATCCCACCACCGCTGAAAGAGACTGGGCAGCTCAGGAGTGGTTTCGACTAGATAGGGAAACTCGTCGATACACAAAATGTCACCTAAAATATCGGGATCGGCCAGTTCGTCTATGACTTTGAAAAATTCGATCCAAGTTCTTGGCAACACCGGCACTTGCAGATTCCAGTCATTTAAGACTTGCTCAATTTGAAGACTCACATGCCCTTCAATGGCCTGAGCGTATCTGCCGGCGTGCTTCTCAAAATGATGTTTAATGAGGTGGGTTTTACCCACCCGCCGCCTGCCGTAAAAGACCCATAACCCACGGCTACTTTCGGCGCGTTTGAGAAGCGCTAACTCTTTGACTCGATTGATGAAGTGCTTCATTTGAAACATTATGCCAGACGAACATTATGTTTATCAAGTATAATCATAGAAAAGAGGTCCGGTTGAAATCTCTACCCAACGCGAGACCCTACTATTTCAGCAATGCCGTCGTTCTTCGTAATGTGAGAAAAAAATGGGCGAAAAACTTCTAGTGTTGAATGCCCACTAGTTTGGACTTGAATCGACTGCTTTTTCAGCACGAGCCTAATTTCTAATTCGAGAGTAGTTCACTGTTCCAAAAATTCAGGGCTTCGGTCCATTCTGGTCGTTTCATCGACACGAGTTGTTGATGAATCCGACGGGCATTTTCCTTGCGGCCCTGGGCCAGATTCGCTTTGATCAGATTGTTCCCAACCCCTATTCCGTGAGAATTTGGGTCAAAATAGGGATCAATGAGTTCTAATAATTCGTTAAGGAATCCCCGAGGCCCCAGGTCACCACTGATTTGGATCATCACATCTTCTGGAACCTCAGGCGCGACCTGTGCCAGTACTTTTCTGTAATACTCCATCGCTCGATCAAGATGATTGAGGTTGAGCTGCTCCTGCGCCAACCAAAGTGGCGCACGCCAACACCCGCGCAAACTTGCAATCTCGCGAAGTGCTTCTTGCCACCCGGCCTCGCCAAAACGTTCTCTTTGAATAGAGCAGTACCACGACATGCCGTTTTCTTGATTCGGGTCAACTTCAAGCGAACGCCACAGAATTTTTTCTACCTTCGGTTCATCATCATCTCTGTAGGAATAGACCTTGGCCAAATTTGTCAATACCACTCCGACCTCACCACACTTAGCCTGGTGTTCTAAAAAGATCTTTTCTGCTTCGTCGAACCGCTTTTCTTCCATCAGTGCAATGCCCCAAATGCAGGTTGCCTCAACCGATGAAGAATCAATGCTGTATAAGTGCTCAGCGGCTTCGAGAATATCGGATCTAAACCCATCTTTGAGTGCGTCTAAAATGACCAAATAGAGCTGCCTTGGTTCATCCCAATACTGCTTGAGTTGTTTAGGAAGTATACGTTCTCTCCATTGCGCTTTTGGAATCGACATTCGTACCCCATTCTCGTTCACTATGTGAATTAGGGTCGTCTCATCGAGTTTAGCCGAAGGCGGCGCGGGGGTTTCTTTTTTTCCAAACAGTTTGTTCCATATACCCATGTGTTTTAAATTATCAAGAGATCCTGAATGGGGCAAGCTTGCAGCAACTCTCCCAAAAGGAAAAGAGGTTCAAATAGGGCCTGCCTACCCTCTAACTCTCAAATCGACAGCCCTTAAGACTGAAACCCGCATCTAAGAGCACTCGCTTCGCTCGTTTTTTGCCAAAATCCGTCATCACACTGAAATGGTTGGGTGCCAATAGACCATGTTATGTAGAGTAACTATTTATGCGGAGATCAGCATAAACCATGGTAGCGAGTGAGGTGAACCCTTGGGTCAGGTATCAGCTCGATCAGTTTCACAATAAACTCGGTCGGCGAAAACACGACGGCCTGACTTCCGTCACTCCGTTTTCCTGGTGACTGGAGTTCAGATAACCGACTCTAGTCCTGAAGAGACAGAACTCATTGAACGAATTGCCGTGCTTCCGGTGAAAGACGCACTTACCGAAGTATTGAACGGAAGAATTAACGACGTAGAAAGCGCGATGGCAATCATGCTCGCACTAGCTCGACCGGCTTTGCCAAAAATGTAATCCCGAATCACCACACACTCTGGTATCAAACCCCAACAACCAGAAAGTGAAGCGTCAACTATGAATTTCATCAAATTGTTTACTGTGGCGAGCCTGGCAGCATTTTGTCAAAAGAGAGCACCCTGGTAAACAAAATACTCGGTGAGCTCGATGCAAAGTTTAGAAATCGTTTTGGCGATTCGCTTGAAAACTTTTCGAAAACTGATATCAGCCCCGAACACACTGCGGTCTTACGCGAATTCGTCGCCAAATTTGCGCAATCGTCACACGAACTCAGGCTACTAAAAATCGAAATCGAAACCATCAAAGCAGACGCAGTGATCGATGAAGAAATTTCTACAGTGGGAGAGCTCGCTGAGTTAGTGAAGCCTACACAGCAGTCTAAACCTGAATATTCATTCGTCTCTCAGCTAGCCTCTCACATGCAAGCTCAAGGTGCTTCAGAAGCCCAAGTTGAAGCTTTCAAGGCAATCATACAAAACTGGGAAAAAAGCATTCACACTGAAGTCATTCGCCTTCAAATGAGACGTTCTCGACGATAGTGAGAATCTCCATCAAATGAGCGAAGATGAGATCGAATAGTTAAGACAATGTAGAAAAAGCAGTATTCCCACCGTGACGGTTTAAACGTCCGCAGGGGACAAACCGTTTTGGGACCTCATTCTAGGGGTAACCCCAGACGTGTCATAATGGGTTTTTACATGTCTCAATCAAAATGCGCGATCAAAACCTACCGAAGGCCCCATCAAATAATTTGGAAATTCTCAGTAGCTCCGCTTTAAGTAGGTGACCAACCCGGTAGGATTGGCCTCCATGGTAACTCGATGGACCACTGCTCCCTCGCATCTGGCGGTAACGGAGTAAGTTTTTAGATGAACATCTATTCCCACGTAGACTTTTTTCCCTTGATAGCTGATTTTATTCGTACTCATTTGAGTTCCCCTTAGTTGGTTGTAGTGGTTACGTTTCAATTTCCAACAAACGCCAATTAAGGGGATTTCTCAATAACTCACTCACTACCGCCTTTAGGTTTTTTCAGCATAGCGACTATACGATCAAATCTCTTCTCTCGAAAAACTCAAGACTGAGTATCGAGAAAGGTTTCAAAATAATTTAAAAAAATATCAACCCGTTCGAAATCTTACCTCAGTGCCGGGAATTGACCTCATTCGCGCCAGTCTCATTACAGCAGTCGTATGCACCCCAAACCGATTCAAAAACAAACATCAGTTCTGGGGGTACTGCATGCTAGTCAGGCACATACAAATCAATGGCGGCAAAATCTATGGCAACAAACGGGTTCATGGCCGCAAGGAACTTCGTGATATTTTCTTAGGGGCCGCCGAGAGCGCCATGAGAACCGAAACGAGTTTGCGCAATCATTATGACGCCGCCAGGGGTACGATTGACGTTGAGTTTGCACTTGATGTGTCAAAGTCTATTTCAATGCCATTAAAAGAATACTTGAATGAGCTATCATTGTTTATGTGGAATTCAGTGAGGGCTGAGTCTCGCCTCAGGCAATGCGTTCTCTTTTTTTAGCTGGATCATTCTAGCGATGGCTTTTTGAAAATAGGCGAGCTTCGGGTCGGCTTCAATCAGTCGATTGGGATAGAGTAAGTACATTTCAGGGGATAAGTACCGACCGTTATGCGTTAAGGTATTTTTTAGCTGACAGAGACTAGGGAGGCCGTCGCAGTGGTCGGCTTGGGGTATTGTTACTCCAATTTTTACTGTTTCTGGCGACACTTGTTCTAGGGTAAATTCAACGATCGCTCTCGGTGACGGGGTGATGTTCGTCAGAAATCGCTGCGTGACTGACTCTCTTAGTTTTTGAAAAGTTTGACTTCTTAGTGATGGCATTAGCGTTTTTTTTACCCAGGACTGCATAGTCTTTTCGTCGTTTGAAAATATGGCTGATTTGAGGCGAGATTCTGTGGCGTCATCTAACGTCAAGAGTATCTCGCGAGAACTTGTTGCTGAATTATTAGGGTCTAGTTCGAGCCCAGCTTCAGTCATCATGCCAGCTAGGTGAGGCCCAATTCTATTGGTCCACTCATTCCATCTGACTGCTTTAAAATTTATAGTAACGAACTGGCACGGGTCATGAAGAAGCGGCAAGAACCGAATAGTACCAGAGTCGGCTGAATCATAAGTCGAAATCAACCAATGTCTAGAAAAACACAGAGCTGTTCGTGTTTGTGAATGTGACAGTTCGATTTCGACTTGATCCGCTGATGTTCTTTCTGAATCTGTAATTAGAGATTTTTCAAGAATGTTAATGTAGTAATGTGCCGGTATTGGCTTTTCGACTAGGCTTAGGCTGAGTGCGCCGCTTGCGTTGTGTTTTTCTATTTTGCAGAGAAATCCATCACTATCTTTTAGGTTTGAACATTCAGGTAGGGTTTTGATTTGGGCGATAAATTCTTGATAGGCTCTGTAGTCTACGCTTCCGTGTTCGAGTTCTGCTTTCACGTATTTCTCTCGTGCTATTACCCCTTGTTCAAAACTGCAGTCGTTTACGGCGCACGTTAAATCAGCCAGTGTCGATTTAGTTTTTCGGGTGATATTTTCGGCAGGGCCGTTCGTGCCATCGCCCTCACCGCCAGCAAAGGCGAGTGGGGTGCAGGCGAGCGCAAAAACTAAGCAGGCTGTGAGTGTGTGGTTGTTTTTCATGCTTTCGCCTAAAGACTCATAAGAAGTTAGGTCTATATATTACTTGATTGAATAATTCAAGTAATAAATTATTAATGAATTCACACTGGGATTTTCGCACAATTGTGCGAAACTTAAGCAAAAATCGAGAATTAACTTAATGCCTTCTCAGAGCAAAATCTCGCCAGTCTCAATGCTGCAGCAATGAAACACCCTTAATATAACTCTAAAGTGATCGCAAAAACTGAGCGTAGGGCCAAATCTCAATCCCATCAATTTCGCGACGAATCGGATCGCGTGACACAACTACATAGCGCTCGATTAGTTTTTCTTCGCGCAAGGCCCGAAGGCCCTTGAGGTGGCGCTCGGTGATTTGTTCGGTTGATTTAATTTCAATAGCAATTTTTTTTCCGACGATCAAATCAACTTCATGGTCTTTAGAGCGCCAGTACGACAGTAAATCATCTGACCCGCGATATGACAGTAATGCTCGAATCTCCTGAATTACAAAGTGTTCAAAAGCTGCACCGAATGCCTCTGACTTCGGGATAAGAGATCTTCGCCCGCTAAGGTGGTTTGCGACACCTACATCGAATAGGAAAACTTTGGATTTAGTAGAGGCTTTACGAGTTTTCGTACTGAGAAATGGAGTAAGTTCGAAGGCGATCAAGGTATCCTTCATGACTTCGATAAACCCGGCCACCGTGCGCGAGGGAACTCCTGCATCACTGGCAACTTGAGCGATGTTCAGCTCTTGCCCCGATGACAAGCCGATAGTGTCAAGGAAACGGGCAAAGTGGTCAATGCGCCTCACTAGTGCTTCGGCCTGGATTTCTTCTTTCAAATAATTTTGAACGTAGTCTTTGAGGTCGGCCTCTGGTTCATCGGACAGATAGATAGAAGGCAGGCCTCCGACATTTACATATTTGACTAAGTCAAAATCAGTTATTTCCAAGCTTGTTAAAGGGAACAATTGCTTATTGGTAGCACGTCCGCCGAGTAGATTCACCCCTTGCTGCTTAAGCTTTCGTGCACTTGAGCCTGTTAAAAGAAAACGTTTCTTCTTATCTTTTTCTATCAATCGGTGAACTTCATCGAGTAGGGCCGGTAACTTTTGGATTTCATCTATCACGATTATATTAGCGTCTTTGCACTCTTCACCCAGTTGTCGAGGCCTTCGTAGGAACCGAGAATAAACGTCTGAGTCCAACAGATCAAAAACGAGTGCGTTTTCTAGTTGACGCCTGATCCACCAGGACTTACCCGTAGCACGTGGGCCAAAAAGAAAGGCGCTCTTTCGTTTCAAAATTTCAGGCAATTGGAGGAGACGTCTATATTCCATGCCTTAAAGCGTATAGGAAAAATTGTAAATCGGCAACTCATTGCCGAAATAACTATAAAATCGGCAACTCATTGCCGAATCTGATCAGGGTGCCGTTGCCCCTCTGCCAACTATGGTTTTGATCATGTTGTTTCTTGGTATTTCAAATTCTTTCTCGCTTTCTTACTACATGTCGCAAAAGCAAATCATCGAGTCTTTTCGATTGGCTATCAAAAAACGACAACTCAAATATGGGGAGCACTAGTCATAAAGAATTTAGGCCTACTCGAGAAACGGCTTCCCGGGGTCAAGATTGTTTGGCAGGACTCTGAGAAGGGGCCGTTCCTAAACAACATGATGCTTGCGGAACAAGTACAGATCTCGTTCATGGGCGACATGCCACTGATTATGAATGGTGTGCTCGGGAAAGCAGAAGATAGTGAAGGCTATCACACTGTTTTGGTGGGACTTGATGGACACGGTGACCGCGGAGTAAACCAGGCCGTGATCGTAGCTCAGAGTATCGCCGCTTTGAAAGATCGAGCCTCATCGCTGATTAGCAGCAAAGAATTGCTTTCTAGTCGTTACAATCTCGATAATTTCTAGTAGGGTTCGGGTCATGAAAATCTTCAAGGCCCTAAAAATCTTTACGGCAGTCGTATTTTTTTTGACTCTGCCTTTTTTAGCCCAAGCTAGCCCCCTCGACCAGGTGTCTGAAAAAGACGTGCGGGCTCTTTTGTCGAAGATGACGCTTGATGAAAAAATTGGACAGATGACTCAAGTTGATCACAAGAGCCTAAAAGATATCAACGATATCGAAAAATACCACTTAGGCTCGCTGTTAAGCGGTGGCGATTCAGATCCAAACGGTGGCAACTCTTTGAAAGAGTGGTCTGAGATGGTTGACCGCTTTCAACGCCGAGCTCTCAAAACGCGGCTAAAAATTCCGTTGCTGTATGGCATTGATGCGGTTCATGGCCACAACAACGTGATGGGCGCGGTCGTGTTTCCGCACAACATTGGCATGGGTTGTACGCGCAATTCGCAACTCATTAAGAAAGCGGCCGAAGTGACAGCAGAAGAAGTTCGAGCCACCGGAATCAACTGGACGTTTGCACCCATGGTTGGCGTGCCCCGCGATAAACGGTGGGGGCGCACGTATGAAGGCTTTGGTGAAAGTCCAGAAATTGCGCGCACACTGGGCCCGGCTGCAGTGAGTGGTTTTCAGGGCAGCGATTTGGCTGCGAAAACTAGTGTTTTGGCCTGCGCTAAACACTTTATTGGTGATGGGGGTACGACTTGGGGAACCGGTAAGCCAGCTATCGCTGGTAATGCGGCCGGTCTTGATCAAGGTGATGTTCGGGTAACTGAGGCGGCTTTGCGCGAAATTCAATTGCCTGGGTTCGCCGCCGCTGTTGAGGCGGGTGTGGGTTCAATCATGCCGTCATTTAGTAGTTTGAATGGCAGTAAATGTTCGGGCGATAAACACCTTTTGACCGACCTGTTGAAAGGCGAATTGGGATTTAAGGGTTTCTTAATTTCAGATTGGGCCGCCATCAACGATTTGCCCGGTGATTATAAAAATCAAATCGAGCAGGCAATCACTGCTGGATTAGACATGGTGATGGTACCAGACAAATACCCAGCTTTTTACACTCAACTGAAAGAATTGGTAGAACAGAAACGCATACCGCTATCGCGCATCAATGATGCCGTGACTAGAATATTGCGCGTAAAATTTGCAATGGGCCTCATGCAAAAAAATTATCGGCCGTTTTCTGATCAGTCTTTGCAAAAGCGATTCGGTTCGCTTGCTCACCGTCAAGTGGCACTGCAGGCGGTTCGCGAGTCGCAGGTGTTGCTCAAAAATAACAATAAGACTTTGCCGCTCAGTAAAGGGCTCAAGCGCATCGTGGTTGCTGGCGCGAATGCTGACAATATGGGTAATCAAACCGGTGGGTGGACAGTGAGTTGGCAAGGTAAAAGTGACGATATCACAAAAGGGGGCACCACTCTATTGAATGCGATCAAAGATACGGTCGCTAAGACGACTGAAGTGACTTTTTCGCTCGACGGCACCGAAGCGAAGGGCGCTGACGCTGGCATTGTCATCGTCGGTGAAACTCCTTACGCAGAAATGTTTGGTGATCGCGACGACCTTCACCTTTCTGAAGCTGATGTGAAGGCCGTTCAAACGGTGAAGGCACTGGGCATTCCGGTAGTGGTTGTGATCGTGTCGGGCCGGCCGATGATTTTAGATCAAATTCTAGATAAGACTGACGCGATTGTCGCAGCCTGGTTGCCCGGTACCGAGGGGCAGGGTGTGGCCGATGTGCTATTCGGAAATTTTCACCCCACGGGTAAGCTCTCGGTTTCTTGGCCACGGTCAATGAAGCAGGTCTCGATCAATGTGGGGGATGTGGCTTATGATCCGCTCTATGCCTATGGTTTCGGATTAACTTATTAGGTGACCTCGCCTAATTGGCGCAAGAGCTAGAGCCGACCAGAGCGCATCAAAAGCCCATTGACGATCGCAGGGATAGTTTTTCAAACAGCCTCAACTTATCGGTCTCTTTGGTATCGCCAAATCACGGCTGGGTTGCTATGCGTTTCTCATGCGTATTCTCATTCTTGGTGGTACCCGTTTTTTCGGTAAACGTTTAGCCGCACACCTTTCAGATTTAGGTTGTTTCGTAACTCTTGCTACTCGTGGGCGCAACCCAGCACCTTCACTTTCTGGAGTGACGTGGCACCAAGCAGAAAGAGACGACGTTGATTCTCTGCGCACTCTCGCTCATCAAGGCCAGTGGGACTGTGTGGTCGATCAAATCGGCTACTCGCCAAACTCGGCGAAAATTCTACTAGACGCCTTAGGTAAGTCTACCAAGCGCATTATTTTTACGTCGACAGCTGCGGTGTATGAGGGTTCGCAGATGCATTCTGAAGAAGATTTTGACCCCTATCATTATCCACTTCAGTGGGGTAACCGCGATGACTTTGATTATGCCGAGGGTAAGCGACTGGCTGAGGCGGTGTATTTTCAGCGTGCCGAAGTACCGGTCTGCACGGTACGGTTTCCCTATGTTCTCGGTCTTGATGATTACACTAAACGTATTGAATTTCACCTTGAACGTATTTTGAAGAACCTACCTATTGGCATTCCTAATCAAGAGGCAACGTTTTCGTTCGTCTCTTCGGCCGAAGCCTCACGGGCGCTTTTAGCCTGTGTTGAACGGCCCATTCAGGGTCCACTGAACGTGTGTTCGAGACAACCGATGACGGCCCGTCAGTTTGTGCACGCATTAGAGGCGGTTTGTGGCAAATCTGCTGCAATTGTTGGCACAACGACACCTGAAAACCAAAGTCCCTATTTTGGTCCTACTTCAAAGTGGCTCAACTCAGAGCGAGCCAGACAATTGGGACTCTTATTAGATTCGACTGAGAGTTATTTCTCATTTTTAGTCAGAGAGCTGCATGCACGCACGTAAGGAAAAGGGAATCAAACCGGGTGCCCTTAAGACTAAAAGGCGCCTCAGTACCCAACACCAACCGCGAGGTTTTCTTAGAGCTCGCAAAACAGATACGACTTGTCTTTTTCAGGACCGGCTCACGGCTCCCCCTGTTTCATCGATTTTCTAAACTCTGTTCTAACACTAATCCCCTGCCCCTAATTTCACTCCCTCGCGCAAGAGCACCGCGAGGGCTTTCGGATTTTGCCTCAGTACAGAAAGATTCCAGCGACTTTCAAAAGCCAAAAAAAACTCTTTAGACCACGGCAAGACCTCAAGTGAACTGAGCCCACATGCAATTTGGGTCGCGGGGCCCCGGTCCTCAGGAATCTCCATCCAACTTCCCCAATCCCACTGCGCCTCGAACTTGGCCACTAGCTCACGCGACCACGGCAAATCGGCGTTCAAACTTAGTCGCTTCCAGTCCCATCTCTTTTGATAGCGCCCCAACAACGGCACACTCCACAGAACAAACCGATTTGCACTCATCTCAGACCAATCCACCTTAGCCTCAAACTCATCCAGGAGCGCCTGATCCCAAGGCCGTTCTACACAAGAACAAGAGAGCACCCGAAAATCCACCCGCTCCGGCCACTTTCGAACCTCCTGAGCGCTCCAGGTAGCGCTTCTAAACTGCGTGAGCACCCGCGGGTTCAGTCGCCCGGGAAACCTCGTCAAATACGGCTCTAGCCACTGCTCCCCCTCTCGACAAAGAATCTCCGTCACCAACGCCCAGTCCAGCTGGTCTTGCAATACCGCCACCGAGTCCAACTTGGACAAGAACGCTAGATTTTTTGAAAGTTCCCAATAATCGCAAAACCCACCAAAACGTTCTGCAAACTGCACCGAAAACAGCACATCTGTCGCGCGACAGACCTCGCGCCAGACAATGCCTTCAATGTCCACAATCTTAGCAAATCGCTTGGCAAGGTCAGCATGTCCAGCAGCCTCAAACCATCCAAACAATTCATTCACGGACTTAAAATCACTTCCCATGGACTCCCCCAACCTCTAGGAGAACCTATGTCTTTAGTTTTAGTGAGTACACTGATTTTTACAAGTTTGGCACAAGCCGACATCATCGACTGTTCGACCCTTGGCTCCGCCGCAGCCTGAACCTGATGGTTTAGGTACCAACTTTGCGAACCCACAACCTCGCTCGTTCACCGAGCGCGATTCGATTCTTGATCGTTGCTGCCTTTTGGATTTCGATTTTTAGAGTTTTAATTTGGAGGTGTCGATCGCAAATGAATGAATTTATCTACTTACCTCATATTGCTTGTCCTATAATAGGACAAGCAATAGCGTCATGACAACGTTTTCTTCGAAAAATTTCTCCTCTTATTAAAGTCCGACATTCATTTTTTCAAATGGTGAAAATTATAACTTCAATTCCGGGCAAATTTCTCTATGCATTTTTGCGGTGAAAATACATTCACGCCCTTCACACCCCTTTCGAGTTTTAAGCCTTTCAAAAAGCCAATTAAGTGTTATTTTACCTTTCGAATTCTTTTCTTCATCAAGGAACGATCCCGAAATACAGACGTATACGGATCCTTTCAATACGGTTTTAAGATTCTTTAGAAAACTCCTGCATTCTCGAATTGGCCATGGCCTACGTTCAATATATTCATGCGTGTTTTGGGCTCTAGTTGCTTTTACGACGACTAATCCTCCGATGCCCTCGTGATCATCTGCTATCCCGCTGCTGTCACATTCAAATTGAACATTTTTGCTTTCAAAGCACATCCAGTATTCGAAGGGTGTAGTCCAAGCTTCAGGAGGGAAGAGATGAGGTTTGAAGCGGCAAGTATTAATGGCAAGATCATCCGTCGTTAGTATTCCATAATCATCGCCAAGTAACCCATATGGGAATTTAGTGTTGAGCTCTTGTAAATGATTTGTGGACGCACTGAGAGTTGAAGTTGAAAACAGCAAAATTAAAGTATAGATTAATTGACCTATTTTTTTCCACATTTCTGTAGGTCTCCATATAACCTATTAAAGATTTTTTTTATTTTTGCTTTTTCCGTCTTTGAAGCTCGTCTCAAACCCTTGTATTCCCAAACCGTATCAATCCAAGATGCAGATTTTCCAGAACGGGAGGAGGCCAATCTTCTTTTTTCAAAGAGCCATCTAACTCCGGCACTGATGTTAATATCTGGATCATTCAAATCCGCTCTGGTAGCTGTGATAAGATGGTCATTTAGTCCACCTTTGCTTCCTCCTAATAATTTTCGGCTTTCATTGGTAATTTGCATCAGTCCGCGTGCACTGTTTCCATTCTTTTTATTGGCGAGCTTGTTTGCATCAAATCCAGACTCAGAAGCGATGAGTGCTTTCACGATATTGGGATCTAAGGGAACATCCGGAGTAAGAACTTCATTCCAATACTGAACCCATCCTGCGATTAAATCATCGTATGTACTACCTTCAGCGCCAAAATCCAGTGGTAACGGGCAGGGTTTGTTCTTAAGGTCTGAAAAGTACTGAGTTGCAATATTTTTGATTTCATCTGGATAAAGCTCATCTTTTCCAGATGGATTGCTGGCACAGTGCTCATGTCTTGTGGTGATGCAACCATTTGGATGAGTCTTGCTTGGAGGAACATGCAACGGATGGGTTTTGACCCAATGTTCGCTATAAGGGCAGATGCGCCATGGATGGACTGGTATGCATGGGTCTGGAGAAGGAGTGTGCTTCTTCTTATTTTTTCTTGATTTTTTTAAAGTATTTTCTTTTTTTAATACAGTCACAGACTAAATCTATTTCTCTAAATTCACGATTGCAAATGAATCTTGCATGTATCCGAACTTCTTTCTATTTAGAGAGTTTTGCTATCACGTGCATGATTGCCGTAGCGATTTCACAGTCGTTAATTCGTCTGCTCAGCACTTCCCCAATGATCTGCCCTATTCTTAAAATCCAGTTTCTGGTTTTCGAGCAATTTTCTTGGGTTGGTGCCGTTCATTATTTTCATCAGGTTCTTTCTGACGGTCGATTTACTCTTGAGTCGACTCCTCAATCATACCTCTATTTCCCCCTTTTCATCATGGCGATATTATTGGGTTTTAGAGCCACCTACTTATGTCGCTGTGATTTAATAGGAACATAATAATTCCACCTTGTAGAGTGGTATCAATAGTGATACCATTTGAAGGATGTCAGCCAAGATTGAAAAGATCCTTTTGCAGATGCAAGAAAGTTCTCACAACCTGAGGTTTGGAGACCTTTGTAAAGTTTGCGATCATTATTTTGGCGAAGCGAGGCAATCGGGTAGTTCACATCGAATTTACAAAACTCCTTGGCCAGGAGATCCACGGGTTAATATTCAAAATGATAAAGGAAAAGCCAAGAGTTACCAGGTGAAGCAGGTGCTGCTCGCAATTGAAAAACTGAAGGGAACTAAAATATGAGTGCTGAAAAATATACTTATCGAGTGATGTGGTCTGAAGAGGATCAAGAGTTTGTGGCGCTTTGTTCTGAGTTTCAAAGTTTGAGTTTTCTCGCTCGTTCCCAAGAAGCAGCGCTTAAGGGTATTAGGAATACTGTCGAGTCAGTTTTGAAGGATATGAAAAAGAATAAAGAAAAGATCCCCGAGCCGCTTTCAATTCGACACTATAGCGGTAAGATCCACGTTCGTATTCCACCTGAAGTTCACATGAAACTTGCAATTGAAGCAGAAGAAGAAAATATTAGTTTGAATCGCCTGATTAGTTCGAAGCTTGCTTCGTGATTTGAGACTCCAGTCTCATACTGAATATTGAGCGTTCATTGTTTTTATGCAACATCGCCTATTCAGTAAAAAAATCGGACAGTTAAACCTTAATTTATGCTGTCACTTGTTTTGCGCAAGTGGCAGTTGCGTTTCAAGAA
>CAITVN010000234.1 GCA_903895855.1 Oligoflexia bacterium | reverse complement strand
GACTATGCGGCTTTGGTTCCTACGCAATGCCAAATGCTCACTGGTCCCTATTACGCCTTGTTACGCCCCGAGTTTGCCGCACTGCGCCCCTACAGCTTGCAGCGACGCCAAGCGCAGCCCGCCTTACGCCAGTTGATCGTCACCATGGGTGGTGTCGATCAGGCCAACGTTACTGGTCAGGTACTACAAGCCCTCAAGACCTGCGCTCTGCCGCGAGACTGTTGCATCACTGTGGCCATGGGCCTGACCGCGCCCTGGCTGCAAAACATATGTGAAATCGCCGCTGAAATGCCCTGGCCCACCGAAGTAGTGGTCAATGTAAACGACATGGCTCAGCGTATGGCAGACAGTGATCTGGCGATTGGTGCAGCGGGGAGCACGTCTTGGGAACGTTGTTGCCTAGGGTTGCCTACCTTGGTGGTAGTGCTTGCCGAAAATCAGCAATCTGGAGCACGAGCCCTAGACGCTGCCCACGCGGCTCGATTAATTCTGTCCTTGAGTGATGTTGGAGCGGAACTGCCGTTGGCTGTCCAAGAACTGAGTGATGCTGATTACCAGATGCGCATGAGTCGGGCTGCAAGTTCAGTCACCGATGGGCAAGGCGTTGACAAAATCATCAGAGCCATGGTGGCGGTCGGTGTCTGACTCAACCAAAATGCATTCATTGATCCGGCCCATGATTCATGCTGATCTGGAAAAGGTGTTAGCTTGGCGCAATCACATTAATGTTCGGCGCTATATGTGCTCCCAGCATGAAATCACGCAGGCTGAACATCTAAGTTGGTTTAACCGAACTTTGCAGGACCCAAAGAAACATCTGCTGATTTTCGAAACCAACCATGAACCACAGGGGTTTGTAAACCTTAACGAGGTGGGTAACGGAGGTGTTGCAGACTGGGGTTTTTATGCAGCCCCCGATGCGCCCAAAGGTAGCGGTCGACAATTGGGCAACGCAGCGCTAAGTCACGCCTTTGCCCAGCTAGAGCTTCATAAAGTATGTGGGCGAGTTTTGGCATACAACGAGCGTTCAATTAACTTTCATATAGCCTTGGGTTTCCAGCAAGAAGGCATACTGCGCGATCACCACTTCGATGGTGTTCGTTATCACCATGTCATTAGCTTTGGCTTGCTATCGCACGATTGGCGACTTAGCACATAACTAGCACATCATGTCGCGTCATCCCAGCATCACCATTGCAGGCCGTCGAATAGCCGCTAACGAACCACCTTTCGTCGTAGCAGAAATGTCGGCCAACCATAACGGAGATATTGAATCCGCTTTCAAAATCGTTGAAGCTGCCAAACAAGCCGGTGCTGATGCAGTCAAACTGCAAACCTACCGTCCCGATACCATCACGCTGAACTGCGAGTCCGAAGACTTTCGCATTCATGGTGGTCTATGGGATGGCCGCACGCTTCACGAACTGTATCAGGAAGCCCACATGCCATGGGAGTGGCACGCACCCCTGTTTGCGCATGCGCGTAAACACGGCATTACCATGTTCAGTTCGCCTTTTGACAGCACCGCCGTTGACCTGCTGGAGAACCTTAACGCCCCGGCTTACAAGATTGCATCATTCGAAATCGTTGACCCGGCACTGATCAAATACGTGGCCAGCACTGGCAAGCCCATGATCATTTCCACCGGCATGGCCGACGCTCTAGAGATAGAGGAAGCCATTGATGCCGCCCGAGAAGGCGGTTGCAGAGAGTTGGCCATCCTGCACTGTGTGAGTGGTTACCCTGCACCTGCAGCAGACTACAACTTGCGCACAATCCCTGACATCATTCAGCGCTTTGGTTTGGTTACTGGATTGTCTGATCACACGTTGAGCAACACCACTGCCATCGCTAGCGTTGCCTTGGGCGCATCGATTATTGAAAAACACTTCACACTCGACAAGAATGGTGGTGGACCGGATGACAGTTTTTCACTAGAACCTGATGAACTGGCTGCGCTGTGTAAAGATAGCAAAACAGTTTGGAAGTCTCTGGGGAAAGTGGACTATGGACACAAGTCAAGTGAGCTTGCCAATGTGAAATTCCGTCGATCACTGTATTTTGTGAAGGACTTGAAGAAGGGAGATGTGATTACTGCCGACGCTGTGCGCAGTGTTCGGCCAGGATTTGGTTTGGCACCAAAGGAATTAATGAATGTTATTGGTAAGAGAGCAAGTAGCACCATACTGAAAAACACCGCTGTTACGATAAAGCAAATAATTTAGCAATTATATTATTCAGGAAATGCAACTCTAATGACCAGAGTATTTGCTAAAATAGCAACCAACATCAGTGAGGACTTTAAGGGTTGGCTGCACGAGTTGCAATACCATGAGCCCTCAACTGTGGAGAGACGCAAGAAAAATATGTCAGCGATAGGTGATATATTTCGAGCCGCGTTGGGTTTCTTTATTAAACCAAGATTACAAAATGCCGAAGTTTTATATATATTTGAAGGAATTCGATATAAAGAATACATGACAGTCTTTCGTCCTGAAACGATTGTGGTTGTTGGATCGCATATAGAAAGAGACTTCGCAAAGCGGCATGGATATAAGTTTTGTTGGTCATATCCGATGGTGTGTGCCATCAACTTTAAAGTGACGAAAGGATTGAATTTATTCCTTAATCGACAGATCAAATTATGGGTCCAAGAGTTATCACGTTTTAACAAAATTATTTTCTTTCTATATGAAGATACGCAACCTCTAGGCTGCTATTTTGTGCATGTAGGAAGATTCCTCAAAACTGAAACAAATACCGAAACTACTGACGAATCTTCAGCCGCTTAATCTTTACCAAATTTATGAAAGCCCTGTTTACCACTATTCTTTATCAGCCAATAATTAATTTGTTTGTTGGTTTGT
>CAITVN010000233.1 GCA_903895855.1 Oligoflexia bacterium | reverse complement strand
GAAACCCGCGAAATCAAGCGGGTTTTTTCTTATGTGCGTGCGCAACTGCCAGTTTCGTTTCGAAACTGAGACTTTCGTTCTTAATCGATATTTTAAGATGGAATTAGGCGTCAGGCTGTTGAATTCGAGGAAGCCAGGTATAGTGAAAAGCGAATTGAGGCGACCAGCCGAGATGACTAAGCGCTGAGGCATCGTCGCCACGGGTCATGATGTGACCGCATGTTTGTCTCAAGACCCGGGGTGTGATGGACGAGCCAGTGGCGTGCAGGGTGGCTTTTTTGATTAAGGCCCGGATGTATTCGTCGCTCAGGTTTCGATTGTGTTGAAACTGTGGATCTAAGAAAAGTGGGGTTTTTGGAAAACTGATTTTTGGTTTTACCTTGGCGTAAGCGTCTTGCCAGTGAGTACGAAACCGCCGCACGAGTCGCTTGAGCCAAGGCGGGTCGCTCGGTAGCGTTAAGACTTGTTCGCGATTGTAGTAGCGCCGCCCCCGACTTCTGGGTTTTCTGGTGAGAATGATGCGTAATGGGCCGTCGGTAGTGGCACCCAGGTCTATTGTGGCGCCAGCGAGATCGGCGGTCGTGAATCCAAAGAATAGAATCAGCGTCAAGGCCATGGCTTGCGGGGCCGAGCAATCAGGGTCGCGCAAGAACGTGCGCAGTTGTTCGAACTGGGTTTTTGAGGTGATCACGAGTTTCTGGGCGGCGCGCGAGATGCGAATATTTTCGGTGGGGTCTAGTAGCGTGAGTTTCGTTTGCTTCGCCCATCGATAAAAAGCGGCAAGTCTGCGAAACGCGACCACGACGGTTTCGTAAGAGTGAGTTTTTTGCATGAACTCGAAATAGCATTCAATGCTCATCGAATGAGCGAGTAAGAGAGTTTCAGGCGGCGCGAGATGTGACAGCCAATCGCTCAAGGCTTGCAGCGCCCCGATCGCGCGGTTTACTGAGGCATCGGCGCGCCCGCTTTTCTTAAGGCGCACGCTGAACTGTCTGACGTGCGCGGTGGTTTGCGAGTCAAAGTGTTCAAGTTGTGCTGCCAGGCGGTGCTGAAATTCATCTCCTTTTACGCCCAAAACCCCTAGTTCTTGCAACATGTAACCGATCTTCATCCAGACGCAGCCGTTATCGTGAACGGCTTTTTCTGGGGCGCGAGTCAGCGGCAAAAGATGAGACAGTGAGTAGATGTCATTCCAGCAACGAATAGGGGTGATGGGGTGTTGTTCGAGATATTGAATAAGGCTTTTTGTGGGCCTGAGGTGGTCATAGCTCATTCGGTAACGGCGCAGATAAGTCATGTACAGCGCGAAGAGGTCTTGATTGTATTGCGAGGCTGGCTTGACGAATTCAGATTCGACTTGTCTTAGATGCAAGCCAACTCGTTCATCTTGATAACAAAGGTAGCAATAGCCGCGCACGTAGATTTTGCGATAAGCGCGACACCGAACGCAATTATCTTTGGTATAACCGCAGGGTTTACAGTGGCCGCGAGTAAGACTCACCAGTGTGCGGGGGTGCCCGCAACGGTTACAGATTCCTCGTGATTTACCTCGCGTTTTACCCATAAACTTTAGTCACCATAGTTGTTGGGGTCTGGAAATAGCTGTCCCGACACCCGCTTTTTTAGTGGGGTATTGTGAAACGCTAGCTTTTTTGGCTGATTTTTCCTCGCTGCGCTCAACGGTTGTGGCGTCACTTCACAAAAAGCCGATAACTTGCATTGTAACGAAGTGCAAATCAGTTCAATTGTTTTAAGCGGAATTTGCTTGGGTTTTTTATTCAAATAGGAGCGAAGGTTTTGCACCGAGATTAGAATGCCAGTCGAAGCTGTGATTTTTTTTTGCAGTTCTACTGCCGAGAAAATACCGTGTTGAGTGACCAGATAAGTTTTTAGTTTCCAATTGACGGCCATTGTTTTGCTCCTTGTAGGGTTTCTCTGATCTGAGAGTCCATCCAGGCCTGTGAGTGTCTGATGTATCGATGCACCGTGCCTGGGTTCATGTGCCCGAGCAGGGTGATGAGAACCGAAAGTTTACTCGGAAAACGTTCGATAAATCGAGTGGCGAAAAAACGGCGCATCCAATGCCAACTCATGTGGGGTTCAATAGAAAATCCATTTTGTCTCGCAACGGCGGTCATCTCGGTCATGGCCTTCTGGATGGTGGTATAATCAAGAAGGCCGCCGGTTTTTGAGGGAAATAGAAAAGGGGTTTGACTGGCATTCATGATCTGAGGCCGAAAGTGGCTTAGGTAAAGACGGGTCGTATCTTGCGCAAGGGGCGTAAAAAGGGTGAGTCTTGCTCTCTTGCCTGAACCCCTTGTGCCCTTAGCCCACCGAGTTTGGAGTTTCAGGCTATCAAAGTGAAGATCAGAAATTTCTAGATGCAAAAGTTCATCGGCCCGAAGGCCCGACTCGCCTGCTACGACCAAGGCGGTGTAGTTTCTTGCGGCCACTGCTTTAGCGTGGCCCGGTGTTTCGAGGTAATGTTTCCGAATGATTGTATAAAAATCATAAAGAAGCTCAGGATCAAAGGGCACGCCCTTTCGTTCGCCGTCATAAACATGAGTAGGCATGTCATACTCACTAATGGGCTGCTCGATCGGCCCGTAGACATCTCTGATTCTGATGTATTCAGTTCCGACCTTTACGTAGGGGTGTTCGAGCACAAACGCAAAGTATTTTCGCAAAATGCCTAGGTATGAACGAATCGTATCAGCAGTTAACTGGGCGTCGTGAAGCGCTTTTGCGTAAGTCAGCAACCGCTCTCGGCCCGTGTGTGGCGCCATCGCTTGCCAAGTGAATAGTTCTAGTGTGGTCGAGCCCTGCTCTTGAAACCATCCCATCAAAAAGGAACGTTCTTTTTGAATTGTCTGTATGGCGTGGTTACGCAGTCGATGCGACAGAAGATAACTCTGGAGTAGCGCTCCGTGATGATTATAGGCTGACGCGGGCGCAAACCTGCCTTCGCCTTTCGCCACAGCTTCCGAGGTGGCATCGACAACTCTTAACACAAATTCAACTATCCTTTCGATCTCATCAAGAGATTCACCACGAAGTAGATCGAAAATGATAGTTTTGTCACAGAACTTGTTTACTAAAATTGAGGGTCCCAAAAGTTATTCAAACTCGTGGATATTTTTGCAAAAAAACGTCTGGCCAGAACTTGTTTATTTTGCGTACTCCAAGACGAACGAAGAAATTTAATAAAAGTGCCCGAAAAGCTTCGACAGCGACGGTCTCACCCAAAATCCTGGTGCCAACTGTGAGACACTTCACGATAATCTCAATCACCCGCAGAATACATGCCAGTCGAGCGGCCTTGCAGATGCGATGATACTCGGAATCTCTCACACCGTAAGAACGTGAGCGGCAAGCTAACTCATTGGACCGCTGACGCTTTTTCTGGCAACCAGATTTTTTACAGGCTCTTGGATTCTTGACTTGAGGCCGCGGATTAAACCTGGCACCACAGTATTCGCATTGATGCACTCGCTGTGTCAGCATAGAAAAAGCACCTCCGAAGGTTTTTGAAACTAGACACTTTAAATACTCTTTGTGTGGTGCTTTTTCTTTTCTTGAAACGCAACTGCCACTTGCGCAAAACAAGTGACAGCATAAATTAAGGTTTAACTGTCCGATTTTTTTACTGAATAGGCGATGTTGCATAAAAACAATGAACGCTCAATATTCAGTAT
>CAITVN010000232.1 GCA_903895855.1 Oligoflexia bacterium | reverse complement strand
CAAAGAGACGGGTAATGCAGAAAATATCTCCGTCGATCCAGTTCTGCGATGTGTTCGAGTTGCTGCGTGAGATTCTGCGTTTCTTCAACAGAGAGATCTCGAAACTGACCCACTAAATCTGAATCAGATAAAGCTGCCAGATTTCCCGCCACCGTTTCAAAAGAATTTCTATAATCTAACGGCGCTAACGAAGTGTGATTGCTGAATTGCATAAGTAAACCAGCTATAGCATGGGTTTGAAAAAGGCATTTTTAAGCGATTAGAGCCTTTTTAGGCATTCAGCGCACCTTCACTATTGCGGCCCCAATATTTCAATCGCAGCACCTTCTTGGCGCATCTGTTGCAGTCTCACACTGATTTAGGGCGCATTGAGAAATAGAAATGGCATCTGAAAAAATACACCGATTTGATGTCAAATGAAAAAAACAGGACTGGTTTTCTTTTTTTCTCTCTTTAACGAATCGTGCACTCGCTAAAATTTCTACGAATGCATTGCAAATAGTGAACATTTCACCCCCTCGACGACGATCCCGCTCCCGATTTGCCAAGCAAGAAGTCGCAGAAACGCTCGCCCACCACCGCAACAGCGTTACAGGTCGTCGCGTGAAAGAGTAGTGCTTGTATCTTGCTAACTGTAGCAGTTTCGATATTTTTGCCGAACTAGGGCACTTCGACGACGTACCAATGACCTCAACATCCACTGGCCCTTTCAGCTGAGAGACTAATATCGGTATCATGGCTTTGAGTTTATCCGAGCAGACATAGTCGCTGGCGCGGTAGAGTTTTTTCAGAAGCCCGACACAACGGATTTGGAGTAGCGTTTTGGGCGTCCAAGCCGTGGTGGCCCTCCATCGACATTGCGAGCTAGTGTTAGGGCACGAATCACGCTCTTGCGGTGAAGGCCTGTATTTTTAACGCCCTCATCAATAATTTTCGAGCGTTCAGATTTTGACAGCCCCTTCGCGGCTCGGTAACGTTCACGAAGAATGACAAAATACTCTCGTTTTGTTTGTGTGCTCATTCGATTGCTTCCTTGCATGATCCACAGCTTAGGTGGTGTTGGTCATTGGTAACATCTTTATGAGGCAACGACTCCGCACCTCAGTTCTTGGGTGCCGCGTCTTAGTAACATTCTTTTTGAGGCGTCGTACCCGACAAATTCTCCTGGGATTTCTGCAGATTCCTCTCAGATTTCCGATAAGAAAGAGTGGCTCTTTCACCGTTTCACTCTCACTGGCGATTAGCGATTCAATCTATCGCACTCTTGATGTTGCTGCTGTCATCACTTGGCGCTGTCGCACTCGCCAATGAACAGCCTTGCAAGCTTTTTTCAAGCAGACCCAACGCCAGCACACGAAAAGACTTCACCAAACTAACCGCCGCCTATCATGCCGCACTTGCCTCTTTGCAGCGCGATCTTGCCAGACATAACCCAGAAAAATCACCTCATCGAGCGCCGCCACTTTCTGACGACGAGACGGTGCTAAAAACTGAAATCGATTCGATCACTACTCGCCTCAAGGCACTGCACGAACTCGCCGACACTCAGCTTGAGCGCTATGCTGAATTTTGCGAATACCCAGCGAAAAGTAAATCGATTAAAGACAGCTTAAAGAAGGCCGAGACAGCCGCGACCCAATACAAATACCAGCTGCAAAATCACCTCTCGGCACTCAGTCTCGCAGGTTTTGCGGGTTCGGTGAAAAAATCTCTGACGGCCGCTGCTCAGATTGTTGATGAGTCTCTCGAAGAAATTCGTTCAGGGCGAGTTCAAGAATGCGGTGCCACTGGCGAATCTGAACTGCCGACTAATTTTTCACATTTCGATAGCTATGCGACCCAGATTGCAAAAGAACTAAACAGCCAAAAATTAAACGTTTTTTCAACGGCTCGAAGTATTGCAATTGACGGTAAACCCACTGCAATCGAGATGGTGCCAGAAGTCATGGCGGTGCTCAAGGCCCTGGGCAATCAGACACTCGCCAATCAATTGCAATCAGACGTCAATCGAGTGAGTTTCTTGGCCGACTATTTTTGCAATCAGCGGTCTGACAAATTGTTAGATGACGAAGTCCTTCAATGGAAAGACGAAGACCGCGATTATTCAGACGAGCAATGGCAAGACAAACTCAAAAACAGACGCGAACAGCTGAATCTCGAGTGCATCAACAAAAGGCTCTCTGACTCGCAGATAGAGAAGAATGATAATGGCTTTGAGCAATTTAACAAAATCATGGACTCCGCACTAAGGCCGGCCATTGAAATCCACAATATTCGACAAAACCTAGAAAATCTCTTTAGCCACAAAATTGCAACCGAGTTTATTATACAAGACAGATCGTACTGGGCCCCGTTTAGCGAAAAGAACCTCGAAATCTTCGATAAAGCCCGCTTGACGTTAATGAGTCTTTCGGCTGAGTACGATCGCCTCATGAAAGAAATTCACTTTCAAAATGACAGCTGCCAAAGAGATCGAAGCCTCGATGGTGTCGCCTGTCTGATGAAGATACAAAACCTCACTCGACAACTGCACGCCCTCTCTGACCAGTATGGGCCTATTGTCGCACAAGCAAACGATCTCGAAGGGTTGTCTGACACTTTTCACGAAGCCTTTGGTAATGCTGCCATCAAACTGGCAACCACGGTAGCAACGATGGGCCTAAGCGAACTGGCGATGGCCAGATTTGCTGCTTCGGCTCGCGGAATTGAAATGGCAGAAGCCGCGAAAGACTCCGTACAGGGAGCGAAGGCACTTTCGGCAGCCCATACCGCAATTTCGACAGGGGCCGCCGCGACAGTCGGACTTGCCACAGAAACAACCCGGCAAGCGGTCGAAAAATACGCGCACCAAACCCCTTTTGACTTCAAAGCAATCGCAGCCGAAACGGCAATCTCTGCGTCGACTATGTACCTAGGCACAAAAGCGACAATAGCTGTGAGTTCAAGGGCTCAAGAGGCGGCAAAGCTCTTAATCGACTCGGGCAAGTTAAGCGCGAAAGCGGCAGCTTTTGCGGCGCAAGTGAACAGAGGTCTCGCCGCAGTACCGATTGGAGTCGCGCAAAACGTTGCAGGAATTTACTCAAGAGAGCTCGCTGCAAAAAATGGTACGAAAGAGAAGGCAGCCTTAGCGGCTGAGTCCTATTTGAACCTCTTCACCAACCCCGATTTTAGCGACCCAAAAACACTCGAAGCTTGGCTCAATGCTTTTACTGATGCCGCCACAGCGTATTCGATGATTCCAGGCAACGACAAGATCTACCAGATTCGAGGAACCACTGGTGACCGACAAGCGCAAGCGGCGGCTCGGGCCTTGAGTGCGCGAGCGGCTGTCGATTTGGGTGCAGACATTGCCACAAGACGGGCCTCAGGCACGGTCAATCGAGAAGAGCTCATGGCAAGCGAGAAGCTCTGGCAGCAACACTTAGTTGAAAGTCTAGAACCCAAATTAAGAAAGGTTGCTGTGCTTGAAGAGTTTAACGGCAAAGCGGCGGTAGTTCTGAATGACGAGGTCATTTTGCCCGGCGAACCCGCGATCAAATTAGTGCCAGGCACGAGAATTCTACTCGCTAGACCAAACTCACCCGCCGGATCAGTGGCTTCAGGGTCAACTGAGGCACACCCCGATGTATTAAAACTTCGGGCAGAGGTGCGCACCACTGACAGTAAATTGCTGGCTTCAGTAACTGAATCAATCGACAAAAGACTCCGTAACCGAGAGACGCTTTACCGGTCACTTGTTGAGGCCTTCAAGCAAGGGGCTAGTGATCAAACACCGGCGATAGCAAGACTGATCGACAAAATAGCCACCAACGAGAAAGAACTGAGCGCATTAGTCACTAGCTATAAAGAAGCTAATCAAAAAAACGAAGGTGAACTCGCCACACGAGCTGATGCCTTAGGGGCTGAAGCAACCAAGAAAGAAGATCGACTGAGAGCTGAACTAGAAAGGCTCAAGGCAACTTCTCCCAACAAAAAAGACGATATCGCTCAAAAGACTAAAGACCTGGCAGACCTGAAGGCAAGACACCTGGAACTCATCACGCGCCCCCTCGAAGACCTCAAATTCGAGGCGCTCAACAACCACTGGGTCGAATATTCAAAATTGCGCCATCTCGACCACCCACAATTGGGGTTGGTAGAACTCAATCAATCACTGGCCGCACTGAAACAGAAGGGCCCATCAGCAGAATCGGCAGCGGCTGAAGTACTTTGGCAAATATTGACGGTCCGCCTTTTCAAAGACTACATGGGCATTACCGCAACCCCCGGTAAATGGCATGACGGGCAACTCGCCGTCTTTAGCGAAGACGGCGTTTCGCTTCCCGGACAAAGACCCATCGATTTGATTCGCGGTACCCGAGTAGCGGTTGATGCACAGTTTCGTGAAAAAATACGAGACCCAGAGAAAACCAAACAAGAGCTCAAATCGAGCATGGCAGTGTATGATGATGCTGTTGCAAAAATCAAACGTAAGCAGCCCAAAGGCGCAGACCTGAAGCTTTCGCCTGCGGAAGAAACACTTCTCAATGTACTTGAGGCGAATTTATTGAAAAACATCGCTCAACATTTGAGTGCCAATCAAATTGAATTCACCACGACAATGAAAGAGGGCCACCGAGTCATTGAGATCTCGACTAAGAAAGACGGCGCGAAGCTCAACAAACTCGCGTTAGGAATTGAAAAGAATATTCAAGGGGCTAAGATATTCATCGATCCCCACCTACAAATGGATCCAGAAACTGGTGCTGAGTACAGGTACGACGAACACGCCATCTTTCTCAAGGCGAGAACCATTCTTGATCCAAACTCAGTCGACAGTGTGACTTTACATGAAATCGTTCATTCAACCGACAAACTAAGAAAGACGAAGGGCACCCAAAACACTACCGACCACAGTGTTACCGCAGTGACAGGTAAACTCTTTAACAACACACCACTTTACGAAAAATGGATGACCTACGACGAACTCAGAGCCTATTCGAAACAAACACGTACAGCCTTGCAAAGACTGAAGACAGCCTTATCAAAGCCCCTTAAGTCAGAAAAACTAACACCGCAAGCTCGAAAATCGCTCTCTGACTTTACGCCAGAAGTCGCACAATTGCTCGGTGAGTTGATTCACATACTCCCCATCCACGTTGCCAACACCAACACTGCAATAGAAACTAATCTCGGAGCACTTGAGGCCATCAAAAACCAAAGGGCGTCGTTGTCGATTTCCCAGGCTGGTGACACGGCAACCATTAGTTTTCATAGTCAGATAGGGGCCACATTAGAACTAACGGTAAACCTGCAAAAAGGTTCACTGCTCAACGCAGTTACCCCCGACCAAGTAAAAACAGTTCTCGTAGCTGCGCTCAATAAAAGTCTTGCTGCTATTAGTATTAAGAGTGAAATCGCCAGCAAAAATAACGCTTTCGCTACTGGGTTACTTACCAAAATCCGGGCTGGCTCCACCAACGCAGAACTCATTCCGGCTATTGAGGCTCACCAAATCGAAATGGGTGAATTAGAGCGACAGATTCCGAAAGATTAGATTTTTGGCTTCAGACGAGAAGGTTTTTTAAAAAACCCCGCAGCATACACCTAGTATGTGAGGATTTTTTTAAAAAAGCTGACGAAGTATCAAGCCAAAAGAACATTTTTGGCTACGGTCTTTCAGCGACGCCCTGACCGCAAGCATGATGGCTCTTGTCAGGGCCAAAGCCGTAGATGCGATCTTGAATCATCACGAAACCACTTTCGTGATCCATACAACCGCTCTTATGAACCCAATGCAAAATCGCGCCTGACGGCGACTTCGGGCCCGTGTTAGCTTGAGCCGAGGTATTGATGAAATCGCCACAAGCGGCAACGTTCAAACCCACATCTAGCTTTGGCATATCACCGAAGTCGGTACTGTAAATGACTTCAACCGTATCTTTAGCACCCGAACCAATTTGAATTTCAAAGTGTTCATGGCAAGTGCCTTTATTATTGCACTGATGTGGAAAAACTTTCGAAATCTTGCCCGAAGCGTAGGCTCGAACAATTTTCGCTGAATTGACTTTTTTCAAATTTAAAACTTTTTGATTGTCGACAGAGAGTGAAGAATCTTCGCCCATGCAAACCGGCACTGCGTTTACACCATCAGCCATTGCAAAATGGCTAGCAAATCCAAAAACCAGAACAGAAACCGCGTAACGTAAGCTCTTGTGTAGCATGATTACCTCAGATTGTTGTTTTGAACACCTGTGTGCTATCAAGACCGCGATGACTTGTATCCCTGTAATTCTTCCGTTTGGGATTTTATTCATTCCTTTGTGGAATATATCATGACTATGCGCGCTACACCATTCAGCGCCCGCGCCACCAAACGACGAACACCGTTGGGTGATGAATTGAGAAAACGAGCCAAAAATGGCCCTATTTGATAGTAAAGCGCCACTAGCTTTTGTCCAACGAAACTAGAAAAAAGAACCCTATCTCGAAACAACCTTAAGGCATCTAGGGTCTCATAATCGCAATGATCTACCAACGAAGTCACGATAAAGCACTTTTCGCTCTCGAGTTTTGAGTACGCTTTCTTAAATTCGGCCTTATGAATGGGTTTTCCGTTAGCAATGTACTTTCGCAACGTTTCAGTCGCGACGGGCTGGTACTGCATACCCAAAGAGAACTGCACAAATTTTTCCATGTAGTACTTGAAATCGGCCTGTTTCGCTCGTGATTTGGTGCGATCGAAGATGGTTGATAGATCCCAGTAAATGCCGCTAATCAAGACGAGTTCGGTAATTTCTTTTTTCTTATCAAAAAGCCCAGGATGCAGCCCCCCCGATTTCACTCGTTTGAAATCTTCCATGATTTGAAGGTAGGTGTTGTAAGCTTTTGCTGCGTCGGCAAACTTCATCATTTCGTAATTCTGCGAGCCTTGTCTTGCGAGTTCGAGACGACGACGCAACATCTGTTGTTTGTGCAGCTCTTTGGCCTGCTCAATCTGTTGCTCGATCTGGCTCTTAACGATATCTTTGTCGGCCTGCTTCAAGGCCTTGGTATCAGCTGACATCACCTCTTATCTTACCCTAAACCGCTAGGATCGACATCTATAATGATCGTTTCTTGCGCGCTATCGGCCCACTGCCCAGCGACACGTAGCAGTTTTTGCAGCGGGGAAATTTCTGCCGACTTAATGGTGATATCAAATCGGTACAAACCCTTTAGCCTTTCAATAAACGCTTCACTCGGCCCCAATATTTCAATGGTTCGACTAGAAAAAATAGCGGTCGTCTCTTGCTCAACGACATTATTTTTCACCCAGCGAGTCAGGGCATCACCTAAACTCTCAGCCAGCTTCTCGGCTTCTGCTTTTTCGACCTTTTCAATTCGAATGCGGGCCAAGCGCGAAAAAGGAGGGTATGACAAGATCTGTCGTGCTTCTTGCTCATCAGCAATGAACTGAGCCACCCCTTCGGGATGAGTCAACACCTCAAGGGCCGGATGTTCTGGGCAAAACGTTTGAATCAAGACTCGGCCACTCGTTTTACCACGCCCCGCCCGCCCTGAAACCTGGGTGAGAATTTGGTACGCCCGCTCAGCGGCACGAAAATCGGGAAACCGAAAAAGCGAATCAGCCAAGACCACCACCACCAGGGTCACATTCGGAAAGTCGTGCCCTTTGACGAGCATCTGCGTGCCGACTAAAATCTGGCTCTCGCCATTTCGAAATGAGCTGAGTGCCGTCTCAAGTCGTGTCGCACTCGTCATTTGATCTCGATCAAGCCGCACCACTTTGGTACCCGGAATAGCCTCAGTCATCAGCTTTTCAATGTCATCTTCAAGACTCTCGGTGCCGGCACCCTCAGGCGATAGAGAAACTCCCCGGCATTTTTCGCAATGAGACGGAATCGCTTCACTGTGCCCACACAAATGACAGCGCATTTCTTTTGCGCGAAAATGAACCGCGAGACTGATTGAACAGTGGGGGCAGTTAGTGGTTTCACCACAGTCTTCACAAATCAGAAAAGCTGCGAACCCTCGACGATTGAGAAAAACCATAGCTTGTTCGCCGCGCTTTATCGTGTCGATCAATTCTTGAAGGGTTCTCTCGGCAAACGGAGCCCGAATCGTTTCAACCCTTGGCTCTACTGACAAATCAACAATGTCAATGATTGGCATCACGCTTTCGCCGAAGCGTTTTGTGAGAACACACCGGCGGTACTTTTTTTCAATCACTCTTTGGCGTGTTTCTAGGCTCGGTGTCGCAGACCCCAACACCACTTCACAACCCGAGATCTTACCGCGCACTACGGCCAGGTCTCGCGAATGGTAGCGAAACCGATCTTCTTGTTTATAGGTCGTGTCGTGTTCTTCGTCGACAATGATCAGGCCAAGATCTCGAATGGGTGCAAACACCGACGATCGAACTCCGATTAATACTCTAATTTCACCTGAGAATAGCTGCTGAAATTGGCGTTTGCGTTCACCATCAGCCAAGACCGAATGCCAGAGTCCAACCGGCACTTGCAGCCCTCGAATGAAACGTTCATGCAATTGCGGCGTCAGCGCGATCTCAGGTACTAAAATCAAAACGGTTTTGCCTTGATCTAAGGCCTTTCTTGCGAGCGACAAATAGACTTCAGTTTTACCGCTGCCGGTTACCCCTTCAAGTAAGGTGACCTTGCCCCAGTCAGCGGTGATCGTATCGTATGCGGTTCGCTGTTCATCATTTAATTTTGATAATTCGTGGCGATTTTGCAGGTCGTACTCAACGGGCTTAGTTTTCTTTTTTCTGGGTGACTTAGTGCCTTTGAAAAGCGCCGACGGTGCTGCGACCGAAAGCACGTCACCCCAGGGCGCAAAGTAATAATCTCGTGCCCACACAGCCAATTTCCAAACTTCAGGTAAGACAACCGATTCAGCTGAAACCACTTCAAGAATCGGTTTCAATTTTGCCTGCCAATTGGCAAGTTTTGCTAACTCGGTTGACTCTAGCTCGGCTACGGGTTTGGCATCATCAATCACATAGGCAAGTGAAGTACCTCGCCCAAAGGGTACCCTCACCACTGAGCCTCTCTTAAGTACTGCCCCTTGATTGTCGTCAACCAAGTAAGAATAAGATGAGTACACAGGCCGCGGAACAACCACGTCGACAAAGAAGCGGTGAAAAAGGTCTATTCCAGCCACTCGCGAAACCCGCTAACCAACTTCTGATTGAGTGCCGGTTCAGCGTCAATCGAAGTTGTGGCCACTAATGGAGATTTCAACTCGACGAACTCAGCTTGCACGAGAAGCTCACTCAATTCTGAGCGAAGTACAGCACCAACATCGCCTTCAAGAGTTTGACGATTAAAAACGATTAACACGCGCGGGAACGGAAACTCGCCGACCGCTCTAAAATTTTCATACCGATATTCGATCGTAGTAGAAGCAGCCGCATTTTGGCTACCGCCTGGCAAACCTGCCCGTGACAAAATCAATCGCTGCGGCAAGAAACTATCTTTCTCAATCCAAAGTTGTGAGTCTTGCTTGCCAATTATCCACGAAAAGAATGTTTTCTGGGGCCCAAATCGACCCAGCGTTTCTTTTTCAATTCCACGGCGTTCTTCGTCGCTAGAAAGCGCCATTAACTCGTCATCTAGATAAACCGGTATGCTCTCTTCTTTTAGTTCACGAGAGAGCGTCAGAGTATTTTGTTCAGTAAGAAGCCTCATACCCAGTGGGCGTTTTTTTGCCGCCTGGTTTGCCGTTCTCTGCTCTCGTGAATAAATCTCTTTGCCGGCTTCGTTTTGCATGCGCACTCGATAGTGACCGGTCGAAGGCTGAATCCACAGAGTAACCCGCACAAACTCAGAATTTTCAGCCTTCATTCCATTGCCTAAAGGCAACGAGAGCTGCGTCTTCATGCGAACCCATTTTTGAGTAGCGTGTTTTTGTACTAATTGTTTCACTAAAAAGTGTGAAGGCGGAATCGAGGCTTGCGCGACGCTAGTGAGCAGCACCACAAAAATTGCGCTAAATTGCCTCGCATTGATAAAGTTGATTTTCATTTTTCTCATTTTTTCGCCACTGTCTCTCTGATCACACCCGAGACTTCAAGTGCTTTTTCATCAACTCAATCACGCCACCACAAAGCTCTGGCCGTTTTAAAGCAAACGCCAACGTGGCATCGATGAAGCCCAAACGGTCACCGGTATCGTAACGAGTGCCCTCATATTGGTAAGCAAATAGCTTTTCTTCTTTTGCCAGAATCTGCAGCGCATCGGTCAATTGAATTTCGCCACCCTTACCCGGCGGCGTACGTCGAAGAATCTCAAAAATTTTCGGAGTCAAAATATACCGACCGGGAATGGCAAATTGCGAAGGTGCCTCATTTACAGGCGGTTTTTCGACCAAATGAGTGACGTGCATGAGCCGGTCATTCAAGCGAGTGCCACCCACGATGCCGTATTTTGATACTTCATCTTTCGGCACTTCCATCACACCCACAACTGAGGCATTTTGTTTTTGAAAAATTTCGATCAATTGCTTGGTACACGGTATTTCAGCGTCAATGAGGTCGTCGCCTAAGAGAACAGCAAAAGGTTCATCGCCAACTGCTGCGGCCGCCGCGAGCACGGCGTGCCCAAGGCCCATCGGCACTTTTTGTCGAACAGAAATGATATTGCAGAGGTTGCCAATTTTTTTCGAAATGAGCGCCAAATCATATTTGGCTTTGCGCTCGAGTGTGTCTTCAAGTTCGTAATTGTAGTCGAAATGATTTTCGATCGCTTCTTTGTGTCTGGCTGTCACCAAAATCACATCACGAATGCCCGAGTTAACGGCCTCTTCAACGATGTGTTGAATCATCGGCACATCAATAATCGGAATCATTTCTTTTGGTATGGCTTTAGTCGCTGGCAAAAATCGAGTGCCCAGACCCGCTGCCGGAATCACAGCTTTTCTAACGATCGTTCTGTCGCCCGTGTGGTCGCGATGTGTATTCCCCATGCCTTTTTTCACCCATGCTAAAGTTATTAACGACGATTATTAAATCTTTGTCGTTCAGACTCTAGCTCGGTTTGGCAATCAATGCAAAGGGTGGTCGCCGGATTCGCCAGTAATCGCGCATCAGAGATCGACTCACTGCAGCCCTCACAGGCTCCGAATGATCCTTCTTCGATTTTCTTTAAGGCGATGTCTAGCTTGGCTAGCGATTCACGTTCACGATTTTGCATCTGTACGGTCAAAGACCTTCCGGTGTCGGCAGCCGCTTGGTCTACCGAATCGGCGAAGACTTCTTCGTCATTGATGATTTCGTGTGTGGCTGCGAGAATTTCTTTTGAAAGCTTTTCGCGGCGCTCAGTCAAGATGGATTTCAATTTCTCGTTTTTCATAGTGTTCACCGTATTCATTGGGTGACACAATTACTCCACTTTGTGCGTTGTGTCAAACGATATTTGATTCTCATCAACTGATATAGTTTCTCTTGTTTTTTGGGGTTCTCTAATAGATTCTTGGGGTTAGACTAAAATGGCAGGAGGCCCCACCGATATGAAGTTAACGCGCACTTTTTTTTGCACTTTAAACGTCATTATACTTGGGTCTTTCAGCTTTGCGGTTTTGAACCCTCTTTCTGGGCAGGCCTCTGATTTTCACTCACCCCGAACAGCCTCGCTTGCGGGGGCAGGGCATGCGTCGCCGCTGCTCAATGACTCAATCTATCTAAATCCAGCGTACGTTTCGTACCTCACCAACACGGTCAGCGTAGGGTCAAGTTATCTACGTTACGAATCGGGCGATCAGAACCAAGACCCCACAAAACCCAATAGCAACGGACTCGCCACGCACGGGCGGTCATACTTAGTTTCATTGCAAGACGGACGATCAGAGGTATTTCAGGCCGGAGTCGGCTATGCCATCAATGAAGGCGGATCTTCATTACACCTCGGCGCGGCCAAGTCGGTCGTCAAACGCGTAGGGGTTGGTGTCGGTTCAAAGTTTTTTTTCAACCCCACAAAACAGTCACTCGCAAGCGAATTTTCGGCTTCTACGATCGTGTTTCCATTTCAGGACATGCAAATTGCCGTCATTGTCGATAACCTATTTGAAAATAGTGCTGATCGCTCACGTGGACTGTACCGCGAATACCTACTCGGGCTCAAATACAACGTCATGGGCATTCTGATTTTGTACTTCGACCCCCACTTAGTGCCGGCTTTGGCCGACGCCAGTTGGGGACACGAATCAGGAGTTGAGTTTATCGTGATGAAAGACCTGTTTCTACGCGCAGGCTTCAGCCGTAACGCAAAAGTGCCCTATCTAACGGGTATCAACGATCACTCATTCGGAACCTACGGAAGTAGTTTCGGAGTGGGCGCGGGGTGGATCTCTCCTAAATTTTCGCTCGATTATGCCATGGCGAGAACCTTAGACCCGGTCTTCTACACCAGCCACACGCTGGGCATGACGATGTATTTTTAACAACAACTCTACCGTTGCTATAAGATTATAACAACGGTAGAGTTGTTGCTTATGTATAAGCGCATTCTCGATCTCAATCTGCAAATGAAGAAGAAATCACACTTTCTCTGGGGCCCTCGGGCAACCGGAAAAACTAGCCTCATTAAGGCTCAGCTTCAAAAACACGCCCAAATCGTTGATCTGCTAGACTCGCAAATTTACCTCAGGCTTTCGTCTGACCCCACCGAATTGAGAAACCTCATTGCGCTAGAAACTCGACCTCGCGAGTCGATAGTGGTCATCGACGAAATTCAAAGAGTGCCCGAACTTCTCAACGAGGTACACCGTCTGATAGAAGAACAACACCTTCGTTTTCTTCTCACAGGCAGCAGTGCACGAAAATTGAAGAGAGGTGCGGCAAACTTGTTGGCCGGCCGCGCGTGGAGCATGGAACTGTTTCCACTCGTGTACTCAGAAATCCCTGATTTTAGCTTATCGCGATTTGTACGCTTTGGCGGACTGCCTTCAGTCTACACTAGCAACGAACCTCACGAAGAATTGAAAGCTTATGTGAACACTTATCTGAAAGAAGAAATCCAAGCCGAAGGACTCATTCGAAGAATTCCGGCTTTTCATCGGTTTCTCGAGAGCGCTGCGCTCTCAAATGGACAACTCATCAACTACGCCAACATTGCGAGCGATGCCCAAGTACCCGCCTCGACAGTGGCCGATCACTACCAAATTTTAGTTGATACCTTAATTGGTTCGTTCCTTGAGCCCTTCACCAAAACAAAAAAACGAAAGGCTGTGACAACCCAGAAATTCTATTTTTTTGATCAAGGAGTTGTCAACACGCTATGTGCGGTTAACTCAATTGAACGAAACTCTGATCAATTCGGCCGCGCCCTCGAACAGCTCATTTACATGAATTTGAAAGCCTACCTCAGCTACACCCGGTCTGACTCAGTTCTCGGGTTTTGGAGATCACAAAATCAGCAAGAAGTTGACTTCACGGTTGGTGATTTTGCCGCCATCGAAGTCAAAGCCTCAAAACGATTAGCGTCAAGAGACTACTCTGGATTGAAGGCACTCAAAGAAGAGAAAATATTCAAAAAATATTATCTCGCCTCAATGGACTCTGTCTATGCACACCATGATGGAATCGAATGCCTTCAAATTGAGTTGTTTCTAAAGAAACTCTGGTCTGGCGAACTGGGGTTTTAGGTTAGACGCCAGAAGCCCTTCACTTTTGATTAATGAATCCAAAGAGGGACTGGCTCGCGTAGTAACTCAACCTAGTTGCCACAGAGTTTAAGCTCGAAGCTGCCCCACGCATGCCAACCCCAACCTCTTTGTATTGTACGCTTTGGGCATTCAGAAGAATAATCGATCCAAAAAACCCCATTAGAAACAAGTAAAGTTGAATACAAAAGAGTTGTGGAACCAGTAGCAAACCGAACGACACCAATAAACAGCTCACGGCTCCCTTCATTTTTCTTAGTTCAGAACGCTTCATCCCCATATTCACAGAAGCGCCAAGCAAACCTCCTAGCATTTGAGAGCTTGCATTGAGTCCGAAGATTTCAATCGGCATGGCCCTCGTAACAATCAAAGAGCTCACGCACATTGCACCAACGCCCATGATAAAATTGATCGACACCATCAAAAATAGAAGAGTTCTAAAAGACTTGATTCTACCTACTATTGAATAATTCTTAAACGGATTGACCTGAACCAGCGCTCGAAAAAGCGACCTTGGCACCAAGTCTCCTCTCGGCGTAGAATTCTCAGTTTTTGAAGTAACATAAGCTGCAATCAGAAAACTCGCCGAATTGAAAAAAAAGCAGACTTCGACGCTAGCATATTTCAACAACAGAAAGGACAGTCCACCACCAAGAATTCCGCCAATGCCACCTAAAACTTGAGATTGTGACAGAGCCTTACCTATCTCTTCTCTTGGCACCAATTCGGTCACGTAGGCAGTCGACGCCGGCTGAAAAACTCCGGCAAGAGTCGCGCTAAGCGCAACTAGCGAAACCGAAAAAACCACATTTCCCCAATGTAAAAATAATCCGAGCGCCACTATGAAATAGATCAGGCCTCTCAAGACATCAACCTTTGTCAGAAAATGCTTCTTATCGACAAAGTCTACTAGAGAACCCAGAAAGAAGTTTGACACCAACATTGCCCCACCTATGCCGCCGTACATGAATCCCAAAACGCCCACGTCATGATAGGTCGTTACGATGTAAGCACTGAGCGCTGACATCGCAGCGATATCACCCAACTGCGAGACTATTTGACCTGCACGAAACTTCCAAAAATCCTTAGTCATTTTTTCAGCCCCCTGTTCTGTTTGATACGTACTTTTTGTAGTAATCTACAAGCCTGACTCTCAGAATGGGATCTGCTAATCTCTCAATTAAGCCAGTATAAACTGAATAGTAGTAGTCACAAGCGTCACTGGGCATACCAGTCTTTGAGAAGGCGCTGAACGATCTTACACCACATGATCCTCTACAAAACCGTTGTACTGCGCATTCTTTGCATTTTAGAATTTGTGTAAGCGGCGAATTGAATCGTAGTTTCACGCCATTTCGATTGAGCCTATAAATTTCTGTTAAACTACTTTGACTAGTCAGTGTTCCTTGAAGTGAAGACTTGTCTTCGGCTGACTCGAGACACGGGTAGACGCTCAAATCATTCTTGATAGCGAATATATTCACTCCAGCATCGCAGGTTCTTGAGGCACAGTAAGACCAGTCATTTCTCTCTTCAGACCGCAGAATATTTCTTAAAAACTCCAAAAAGGTTGGTAGCCTGAGCAGAATTCCTTGTTCTGATTTAAGTGCGGCGTAATCCATCAACCGCAAATAGCTATTCGCCAATGCAATTTGATCGACTGGACTTTGATGACCCAGAATATTAATTTTGACTGAATCAAAAAGTTTGGTCTCTAGCATTTCTCGTGCGTCATCGACTTGCTTGGCGCTTTGGAGAACCATGATATTCGATAACGGTTTTTGGGTTTTTGATCTGTACACTTTCGCGTTCTGCACCACTTTTTTGTAGGACGGCAACCCAGACTTATAGAGCCTTGCCCCATTTCCCTCTCCAGTGAGACCATCAAGCGAAAAGCAGGCCTGAACTTGCGTGTTCACTCTAAAAAAATTGTAAATTGATTCGCTAAAAACTGTGCCATTAGTTTTAATTCCCGTACCAGCTAGAGGAATTCGCCGTTCATTGAGTCTGTCGTAGAGACCCTTTAGTACTTTAAAATTTAAGAGCGGCTCGCCCCCAGTAAACTCGAGAGAGATTTTTACCATGGGGTATTTAGAATGAAACTGGGCAATGTTATGCTCAAGCAGACGAGCTGACTCAAAGGTCATATTTGCGATAGGCTTTTCTTTTTGAAAGCAGTAAGAACAGGCGAGGTTGCACCCTTCTGACATCTTAACCAAGATTGCTATGCTATTTGGTCGAGTATCTGACTTTGACAAATCAGCGATAGATTTGCTAAAATAATCCGGTGAAATCTGGCCACCTGGGTCTGTAACTCCCCAGCGTCCCGTTTCGTTGTCAATCTCAAAATTGGCCTTGTCTGACCTGTAGTTTGTGGTAACCATAGAAAAGCTCTCACTTCATTTAAACGTCTAAGAAAGACGCACCCCTTCCTTGGGGCGCACTAACGAATCGTTATTTATCCCTAGATTGTTGGATGCAATGGTGAATCAATGTGAAAGTCAGTGTGATCACATGAGGCATCGCTTGACTCTTGAATGTCTTGAAGTAGTTCTGTTGATAGGCACATACGGTCTCCTTTCTTTTCGACGCTCCCCCGATTTTTCGACTCTCACTATGAGAACCTTGCGGGTTAGGCCGTTTCAATGAGTTTCAGTTAGCAGCAACTGTGCCAGGTATATTTCTGGCAAAACGATGTCAAACTAGGTTAGAATCCGCAATATTGTGGAGTTATTTCCACAGTTTTGTAGTTATTTTTCCACATTTCGTGTGGACTTTTAGAGACTCGCCAATTGTGCCTAGTACTCAACCCACATCGCTTCGTGTGAATTAGTCTTTCTGAGCGAAACTCGCACCTGCGCGCCCGGATAAATTTCGTGAAAGACAGCCTCAGTTAAGGTCGTTGACTTCTCGCCAGCCGCGATCAACCGCCCCTGATGCAAGACCCAAACGAGGCTTGCGAATTTTAGGCAAAGATTCAGATCGTGCGAAACCCAGACAACAGCAATTTCTTTGCGATTCACTCGCTCGCGCAAAATCGAGCCGAATCGCAATTGATACTGAAGATCCATTTGAGAAAAGGTCTCATCGAGAATCCAAACCTTCGGATCAATCACCCAAGTTCGAGCCAATAACACACGCTGCCGTTCACCGTGACTCAGTGTCGACAAATGGCGATCTTGAAGGTCGGTCAAATCAAAGACATTCAGGGCCTCATCTATTTTTTTTCTAATCTCATTTGAGACCGTCCAAAAAAACCCGTCACCCATGATACCCATAGACACGGCTTCAAAAACGCTTAACTGAAAATCGGTTTCTAATGATGACCCGACATAGGCCACCGTTCGCAGTCGATCTAATCTACCCAAGGTCGAAAGCTCAACTCCACTCGCCGTTTCAACTCGACCCGAACTACTCATGTCAGAGTCGAGAAAAAGGCCAGAGACCATTCTTAATAGAGTCGACTTGCCGCTGCCGTTGGCACCAATTAGCCCAATCCAATTACCTAGAAAAATTTCGCCGCTCACCTTCGAAACAATTTCTCGACGACTTACCGAGCCCGTTAGCGCTTGAGTTTTGAGAACTGGCTGCCCGCTTAGTGTCATCTGATGCCTCTCACATTTCGCTTAAGCAACCAGATCATCAGAACTGGTGCACCCACCAAAGCGGTGACCGCCCCTACCGGAAGTTCGCGAGTTTGAAATAGACGCTGAGAAACCAAGTCTGCCAGTGATAGGCAGACCGCACCCCAAAGCGTTGCCAAAATGCTCACGCGTGAGTGCGAAGCCCCCACTCGCAAACGAACTCCGTGCGGTACCAGTAACCCAATGAAGCCAATCATTCCGGCGCTACTGACACAAACACTGACCAATAGCGCGGCAAGAAAAAGAAAGAGCACGCGCTCTTTTTTGACTGCAATCGCCAAAGAACTCGCTTCTAGTTCACCCAATAAAAGGGCGTCTAATACCCGCGACTTGAGCACAATGACAGCGAAAACAAAAAACACCACCAGCCCAGTCACCGTGGCCGATTCGATTGACCCTTTTTGCAAATCACCCAACATCCAAGACAACGCCGCCTGAACTCCGTTTGGGTCAGTCATTGCCATCCAGACTGAAAGAACACTCGAGCCGAGCATTCCCAGAATCACTCCACCCAAGAGAAAACTGGTTTGATTGGTTTGCTTGCGCATGCCGAACAATAACAAAATCAAAGTAAACACGATCGACCCAACGAGTCCGCCAATTGAAAAACCAAAGAAAACACTCGAAATGCCGAGTTGTACGGCCAGTGATTGAAAGAGAACGACCCCCACAGCGGCACCCGACGAAACGCCCAGCGTGTAGGGCTCACAAAGTGGGTTACTAAATAATGCCTGAAGAATGACACCGGCCAGAGACAACCCCGAACCCACTGCAATCGCGTTGAGTAACCTCGGAAATCGCAGACCCCAAACAATCTGTGCGTTGCCGTCGGCCCAAGCACCCCACGACAAGCTGAAGTAGCCGATAGCCAGCAAAACTGCTAACGCTACGGCAATACGAGAAAGCATTTTAACGCCTGAGTGCCTCATCACAACGCCTCTTTCGCCATTACCGTGATGAGAGTTTTCAAGCCTTCAACACAACGTACGGTTGGTCGTATCAACGCATCGGCGCGCAAGACCCTAACCTGTGCGCTTTTTGATGCCTTCATATCTGGCAGTGTCTTGAGCCAAGCCTTTTTCATTTCTTCATAAGCTAGCTGATCTTGGCCCAAAGCCAAAATAAAAATCCAATCAGGGTTGAGCTGATAAATACGCTCTTTCGAAGGCCTGAGGTAGGTGCCCTCTTCATCTTTGGGTAAAATTGAAATTCCCACTCTGACCAAAAGTTCTGAAATAAACGTATTCTTGCCGACGACAACCAGAGGCGAATCTCCGACTTGTAAAACTAGACTCAAGGATCGTAGCAAGGCGTTGCTCTTTACCTTGGCGGCCATCGAGTTTAACTCTAAATTCCAGCCCTCAAGTAGTTTTTTAGCAGACGCCTCAGCCCGTAAAATCTGGCCTAGTTTTAGATAGCTTTCTTCAATTTGTTTGAGAGATTGACTATTGAGAATTAGGGTTCGCACGCCCAGTTCGCGAAGTTTTGAAACCCCGGGTTGATCATTACCATCAATTGATCCAATAACAAGATCAGGCTTCAGTGCGAGTATTCTTTCGACCGATAATTTATAATAGGGCCCGACTTCGACTGCCGATTGTTTTAAAGCTTCCGGATAGTCTGAGTATTCTGAGACTCCAACAATTTTTTTCTGATCAGCCTCGCCAAGTAGCGAACTCACCATTTCTGAAACACCCGGAGTTAGCGTCACTATGCGACTGGGTGCGGGCTCAAGGGGCACCGCCACTTGGTCTAGACCCATCACTGTCGCACCCAGAACACTACTTTTTTGAATATCAACTTTGGTGCAAGCGCTCAAACTCAGAATTGCCGCTACCAAAAAAAACCACACTAGGTCTTCCTAACCGCTTTCAAGCGCAGATACATGGCTGCTGTGGCGCCAATAAAGATAAGAATCGAAAGAAACTGGCTAGTCGATAAGACACCCTCAATCACGAAGCCGCGAATGCTGTCGCCACGAAAAGTTTCAACAACGCTACGAATGATCGGGTAGACCATGAAATAAGTCAGAATCACTTGACCATCGAATTTCTTATTTTTCCAGACCCAGAGCAGTCCAAAAAAAAGCACCATCAACGCCGAAGCCTCATATAACTGAACCGGGTGCAACGGCACGCCACGCAAAGAGACGTCAATTTGCTCAGAGAAAAACTTGAACCCCCAATCGCTACCGGTGGGTCGACCATAACAACACCCCGCCGAAATGCACCCCAAGCGGCCAAAAGCGTGGCCAATAACCATACCCGGAAAAAAAACATCAGACAGGCGCCAAAAATTGAGCTGATGCTTTTTCATGTAGAAATAAAAAACGGGCACGATCATCAACGGCCCACCTAAGAACACCAGGCCACCTTCCCAAATTTTGAACATCGAAATCGGGTCTTCCATGAAGACCGACCAACGAGTGATGATGTACAAAATGCGAGCCCCTAAGAACCCCAGTAGCAGACCCCAAAAAGTCAGGTCGAGCATTTTCTCGACCGGCAACTTGTCGTGTATCGAGAGGCGTTTTACAATATTGACACAGATCAAGAACCCAATGGCAATCAAAGCTCCGTAAGTGTGAATGGGTATCGGCCCTAATTGAAATAAGATCGGAAACATGACTGCCTACCCTTCTTTTTACTTTTCTTTGGCCTGCGCGGCCCCTTGGTTGATGATGTCTAACATCATTAAACCCACGCCAACGCAGATCACGCTGTCGGCGACATTGAATGACGGAAAATGAATTTGATACCGCCAGTGAAAATCTAAGAAGTCGACGACGTAGCCCAAAGCCGCCCGATCAATGAGATTGCCAATTGCACCTGACACCACCAACATCAGCGCTGTCGACATTTTGACGTCGCTATCAGGAAGCCGCTTAATCAGGACGAGAATAACCCCAAGAGCAATCACTGGCACCGTCAGAAAAAACGGAACTCGAAATGAAGGATCAGCATTCGCCATGAACCCAAAAGCCGCCCCGGTGTTTCTGACGTAGGTAATGTTGAAATAGCCCGAAATGACGGGGATCGTCTCACTCAAACGAAAGCCACTTCTAATCAAATACTTGGTGTACTGATCGACAATAATCCAAAATGGGGCGCCTAGAGCTAAGATCCAGTATTTTCGCTTCATTTTTAGGTTTTCCTCACAGTTTACTTAACTCTGGCCCGTAACTCTTTACCAACGAGCTGATTCCCAAAGTTGAATTCCGTTTTCTAACTTCTTAACCAAGCCCGGGTCAACTTCATTGATGCGCTCGTAGTTTTCAGGAGTGAAACAAACAATTTGAATCTGTTTGCCCAGCGGATGCCCACCGGCCACTCGAACGACCTCGTCGGCCTGCGAGGTCACGACAAACACGTCGTAATCGCTATCAGAACGGGCTTTACCCGTGGCTCGACTTCCAAACAAAATGCCTAGTTTTGATAAGGGTTCAAGCAATACACGAAGACTCTCAAGATCGCAAAGTGCCGAAACCACCTTAAAAGATTCAACGGCGAAATGTTCTTCGCGCAAGCGAACACTGCGCCGATTATCTAAGAATTCAACCAAACCGGCCGCTTCGTATTCTTCTAGAATATCTTGAAGTCCTTCGAGGCCTCCGAGGCCTCTCACTCCTTTGAGCTTCGAAATCAAAACACGAAGCGTGAATGAAGACGTTGCTTCAGAAAGTAAAAATCGAATCACCCTCTGCGCCGGAGAGCTAAAAAACAATTCATCGAGGGTTGGAAGAACCTTTCTCGCTTTCACCATAGACATCTATTCTATCCGATCTCGTGAAGAGGTGGCAAATAGACTCCGCAATTTGGTTTCTATTTGGCTCTATTTGAAAATGCCAATTTCCTAACTGTTTCTAACGCCTTAAGACAATTTCAATACTGCCACGCATTATGTGTTTGATCAATAAGGGGTTATCGCTTTTATTAAAAAACATTCTGAAAACACGCTCAGTTGGCACAACTCGCGCACATTGCCCTGCACATCGGAGTTCTGAAAGTCTTAAACAAGATTTTCAGACAATTTGTAACAACCCCTGAACCAATGAGAGGAACACATATGTTCAACCTACGATGTCAAACGAAAGCAATCCTTCTTGTAGCACTTGCAGCGCTCACAGGAATTTCTCAAGAAAGCTACGCCGGAATTCGACGAGCTAACTGCTTCGCCCCTGGATCAGCAGGCAACATGGGCCGCATGATGGGCACTCGCAATGCACAACGTATCGTCGGCGCTATTTGGAATCGCCTCGGCGGAACTTGTGATCAACTCGATCGGTTGGCACAAATCATTTCTGAAACTCCGGTAGCAAGGCCAATTCGCGGCGGAGAATTCGCAGCCTGCTTTTACCTCGGGTACACCGATGAACTATGGGCCGGCATTGATCGCGTCTACGATTCGTGCGGACAAGCCTGCTTCAACGCTGGCGCAGAAGTTGGTAATATTTCAGCTCAGGGTTATTGTGCAGCCAGCTTAGCCGTTGGCGGACTAGACGATCCAGGATTCATTTCTCAACCACCCCTTCCTTTTTGCGGTGCCAGCTTAGTCATGGGCTGTAAATCAGAGTATGTCTACGTCGCAACCCAAGAGTACCCAGGCTGTAACCTCTTTACCCAAGGCTTTTTTGCAAACACCTTCGACAATTCAGTCAGACAAGACTGTTTTGTTCCAACTGAAGTACCTATTCGCCCACACGGCTACTCAGGCGGAAGCTTCGAATCACAGTTTGCAGACATTCTTTAATTTAATCATTTTAACCGAAATTAACGGGAGAATATTATGAAAGTACATCTAAACCAATTGTGTCGAACCGCACTCACTGCGGTAGTCTTAACGAGCACGGTCTTTAACTTAGTGGCCTGTGGTGATGCGACTGCCATGGGTAAGAAACCCACTGAAGAGGCACCGGTAGTCGTCGCGCCAGCACAACCCACCCAACCAGTGGTCACCGAAACGGCTTCAGTCATCAAGCCAGCAGCACCTGCCACCAATTCGGCAATGGCCGGAACTTTTAAACAAGGCTACACGCTCGGTGAACGAAATGGCGACATTCTCGTTCAACGACTACGTGCCCGCACTGTTGAAATTTCTGGCTGTGCCGCTGTTGATGAGCTCGAAGCAGCACTACTGAACGTCTCAGCTAAAATCAAACCACCGGTAGCCGCTGGTGCAGCTCCTGATGCGAAATTCATCAAGGGCTTCTACAAAGGCTACATCGATGCGTTGAAAGCGGGAATTCAAGAAGTGCGAGCGCAATGTCATGCGAGTGTGTTTGAGTCAGGCGAGTTCACCGGAAATCTTTTCGGCGCACTACTTTGCCAGATCAGCACCATCAGCATTGACATCGTGACAAGCGTCGAAGCCACTCCATTTTATGATGGGTGGACAGGCGGCGAACTTGCACGCCAAGACGAATGTCGAATTGCTGCCGAGGTCACTCTCGAGAGTTGTTCAAACCAAGTGAATCTAGTTCAGCTGCTTGAACTGACTGTAAAAGCAAGCTGCACTGACCAAATCTGAGTTCATTCACACGTCACAACACTGCACCACATGGGGGCGGTCTAAGAAAATCTCAACCTCACCTTAGATCGCCCCGTTTTAATAATCGTTTGAGAACCACCCTAGGGGCAAATCATGAAACTCCCACAAAACTTTTTTATGCAGCCTTTATTGAAACTTATCACCATCCAAATCTTGGCAGCGGCACTTCCACTTACCGCATCACTAGCAACCGCAGACGGATACGGAGTTCCTAGATATGCGTTTCAACCGCAGCCAGTTCCGCCGAGTTATCCGAATCCTTATAATCCTTACCCACCCAATCCCGGCCCAGGGCCAGGATATCACCCACTTCCACCACCACAAGGCGGCCACCCAGGCCCTGCTCCACAACCGTATCCGGGCACTGGATTTCATCCCATCCCTGGGGGTCCAGGCCCAGTACCACGCACTGGTGTGCCACCACACATGGTGGGAAGACCTGTTTTTGTTGCCCCTCCACACAGCGATCTCAACGATCAACAAGCCGCCGTTTTCTTTCAGACAAATTTTGGCCAAACTCGTTGCGAGCAATTAGGTGATTCTTTGAGACGCCTTTCAAATCAAATTTTGACCAATTCGATTGAAGTGTCGACTCCTCCTCCTTCAGTGCAACCTGTACCGGGCGGTTCACTTCGCGAGCGACTTCGCCAAGAAAATCGAGCAAAGATGTTAGCGCGGTTTCGTGATCCCCAGTTTTGGACAAGAATCTGGACCCGACTGGCTGATGTCTACCGCTCATGTGAAATGCAGTGTTTTGATGACGGGCAAGCCGTAGGCGAGATCTCTGCTTCAATGTATTGTTCTGCGAGTATTTCACTCAACGGCTTACCCTCTGCACAAACACTTGAACAACCCGCTCTACCTTTATGCCAAAACTCAATTTTCATTGGCTGCCAACAAGGTTACCGCTCGACTGCAGCTCAAACGCCCGGTTGCAGCACCTATACCGGTGGTCAGTTTGAGTCAGTCTTTAATGAAAGCATCAGCCTAGACTGCCACATCGACCAATAGATTCACTACAAATTCTGATTAGTATTAAAAAAGAGGGTGTAACGAAGGTCGTTACACCCTCGATAAAAATTCACCCCCATCTATGCAGCATGATCAACACCTGATACTGACTGCGCTGTCAGCTGGGGTTTTCAAGGGGGCTATCAATGAAACGTCATCACTCAAAAATTATCGTCGTATTAGGCTTGAGTCTGTTCACTGCACTCGTATCTGCAGGATGCTCTAAGAAATCTACTTCGAATGCGGGTAATCCAAATACCCAGATTGGCACGGCACCCGAATCGGTGCCTTCGGCTCAGACAGGAGTCTATACAGGCCCGGTGATTGAAGCGAGCGCCATACCCGTTGGAAACGCTGAAATTTTCACGCTCAGTAACGGTGCTGAAATCACCATTCAAAACTTGGCAGGCCGACTTTACACTTCAGTCGAAGGCACGTTTGATACGTCAGCCATGCAAAAACTCATTCAGCCTTACGCTAACCGTTCGGAGCTCGAGAAAAAGACGGTCGTGCAAAAGGCGATGCAAGATGCCCTCTCTAAAATCGATCAGTCGCTTCATATCGGCGGTGCTTCGAACAAATCAAAATGGGTAATCGAGCAATCATTCAACGCCCGCGTGGGTTATTTTCGCTTCTTGCTCGCGTATGAGCCCGATCTTGGCAGCACACTGAAACGCCTATCAGCCGAAAATTCAGTGATCTTGTCGCCAATCTGGGTTGATCGCCAATCGCTAAAAAACATCAAAGCGCATACACCGGCAGAATTTGAACTTGAGACCAAGCAAGTGGCAAGTTCGCGGGCAAATACAGAAGGTTTTTCTGGCCTCAATCGAATGGGCTACTCTGAATTTCTAAAACTCGCAAAAGCTGATATTGGCGGCGACGTTGAGATCGATGGTTCGACTGTCAAGATTGGTATTACTGATACAGGCATCACTTACAATCACCCCATTTTCGAGTCTAAGCTCAATCCTGGTAAAAAGCGTGTCGTCTACTTAAAAGACTTCACGCGTGAAGGTCGAATCTATTTCAATCCAAAAGCCGCATTCTCGGCAACTCAGATTGATCCGGCTGTACCCAATGATTTCATGATTTCAGCTGAAGTGATCGTGACCCCAAAACTGCCGAACAAGCCAGTGGGCGACCAGCTCGTGGCTGTCAAAGATTTACGGGTTCACGTTTCTGACGAACTGAGAATGTTACTATTGTCGCCCGATAGCCACGCAAAATTGGGCGTTCTTCTCGAAGATTCACTTCAGAGCAAAGACGACGTTGTTGACGTCAATAAGAACGGCAAACTCAACGACAAGTTTTTCACTATTCTCATTCCGGGTGCGACACCTGCGTCTGATGTCGTGTATTTCGATGCCACCGGCACCGGAGACTTTCGAGAATCAAAATCACTTCACAGTTTCAATTCAAGTACTGAAACCATGGAGGTCTTCGCTGAAAAAATCGGCTTTGATCTCACTGAAGACAAACTAGCTGACGCAGCCGGAACAGGCACCATCACCGTTCGCGCCGCCTCACTCGTTGGTTACGACCCCGGCAACCACGGCACGCACGTCGCCGGAATTGCGGCCGGCGGTAAAGTGATCGCCAACGACCCAGACGACACTTTAGCAAAAGGGGTTGCCTCTGAAGCAGCGATCTACATGAACCGCGTGTGTTCAAACAACGCGGGCTGTAATGAAACAGAAGCTTTTGTCGACTTAGCAACGAACGGTGGCGTTGACGTCATCAACATGTCTTTGGGTGGCTTAAGCCCAATGAACGACGGTTACGGTGTCACTGAAGCGTTGATCAATCGATTAACCACTCTCACCAACACCTTGTTCGTGATTTCTGCCGGAAATGAAGGCCCCGGAATTCAAACGGTGGGTAGTCCGTCAACAGCGCAAGCTTCGTTAAGCATTGGCGCATCGGCAAATCCCTCGATGATTGAAAGACAATACCAGTACGCAGGCATTGGCGGTTCAGCGACGACAGGTCTCGAAAGTCCTGCCGAAGATTTTATGCTCTTCTTCAGCAGCAGAGGCCCAACTGCATCAGGTGGATTCAAGCCAAACATCGTGGCACCCGGAACTGAGCTGAGCTCAATTCAATTGAACTCAGCTCCAGGCGGAGCCGCCGGTATGTCGGTGTACTGGGGTACTTCAATGGCCGCACCCGCCGCCACTGGCGCCTACGCCCTTCTTTTAGATGCTGCACGAAAATACAATGCAGCCCACGCTGACTCACCTCTACCCACACAGGCCAGTGTACTTCGACAAGTGTTGATTGAATCGGCTCGTCCATTCGATACCACTCGTCTTGATGTGAGCACTGGGCGAACATCAGTTGGACAATACACTTGGATCGACCAAGGCGTTGGTATGCTGAATCTTCCAGAAGCTTGGAAGACCCTGATGAGCCTAAGAACCAAAGCGGTGGCAAGTGCTGTCACCGTAGGCACTAAGTCAGTTGAACTCGAGTATCCGATTTATGTTTCATCGAAAATGATGCCAAGTCACATTCCTTATGATGGCTCACGACCACAACCCGAAGGCGCATCTTTTGCTAACGGTTTGTACCTAACTTACGCTGACACAGACACACTGAAGCCTGTTTACATTGGACGACGTTTGCCAGAAGTTCTCGCGCAAAGTGCCATTGCTGGTCAATTATCAAAGCAATTGGTCACCACCAAAGACGTTTTTGAAATTCGAACAGTCATTTCAGGATCAACCGTGCAGTGGCTCAAGGCCGGTGTACTCGATCACCTCGATTGCGCCACAGCGAATGTTTCGAATGAACTGACCGTGCTTTCTGAAGGCGCTACGTTACTGAAAAAAGCTGATGGTTCAGCCGAATTAGTGCCACTACCTGCAAGTACTCTGTTTGTTTGTTTAGACCGTGAAGTCATCAATACCCAGCTAACTGCTGGCGACCACGGCGCTCTCATTTATGGATACCGAAAAAATGGAACTCAAGTTTCACCGATACCTTCTTTCGTTGTACCCGTTTCGTTAACCGTGCCTCACCTCACCTTGAATCACGGAACCGGCTATTCATTTGAATCGTCGGTCAAGGGTTTCGGAGTTTCGCGCAACTACATTCAAGTACCAAAAGGAACCAGTGTATTAAGAGTGACACTTGAAGTGCCAGAACTGAAACCAGGTGTCGCTTGTTCTGCAGTGAATTTCACTTTGACTGAAGGCGTGAATACCGTGTCTGCATTTGCGAGTAACCCAGGTGACGCTCGTGCCGCCAACTGCACTCGCGAAGGGCGCCCGGCTGAGTCTAAGCTTCGTAAAATCACGGTAACCAGAACCGACCCGACTGCGGGTATTTGGGACATGCACTTATTGGGCGTACCAAGGTACAAGCAATCTCAATTTAAACTCACGGTTGATTATGTCACCGGCCAAGCTTCGACAGCAAAGATTGAAGCGACCGTACAAACCCTAAAGGGAAGCTTTGATTGGTCACTCATTCAAGCGTCAGTGCCTGTGGCACCTGATGTGAAGCTGAGTACTTTCGAACTCACCAGCCTTTTCACTGCTCGCCAAGAACAAGTTCAAGATCAAAGCGGAATCTTTGTCGCTGGACCACAAAATGGTTTCTTCACCTACACCAGAGAAGCCACGAAGGTGAAATTCACAACCGGCAAGAGTACCGGCAATGACCTCGACATGCTCGTGCTTGAATGCCCACCGACTGTGTTGACACCAGACGACCCGACTTGTGAGCCTAAGGGAGTCAGCGGTGGTGCAACCGATGTCGAAGCGGTTGAATTTGAACCGAAGCCAAACCGGCTCTATGCTGTTCGAGTAGAGGGTTACTCGATCAAAGACGAAGGTTTCTTTGAGTTCACTGAATCACTACAAATGGCCCACGAACAAGGCACACTGTCTGTCTCTGATAACGCACATGCATTTCATGTCGGATACGATTTTGATTTAGAAGCTGTGACTAAGAGCAAACTCTTCACTCACCCGCTTTACCTCACTCAAAATTACTCAGTCGAAGGTAACATTACCCTTCGATCACCCGATGGTGCTGCCCTTGTCACAGTACCGGTTCAAGTGACCAATGACTTGAAGCCTACTGCGCTGGTGAGGTAGTGTAGATCAAGATCGGTGCGTTTGGCGAAGCAGCCGGTGCTTGTTGAGGGTACGCTGGTTTCACTGCATTATCGGCCATGGCAGCAGGACAGTTTGCCTTACAAATCCTGTCGGTTCTGATCACGACACCTGGCTCGCCTGGTGCCGAGGCAATGATGTCGATGAGCTCGTAAACAGGTTTGGCGGGATCTGGGTTTGGAGGCACTGGCGCTGGGCCATCGTGGTCAGCGTCAGATTCAACTGAAGTCAAATACCTGCTAGCAAAGCAGGCACTGACGCCATCGGTGTGTGAACCGTCATTTTCACTTTGATTCAACGATTCGAGAACTGCCTCTGAAGGTGGCCCATCGTATTTTCTGCACGCTTTGTCGAGACTGATCGCTTCAAATGATCTCAACCGACCCGCTTGATCACGAAAAATATTTGCTGCCCGAACGCCACGCTGGGCTTCGTTAGCGGTTAATTCGTCATCTTCTTTTTTGTTTAGTTCAATAATTTTTCGACACACTAAGCGCTTTTGGCTCAAGCTAAAACCCTGAGCGCGGCAACTCGCATCTGTCATGGGTTTCTTAAATTCTTGGTACTTAATTCGATCGCCCTTTTTTATCGACTCTCGCGCAAAGCACACATTATCTGTTCGAAGTTCTTCGGTGCCCGCTGGGCAGCTTTCTTGATTGTAGATCCACCACTCAACATAGCGGTTACAAACGGTATTGGTTTTAGCGTCGCAGCTACTCACTACAGGTAATTCTTGTGACGTATCTTTTGCCCCTGCCGAAGTCGTTAGGCCAACGAGCAACAAGCTAACAATGCTCGACACCTTTAGAATTGAACTCAGTGAATTTTTCATAATTTCCTCTCGCTCTCAAAAATTTTCAATGGCGCCCTTTAGATTCCATGCACAGGCGCCAGACTCAAATCGAACTTCTCACTACTTAGCGACAATAAATTGCAATCGATGAGCCAATGGGGTTTGTGGCTCAAATGCACCAAACTCGAGGTTTAACCGATGCTTAGTCAAAGTTGCGTGTCGATTACTGACGACTATCAAAACAATAGACACTCAGCTCTGTCATGTTTAGCACACAAAACTGCACGATTATGGGTGTCGAACGATTCGACAGGCCACCACGCCTTAGACTGTTTCTCTTCGGCCGATTTGCCCACACTACTGTCACCGCGCGCAACTAGGCGTTCTTTTTCATGTTTTTATACACTGAAATTAATCAATTACTATGAGCGAAAGGTCTAGAACTTGCGAATCTCTGGCCAATCGGAGACCACCCATGAACACGAATGATCACACACGAGCTAAGAACGCGCTGAAAAACTTGAGCTTTGCGGCACTCTTGGTGACACTCGCCAATTACCTAGAACCCCAAACCTTACAGCTCGTGGGCTCAAGGCGATTACGCTCTGTTGCTGAGGCCTCAGAAATTAGCGCTATTGATGACCACGCAGAAAAACTGAATGCAGACATTGAGCGCATACGGTATTTATTGAGCGGAATCACCGCTGCCACTGACGAACGAGAAATCATCGATATTCTGGGGCGCCAAACATCTGAAGATCTCAACGCCACTCTGACCACAATTCCATTTGATGAGATTCTCTCTGACATTGATGACCACCTATGGGGTCAACAAAATCTTCACACCTTCTTAGACCTGCTTTTCAATGCTCGCGCGAACGATCTGAAAATGGCGACCAAATTAGCGATGGTTAATGCCCTACAGACCGGACCCACTAACGACCGAGAAGAAGAGGCCATCTCGAGAATTCTACTGTCTTCTCACGGCAAAGATCTCACCGACCTCAAAATCGGTATCGACCTCGGAAAAGACCACCGAACCCTGCATGAATTGATTTACGTCGACGTTGACAACGAAATCTATCGCGAAGCCATTTTGAATCACATCGCAGCCGAAGGGGCCTCGCTCGGAAATGTCGGAGTCAAAGTACTCAGCGACATCGATGACACGATCTATGCGAGCCTCCATGACGAGAGCTTTCCGAAAGACTCACTCTATCCTGGTGTTCGCGAACTCTACAAACAACTCGGAAATTTGACCTTCTTGACCGCTAGGCCTTTTACGAGAATAGGGTATTACGAGGCCGAGACACACCAACTTCTCGACAGAATGGAATTCATCGAACGGTCTTTACTCATGGGTTCTCTCTCGGCGCTTTTGACGCCCGAACTGATGGGCCGAAAGAAAGCCCTGAATTTCAATATTTATGAAAAGTTGTTTCCTGAATTTCGGTTCATCTTTTTTGGTGATAGCGGCCAAGGTGACATTCTCACCGCTACTCTGATTCAGAAATCACATCTTGAACGCGTGAGCTCAGCCCTCATTCACGACATTCGAATTGATGGCGCACTGGGCAACCCAAAAATTTCAATGACCGAAAGAACTGCACATTCAAGTAGCACGGTAGCCCCCATTTTCATCTATGACACTTACGTCGGCGCAGCTACCCGTCTTTTTACTCAAGGCCTTTTGAGTAAAGAACAATTGAGACTAGTCATGACGGCAGCGGGCAAAGATCTCGAAGCGATTAGCTTTGAGAATGATTCTGTCAAAGTAGCTAGGCAAGCAGAACTCGCTGCCGACCTCGCACACGCTACCTCACTGATTGAACCCAACTAGTTTGTTGTCGGCAGATTCACCTGAGCAAGAAACGCTTCATCAACTGTGCTCACCACTAAAGTCGACGCTTGCTGTCGTTCTTTTTCTGCTAGCAGCGTTGAGAGGTAACGTTCAGATGAACTCGCACAAATCACCACAATGAGTTTGCCCAAATTTTCAGGCTTTTGCGCCTGCCTCAACGCAGCCACTATGGCCGCACCCGAGCTGATTCCGACCGGAATACCCTCTTCTTTAATCACTCGCCTAGCAACGGCTAACGATTCGTCGCTTGATACCTTCTCGATTTCATCGATCATTTTCAAATTTAAGTTTTGAGGCAAGAACCCGGCACCGATTCCTTGAATTTTGTGGGGCCCGGGCTTCTGACCAGAAATGACTGCTGACTCAACTGGCTCGACCGCCACCATTCGCAGACCTGGCTTTTTCGCCTTGAGCACTTCAGCAATACCAGTTAGCGTACCGCCGGTGCCAACACCAGAAACGACGATATCGACTAGGCCATCGGTGTCTTTCCAAATTTCAAGTGCAGTTGTTTCGCGGTGAATCGCCGGATTCGCCGGGTTTTCAAACTGACCCGGCACGAAGAAAGTGGGGTCTTTCGCCCTAATTTCAAGCACTTTTGCAATCGCACCCTTCATACCTAAAGGCCCAGGAGTTAAGACTAGTTCAGCGCCTAAGAGCAATAGCAAAGTGCGGCGCTCAAGTGACATCGTCTCGGGCATCACGAGTGTGAGTTGATAGCCCTTCGATGCACAAACAAAAGCGAGTGCGATTCCGGTATTGCCACTGGTCGGCTCGATGATCTTCATTCCTTTTTTCAAAACCCCACTCACCTCGGCCGCTTCAATCATATTGAGACCGATGCGATCTTTTACCGAACTTAAGGGATTGAAAAACTCAAGTTTCAAAGCAATCTTGGCGTGCATGCCAAAACTCAACTTATTCAAAAATACGAGCGGCGTGTTTCCGACCGTTTTTGTGATATCGCTGTAAATCTTCATCTGGTGCTCTCAATTCTAATGGTTTTATTTCAAAATGGCTGACTATTTACGCCTCTTGTACAACACAACTCTTGCAACTCTGACGAGCCTCGTAATACAACTATAGGCATGTGCACATTCCCGGGTCAAATTCAAACCGTCTGGATGGTCAACCCTCAGTATTATCGAGTTGAGTACGCAATCAACCCGCACATGAAAAATAAAGATGGCACCCTGAATTTAGTTGACCCTAATACTGCAATGAAACAGTGGCGTTCACTGAAAGCGAAGTTCGCCGCTCTCTCAGTCGAAGTGATTGAACTCGCTGGTCAGCCTGATTTTCCTGATCTCGTATTTTGCGCGAATCAGACATTTCCGTTCATCAACCTGAAAACAAAACGAAAATCAATTGTGCTGAGCCAAATGCGCGCGCCACAGAGACAAGGTGAAGTTGGTTACTTTCAAAATGAAGCTGAAAAATTGGGCTATGATGTTTTTCGGCTTGAAACGAAAGGCGCCTCATTTGAAGGAAATGGCGATCTCATACCCCAACCCAAGACAACGAACCTATGGGGTGGTTGCGGCCCTCGAACCGATGAGAGCGTTTATCAAGAGTTGCGTAGACGGTTTGACCTCAACATCACTTCGCTTCGTTTGGTTGATCCGCAGTTCTATCACTTAGACACCTGTTTTTCAGTGCTATCTCATGACACCGTCGCAATCGTTAAGATGGCCTTCGAGCCTGAAGCACTGCCGCTGATACAAAAGCAGTTTAAGAATGTGATTGAGATTCCTTATCAAGAAGCACTCACCACCTTTGCGGGAAATTCTTTTTGCCCCGATGGTAAAAACATCATCTCGCATCCCGGAGCCAGCGAATTCAAACGGCTAGCCGAGGGCTTGCGTTTCTTGATTCACGAGATTGATACGTCAGAGTTCATGAAATCAGGCGGATCTGTCTTTTGCATGAAAATGGCTTTGCTGTAGATCGGTTCGCTATGGCGGCGACGGCGACGGCGGCGTAAACCCCAAGGTGCTCCAGCCGTAGAGCGTGACTCCAGTAACCGCAGCAGCCGAAGTTGAAGGATTGAGTACGTCAGTGAAAGTACAAGGACCGACAATTGAACCTTCGCCCTGATAGGCGCCTATATTGGCTGAGTACATGCATGCCTCACCACTTTCACAAAGGCCATTGTCGTTGCCAATATTGTCGCCGATAATTTCTTGTGCGTTGATGAGATAATCTCTCTGTGGTGTAGGGTTGTTGGCAGCCATTGAAAGGTAACCGGGTGCAGTCGCAGAAACCAGGGTCGGGCAAGCATTACCCGCCACAAAGGCACTATGAACATTGTATGCACCAACACCGCCGGCTTTAAGACGATAGTCCCAAATCGCGCAATTCGATGCAGTATTTGAGCAGCGTTCGGCTAAACTATCTGCTCGCATGCCACTTGCGGAGCCTTTTAGACCCCAAGTTCGGTAGGCGTTGTCAAAACTAAACCAATCGTGGGTACCCACACCCGAGAGACCATTTGCGTCACTTAAATTTGCGGCGTCTGAATTTGAAGGGGTGGTCAGGTTTACGATTTTCTCGATGACCTGCTGCGACCAACTGGTAGGACTGTTAACATAATAGAAAGTGCTAAGATCGGTAGGGTTACAGCTCGCGCCAATTCCTGGGCTAACACTCGTGCCGCCAGCCGCGCACGGGGCAGAAGCAAGATTGTTGAGGAGCCCCGAGAATACGTTATTGTTTGAATTCAAAAGGTAAACGATTTTGACCGAAGCAATACCGCTGGTCGCAAGGGCCAATTCAGAGAGTCGAAGGCCACTTGAGTTATCCACCTCTAACGAGGCACTGTTGTTCAGACCCAAAATTTGACTGATGTGGGTTAAATCTGAACCCGAAGACACCCTGAGGCCTGAAAGGTTATTATTTGCAAGAGTTAGGTGACTCAAAATATTGCTACTCGAAGCGCCGACTTCAACTCCAACACCCAACCCCACGCTGTTCATTCCATTGTTTGCCGAAATTACCCCCTTCACGATGTTGTTTCGAGAGAGGTTAGAAATGACTAGCCCCCCTTTATGTATAGAGTAGATTCGAGAGTCGAGAAGCTCTTGCTTCGAGCTACCCGAGAACTCAATGCCATTAGCCGATCCCGAACTACCAGCCACTTGCAAGTTGTACATCCAGTTAGATTGGGTGGCGCCTTTGATCATAAGCCCGGCCGTACCTTCGAAACCTGAAATCTTCACTCGCTCGAGACGGTTGGCATGCGAGTCACTTTCTAACCAGATTCCTGAATTCAATGCACTCGAGATGGTCACATCTCTGATGGTCACAAATCGTGATGCCGCTAAATGAATCGCATTATAAATTGCAGGGGTATTCGCACCCGTGGGGTTACCCGAAAAAGCACCTTCAACCCAAGTGTAATCAGCACCACTCAGGTTCAAGAGACAACTTGAAGCAAGACTGTTGACAGTGCAATTTCCGGCAACGTCGATATTAGCCCTAGTTAGAGTTTTGCCTGAGTATACCACAATTGCAACTCCGGGCACACTCCAAGAAATTCCTCGAGTGGTAGTATCTACAATAACTGTGTAAATTTTATTCGGAGAACTAAGAATCAACTGGCCAGAAGGGCTGGTCGGCAATGCCTCTACTGGGTTGGTCCACCAACTATCGAGAACACTACGATAAGCAACGACATCATTCTTGGTGATAGTAACTTGGTTTAATTTCCAACCCGTGCCTTCGTCGGTCAGCAAATCACGCAGGCGTTTAGTGGGTTTGAGCCTGTACGAATAGAAAATCGGAATCGCGCTACTGACTTTACATTCCCAATCAAAGGCCCCAAGACTTTCGGCAATTGCCAGGCCAACACACGAAGTTTCGCTACTCACGACTACCTTCTTTAGCTCGCCCCCATGAACGCAACCCCGATGCCCAGTAGTGACATCAGCAGCAACGCAGGCACCAGCATTATCGGTTTGACCATAAGGGCCAGCGCTGGAATTGCTTACGGCAACATAGCTGTTCCAATTCGCTGCGTTTGTGTAATAAACCGGCACAACCAAAACAGTAGGAATCGAAGGGGCAGAACTGATGCAGTTAACTGCGCTTGGTGCAACGGTAGCATTGGTTTGTCCGGCGGTGTAGAGTCCGTTATTATAAGTAACACTGCGATTCGCCGCGAAATTGTCGCCGGCCGTTACGGGTGTGTAACTCAGCGTGAACTGGCAACTTGCATTCGGTGCGAGCTCAAAACTTGAAGCGCCAGCAGCTAAGCAGTTCGTGCTAGTCTGAGCCACGGTTGCACTACTAAAAGCACCGAGAGTGATCGTCTTCGCTGAAAATTGCCCCGTGTTGGTTAGGGTCACCGTGCTAGTTGCAGTTTGCCCAACTGACACACTCAACGTGCTGGCACTCACGGTGTAAGTCACTACTGCTCGAGTACTACTAGTGAAGTTAAACGCGCTAATGCTTTCGTTTCCGGCGACATCGTAAGTCTTGATTTCGGCGACGTAAGAACCGGTAGTCGACAAAGAACAGTCGGCACTAGGCCAGCCAAAAGAAGTGACAAAGGGCGCGATCACTTGTGGCGCACAAACAACGCCAATGCCTGCCTGATAAACACTGCCTTGATAAATAGTCGCTATGTAATGATGAGCCCCCACACTAGGAGTCAGCGAGAAATTCGGCCAAAAATCGTCAATGAGCCAGTCGTCTGAAATGAGGTCGAGCACCGCACCATTAGTGGCATTTCCGCTTACTCCGGTGATCACGGCAGGTACGGGCGAGCTGATGCTTAAAGGGGAAGTTACAGCATCAACAACTTCACTTGCTGATGCTGAGGGACTGGCAGAAGGCTCTGGAGAAACAGTCACCGTGCTCGAACCTTCAGTAATAGCCTCAGTGGGAGTTGAGGTGGCCGAGGAATCTTTAGTTGCAGCATTCGTGGACGTCTCTTGCCAAGCCATATCGGCGTCAACACACCCATTTAAGGCGACGACAGCAGCAGCCAAACTTAGCCCCAACCGAGCCACTAAATTGGCCGAATAGATTTTTCTGCCGTTGCTCATCGCTCTATAATAGCGCGAACCGACATCTTACGGCAGATGTGTCTTGTAAGACCTAAAATGGGCACTTTAGTACTCTATCATTAGAACAATTCAACGAACTCAAGAGATTGACGGCTCTCAATTACAGGCATCGACTTTAAAAGCAAGGTCTCCACTTGCCGAACTGTAGCTCGCCCCTTCATTCGACGAGTACGCGAACAGACCACCGCCATAGCCATTCGAATTGTACTTATCGGTAAAGAGCAAGCCGTTAAGGCTATTGGCACTAACGACAAACCAATAAGTAGTATTCGCTTCAATCGACGCAGGTAGAGCAAGGGTGTACGTATACCATGCCCGACTTCCAGACAAAATAGCAGGAATCGCCTGATGCGAAGCGGCGATAGCGCCTTGACTAGTACAAGGAGCCCCACTGCAATCTGCATAAATCTTAAGATCAATGGTCGCAAACGTGGTGCCAGCACTGATATACTGGCTAAGCGCGACCGACTTGATCTTCTTCGCGGTATTCCAGAAAAAAGACTGAGCGGTACGATGCGAATCTGTGGTCATTGAGGCTGCACTGCCTGAGTCAATACCAGTTTGCGAAAAAAGCTCGGTCGCCGAAACGCAGTAACTAACGCTACCGGTTAGTGCAATTTCAGCAGATTTTTCGGCGTCGGCCAAATAAGTGAGATTGAGAGTATCAGAGATCGCAGAAGTTGAATACGCGGTCGCCACACTTGAGTGCGGCACAAAACTGAGAACTAGAGTACACGATTTGCTCGCCTCTAATGTGGTTTCGCAGGTTCCGCCGGTGCCCGGAAAGGTACCACCTTTGAATTGAAAAGACGCCGTGGCTACCGCAGCGTCAAAGGCAAGTTCGATCACCTTCGCAGTCGATTCACCGTCGTTCTTTAAAGTGAGGGTTAAGTCAGAACTTGAACCGAGCTCAACGACTGAAAAATCATGAGTCGTCAATTCTTCGTCGCCCGCCTCATTGTAGATACTCACCGAGGCTGCACTCGGTGCGGGTGTGGCCGGCACTACCGAAGCCGCGTCATCTTTCTTAAACCAACACTTACTAGAACCTAGCGAGAAAAAAACGACAACCAAGAACCAAAAGGTCAAGTGAAGTGAAGAAAAATTTTTTGCCATGCTGATATAGTAATTCACACGAACGCCTAAGGCAATGTGGTATCGCCTGACACCTTATTATTTGCTCTTAGCCGAAGAGCACCTCGAACACGGCTCTATCACACTTGCCGTTTCAATTGCAGTTGTCGAGCTACTGGCAATTCTCAATTTTAAAATCGTCAAATTTTGCGGTTGTGTCTTGCGCCCAGAGTCCGAAGTAAGTATTCGTTGCAAGTGCCGAGTAAGCGGCGAGAGAGATGTGGCTTAGCAATGTTTGATTACCCCCTCCCGAGCGTGTGTAGGACGCGTTCAGTTCGCCACCCGAAAAGTCAGCAGAGATGGTATCGCCGACCATGGCGGGAATTCCACTAGAAGCTATAGTTATTGCACCAAAAGCGAAGTCGTAAGTATTTCCGCCAGAGTTTGAAAGATTAAATGAGTTATTTCCATCGACGCTCTGACGTAACTTGAGACCGCCGGTTCCTAGGGTGACAAATTTCACACTGACTTTACAAGTGGCTCGTTGAGTGTTGATGACGATGTAGGGGCGACCACTACCGACACTGCTAAAGTAAAATTCACCACCGCCCGAAACGGCTGGAGTGCCCACTGACGAGACAACCCAGGTTGACGGTATTCCGCCGCCGAAGCCGAGGTCTGCGCTGGTGCCCCAGGTGCCTCGACCGAAACTGTCTGAAGAATAAACACCGCTGGTGTAACCGTCGGTCGGAGTGCTGTGCGAGCTGTGGCTTGAACTACCCGATCCTGAGTCAGTCGTTGAAGTCGAGGTTGATGTAGAGGTTGATGTAGAGGTTGAGGTCGACGAACTCGTGTCTGAACTGACGGCCTCGGTCGTCGCGGCCTCTGGAACATTGAAACTGACTAGCGGTTGGCAGTTCGTGAGTGCTAGAAACAGAGGTAATGCTAGAATTTGCTTTCTATTCATTTTTTTATCTCTCTCATTAGAGTAGCAAGGTTTGCCAGTCGTAGAAAAGGTGTGTCTTTTGTGACTGGTTGTGTTTGCAGGGTTCTCTATCATTTAAGACAATGTAGAAAAAGCGGTTCTTCAGACTTTCGAGTGGGTAAGGCAGTTTTCGTTTGCAAGACACGGAGCGCATAACGCTGTGCTTGCATAAAAGGGTGTCATGCGTTCAATATTCAAAAATGCGCGATATTGAACTCTATCAAATTCTTCTCGGT
>CAITVN010000231.1 GCA_903895855.1 Oligoflexia bacterium | reverse complement strand
GCATGCGCCTCATGCAAGATTTGCCAGAGACTCGGCAAGCCTATGAACAAGGCTCGCTGTCGCTGAGTAATGCCGCAAAACTTCAGTCGCATTTTCAGGCTATCAAGAAATCTGGCCAGACAAAAACGATTGACGAAAAGAAAGAGATCGCAAAACACGCCGAAAACAAATCACAAAGCGAGTGCGAGCAAATGCTCTCGAAGCTCACTCCAGAGTTACCCAAGCCCGACAAAGCAAGAATTTTGTCGCCAACCCTGCGTGAACTGAAATTTAGCATTTCAGAAGACCTATTCAAAAAAATTGAACGTTTAAAAGAGCTTCTCAGCCATTCGCATCCCAACGCCACACTCACCGAACTCATGGAGCTTTTGGTAACGAGTCACCTCACTAAACTCGAAAAAGCAAAGGGGCTGCGGCCGGAACGAGATCAACCAGATGATAAAAGTAGTCAAAAACTTGATAAAAACAACCAAAAGACTGCTGCAAAGAATCAGAAGAATACTGCTCAGAATTCTGATCAAAATGCTGAAAATAATTCTGGCGAAATTGGTGAAAACCCTAAAACGCCCCACATTAAGACCGACAAAACTGACAAAAACAATTTGGTTCACACCGCAGCGAAAACGCTGCCCGTTGGAATTCGGGTGGCGTTGCCAGTTCAATTAAAACGGCAAGCGTGGAGCAGGGCCGATGGAAAGTGTGAGTACGAGCATCAGGGGCGTCGCTGTTCGTCGCGATATCAACTTGAGATTGATCACGTGCAGGCATTGGCCCTTGGTGGTTCGAATGAACTGTCAAATCTCAGGCTCGCCTGCAAAAATCATAACGGTTTTGCCGCTATTCAGGCTCTAGGGCTTGCTAAAATGAGTTCATTCAGGCGATCAGCTTCAGAATTGCCTTGATTGCATCAGGCTTTTCCCGAAAAACCGGAAACAAGTATTGAAAACTTCAAAGATTTTGTTTTAAAGAAAGACTATGAAAACAGTTACCATCGCAATCGCTCTTCTCTTTTTGGCCTTATCGTCATTATCATTCTTCACTTCCTTCACTTCCTTCACTTCTGGTGCTTCTGGCCTAGCCTTTGCCGATGATTTTAAAGGTCAGTTTTTTGAGCCAAACTCTGATCAAAAAAAACCAGTTTACCGCCTCGACCGAACCGAAAAGCTGGTCGGCAATCAGCGCCTGGCGAAAGGCTATTTCTATTCAGCCTCGAATGAACTCGCTATCGATGAAGACACCGTTTGGGAAGACGGACAGCTCAAAAGCTACGGCTTCAAGCGCCTACTTGAAAAAGAAGCGGGCTCGGTCGAAGTTCGCGGAAAAAAAATTCATTTTAGCTACACGAAAGACGGAAAACAAAACGAAGCCGACGAAGACCTGACGCCAAATTTCGTGGTCGCTGCGACCCTTCTCGATTACATCGGCAAGAATTGGGATACTGTCATAAAGGGCGAAACACTCGACATGAGGTATGGCGTTCTCGATCGCCGTGAAACAGTTGGGTTCAAGCTTTTCAAGATCTCAGAGGGTAAGGTAGATGCCCGTGAAACCCTTGTTCTCAAAATGAAGCCCACGAGCTTCATCATTGCCGCCATTGTCGATCCAGTTATTCTCACGATTGACAAGGGCACCAAGCATCTCTTGAAGCTCAACGGCCGATTACTCCCAAAACTTTTCAAAGACGGCCACTGGGTCGATTTCGACGGTGAAGGCATCTACACCTACGCATCAGATAAATCCCCGTAAGTGAAGTTTCTCTCAAAGAAATCAGAATCAGCTCTGAAACAGTACTCCGAGATCTGACCTGAACCCAGATTTCCAACTCTGGTCAGAAAACTGACGCAAGTCTGTCGCAGACGCAGAAAAATAGGATTCTCAGCTTGACCAACCGCCGCCTTTTCTGGTCTTCTAAAAGAACAAACTATGCCACTTCCAAATTGGATTTTGTTCTTAAAGCGAGTGGACGATCGCATTGCTAAGTTCGAATCTTGGTCATTGATCGCCATTCTTTCTGTAATGGTTTCTGTTTCGTTTCTTCAGGTCGTATTGAGAAATTTTTTCTCTACTGCCTTTTCATGGGGAGACGGCCTCACGCGCGCACTGGTACTTTGGTGCGGCCTTCTAGGTGCCTCTCTTGCGGTGAAAGAAGGACGGTACATCAATATCGACACCTTTTCGCGAATTTTGCCTGAAAAGGTGAAAAGAATCGTAAAAATGATTGTTTACATTTTTGCCGCAGTTACGTGCTTTTTCTTAGGCCGAGCCAGCGTTGGGTTTGTCGAATCTGAGAAAATGGCAGGAACAGTCTATTCGATTGGGATTGCCAGCTGGATTATTGAACTGGTGATTCCAGTCGTATTCTTCTTCATCGCGTTCAGATTTGTGATCAAATTAGTATCGCTCTTAGCGGGCGGAGAATTGGAGAAAGCCGAATGGGAGCGCTAATCGCATTAGCTATCGTTGCTCTGGCCCTTTTTGGCGCACCGCTATTCACAGTGTTTGGCGCGAGTGCCATGACTTTATTTCACTTCGAAGGCGTAGACCTCTCTGCTGTCATTGTCGAACTCTACCGAATCTCAACGCTGCCGATGCTGGTCACGATTCCGCTTTTCACTTTTGCGGGATACCTTTTGGCCGAAAGTAAGGCACCTAAACGTATCGTTCGGTTCAGCCAAGCGCTAGTCGGCTGGATGCCAGGTGGAATTGGAATCGTCGCCCTCGTCGTTTGTGCGTTCTTTACAGCCTTTACCGGCGCATCAGGCGTCACCATCATTGCGATTGGCGGTCTGCTTTTACCCGTACTGCAAGCAGACGGATATAAGAACAAATTCTCAATGGGTCTTCTGACAACTTCAGGCAGCCTCGGCCTACTCTTTCCACCTAGCTTGCCCATTATCATTTATGGTTTGGTCGCCGGCGTCAACATCGACAAACTTTTCATTGCTGGAATTCTTCCGGGTTTCTTGGTCATGGGACTTCTGTCTGGCTATGTGATCTGGACCGCAGTTCGCAACAACCTGCCAAGACAAAAATTTTCAACAAAAGAGCTAGCCATTGCGACCAAAGAATTCGCCTGGGAACTTCCGCTTCCGATAGTCATTTTAGGTGGAATTTACAGCGGCACCTTCACGGCCACTGAAGCGGCTGCCATCACGGCCTTCTACGCTTTTGTCGTCGAAGTGTTTATTTACAAAGACCTACACATCACCAAAGACGTTCCACGCGTCATGGTAGAAAGCACGATTCTCGTTGGTGGCATCTTGATCATTCTCGGCACAGTTCTGGGCTTCACCAATTACGTAGTAGACGCACAGATACCGCTAAAAGCCCTCGAATTTATTCGCCAATACATGTCGAATAAATATGTTTTTCTGGCACTACTCAATGTCGTGCTACTCATCGGCGGCTGCCTATTAGACATGCTCTCGGCGATCATGCTCGTACCTATCTTGCTTCCGATTGCCAAAGAATTCGGTGTAGACCCCATTCACCTCGGAATCATTTACCTAGCCAATCTCGAAATCGGCTACAGCACCCCACCGGCTGGATTAAACCTCTTTGTCGCTAGCTTTAGATTCAAAACTCCCATCGTGAACCTTTACGGGGCGGCGCTACCGTTTTTACTCTTTTATGTAATCGCGTTAGGAATCATCACTTACTTCCCAGAGTTGAGCCTATTCTTACTCAAGTACTATGGAGGCCATTAAACTCATGAAAATCCCTCATAACCTATGGCTAGCCGCCATCGGCATCAGCTCAACTCTGATATCAAGTTGCTCACTCAATCGAATAGCCGCGAACACAACAGCCGGAGTCATGGTAAACGCATCAAAGACTTTCAACGAAGAGTCTGACCTCGACTGGGCCGAGGCTGCCATGCCTGGTAACCTCAAGATGATTGAGGGCCTCTTAGTCTCGTCACCCGAGAACACCGACTTACTAGGAATGCTCGCTCAAGGATACTGTTCTTATGGTTTTGCATTTCTTGAAGACAGTGAAGAACCCAACAAAGTAGAGCGAGCCAAACGTTTTTACCAGCGCGGGTACCACTACGGTTTACGAGCGCTTCCAAAGTCGATTCAAAGCACGTCGGCTTCGACGTTAGATTCATTTGAAAACAGCCTCAAAGACATCTCGAAATCTGACGTTCCTAATCTTTTTTGGTCGGCCTATTGCCTAGGTAACTGGGTCAACCTCAACAAAGCCAACGTAGCCGGCATCGCCGAACTCTCGCGCTCCGAGCTCATGATGCGCAAGGTACTCGAACTTGACGAAAGCTTCTACTACGGCGGCGCTCACCTCTTCTACGGCGTTTACTATGGGGGCAGACCTAAAATTTTAGGGGGCAACACCAAACGAGCCAAAGAACACTTCGACAAAGCGAGTGCTTTTTCATCAGGCAAACTGCTGGTAACTAAGTTGTTTACTGCTCAATATTTTGCCGTGCCAACACAAGACGAAGAGCTTTTTGGATCTTTGCTGAAAGAGATTTTAGCAGCGCCAGACGACATCATGCCGGGCGAAGCGTTGGCGACCCAGCTATCGAAGAGAAAAGCCGCAAAACTTCTCAAGAATCAAAAAGATCTCTTTTAACGTCGCTCATTTTGTGATGACTGGATTAAATTGGAAGGACCACAATAGAATATGACACTGTCTAAATTTATGTTTCTCACTTTAGCATTAACGAGTTTGAATTTTGCTTTGAACTCTTCATTGAATATCTCAGTGGCAAACGCCGCACCGGTCACCATCAAATTTGCGACAGTCGCACCAGAGGGCTCGACCTGGGTTAATATCCTAAAGGAAGCCACCACCGAAATTAAGACTAAAACGGCAGGGGCTGTAGAGTTCAAACTCTATCCAGGTGGAATCGCAGGCGACGAACCCGACGTGCTTCGCAAAATGCGCGTCGGCCAATACCATGGCGGCGGATTCACAGGCGTTGGCATGGGCGAGCTGGTTTCAGAAGTTCGATACCTAGAACTACCGTTGTATTTTAAGAACATGGAAGAGCTAGACTTCGTGCGCGAAGGTCTAACCCCAGACTATGAAGCAAAATTTGCCGCAAAAGGCTTTCAATTTTTGGGTTGGGCTGAACCGGGCTTAGTTTATATCTTCTCGCAAAAACCTGTAAAAGGCCCCGATGACCTTGCCGGTGTGAAGCTTTGGGCATGGGAAGGCGACATCTTGGCAGAAGCCATCATCAAACATTACAAACTCACTCCAGTTAACATTGCTCTACCCGACGTCTTGATGGCACTGCAAACGGGAATGCTCAGCGCTGTCTACTCACCGCCACTTGCCGCCATGGCTTTGCAGTGGAATACCAAAGTTAAATACATGATGAATTTGCCACTCACCAATTCAACAGGCGGAATTTTAGTGGCAAAAAAACAATGGGATCAGATCGCTCAACCCCAGCAGACCATCGTGAAGGATGTCTTCAAAGCCGCTCTCACCAAGCTTAACTCGATGACTCGCAAGCAAAACACTGAAGCCATCGCTGAATTCATCAAGCAAGGCATGCAAATGTCTGAGCCCACTCAAAAAGACAAAGATTCGCTTTTGCAAGTCGCTCAAGCGATCCGACCTGAGATGGTCGGAAAACTCTACTCTGCCGACTTCATGAAAAAAGGTGAAAACCTCGTCACTGAATTCAGGGCTAAGAAAAAGAGTAAATAGTTAGTTTGTCCAAAAGAATTTAGCGGTTACCGGAATCGTAAATTGAACGGGTACATTGACCAATGGTTTACTCCTGACACAGAGATCGCTCGATTCTTGGCTAAATTTTGAGCAGTTTCTTCAATCCAATTTTCCAAGGATATATTAAGATTTTTTCGTGTTTTAGTGTTTCTTTGCCGTCATAGATAATGACTCTTTCGGTCGGCTCCTTAAAGTCGGCGGCAACCCTACTCAGCGTCGAGCACATGCGCGGATCAAAAATTTGAGATGATTTGATCTCTAAGAGTACTAGCGGTAACCCTGGTCGCCTAATCACTAGGTCAACTTCGGCCTGTTTTTCGCCACGCCAATAAAACAGTTCATAATCATTTTGAGCATAAGAGCAAATTCGAAACACCTCTGCGACTATGAAGTGCTCGAAGGCTCTGCCGTATTCGCTGGTAGCAGGCACGAGGGGTATCGCCAATTTTTTCGAGAGGGCCCGTACCACGCCTAGGTCGAATAGGTAAAATTTCGGGTTGTGTCGTTCGCGCTTTCTGGCCGAGCCAAAATAGGGTTTCAAGAAAAAACCAGTGAGCGTGTCACTCAGTATTTGAAAATACGACTGAACGGTTTTAGTGTCTACCCTGCAGTCAAATGCGATTTTAGAGAAATTGACGATTTCACCGTTTGATTGAGCGGCAATTTCAAGAAAAGCAATGAACGGTTCAATTTTTTTAACGACCTGCTCTATACGAATTTCTTCTCGAAGGTAAGTTTCGCAGTAAGCATTGAGGTATTTCTTCTTGAGTGCCGGCGTTTTGAGTGAAAAAATTTTAGGTAAGGTGCCGAACTCGAGACTCAACTGTAGGTCAAACTGAGTGCTGAGTTCCTGATGGGTAAATGGAAACAGGTGATACATAAACGCTCGGCCAGCGAGAAGGTTAATTCCTTCAGTACGAAGCTTTCTAGCACTCGACCCTGTGAGTGCAAATTTGAGTTTCGATTTTTCGATAAACGAATGAACAATATTCAGCAGGCTCGGAACTTTTTGAATCTCATCGATCACAACCCAACCCTTCTGGTCGATTAAGGGTTCGAGCAGCCGCTCAAGGTGCGAAGGGTCTCTCAAGAATAGATTTTCTTGACCTGGACTCAAAAGGTCGATTTCCAACAGTCGCGCCTTGTTGGGGATCGTGTTCTTTAGGAGTGTCGATTTACCTGTACCTCGCGCACCGAGCAGTAAAAAGCTGTGCTCATCACCTGAGGGGTTGATTGTTCTATGGACCATACTCCCTATTTTCGTCGTAAATAAGGAGTGAAGTCAACCTAAATGAAGCCAAACGCTTCAAACCTCGAGCTCAAGCCCTTCGTGTGCATACATCCAATTCACATCAAAAATAGAAACACCCTCACGTTTGGCGCTTTTTAGCTGAGTCTGATGGTATCGCTTGGCTTGATCAAGAGCTTGACTGATTTTTTTATCAGACGAAGCGGGGTCATGATGCATGAAGATCACTTTTTTGATATTTTCGCGCAAAGCGATATCGATACCGAGAGTTGCGGCGGCATGGCCCCAGTTAACCTTTTCGATTGCCTCCATGAGTGTGTACTGGGCATCAAAAATCATCAAATCTACGTTCTGATACAGAGGTAGATCGAGACCAAGCTCATCTCTCGTGACCCGAGTGCATTCAGTGTCGACACAATGTGAAAAGCGTTTGCCTTCGCTTTCTATGAGAAAGCCCCAACAAGGATCTGGATGATCGAGTTGATACGGGGACACCTTGAAATCACCAAACTGATTAACCTGCCGAGGGGTCAACGGATGAAAAAAGATATCGGCAGCCAAGTCTTCAAAGTTAAGCGGAAAATAAGGCTTTCGAAATACCGAACGAATCACCTGCTCGAGTTCAGGCTGAACCGCGTGAAAATGAATTTTATTTCCTTTGATAAACAAGGGGGTGAAAAAAGGCAGGCCCATCAGGTGATCCCAATGAAAGTGGGTCATCAAGATATGAACTTCACCCATTCCTTTGCCGTAAGCCCCTTTCATCAAATCATACCCCAACAACCGAATACCACTACCGCCGTCAATGATGAGGTTTTCGACTTTACCGCCGATAGACTGGCCCTGGGCTTTTGCTGATGACTTGACTTCGATGCAGGTGGTGTTTCCCCCATACCCAAAAAAACGCGACCCCTGATACTCAGACCAAACACTCTGACTAGACTCATTGGCCAACCCTAAGCCAAGTGCGCCCACCTGATCAGCAACAAAGGCCTCAGCTGCCTTTTGCACCTGAACGAGGTCAACTGGGGGGGATTGTTCTAAAAAGTTTGCTTTAAACAGTGAGTCACAAAAAGCCTTCAAAAGCTCAATAGATCTTGAGGCCATCTCGACTGGCGTCAACGGACTCGGCAATGACCCTCTCACTCCCCAGAACTTTACTCTCATCTACTCACGCCAATGCTCCTTCAGTTAGACTAATCAGATTTTTGACCATCAGTCGGTGCGACCGATTTCTTTTCATGCTGCCTCTTATGCATCGGACAGCTGTCATCTGAAGATTCAGCTGCCACAGCCGCCTTCACTGCCTTTTTCTCATGACTGCAAGATCCACTTTTGTGCTGGCAGCCGCATTCTGACTTTTTTCCAGTCGCCGCATCTACTGCGGCACTAGTGTCTTCGTCGGCACCCGGACACGCCCATGAAACTGAAGCTGTTGAAAAAATCACACCACAAAACAAACAAACGACGCTTCGAGTCATTTTCTTTATTCTATCTCTTCTGTTTGCTTTCATTTACCGGCCTTCCTTCTTATCTAAATCACCCCAGGTGAACTCTACTCAGTCGACGCCAGAGCCTAAAAGAGCTTAGTTGAGCTCTTTATATTTTATTTATTCTCTACAAAAACGATAAAAAATATGACGACCCCAAATGACCCATTTCGCCTCTTTCTATTTCCACACAATATCTATGGTACACAGAGTTGATTAAAAGTGGGAGGCCGAATCCACCAAATTAATAAAAAAATTGCACAAAATGAAATTTCACACTTGGCAAGATAAAAAATTGGCGCTACATGAGCTCCACTATGAAACGTGGACGCCCCAAAGGTCATTCTAATGACCACAGATCGTTTGGACCTCTTGGTGATTTAATCCGTAAGCACAGACTGGAGAAAAAACTCGGTTTAGCAGATGTAGCTAAATCTTGTGATTGCTCAGTTCAGTTCATTTCGAACATTGAACACGGCCGTGCTCCGCTTCCTTGGGAAAAGCTTCCCCATGTAGCGAACTTCTTGAAAATCTCGTTAGACGAGCTTCAGGCTGCGAATTTGGCAATTCGATCAGACTTCAAAAATCTTTTGAATGTTTCGTCGAAAACCGTTCGTGGACGTAAAGTAGCAGCACCTGCAGTGCTCAAAGAAATGAAGAATACTGCAAATGCTCTCGCTACTGCTGCTCGCGATACGCAGTTACAAGAAGTCATTCAAAAGTATCAAGTGGCTTCGGCTACTTCTCGTAAGCGCTTCATCAAAGAAGCTCTTAAGCTTTTGAACTCTTAATAATCACTGACGATCAAAAATCTGTATTAATAAGCGAACCTCTGAAGAATTGAAGCTTTCTTCAGAGGTTTTCTTATATCTAGAACCTGAAAAATCGGGAAATTTGACGTCGCCTTCGAACTCTTTTTCGATCGTAGTCAAATAAATGCGATCAATCAGCCCCCCCTCAAGCGCCTGAGACCACACTTTCGGCCCCCCAATGACAAAAATCTCAGTATCGCCCCCTGGCAACGTATTTGCCTTCGCGAGCGCATCATCTAGCGAATGAACCCAGAAAAGCTGGGTCTGAGGCGTGAGCTCACCGCCCGAAAAAACAGGTAAAGGCCCGCGATCTTGAGTTAAGACGATTGAACTGCGCCCTGGAAGCGGCTTTCCGATTGACTCGAACGTTTTTCGGCCCATCACCATCGGATGCCCCATCGTGAGCTTTCGAAATCGCTTGAGGTCTTCGGGTAAGTGCCAAGGCAATTGACCGTTGGCGCCGACTACGCCATTCAATGCCTGCGCCGCTACAATCGACACCCTCGCCCGACCTATCATACTGCCACGGGCGCCTTGATCGCCGGATGATGATCGTAACCAACGAGTTCAATGTCTTCAAATTTGAAATCAAAAATCGATTGAATCGATTGATTCAAGATGAGCACTGGCAGTGGCTTTGGGTCTCGAGCAAGCTGAAGTTTAGCTTGATCAAGGTGATTTAGGTACAAATGGGCGTCACCCAACGTGTGCACGAAATCACCCACCTTAAGTCCGGCTACCTGGGCCACCAGGTGGGTCAGTAACGCGTAAGACGCAATATTAAACGGAACCCCTAGAAAAACATCGGCCGACCTTTGGTAAAGCTGACAAGAAAGTTTACCGTCAGCCACATAGAATTGAAAAAAAGCATGACACGGCTGGAGTTTCATTTTTGGCAAATCACCCACATTCCAGGCGCTCACAATTAGCCTACGCGAATCCGGATTGCTTTTAATCTCTGCGATGACATTTGACAACTGATCGATACTCGAGCCATCAGAACCCTTCCAATTACGCCACTGTGCACCATAAACAGGACCCAAATCGCCGTTGGCATCTGCCCACTCGTTCCAGATCGAAACGCCATTTTCTTTCAAATACTGAATATTCGTTTCGCCTTTTATAAACCAAATCAGTTCATGAATGATCGACTTCAGGTGCAATTTTTTGGTGGTGACACAAGGAAACCCCTGACCAAGGGCAAACCGCATCTGATAACCAAACAAACTCAGTGTACCGGTGCCCGTTCGATCGGTTTTTTTAACGCCATCAGTCAATACTGTATCAATTAAATTGAGATAGGTTTTCATCGTTGAACTCGAAAATCGCATTAGACCCTGCAAAAAAACAAGTAACTTTTTAACTGTTTATCAAGCGATTAACTGACCAGGTCACTTGACATTACCACACGACAAAGCGTAGGTTGGGTCCGTTCGATGTCCTTTTGTTTTTTGGGGGGCCACCAATGAAAACCGAAACATTTTGTAACCACGCGATTGGGTTTCTTATCATCGCTTTACCAACGCTTCTCATTGGCCATCAGTCTATTGCCAAGCCAGTGACCGGCTACAGACCCCAAGTCATCTACGGCGACGACAACCGTATCGAGGTCTTCCAGGCGGCCAATGCGGCCACCAAAACAGCCAACGGCCCCGAACTCAAATGGGACTCGCTGGCAAAATCGACCGTTGCCGTATTTAGTAACGAAGACATAGAAATTGACCAGTCTCTCGGTACTGCAAATTTGAGCACCCAACAGTTTAGCGAAGAGTACAACCTCTGCAAAGAAGAACCCTTTTTTGAACAACCGACCGGGCCGTTTTGCTCAGGATCGCTTGTCGGTGAAGACCTCATTCTCACCGCTGGTCACTGCATTGCAGACCAATTTGACTGCGATCAAACAGCATTTGTCTTCGGGTTTGATTTATCAAGTCCAGACAAGAAAAGTTCGATAGTCTCGGCGACAGAGGTCTACCGATGTAAAGAAGTAGTCGCAAGAACCTATGAAGTAGAAGGTGCCGACTTCGCGCTGATTAGAACCACAAGTAAGGTCGCTGGCCATGCTCCGCTGAAATTGAACCGCAGTGGGTCGATACAAGATGCGACGCCTCTCGTCTTAATTGGTCATCCAGCAGGACTGCCAACGAAGATTGCGGCAGGAGCCTCAGTTCGCAGTTCATCGCAGCCCGGATTCTTCGTGGCCAATACCGATAGTTACACGGGCAACTCAGGTAGCGCGGTTTTTAACGCCAGTACCGGACTAATTGAAGGCGTTTTAGTTCGAGGCGAGAAAGACTTTGTCACTAAGCCAGGTGACTCGTGCCGAATTTCTTATCACTGCACAAACGAAGATTGCCGTGGCGAAGATGTGACGAAAATTTCTGAGGTACTTTCTTTCGTTCCTGAGGTAAACTGAGGTTACGGTGAAGCACGCTCATTCGCTTGAATTACTTTATGAAGACAATCACCTCGTAGTCATCGACAAGCCCGCTGGATGGCTCAGTCAAGGCGGGTCGCTTGATGGCCAGGCCTCTTCTCAAGAGCACTCGACTCATTCGATTGAATCACCGCCAAATATTGTTGACTACTTTCGCAACCTTTGGGGCCGACCCTATGTCGGCTTGGTTCACCGCTTAGACAGAAACACTTCGGGCCTGATGGTCGTCGCAAAACGCTCAAAGGCAGCTTCGCGCCTATCGGCGGCCCTTCAAGAAGGACAGTTAAATCGATCGTATTTAGCTTGGGTAGTCGGTACCGTTTCTGAATCTCTCACCCAGACCGTCTGGGTCGACCAAATTGAAAAAGACTCAAAATCGAATCGTGTTTCAGAGGCGAAATCTAGTCGAACAGGGCCTCGATCTCACTCCACCCAGGCTACCCAAGAAGCGCGAATGAATGTTTTCATTGAAAGGTTAGCCCAACACCGACAACTCGGTGCGATTACCCTTCTCAAGTGTGAGCTAGAGACCGGCCGCTCGCACCAGATTCGAGTTCAGTGCTCATTGCGTGGATATCCCCTCGTCGGTGACATCAAGTACGGTGGCCCAAGCTTGCCACACCAACGCCTAGCTCTGCATTCAAATCACATCAGCTTTCCACACCCCGTTTCAAAAGCAATCATCGAAATAGTGTCTGAATTGCCGAGCGACATCAGTTTCTGAAAGATTCTTAGTGAATAAACGCTCAACTTTTGTTTTAGCTGATTTTAGCGATCAAACCCTTTAGGTAAGACCTAGCGGCGGGCTCCGGAAAAGTACCTGGCAAACTAATCGGGGCAATGATCTCGAGGGTTCGGTGCAACTCGGCTACGGCTTTTTGAAGGTGCATTTCAAATTCACTCCTCGGTACACTCTCGGTGTTGATTGAGCTGATCAACGTGCCACCAGGCTGCAAAACGCGTAGGGCTAGCGTGTGCAGCTTGACGAGATCTTTCTTGGTACTGAAGGTTCCGTACTTGCTTCGAGAAAACGAGGGCGGATCGAGAATGACAATATCAAAGAGATTTTTCTTTTTTTCAGCACGTTTAAGAAACTCAAACACATCGGCCGCGTAGAACTCGTGGTTCGTGTTGTTCACCAGATTTAACTGCATGTTCTGCTTAGCCCACTCAATGGTAGGCTTTGATAAATCAACGGTCGTCACTTGCGCGGCCTGACCGACGGCAGCTGCCACAGACAAGCTTCCCGTATACGAAAAGGTATTCAGCACTCGCTTAGATTTTGAAATTTCAAGTAGCCGCTGCCGAAGAGGATAATGATCTAAAAACAATCCTGGGTGACGACCACCTTGAAACTCGACTAAAAATTTAAGACCACCGGGCTCTTCAACCTCAACTCGACCTAGCGGTGGGTCACCAAACAAAATGATCGGTTTAACGGGCTCGTGCCCTAAGGCAAATTTCGACTGGCGATGAGTGACCACACCAAAACTAACTCCGAGGCCTTGGTAGTAGCTAGATATTCCAGTTAATGTATCAGAACTCAACTCTTCATGTGAAGTTACCCAAACGCCGCAGCAGCCTTCTTCGAACCAAAAACAATCGACTGAAAAAGGCGAAAGCCCCACTCGATAATCTTTAGACCGGTCATTGAGCCCGTGAAACAATCGGGTTGGACGCTGCTTTAGCAAAAAAGAATCTAATAGACCTTGCGATCGCCTAAAGTGAAATGCGCTTTCTAACGCAGACGAAAGTTCGCCCTGACCTACGGGTTGAAGTTTTTCACTCATGCCGAAGGTGACTCTTCCAGCTTTGCATATCTAAGGGCAAAGGCACTTCGACGATTTTGACATGAATGGATTTATTCACATCCAAAGGAATTTCGATCTTTCTCGCATGAAGAGCAAAGCGGGTAAACTCGACTCCAAAGCGATCAAGACCCCCATACTTCACATCACCAACGATGGGAGCCCCCGCCTCTTTCAGGTGAATTCGAATTTGATGGCGCCGGCCGGTTGTTGGGCAAGCCTGTATAGAAAAAAACTGACCACCTCGAGGCTGAGAAGACGCGGTAAGTGTTTCGAGAATTTCAAATCGGGTAATTGCAGGCTTTCCTTCAATCGGAGAGTTCACTTTGAAAATCGGAGCCGGAACAGCGCCGTGACAAATAGCTTCGTATGTTTTTCTCACTTTTCCGACTTCAAACAGTGAGTTGATAGCACGATGAGAGTCGGCACTCAATGCAAAGACCATGACGCCGCTAGTCTCACGATCTAAGCGGTGACAAGGAAACACCTTCTGGCCCAATTCAGCTTCGAGCCACCTGGCCACAATCAGGTCATCTGACTTTCGATGAGTGGGATCAACAGACAACCAACCAAACGGTTTATCGACAAAGACCAACGGTAAGGCACCTTCAGTAGAGTCGACTATTTTCGGTTTTTCAGATTGCCTAATTTTGGTTGTTGATTGCTCACTCATGTAAATTTCATTGGCCTTGAAATCGGCTATACAGTAAGGATTGCGTAAATGAAATCGCTGATTTTGAAGAAACCTCTCACCGCACTAATCCTTGCTTCAGGCCTGCTTTCAATTGCCTTTACCACCTACTGCGTGGCCTTGGTTTTTCGGCCCGATTATGAGGTCACTTTTGAGCGCTTAGTGAACGCACCTAAGGCAAAGGGCCCTGAAGCCGAAGCCCCCAGAATAGAAAATGCCCTTTCAGATATTCAAACTTGGCCAAAATGGTTTCATCTGGGAAAATCCGCTAAATTCGTTTCACCCAGTAAAATTCTTGAAAAAGGTGCCATCGTAGAGCTCGGCCTCGAGCCCAAAGACAAGCCTTACCGACACTTTGATCTCAGAGCCGAAGTGGTCTCGATCGAGAGAGAGAGTGAGAAGCACGAAATAAATAAACTTACATTATTGATTATTTCAGACTCAAGCCATAAACTAACCAGATTGTTTGACGAAATGACTTGGACTCTCGAAGTGAAACATGAGCAAGGGGCCCCTCACGAAGCCCTGAGAACCTGGGTTGTCGGACAATTAAAAGCCAAAACCCACCATTATAAATCTAGAATTCTTTGCGCTATTGCCTCAAGGGTCGTGCTCAATCAGGTTTTTTACCCCGACTTAATTGAACTGTCTCAATTTACGCAACACCTTCGCCAGAAGAAGACTTTCGTTCCTCTTCTTCAGTAGTGCCTGAAGTAGTGCCTGAAGTAGTGCCCGAAGTAGTACTTGAAGAAGCCACTTTTTCAATCTGATGAGAGGGAGGCACGATTAATCCGGGCGAAAAATCCTCATACAAGGGTTTCCAACCCGATACGGTACTGAAGTCGCAAAGTCGAGCCTCGGCTGAGAAAGCTCGATGGCCCATTGCCGTTTTTAAAAAACCTGAAGTGAGTGGACCATGACACTGTTCATGGTCAAAAACAAAATACCTTCGAGTTTGAGAAACCACCTCTTCTCCGAAAAGACAGGCTTCTCCAATAGGAATCGCACGGGCACGATTCGTCTCGGCGCCACTCGAATGCTGCTCATCAGCCGGCCAACACAAACTGTCGAAATCCAGTTCTTGAATGAGTAAGTGTCTCGAAATTTGATCCCGATCGATAGGACCAATCACTGAATTTCCATTATCAACATACCAGGCTAGCGGAGCCGAAACCAACTGACTCATTTCAGGTTCAACGTCAGGAACTGGCTTCAGTTCATCAACCCTTTTCTCATCAACCCTATTCTGGTCAACCTTGCTGCTGCCCAACGGTCGAACAAGAAATGAGGTGCCTGCGTCGACCTTTTCGAGGTTTCGAGAGAATTGAGTTTCAACTGTCACTTTCTCACTGTCTTCAATAAATCTCTGAATCGTGAAGAATTCGACTGTTCCATAAGATTCAACAAGGCGCTCAGCCCCCTCAGAATGTGACTGCAAGTGCTGATTCGCGACATCAATCAATTCGTGAGATACCAAAAAATCATAACCTAATTGGGCGGCCTTGTGATCTAAGGCCCGAGCACATTCATAAACAGGCGAAGCAGTCGTACCATAACCGATACCCATTCCTAACTGCAATCCGGTACTGACTCTCAACAAATCACTTCCGGCCGCCACTCTCGCTTCGTTCATTTGCGCTATTGATTTTCGAAGTCTCAAAATTGAAAACAAAACAGACTTTAAGCGTTCAAGGGGCACCCCAGACTCGAGGGCGGCTTCAAAACCTTTTTCAAAAATCCAGGTAATCGTAAAAGAATTTCCAAAATGTCGTTCAAAATTTCCTTCGGTAGATTGAGAGACTAACTCGAACAATTGAAAGCCCGCTTCGAGTTCTCGGGCCCACTGAATGGGAGGCTCATCTTCCATTTTTACATAAACTGACCTGAACGTTCCGTGAAGCACCAAAAGCGCCTGTTTTTCTGCCTTTTCTGGAACAATCGTGTTGTGAGAGATTTTAGCTGTTAAGCGAGATTGAGTTGCTTGATACTGCTTGTCGATCAAACGCACTCGGCTCCAAAGAACCTGAGCGACAAGCATTCCTGCCACTGCGCTTAACCAGGCCCAGAGCAACATCCAGCGCGGGGCCTGGGGATGAGCCTGCACCCAAGCCCAGTCGAACTTAGCCGGAGTCACTCGCGACCACAAAACAACGAGAGGTGACGAAATCATTTTTCGAGCATAACCCAAAATCAGCCGCGGCTGCTCGTGACTAGGCTGAAGTGAGCGTTCGAGCTCACCCATTCCAACTTTTCGAGAAATTTTCTCAAATTCAGATCGTGGCAATAGGTCTTTGATGTCTTCGCTGGCCGAACTCCAGAGAGTCGAACCACTTGAGTCTAAGGCCTGGGCTTCAAAGTTTTTTGAAGTTAGCAATGCATTAAATTGTGAAGGGTGAATCCAGTAAGCTAACCGAAGAGATCCAAAAGGTGAAATCACAATCAATATAGGCGTTGGCATCAGCGAATAAATCTGCAAATTGCCCGCTTCGCTCACCGGCTCGTCTGCCTTCGGAGTCATATTCGTTTCAACGTCTTGACTGTTCACAATGAGCTTTTCTTTCTCAATCCACTCACTGATATTTTCAGATTTTTCAGACGAAATAAGGGGCGACTGCCACTGAACGGTTGAGCTCCAAGTAGTCTCTGCTTTTTGATAAACTCTCAAACTCAAAAATGGTGAGTTTGCCACATTGAGAGAAATTTTTGGCAACTCTGGGTTAGTGCCGGAGCCGCCAACTACGGGCTGGGCTGTCTCAATCAGGTTTCTTGCAAGCGCTGATTGCAAACGAAGTGACTCAGAAAGCTGCTGCTGTTTTTCAACAGCCATCTGCTTCAATCCGGTTCGAATGTGATCAAGTTGATTTCTACTTTCAGTGTCAAATTCTAACCGAACAAAAACCCCCACAAAAATGGCGCCCAAAAACGAGAGAAGCACCGATCGCCACGACCAAGAAACCACTTGGGCTACGACAAGCGCTAACCTGGTTCGATTCGTTACAAATGTAGGTTCAAGCGACGATACCGGTCTCATCTCGTGGTCTTGTCGGCGAAAACCACCCTATCCTTAATACCCCAAGCGCACCCAAATCAAATTTCGACTCGCATCTCAAAGAAATAATCTGCAATATTAAATAGTTGGTAATACTTTCTTTTTTACTTTTTCTCGCAGGTTTTTTCGAAATTTTTCGAGCTTGGCCACTGTTTTCTTTTCGCTCGCATCGATTGCGATGATTTGAACGGCCAGTAGAGCCGCATTAAAGGCGTTGCCTATCGCAACTGTCGCTACCGGAATTCCTCTCGGCATTTGCACAATCGAGTACAGTGCATCTTGACCTCCCAAGTGCCCGACGGGTACCGGAACCCCAATCACTGGAAGCGTCGTTAGCGAGGCAACCATTCCCGGCAAATGAGCTGCGCCTCCAGCTCCGGCAATGATCACCTTAAGACCCCTTTTTCTCGCTTGCGTAGCGTACCTCACCATTTCAGTTGGCGTGCGATGAGCCGAGACTATTTTCGCTTCGTGGGCAATGCCGAAATCAATGAGAACTTTGACCGCCTCTTGCATTACCGAAAAATCACTGTCACTGCCCATGATGACACCCACCGCTGGTCGAATTTTTGCTATTTTTGGTTTTGCCATTTTTTTTATATTTCGCATTTTAATTACAAACTCCCTGAAAAATTAAAAAAACTCACAATAAATCACAACGACTCACAATAATTATCCCACCAACGCTGAGTCCGGGCCACGACCTCAGATTTCACTTGCCCGCGCGGTACCAGCACATTGACATGGCCCATTTTTCGCCCCACCCTCAGCTCTGTTTTTGAATACCAATGAAGCCGCCCAAAGGGCGGCGGAGCTAATGGTGCTGCAATCGTTGCTACTTTTTCGCCGAGCAAATTCACCATAACGAAATCTAATTGCGAATGAGTTAAAGAGGTGTCGCCCAATTCAAACCCAAGGCACGCCCTCACGTGATTTTCAAACTGAGAGCATAGAGTAAAATCTTGGGTAAAGTGCCCTGAGTTGTGCACCCGAGGTGCTAGCTCATTGACATAAATCTGATCTCGACTCACGAAACACTCGACGGCGAGAACACCCACATACTGAAGCTCGAGCAGAATCGCCTCAATGATCGCTTTCGCCTGACGAAGCAACGGCGCGGGAAATGCCATCGGCGAAACCTCACGACAAATTCCATCACGTTGCTGGGTCTGAACCACCGGATAAATCGCCACCTGCCCTTTAACACCCCTGACAGCAATCACCGCAATTTCGCAATCAAAATTAATTTTTTCTTCGACAAAACAGTCTACTTTCTTTTTGTCAGCATTCTCTACAAAAGACAGCAATTCTAAGTCGCGCACTCTGTTTCGGGATCCTGAAATCCAAGTTCCCTTACCATCATAACCGAGGGTAGCCCATTTGATGACATACCCATTCGGAAATTCTCGCTCAAATTGCTTTGTCAATCGAGCCACGCTTTTGTTTTCGATCGCTTCAATGATTTCGGTTTTCTTGATAACTCGATACCGGGACGAGAGCACCTTTAGATGGCTCAATATTTTTTTCTGATTGAGTTTATTCTGTAGTATCTCGATCGCATTCAACGATGGAAAAAAATTAGGCGGGACCGCAAGGTTTCGGCAGGCTTGTCGAATGAGACTGACATCAACAAATTCATTCTCAAATAACACGGTAGGAACTTGTGAGAGAAAAAGACTGAGATCATCAACTGAGCGAGTCCGGCCAACAAGCCCTCGACTCAATGTGAGTAGCGCCGGATCATCTTGCGACTCGGCCAAAACTGAACCCTTCAGGCCTAGAGTCATCGCACCCTCAAGAAGCATCAAAGAGAGCTGCCCCGCCCCCAAAATACCAAAATCAACCCTACTTCTCTGATTAATCACCAACCATTAGCTCCTTACTCTTACTAATACGCTCTCTTATGAGAAAAACTCTCGCAAGCTCTTTCCTATTTTTGTAGGCTGAATTTATGAAACACCCCACGCCCCCACCCACTTCGACTCACCAACCGGCACAATTTTCTCCGAATGACGTATCAACGGCCTTGAATACTCAGCTAGTGACCACGAGGTGGGGTGATTCAATAACCCAGCCCAACAACTCTCCATTCACTCAAATCACGACAGATTCCCGAGTCGCTCAAAAAGGCGCATTATTTATTGCGATCGTGGGCGAAACTCACGATGGGCACCAATTTATTCAGAGTGCCATCGACCAGGGCGCTACCGGAGCCCTCGTTTCAAAAAAATACTGGAAAGAGCACGCCGTAAACTATGACAAAGCGACGAATACGACTTTTTGGATCGTTGATGAGACGCTCGAAGCTTTTCGGACGCTCGCAGCTGTCTATCGAAAACGTTTCAAGATTCCAGTCATTGTCGTCGCCGGGAGCGTTGGCAAAACAACAACCAAAGAACTTCTTTTTTCGTGCTTAAGTGGCAAATGGCCCGGAAAAGTGCTTAAGACCCGTGCTAGTCAAAATGGTTTTTTAGGAATTCCGATGACTCTGTTTTCACTCACTGCAGAGCACGAGGCAGCCGTCATCGAGGTCGGCATCGACGAACCGGGAACCATGAAACAACACCTATTAACCGTAAATCCGACTCACGCTGTCCTCACGACCATAGGCCCTGAACACCTAGAGAAGCTTTTGACAATTGAAACTGTCGCAAGAGAAGAATTCTTAGCTCTATCGATCACTGCATTGAGCGGGGGTGTGATTGCAGTCAATCTATCTGACCCTTACATTGCTCCTAAACTTCACCTCTTACCCAAGTCAAATCGGCTGACCTACCAATTTTCACCAGATACTGAAAATCAATCTACATTTGCTGAACTCGTTGCGAGCGGGCAAAAACAAACGATCAGTTTTAAGTGGCTCAATTCAGAGACTGCCCCCTTCTCGTTGAACTGCCCCTTACCTGGCGACCACAACTCACTCAACTTAACGGCAGCAGTTGCCGTGAGCCTGCAATTGGGGTTGACCCCATTAGAAATTAAGGCGGGGTTAGAAACTTTTCAAAACGTTGGAGGCCGCTCAGAAATCAACGACATGTCGCAAGCAGGAAAACCCAAAGTTCGCTTCTTTTGCGACTATTATAACGCCAACCCTTCGTCGATGATTGCCTCTTTTAAAATGGCAAAAAACAACCAAAAATCACCGCAAATAGGCCAGTTTATTCTTTGCTTAGGCGACATGCTTGAGTTGGGGCAAGATGAAATCAAATTTCACGAAGAATTGGCTGAACCGATCGAAACGCTCTCACCCAAATTGGTCTTACTTTATGGAGAGCGCATGAAGGCACTGCAGGCCAAGCTAAATCAAAAGGTACCTTCTCGACATTTTGAATCTCACGCTGAACTCGCTGCTGCTCTGTTGGCCAGCTTGAGTGAAAATGACAATGTTATTATCAAAGGATCGCGGGGCATGAAAATGGAAACTATCTGGCAAAAATGCCGGGAGTGGTATGGACTCGAAAAATAAAGCTGAAATTTTCGATGTCACTGAAAATGCTAGCGCCACCGAGCGCGCCCTCGCATTTGAAAAAGCTTGCCGAGTGCTCCAAACTGGTCATCTCGTTGGCATACCCACTGAAACGGTTTATGGCCTAGCGGGCAATGCGTTTGACCTCAATGCGTTGACTCAAATTTTTCAGGCAAAAGAAAGACCCCTCTTTGACCCACTCATTTGCCACATTGCTGAACCCGAAGGTAAGAATATCGACATTCTGAGCCAACTTGACGAGTCGGGTCTCATTGACAATGAGAAATTAACCGATGCCGCTCGGCAAGGTATTCAAGCATTGATTTCAGTTTACTGGCCTGGACCACTGACTTTGATTTTACCGAGAGGTAAGCGAGTTCATGACCTAGTTACCAGCGGCCTAGATCATGTGGCGATTCGCATGCCGGCGCACCCGGCCGCTCAAGAACTGCTCAAGCGATGCCAATTTCCTCTAGCCGCCCCCTCGGCCAATCGTTTTGGTAGAATCAGTCCAACTCAAGCGGCGGCTGTTTTTCAAGAACTCGGCGACCGAATTTCGATGATCTTAGACGGCGGTCAGTGCCAGTTTGGCTTAGAAAGTACAGTCGTGCGATTTCGAGAAACCGGCGAACCCGTTGTTTTACGGTTAGGAGCACTCCCGCTCAGTCAGATCGAAAGTATTGTCGGAGCCAATGCGATCACCGCTTCAGCCAATGAAAAGCTGGCATCACCGGGTACGCACCACACCCACTACGCACCTAGAAAACCCTTACTGATTTCAGATTCACTTTTGCCGTCAGAATTGACTGAAGAGCAAGCCGCAACTTACCACTGGCTACAAAAAAAAATCGGAATTCTTCGTTTTCGAGCTGAGCCACCACAGTTTGAAAGCGTGCACCACTCGTACACGCTTTCTTCACTCAATGGATTTCGCGAAGCCGCTCAGAATTTTTTCAAAACCCTTCGAGCACTCGACATGGCGCCTGTCGATGTGATTCTTGCTGAATCACCGTTTGCTCACTTGGGCATTTCAAAAACCAGCGGCTTGAATTCAGAAAACCTCAGGTCGGGCCTTGGCTTTGCTCTCGAAGACCGACTCAAGAGGGCTTCAAGTGGCTATTTTAAAATGTCATCTTCATCTTGAGTGCAACCAAATCAGCTAAGTCATGCGAAGCATAAAAAAGTCCCGGAAAAAAGACTGCATAATCGGCTTGAAAGCTGGTCGATGGCGACAGCTGATAGACCGACTGCAAATCAATTTCATGACCAATCGTCGACCCACGACCCGTTGGTGTTGAGCCGGCACCGATAAATCCGTATTTGACCAAGAGAGTGGCATCTTTGGCTATTTCTTTTGACGCACTTAAAGCAATGAGTCGCAGGCCCTCTGCTTGATTCAGTGGCGCGATAATCGATTGGGTCGGCGTACCCGGCGCATCGTCTACCCCATCACTGGTTGCTATGGTGAGAAAATACCCAGCATTCACCGGCGAACTAAAGTATTTTCTTTTACCAGCAATCGCTAATCCGCTCACGCTGTCAACTGAATCAGCGGCACCTGAAGTCATTAATCCTTCAAGGCTTAAGTTCAAATCAAATTTTTTCAAAAGATAACTGAACTTTCCGTTCAGAAGGTACCCACTCGCAGTATCACTGGTCTCTACAGAACTGAATTTCGACGTGCATCCGATCGCTGTCGCCTGAGCCCCGACGGGGTTAAAGCCATCATAATCAAAAGTACCGCCATACCAAAGCGATTGATAATCACCGCTCACCGTCTGATACGAGGTACCACCAGTAGGGTCGTAGGCGAGTGATACCCCAGCTGCCGATCGGGCAATGAGGTAGCCAGAACCTTTGATGAAATTAAGAAATCCCAGCGTGCCGTTAATACCAGCATAAATGTCTCGCTGGTAAACAAATGCCCCAGGTAAGCTCTTCGCAGCCGGAGTGAACCAAAGAGTGCCTTCAGACAAGAAAGACTTGTAAGTGGCTTGAAGCGAGGCGACGTGATCGCTAAAAACAAAATTTCGAGTGTCGCCAGAGGTGGTGATGATACCGCCCTTCATACCAAAGCGATCGTTAAAATCGTGGCGAAAATAAAAATTTCGAAGTTCAATCGCCGTCGGAGACCGTGCCCCTTGTGCGCCTCCCGACGAAGGGTTCCCGAACACGATCTCACCAATCTCAAGTATCGTGACCAACGCCGATCGATCTTTTTCTAATTCTAAGGTGAGGTTAGAAAATGCTGAGAGCAGCGTGTGGGTATTAGGCGTAGTCGAATCAAAATTGGCAATGGGTTGCTGGGGCCACCACCCTACATTATAGCCAAACCGTCTTCTTTGTTCACCTTCGATCCACATAAAGCCCGAATACTTCACACTGGCAGGAGCCTCTTTAGGCGTGCTCCCATCAAGCGGTTTGACATCAGCCGCCGGCAACTCACTGAGGCCGAGCGGCTGGGCCGTTTCTCCCGATTTTTCAGTATTTTTTGAAGTCTCGGGTTCTTTTTTAACCTTGGTGTGCTCAGACATTTTTGAAGAATCGAGCAAGTACTTAGTCACCCAGCCGCTTCGACCATCGGGTAGCCTGACGATGCGCAACTTGCTCTCGACATCTAAAGACTGAGTGCGAAAACGTAGCGTGTAAACACTACCCTCTTCACAGTTCACCAAGGCCTTAGCATCACCACGCTCTTCGGCGACACCCGATTGGCAATTTTGCCTTTCGTAAGCGAGAGGCAAAGCTTCAGTGCACGACAACACTTCACCAGCAGTTGAATCAAATTTTACCACTAAACACGTGTTTTCAGACTTCAAGATAATTTCAGCTTTAGCTGACTTACCGCCTGCGCCACGATCTCCCGCCGTTTCAGCGGCGATGGGCACTCGCTCTACCACCGTCTCAGTGTCTTCAGACTCGGCATCCTCTGCCTCAGGTTCTTGCACAACTACTTTCTTCTTTGCTTTCTTCTTTTCAATTTTTCCATCAGGTTTACCGCCATTTTTACCCTCATTTTTACCCTTTGGCGCCACTTCAGCATTCTTTCGGCTCTTGATGATTGAGAGAAACCCTCCCTCGGCGAGCGCATCAACGCTAAAAAACAATTGACCCAAATCAGCCGCAAAAAAAGTAAAAATCACGGCCAGGGCGGAGGCTTTGAAATGAGATGCTAGGCAGCTAGGTCTTTTTAGACACATGAGGACTCCTTCGGTTCGGTATACAATTCTGCAAATTTATCGTCTGGTAAAGTTGCCTCAGATCATCATAATCATTCAAGATTTGTTCAACTGTTTTTTTAATTTCTTTTCACTTAAGCGCGTCACTTTTCTACCGATAAGCATTTGAGTACCTCACACTGATTAGGAAAGAAGAATCGATGGCGCAAACGACAATTAGAAAGCAATTATGGACCCTCAGCAGCCTACTCATGGGGGTACTATTCGTTTCTATGGGGGCCGAACTCACTGTGGGCGGAAAAATCGACCGAATTCTCGATGACCTCGGCGAGATCGACCTGCCCGCTACTCGAACCGCAACGGTACTAGACATGCAACACGACGGGCTCAAAGCGGTCGTGATGAGTTCAATTGTCTATTCGGGAAGTAAAGATAGTAAGGTGTTGGGCGATCTGAAAAATGACCTGAAAAAAACGACAGAAATGTTTGATACCCAACTCGCTGAGCTTGATAAATTTGCCCTCGACCAACCGACCAAAGACGCCATCGCCAAAGCCAAGCCCACGATCACAAGATTCGTGAAGGCAGGAAACTCTGTATTCGACCGAGCGATAGTCGGCGAAGCTGAAAAAGCCATTGAACAACTACCCGAATTTGAGAAAGAATTTGACACCCTCGATAAAGAACTCGATGTCATTTCTGAGCTGATCGTTTCGCATGGGCACAAAAGCCAAACCGACGCCGATCAACTGCAAGCAGTTGCAAGCAAGCTCAATTATGGCCTACTCATTCTAGGACTTCTTCTCGGCACCGGCCTGTCATTTCTGATCATACGAGGCCTGAATCAAAAACTGCACCTCATCATACAAAACCTTCAAAACCAGTCAAACGGACTGCAGAACTCATCATCTGAAATGAACTCAGCTTCGTCAACTCTACTCACATCCAGCAGTGCCCAAGCTAGCGCCGTTCAAGAAACGGCGGCATCGATGGAAGAAATCAGCGCCATGATGCAAAAAACATCAGAAGGTGCCGTTGAATTGAATGCCAGCGCAAAAGCCTCAGCTGATTCAGCGGCCTCAGGACTCGCTGCCGTCTCTGATATGCGCCAGGTAATGAGCCACATTCATGAATCAAACCAGCGCGTTTTAGAAGAAGTGAAAACGAACAATACCAAAATCGAAGAGATCGCTAAAACAATCGGGCAAATTGGCGAAAGAACCAAAGTCATCAATGACATCGCCTTTCAAACCAGAATTCTATCGTTTAATGCGTCAGTCGAAGCAGCCAGAGCCGGCGAAAACGGCAAAGGGTTTGCCGTAGTCGCAGAAGAAGTCGGAAAACTCGCACAAATGAGCGGTGAGGCTGCTAAAGAAATCACTAACATGCTACAAGCGGGCATTGATCGCACCAACACGATCATTCATGAGTCGGCCTCAAGCATGGCAAATATCGTCGCTGAATCAAAAGCTAAAATTGAAACGGGCATGACAGTTGCCCAAAGCTGCGGTGACTCGATTGCCTCGATCAACCAACAAGTCAAACATCTAGAAAACCTAACTCTAGAAATCAGCGCAGCCATTGAAGAACAAGGCAAGGGCGTCAAAGAAGTCTCAAGCGCCGTCCAACTTTTTTCAGATGCAGCCACCAAAACATCGGCCGCCTCTCACCAAACAGACTCACTGGCTAAATCACTGAATTCAGAATCAACCCAGATTATCGCTATTATACAAGAACTCAGTAACCTCGTAGACGAGAGAGGGTCAAACGGCAACACGCACAGCATATCTCGACAACTTCACTACTCACTCAGTCACAACGATCAAGAAGACTCTGAACCAAAGGCGGCATGAACTTATGAGCGAAATGGACCTTGAATTAGCAGCGGCTTTCATAGAAGAAGCGACACAACTTCTCGAAGAATCAGAGCAGTGCTTTCTTAACCTCGAATCGATGCCTGACGACCCCGGAATCATCGAGAAAATTTTTAGACTTGCCCACAACCTCAAAGGCAGCTCTAAGGCCGTAGGCTTCGACTCAGTTGGCGCGTTCGCTCACGAATTCGAGTCTTTACTCTTGAAAGTGAAAAACAAAGAACTCGCCGTTAGCCCCCCCATTGTCACGCTACTTCTCAAATGCAACGACCACATCACACAAATGTTCGACGCCCTGAAGACTGATTACGGCGCACAATTTCAAAGTGAAGAACTGATATCTGAAATTCACCAAGCCATGAGCGGAATAATCCAAGTCGTCGATACCGAAAGCGAAGCAAAGCTCGACGCCTTCGATGCCGAAAATGCAGCGTTTGCGACAACACCAGACCCGTCTCAATTCGAAAACGCTAGCCAAGACTTGACTCCAGAAACGAATGTGGCACCAGAACCGGCCACTGCCGAACAAATGGCCGAAGAAACGGGCAAACACCTTCAACAAACCAATTCTCCACCGTCTGGGCAAAAAAGAGGCCCAAATCCGGAAGAGTCCATTCGAGTCAATCTATCAAGACTCGAGACCTTACTCAACTTTGTCGGTGAAATGGTGATTTTACAAAGCGTGCTCACTGAGCAGGCCCAGTCCAGCGCATCAGCACTTCTAAAGAAAACAGTTCATCAACTCGGAAAGGTCACCAAAGAGGTTCAAGACATTTCAATGGGACTAAGAATGGTGCCTATCAAACCCACCTTTCAAAAAATGCAACGAATCGTCAGAGACACCGCACAAGTTCTCAACAAGAAAGTCACCTTAGAGCTGCATGGCGACGACACTGAAGTTGACAAAACAGTTTTAGAACATTTGGGTGACCCCTTGGTCCACATGGTTCGAAACTCAGTCGACCACGGCATTGAAACACCCGAAAAACGCTTGGCAGCAGGTAAGCCTGAAATGGGTACCGTTCACTTGAAAGCCGGTCACCAAGGTGGAAAACTAATTTTAGAAATCTCAGATGACGGTGCCGGCATTGATCCTGACGTGCTCACTCAAAAAGCGATCGAAAAAGGCATACTCGCCAAAGGAACCAAGCTTTCAAGAGAGGCCGCACTTCACCTGATTTTTCATCCAGGTTTTTCAACTAAAGCTGTGGTCACAGAAGTGTCTGGGCGCGGCGTCGGCATGGATGTTGTCAAAACCAATATTGAAGGTTTGCAAGGACAAATTGAGCTAGAATCTGAGCTTGGTAAAGGCACTCGTCTTCGCATCATTTTACCCCTCACTCTGGCAATCATCGACGGCATGGTGGTCAGCGCCGAAAATCAGCGATTTGTGTTACCGCTGTCTCATGTACATGAATCAGTCATTCCCACTAAGAAAGACATTCACGAATCGGCCGGCCTCGGCGAAGTTCTGTTACTTCGCGGCGAAACCCTGCCTCTATTTCGCATGAGTACGCTCGTCTCAAAAAAACCAAAACCAAAACCCCCTTGGGAAATGACGGCAATCGTCATTCGCACAACAGCCAAACCCTTTGCGATTCTGGTCGACGACATTATCGGGCAACAACAAATTGTCATCAAGAAACTGGGCCAAGAATTGAGTCAGTTAAAAGAATTCATTGGTTCGGCTATCTTAGGTGACGGTAAACCGGCCCTAATTGTCGAACTCTCTGAATGCGTCAATCGCATCGGAGTTTCAGCACAACCAAGTCGCAAAAATGTCAGTCAAAAACCACCTCAAAGGAGCGCTGCATGAGTACCATTGATAATAATCGATTTCTTTGCTTCAATTTAGGGGTCGAAGAATATGCCATTCCTTTACTCACCGTCAGAGAAGTCATCGCCATGCCCGAGGTGACTCCTGTGCCGAACACCCCCGCTCACTTCTTAGGCATCATGAACCTGCGCGGCCAAGTGATTTCAATCATGGACATGCGCCAGAAATTTGGAATCAAACCCAGTGTCAATGCCGAAACTTCTGTGATCATCTGCGAGTTTCATCCGGTCTGTATTGGGGTGGTTGTCGATTCAATCAACTCAGTCATCAATCCGAAACCAAACGAAGTCGCAGAGACACCGGTCGTTAACAGCCAAATTAAGATGGATTTCATCACAGGTGTCTTTCAAAAAGAGGCCGGTTTGGTTATCTTTCTTAATATAGCGAAAGTTCTCAATGTTGAAGACTATCAAGCACTCAACGAACAGACAGCCAAAGCCGCTTAAATTGGAAACAAATGAACAACCAAATTCAGAAGCTACTCGCATCAAAGAATTCAGACCCAGTTGAAGCCCTCGCGCAATACGCGTCAGATATCACCGGGGTTCAACTGGGCCCGAAACAAAGAATCATGGTTGAAACTCGTTTGCGCAAACGAATGATCGACCTGTCTTTGAAAACATTTGATGAGTACTTCTCTTACTTTTCGGCCAATGCAGAAACAGAGACCCAAAATCTCATTTCAATTTTAACGACCCATCACACTTTCTTCTTTCGTGAGTTCTTACATTTTGAATACATAGCTCAGGTTCTACCCGAGTTACTCAAAGAAATTGAGAAAAGACCCAATCCGGTTCTCAAGGTTTGGTCAGCAGCATGCAGTCGCGGCCAAGAGGTTTATTCGCTGGCCATGTTTTTTGACCACCATTTCAAAAGGCTTGGCACAAAAGCCACTTACAAAATATTGGGCACCGACGTCGATACTGACTCAGTCAAAGTATCGGCCAACGGCGTGTATCTGCGCGACGAAATCAAAACCGTTCCTTTAAATTTTCTGGCCAATCACTGGTCAAAAGGCACCAGCGAAATCGCCAACTTTGTCAAAGTTAAAGACAGCCTTAAGAATCACTGTGAATTTAAGACCCTGAACCTGCAGACATTTAAAGTCTCAGAAACCGGAGCACCGTTTGATCTCATTTTCTGCCGAAATGTATTCATCTATTTCACTCCTGAGCAAATCAAAATAATCTCACAACACCTAACCGAATCACTGAGTTCTATTGGGTTACTCTTTGTAGGCCTGTCTGAAACCCTACCCCGTGCAGACCTCAAGCTATCGAGTCCTTCTCCGAGTGTTTACCAAAAAATATCAGAAAAACGGGCGCAGCCTCAGTCGGCCCCAGGACCACAGACGCGACCAACCACACCCAATGTTGCCCCAATCAAAGAACCAGCCCCCACTTTAAGCGTCGCCCCTGCAATCCTAAAGGTACTTTGCGTCGACGATTCGATCAGTATTCTGACCTTACTCAAGAGAGCCTTGACCCCTCAAACTGGCTTTGAAGTCATCGCTACTGCACGGCACGGTCTCGAAGCTAAAGAACTTCTCAAAACCATTAAACCTGATGTGATGACGTTAGACATTCACATGCCTGAGCAAGACGGCATCGAGTACTTAAGACAATCGTTCGGCGCAAATCACCCAGCGGTCGTGATGGTGTCATCGGCAAATCGCGATGAAGGCAATCTCGCCATTCAAGCGCTTGAATTAGGCGCTTCTGACTTTGTTGAAAAACCGACTCTTCACAATTTTGAAAAATCGGGCGAAGAGCTAAGAGCCAAGTTAAAGCAGGCCTACCAACTTCGAAGTTCGACCAAAACTAGCTCCGGTTTAAAGACTGTCTCGAGTCTTGATAAATCATTTCAACAAAAACTGCAGATTCAAGATCCTGAACACCACCTCAGAATCATAGTCGCGCCAACATCGCAATCACTCAAAATAAAGCCCATATTACGAGAAGTCACTGCGCGCGACAAATCACCGTCACTTATCGTATTTTGGGAAGGCAAGCCCGAAGACATCAAAAAAGCCAATTCTGATTTGGGCCTAACCGAAATGATTTCTACCACCCAGTGCACGTCGGTCAAGTTTGGCTTAAAACTTGGGGGTAGTTTCTCGCAGTTTTTTCAGTCCATCTTTTCAATCACGAGCGGCCGGACCCTCTCAGTTTTTGTTATGGCTGAAATCAGCGCGCTGGCAGCAGGTAAACTCAAAACAGTACCCTCAGGGTCGCAGATTTTGGTTGAAGATTTTGGCCTAGATACCCCCCCCATTCATGGAATGACCGATCAGGTTCCGTTCACTAGCTACCCGTACATGTCAGACCAATACTTCTTCACAAAAAGTAATCATAAAAAGGAAAAAGCGGCATGAGCACCAAACCAGTTTCAAATTTAGGCGCCAATCACGTTGGACCCCTCACCCTGCTCACGCTTCAGCGGTCACCCGAATATTACCTCAGGCTAAACCCGTCACTCTTCATTGCAGTTCAGAGTTCAGATACCCAGCCTGGCGCCGGCCTATTTATTACTGAAACCATGTTTAACGAGGCCTCGCTCAAACAATCCGTCACTCGGCTTTCTGAAGGTCACTTCACAGCCAAGTCAAGTACACTCAAATTGATCGGACCCGAGAAACTGACCAACAAAGCCAAGGAATTTTTTCTAAGCCACGGGTTTAAGGTCGAAAAAGTGGTTGTTCGCGAAGGCGAATACGAACTCTACTACTATCCAAGCGAGAGAAGAATTCGATTAAGCAAAGACGACGACAACTATCGGGCACTAAAAGCCGATATTACCTTTGAAAAGACCCGAGTTTTGATCGTCGACGACTCGAACAGCATTCGATTACTGCTCACAAAACTCTTTCAATCTGATCCTGAAATCGAAGTGGTTGGGGCTATTGAACTTCCCTCAAAAGTAGACGAAGCCATTCAAAGGCTCAAACCAAATCTGATCACGCTTGACATCGAAATGCCCGAGATGGACGGCGTTACGCTGCTGTCAAAGATTTTTCCAAAATATCACATTCCAACCATCATGATTAGCTCGCTAGGACTCGAAGATGGCAACAAGGTATTGACCGCCCTCGAGCTGGGTGCTGTCGACTACATTCAAAAGCCCAAGCACAATGAAATTCCTGAAGCCAGAGAAATGATTTTAGAAAAAATTAAAACAGCATCGAGAATCAAAGGCCTTGAGCTCAAAAGAACGCAAATGCGGGTCGTCCCGAATCAAGCAGGCCCAAAGAAAGTCGCTTCACCTGATGAAGTCAATTCATCGTTAAAAGCCTCTGGCCTCAGTGCACAGTCGTTGATCGCGATCGGTTCTTCAACTGGCGGTACCGAGGCTCTCAAAGAAGTACTCACTCACTTTCCAGCAGACATTCCGCCAGTAGTGATCGTTCAGCACATACCGCCTGTCTTTTCAAAAGCTTTCGCCGATCGCTTGAATACTCTCTGCCCATTTGAAGTCAAAGAGGCCGAAGATGGAGACGAGGTACTGCCAAACCGAGTGCTGATAGCGCCCGGCGGGAAGCAAATGAGGATCAAGAAATCGGGCAGAGGCCTAAAGATTCAAATTACCGATGATCCACCAGTTGGTCGACACAAACCCTCGGTTGACTACTTATTTTCGTCGATTGCGGCCGAAGGCTTAGGCGCAAATACGATCGCCTCAATACTCACAGGAATGGGAAGCGACGGAGCCACAGGGATGCTTGAATTGCGAAACAAGGGAGCAAAAACATTAGCCGAACACGAATCGTCATGCGTTGTTTACGGCATGCCACAGGCTGCCTTCAAAATCGGCGCTGCCGAAAAAATGGTCCCATTAGAGAAAATGGCGGGCGCAATTCTCGAACGCTGTCGCGAAAAAAAGGCGGCTTAGACGGGTCTGCCTATTGGCGCTCAACACTAACTGTACGAGAAAATATCGGAGTCTCGTTACCCACATACCCCGTGTACTTCAGCACAAACCCCGCTTGAGAGCTAACTGAGGGTTCAAAGACAACGAAATTATCGTCGAAAATTCCATCGAGCCGATTCGGATTCTTTGGCAATCCACCAAATGGATTTCTAATCGAATGAATCGAGCTTGAGGTGATTTCAATCGTTTCGAACCCAAAAATTTGACTCGGAATTTTTGAAATATCGCTGTAGTGAACATCTCCTGAAATCAGGGCAAACGGCCGATCAAATTTTTTCATAGTGACCACGAATCTTTCGAAACTTTTTTTGTAATCTTTGTAAAATGATTCAGATTTGGCGTTGGGTGCCCCAAAAAACTGACTGCCATCAATCACAAACGTGGGCAATGAAAACGCGTCGAGCTCGTGGCTCAACCAAGCTTCTTGTTCATCACCCCAAAAAGAATCGGGATTTGTTTTTGGTGCAGATCGAAACGTGCGATCATCCATAAAGAAAAATTGAAACCCGTAACCACGAAAGACCGAGGCAACCCCCGGCCCTTGAGTGAGAGTTTCGCCATCGGCTTGTTGGGCAAAAAATGACTCAAACACCTCTTTTGCTTCAGCCTTGTAGGGATAAGAACTGTTTCCATCATTTTGACCAAAATCATGGTCATCCCAAACAGCAAGGGTAGGAATCAGGTTTTGTTGAAAATAGATGTCAAGACTGTTACGTGTCTCAACGTATCTTTTCCAGAGAGTGTCGGGACTTACCGGATCCAAAATACTCGCATAAACATTATCGCCAATGAAAAACATCAAATCGGGTCTAACTTTTTCAACTTGAGCCCACATGATTTTTTGTTTCTCTTGAAAGAAATCAGAGGCACAAGAAATTACGGCAATTTTTGGAATCACTCGCTCAGAGAGGTCTAATGTTCGAAGTGAGCGACTTTCACCCGTACTCACTTGAAGCAGATAATTAGCCCCCAACCTGAGATCATTGAACTGAACCTGATCGACGACAAAGTCACTGCCTGCGTGGCTAAATCGATTTTCTCTACTAGGCAAATGCATTGAACCATCACTTGAATCAGTCAATAAGTATGTAGGTCTATCAGAACTCGGCAAGACTATCGAAACCTGTGTTTGGGTTTGAGTTGTGTGACCTTGAAGAATCGAATACTTCGGCTTAGCCACTAGGCTTTCGTCAGCCAAGCCAAGACTAGAGAAAAGAATGACGCACAAAGTCACCACGGTTAACAAAATCAATGTAATTTTTTGTTCATGATTGGTTTTCATTTTCATTGAAAAAAAATAGCGCTCATCAGTAGATTTTCCAACCATAAAGCGGTAAGCGTGCACACAATCTTGTCATTTTCTATTTAGGGCTGAAATATTAATGAATTTTCTTACGCTGCGAAACTTTACCCCTTGCCATTCGGCTCAGTTTCTTCGATCTTTAGTGTCTCAGCTGACGCTAGTCATGCTTGTGCAGACAGCTTTTGCAGGACCCCCACCATTGGTTAAATCAAAAATTTATCGCACTGATTTCTGTCAAAGCCAGGTTGGAATGGTAAAGGGAGAATTTGAACTCACTTCGTTTCAACCTGACACACACGAGTCAAAAGTTGCAAAGGTAGAAGTGCTCTACTCGTTCACAGGTTCATCTGACCTCGATACTTCGATAAAATGGAAAAAATCGGGCCTCGTGCAATCCTCGCCAATTGGCGAAGGTCGCTGGAGCGCTTATTTTTCTGAAATCCTCGTTGAGGGTTCACCGTTCGGAAATGGAACTTTTTTTAACTCCGATCTATTGAAATTTTACTTTCGAATCACTCTCATCGACGGTACCCAAGTTCTTGACCGTGGAGATTGGCCAGAATCCTCAGCGATCCTCGGTAGACCTGAAAATCGGCCTGAAGGTAGCTTCTACTCGGTTTCGTATTCAGATGCGGTTGCCAAACCTTCTTGTGTAAAAAGTGACCTGATCGCACCGGCCCCAATGAGGGTCTCGGCGCCCCTGAATACTGTCGCAGCGCATTAGGTAACGATTTGAGGTAAGTTTTCGACTATTTTTCGATAATTCCTGTCATTACCAAGGCAAATTGGCCGGTTTATTACCAAGCGATTCTGACCGCCTATCGGCGTCATAAACCGTTAGGTTGAGATTTTTTACACAAACCGTGACCGCTGTTATTTTGACTGGATAATCGTTCGTTTGGGTGG
>CAITVN010000230.1 GCA_903895855.1 Oligoflexia bacterium | reverse complement strand
TCCATGCCTTTGCCTTGTCCGACTGATGGGCCACCTTCGAGAGTTGATTTTCTCATTCTCGCTTCGACGGTGAGTTTTCTTACGGCTTCATCTTTAATGTCTGGGTTATTTTCTAGCCAGGTCTTTGCGTCGACGAAGTTCGTGGGTTTTGGCTCAAGTTTCTTGCCCTTTTTTCCATCTCCTTCGCCCTTGTCGCCATGGCAAGTGGCGCATTTGAGTTCTGCGTCTTCATAAAGCTTTTTGCCGTTTTCAAGATTTCCTTTGGCGGCTGCCGCTGGCGCTGCTGCTTCTGCAGCCTCGGCTGTTTTTGCGGCTCCGCCGGCTGATGAGTTATTTGCCGAAAATAGGCCAAAAACAAGCCCGAAAGTGGCGATTGAAACGATTGAAACTATCTTTTTCATTTAGATTACTCTCCTTAGTATTCGATTGTGTTTTCGATTGTTGATTGGTTTTTTGTGTAGGTCATCGCTTTCAAGGGTAGCATGATCTAGATCAACGAACAAACGCTAGGGGGAATGACGCGGGTGGTCTGGAAGAATTGACCCATCTTTACATTTTCTTGTCAGTTCAGATTTGTCATTTTTAATGTGTTGGCTTCCCAATTTTTTGGTTTGGGATTGGTGGTTAATTTGTCTCACGACCTCGCGAATCATTCATTTTCAGCGTGATTTGGGACATTGCTGCTCGAGAATATTAAATTTCTTGCGTTGAATTTTTGACGATCGAAATATTCAATCGGTTCTAGATACTTGGCTCAATACAAAAAGTTTAATGCTTTGAATTAATTTTTTTTAATTTTCTATTGCAACTATTTTAGGTGGGCTTACAAATATTAGAAGCAGCATTATTTTTTTTTAAAAGTTTCACTGAACTTTGGTTCGAAGGCGTTGTGGTGACATGACGTTAGAGAACTTGAGTTTGAGGTGAGTAGTACAGGGTTTCACAAGTTAACTTTTTATAGGGGGTATGAGCATCATATGATGAAAATCAATAGAATCAAGCGAAGGGGATGGCTAAACGTAGCTCTGATAGCATCAGGACTATTTGCGCTGTCTCAATTTGGGTTTGCTAACGGCTTCGATACTGGCGTAGCGAATAAGTGTAAAGAGTGTCACGAAAAAGAAGTGACCAACTTCACGGGCGATAACACTCACTTTAGAGCCTGGGGCTCACGCACTGATGGCAAGAGTTATAGCTGCGAATCTTGTCACGGTTCTGGCGAAAAGCACATGAAAGACAAGAGTGTCGAATCAATTATTGGTTTTTCTGCAGAAAAACAGTCTAAGCGTCCTGCTGCTGAGCGAAGCGCTCAGTGCTTGACTTGTCACTCGACTACCTCAAAAGAACTGATGTTCTGGACACAAGGCATTCACAATCGCAATGATGTGAGCTGCGCAAGTTGCCACACCATGCACGGTGGTTCAGACAAAATGAAGCCAAGTTCTGAAACTTGCTTCAAGTGCCACAAAGATGTGAAATCTCAAGTGGGCAAGTTCTCTCACCATCCGATCATCGAAGGTAAAGTGGGATGTAATGATTGCCACAACCCTCACGGAACCACAGGTGCATCGAATATACGCGGTGATAATGTCAATCAACTTTGTTACAAATGTCACACCGACAAGCGTGGCCCGTATTTGAATGGTCATGCTCCAGTTGAAGAAAACTGCATGACTTGTCATAAGGCTCACGGCAGTCAGCACGCAATGCTCTTGGTTGAAAGACAACCAGCGCTTTGCCAAAATTGCCATGCCGATGCCGGACATCCAAGTAACCCTTATGATCGTCGAACCAAGTTCGGAAACAATTCGCCGGCTGGTACTCCGCCATATCCAACCACGGTAACGGCACCCCTCAATGGTGCGTTAGTCGTGAGTGCGCGTTTAGTGGGTCGTGGCTGTACGAATTGTCACGGTATGATTCACGGTAGCAACACACCTGGCACCAGCGGTGCCTATTTTGTTCGATAACAGAAAGGGGAAACTAATGAAGATACATAATATAGAAAAAGCAGTTATTAGAATTCTTGCCGTATCGGTGTGTTTGCTTTCGACGATGGCTTTTGCTGAAGAAAAAGCACCCGTAGCTGAACCGTTTAGACTCGGTGACTATGAGTTTAAAGCTGATCCTGAGCTGGGTTATCAGTATGTCAGTGCTGATCACCGAAGTGCTAAGCTGAATCAATACCGCGATCTCGAAAGTGGCGTTGAATTTTCAGGTAATGCTAAAATGTTCAGAGATAGCTACTATATGGGGCTCGGCATTAAGAACGCAGGCAAGACCAATCAAGAGTATAACTTGACTGGCGGTCAATACGATAAGTTTAAGTACAAGGTGTATTATAATGCCCTTGTACATAACACTTCGTTTGATGGTCACACCTACTTTACCGGGGTGGGGACCAGCCATTTGAGTTATACCGATCACCCTTATTATGGTCCGACAACGACTGCAAGTAGTGCTACCGGTTCGAATGACGTAGGCGGAGTGGTGGGCTGGTCGAATTGGACGAACGCGTTTGACTTCGGTCTGAAGCGCAAGACCTACGGAGCGACTGGTGCTTTGAGTCTTGCAGCCCCGTTCTTTGTTGACTTCGGGGTCGAACGGTCTCTCACAACTGGAACTGGTATCATTGGTTCTGGTTCGAGTATGGAGTTACCAACACCGATCGATTACGCTAACAATACTGGGTTTGTCGAAGGTGCGTATCGAAAAGACAATATCTCAGCGTCTATTCGCTATGATATCAGTAATTTTCTCACCAAAGACAATTACCTGTACTACATGAGTTGGAAAAACCCTGCGGCTGACTTGAGAAATCAAGACTTAGTTGACCACTTGTCTCTTGCTCCAAGTAGTCGCATGACAAAAGTGACGGTTGATTCCGTGGTGAAAGACTTGCCGTTCGATTCAAGTCTGAACTTTCATGGTGGTTTGTCAACCATGACTGATAACGTGACACTCGATTCGAAAGCAGCGACAAAAACGGCGGCGGCCGATACTCTCAGTGCGGCAGTCTTTGCTGGCAATATGCAGTACAAGAAGGCTGATTTGAGTTTTGTTTCGAGGCCGATGGATAAGCTCAATACCCGCGCGTATTTGGGCTATTTTCAAAACGCCAACACGTCGAATATCATTGTGAATACCACTTCAACAGGGTCAACCTATCAGAACTCGCTTTATAATTACCACAAGTCAAATGGTGGTTTCGATGCGGGATATCGGTTGCCGATGGAGTCAAAATTGAAAGGTGGCTATCAGTATGTGAGCATGTTCAGACCTCAGCGTGAAGACGCCCTGAGTTCGCATGATCACAATTTTGATTTGAAGGTGTCAAACGGCTATTTTGATTTCATGGATATGAGTCTTAAGGCCGAAGTTTTGAGTCGTACCACCGAATATGAGCAAATGGGTTCTGGTGCGACTGCTGACCACAGAACCAATATCTTCTTGTTCATGAGACCGTACGATGCTGCTTCAAAATTGATGTGGAAAGTGACAGCTGAAACTGACCTCACTCCAATGGATAACTTGGCGGTTGATATTTCTTACTCACAACGAAAGAATAATTATCGCAATACCCGAATTGGTAAAACTGGAGATCTCACTCACGAAGCGTTTGCTGATGCGGGTTATACCTTCAAAAATGGCTTGCGCTTGAATGGGTTCATGGATGTAGAAAAAACGGTCACTGATTCGAAACACCGGTTTTTAGGCACATCTATGGAAGGAAATCCTGATGCAGGAGATTACATCACTCCTACTAAGATCAATCCGATGGCGTTTAATTGGGATGGTACGGAAACTGGTACGACTTACGGTTATGGATTGACGGCTGAATATCCGGTAATGAATAATTTCAACCTGGGGCTCAGTTTCGTTCAGGATGCCTCAAGTGGTAGTCGTGCATTCTCGGCTGATCCAGTGGTGCAAGCCATTGTACAGTTTCAAGACCTGGGTAATATTGATAAAATTAGACATTCAATGTTTAATCTCAAAGGTACCTATGCGATTAACACTAAGTTCAGTGCAACTCTGGGTTTCATGTTTGATAAAATGGTTTACGAAGATGACAGTTACGCTAACTATGAGTTCAAGACTGAGCCCAAGGCTGCATCTGGCGGTGCTGCGGCACCAAGTCAGCAGTTTACGGGCTTCGGGTCAGACAACTCATACATTGGTCGCGTAACCTACGTGTCATTGACGTATAATCTGTAATTCATATTAGCTAAAAAGTAGTAGTGCTTTAGTGGGGGGTTCTTAATGCAGTGGTTACCAGGTAGGAATTTGGTTGGGTTGTCTGTGCTTTCAGTCTTCTTTGCTCAGGGTGCGCTGGGTGAAGAGGCTCCAACCAAAAATCCTACCTGCGTAACGACGGCCTGCCACGGAAGCTATCAAAAAAATCCGGTCATCCACAAGCCCCTCAAGGCTCGTGGATGTACCGTTTGTCACGGTATCAATTCTAAATCGGGTGTCTTGATGCCGGTTAAAGGGCAACCTAATCACCCGAAAATGATTCAGATCGTTGAATCAAAGATCAATGCCTCTTGTCTGGGCTGCCACGAGAACCTCGACGAAGAGATGAATCGCAATAAAAACCACATCGGTTTTTCAATACACAAACCCATTTCTACTCAATCGTGCATTACTTGTCACAATCCTCACTCTTCTAAGCAGCCTGCTCTCTTGAGAGAAAAGAAGGCGCCTGATTCTTGTTATGCCTGTCATAAAGACATTGCGGCATCGATCAAGAACGCAACCAGCTTACATTTAATGGCGACTGAAAAAGACGCCTGTTTTAATTGTCATACCTCGCACAGTTCGGCCGAGGGTCGCTTGCTCAAGAATAAAGCGACTGTGCTCTGCCTCGAGTGTCACCTAAAAGATCAAAAAACCAAAGACGGTCGCGTCATTAAGAACATCAAAGCTGATGACGGAAAAATTCCGAATCACCGCGGACTGATGACCACTGATTGTACGACTTGTCACAATCCGCACGCGAGTGTGTTTGCTCATTTGTTAAAGCCAGGGCCATTTGTTTTTGATCGCTTGCCGAAGATCGAAGCGAAAGCCGAAGAGTGCGTCGACTGTCACTTCAAAACGACACCGATGGTTTCTAAAACTTGGTTAGGCTCGTTGCATGCCCAAGTGGGTGTGACTTGCGTGACTTGTCATGAAGTGAAGAAAGACGAACCGGGGTATGGCCACCATGGCACGCGCATTTCGATGATCGTTTCGCCTAAGCTTTGCGGTACTTGCCATAAAAACGAATTGACTGAATTTGCAAAAACCTCGCACGGAATGCCGATTGCTGGCCACGAGCTTAAGCAAACGAATGGTAAGCCTGATGGCAAATTCTGGCCAATGCCTCCGATCGGAAGAATCAACCCTGACGGATCGGCCGGTACTTGTACCATTTGCCATGCCAGACACGATTTCACAGCTGAGGCTGCGAGACAGCCTGCTGTCTGTAACTCTTGCCACCTTCAAGATGGTAGTGTTGATGCCTGGACTCGTTCGGCGCACGGAGCTGCTTTCGGTGAAACCAAGAAAGGCTCGAATCGATTCGCTACGGGCGGCGATGTGAAGGTTCCGACCTGCGTGACTTGTCACATGTCAGACAATGGCAGCGGCGGTAAGTTCACTCACGATGTCACGGCAAGACTGATGTGGAAACTGGTTGGCTCAAGCGGCAAGTTCGCGCAAAGGTCTGAGGGCGAGTCTCATCGCGAGACGATGACCGATACCTGCACTCAATGTCATGGCAGTACGTTTGTTGAAAACGGGCTTGCTCGCATCGATGATTCGATTAAAGCAGGCATACCGGCAAAAGCTGTTCCGCCGAATGCGACTTACTTGATCATGCCAGGTGCGTTACCGCACTTGTCGCCGACTGACCGAAGCTGGTTGAAGTAATTCGTAGCCTACCTAGCACTTGATACAGCCAGGGCTCTGTTAAGATTTTTTCAGGCATCTTTGAGTCTTTGTTAAAGACGTCCTCGCCCTTTTATTAGGACCCATTTTCTAAGAATCGTGCTCGCCAATCTTTTTTTGCGACTCTTGCGAGGCAGGAGGCCGAAAGCAAGAAAACAGGATGTTTATGGAGCAAAAAAAGATTGGCGAGCACGATTCTTAGAAAATACGTTCACCGATAGAGGGGCTGCGGAATGTCTTTAGCAAAGACTCAAAGATGCCTGAAAAAATCTTAACAGAGCCCTGGTCGAGTTAAGCGCATGGGTAGAATTCGCAGATTTGTTAGGGCATGCTTTAGGTTATTCTTCAACTGCCAACGTGCCCGTCGAGAGGCTGAGTTCTGCTGAGCTCACGTCGTAGTGACCAATGAAAATAGCGATCTTACCGCTCGGGGCTTTCCAGGCGGTCATGATTGAGGTGAGTTCATTGAATGAGCCGTCGAGCTCGATGGCTGCGCTCAAGCCGGGAACGCTCGAAGCCTTCGGGTATTTGCTTGAAATCGCATTGATCGCAGGTATCGCAGCGGCAAACTTAGCACCGAGTGCAGATGAGTTCAGGGGCATGAAGACGAGACCATCAATAGCGTGAATGGTTGGAGCTCCTGATGGAGTC
>CAITVN010000229.1 GCA_903895855.1 Oligoflexia bacterium | reverse complement strand
GACTCCATCAGGAGCTCCAACCATTCACGCTATTGATGGTCTCGTCTTCATGCCCCTGAACTCATCTGCACTCGGTGCTAAGTTTGCCGCTGCGATACCTGCGATCAATGCGATTTCAAGCAAATACCCGAAGGCTTCGAGTGTTCCCGGCTTGAGCGCTGCCATCGAACTCGACGGCTCATTCAATGAGCTCACCTCAATCATGACCGCCTGGAAAGCCCCGAGCGGTAAGATCGCTATTTTCATTGGTCACTACGATGTGAGCTCAGCTGTACTCAGTTTGTCGACTGGCACCTTAGCAGTTGAAGAATAACCTAAAGCGCGAACTGACAAATCTGAGAATTCTTCCCATGCGCTTAACTCAAGCAGGGCTCTGTTAAGATTCTTTCAGGCATCTTTGAGCCTTTGCTAAAGACGTCCTCGCCCTTATATTAGGACCTATTTTCTAAGAATCGTGCTCGCCAATCTTGTTTTGCGACTCTTGCGAGGCAGGATGCAGAAAGCAAGAAAACACGATGTTTTTGGAGCAAAACAAGATTGGAGAGCACGATTCTTAGAAAATACGTTTACCGATAGAGGGGCTGCGGAATGTCTTTAGCAAAGGCTCAAAGATGCCTGAAAGAATCTTAACAGAGCCCTGGTTGTATCAAGTGCTAGGTAGGCTACGAATTACTTGAGCCAGCTTCGGTCAGTCGGCGACAAGTGCGGTAACGCACCCGGCATAATCAAGTAAGTCGCATTCGGCGGAACAGCTTTTGCCGGTATACCTGCTTTAATCGAATCATCAATGCGAGCCAGACCGTTTTCAACAAACGTGCTGCCATGACACTGAGTGCAGGTATCAGTCATCGCTTCACGATGAGACTCGCCATCAGACCTTTGCGCGAACTTGCCGCTTGAACCGACGAGTTTCCACATGAGTCTAGCCGTAACATCGTGAGTGAACTTACCGCCGCTACCATTGTCTGACATGTGACAAGTCACACAGGTCGGAACCTTCACATCGCCACCGGTGGCGAATCGATTCGAGCCTTTTTTGGTTTCACCAAAAGCCGCACCGTGGGCCGATCGAGTCCAGGCATCAACGCTACCATCTTGAAGGTGACAAGAGTTACAGACAGCAGGCTGCCTCGCGGCTTCAGCTGTGAAATCGTGTCTGGCATGACAAACGGTACAAGTACCGGCTGACCCGTCTGGATTGATTCTTCCGATCGGAGGCATTGGCCAGAATTTGCCGTCGGGCTTACCATTCGTTTGCTTAAGCTCGTGGCCAGCAATCGGCATTCCGTGCGAAGTCTTCGCAAACTCAGTCAATTCGTTTTTATGGCAAGTACCGCAAAGCTTAGGCGATACGATCATCGAAATGCGGGTGCCATGGTGGCCATACCCCGGTTCGTCTTTCTTCACTTCGTGACAAGTCACGCAAGTCACTCCGACTTGAGCGTGCAATGAGCCTAGCCACGTTTTTGAAACCATCGGTGTGGTTTTGAAGTGACAGTCGACGCACTCTTCGGCTTTCGCTTCGATCTTCGGCAAGCGATCAAAAACAAATGGCCCTGGCTTTAACAAATGAGCAAACACACTCGCGTGCGGATTGTGACAAGTCGTACAATCAGTCGTCATCAGACCGCGGTGATTCGGAATTTTTCCGTCATCAGCTTTGATGTTCTTAATGACGCGACCGTCTTTGGTTTTTTGATCTTTTAGATGACACTCGAGGCAGAGTACCGTCGTTTTATTCTTCAGCAGGCGACCTTCGGCCGAGCTGTGCGGAGTGTGGCAATTGAAACAGGCGTCTTTTTCAGTCGCCATAAGATGTAGGCTGGTGGCGTTCTTGATCGATGCCGCAATGTCTTTATGACAGGCGTAACACGAATCAGGCGCCTTCTTTTCACTCAAGAGAGCCGGGTGCTTAGATGAGTGCGGATTGTGACAAGTGATGCACGATTGAGTTGAAATGGGTTTGTGTATTGAAAAACCAATGTGGTTTTTATTGCGATTGATCTCTTCGTCTAGGTTCTCGTGGCAGCCAAGACAAGAGGCATTGATTTTCGATTCTACGATCTGAATCATTTTCGGGTGGTTAGGTTGCCCTTTAACCGGCATCAACACACCCGATTTAGAATTGATACCGTGACAAACGGTACATCCACGAGCCTTGAGGGGCTTGTGGATGACCGGATTTTTTTGATAGCTCGAGTGGCAGGCCGTCGTTACGCAGGTAGGATTTTTGGTTGGAGCCTCTTCACCCAGCGCACCCTGAGCAAAGAAAACTGAAAGCACAGCCAACCCAACCAAATTCCTACCTGGTAACCACTGCATTAAGAACCCCCCACTAAAAGCACTACTACTTTTTCAAATAACGCTAACTACAGAGTATACGTTATAGATTGTACGTCAGAGACACGTAGGTTACGCGACTGATGTACGAATTGTCAGCTCCGAACCCAGTGAAAAAGAAACCAGCAGATTGAGCGCCAGTTCCTGTCGTAGCCTTGGGTTCAGTTTTGAACTCATAATTAGCCCAACCATCGTCTTCATAAACTAACTTATCGAACATGAAGCCGACCGATGCGCTAAACTTTGAGTTGATCGCATAAGTGCCTTTGAGATTGACCATTGAATGTCTCATTTTATCGAGATTACCAAGGTCTTGCATTTGAATAATGGCTTGAACCACTGGATCTAACGTAAAGGCGCGGCTACCACTTGACGCATCTTGAACAAAACTCAATCCAAGAGTGAAATTAGGCATGACCGGATAGTCAGCCATTAAGCCGTATCCATAAGTCGTGCCGGTTTCTTTAGCATCCCAGTTGATCGCCATAGGATTAGTAGTTGGACTCACATCACCCACTTCTGGACTACCTTCCATATTGGTTCCAACGAAACGGTGTCTCGAATCAGAGGTTGTTTTTTCAACATCCATGAATCCATTCAAGTGCAAGCCATTCTTAAACGAATAGCCTGCATCGACAAACCCTTCGTGAGTCAGGTCAGCGGTCTTGCCGATTCGAGTATTGCGATAGTTATTCTTTCGTTGTGAGTACGAAAGATCTAAAGCCAAGTTGTCAACCGGCGCAAAATCGGTCTCTGCAGTGAATTTCCACATGAGCTTCGATGCAGCGTCGTAGGGTCTTACGAATTCATTAAGGTGAGTCGTTGGCGAACCGGCAGTCACACCTGGCGCCATGCCTTCATACTCAGTAGTTCGACTCAAGACTTCAGCTTTCACACTCGCATCCATCCAATCAAAATAGCCATTTGAGAGCTTCAAATTGAAATTGTGATCGTGTGACGAAAGCGCATCCTCACGTTCAGGTCTGAACATCGTTACATATTGATAACCAGCCTTCACTTTTGAATCCATCGGCAGACGGTACCCAGCATCTAACCCACCATTTGACTTGTGGTAGTTATACAAAGAATTGGTAAACGTGACAGCATTAGCCGAGGTGAGGTTGCTCACGATATTTGAGGTATTGTAGTTCTGAAAATAACCCAAATAAGCACGAGTATCGAGCTTATCGATCGGTCTTGAAACAAAACTCAAATCAGCCTTTCGGTACTGCACGTTACCTGCAAACACTGCCGCGCTGAGTGTGTCGGCCGGCTTTGCATTAGTTGCAGGGGTTGGGTCAAGCGTCACATTATCAGTCATCTTGGTTAACCCGCCATGAAAGCTAAGTGTCGACTCAAGTGGCAGATCTTTCACTACCGCATCGACTGACACTTTGGTCATCAGACTACTTGGAGCAAGACTGATGTGATCAACCAAGTCTTGTTTAGTCAGATCAGCAGCCGGAAGCTTCCAACTTTGATAGTACAAGTAATTGTCTTTGGTGAGAAAATTACTAACATCATACCGAGCTGAAGCAGCAATATTGTCTTTACGGTAAGCCGCTTCGACAAACCCCGAGTTATTGACGTAATCAACCGGAACCGGCAACTCCAAATTTGAAGTCGAGCCAGCGACCTTAGTACCCGTCGTCAAGGTTCGATCTACTCCGAAGTCAACAAAGAAAGGTGCGGCAAGGCTCAATGCCCCAGTCGCGCCATAACTCTTACGCTTCAGCCCGTAATCAAACGTATTGGTCCAACCAGCCCAACCAGCCACACCGGGAACGTCATTTCCAGTAGTCGCATTTTTGGCAGTTGCCGTTGGTCCGTAATAAGGGTGATCGGTGTACGTTAATTGACTAGTACCCGCACCCGTGTAAAATGTGTGCGCATCAAACGATGTGTTGTGTACCAATTGGCCGAAATAGACCTTGTACTTAAACTTATCGTATTGACCGCCAGTCAAATTGTACTCTTGATTGGTTTTACCTGCGTTCTTGATACCAAGACCCATGTAATAGCTGTCTCTGAACATTTTCGCTTTGGCCGAAAATTCAATACCGCTTTCTAAATCGCGATATTCATTAGCCTTAGCGCTTCGATGATCAGTAGTGACGTACTGATAACCTAGTTCTGGATCAGCTTTAAACTCATAATCACCGAGTTTAAAAGGTTCAGCTACGGCCGCCTTTTCTTCTGCAAATACTACAGTAGAAAGTAAGCACACCGCGATAGCAAGAGTTCGACAAACAGCTTTTTCTATTTTGTGTTGTTTCATTATTGTTCCCCTTTCTATTAACGTGCAAACCGCGCAGCGGTTGAGCTTGGTGTGTTACTACCGTGAATTTGACCGTGACAGTTGGTACATGATCGACCAACCAAACGTGGACTGACCACCAAACCACCGGCAAACGGTGCTGACGCAGGAGGCGTAGCCGTCTTAGTTGTAGTTGCAGTGGTTCCATAAGGAGGCGTACCAGCTGGTTGATTTTGACCGAACATGGCGCGACGATCGTATGGGGTACCTACGTGACTGGTTCCATCATGACAGTTTAAGCAAAGCGCTGGTTGTTTTTCAACCAAGAGCATTGCGTGCTGAGAACCGTGAGCCTTGTGGCAAGTCATGCAATTTTCTTCGACAGGCGGGTGACCATTCAAATACGGTCCGCGCTTATCAGTGTGACATTTGTAACAAAGTTGATTGACGTTATCTCCGCGTAGGTTAGATGCGCCAGTGGTGCCGTGAGGATTGTGGCAATCGTTACAGCCCACTTTACCTTCGATGATCGGATGGTGAGAGAACTTGCCAACTTGAGCTTTCACATCTTTATGGCACTTGAAGCAAGTTTCAGAACTTGGCTTCATTTTGTCTGAACCACCGTGCATGGTGTGGCAACTTGCGCAGCTCACATCATTGCGATTGTGAATGCCTTG
>CAITVN010000228.1 GCA_903895855.1 Oligoflexia bacterium | reverse complement strand
AGCATTTATTGAAAGAATATCAACAAGGGGTGACTTCTGTGACAGATGAGCACTATCTTGATTTTTTGAAGGCAGTACATCCAGAACATTTCAATCAGCCGAAAGAAATCGTTCAAGGGTATGTCGAAAAAGTAAAGGCTAGAAGAGAACACGCCCACGTTTGGAATTCAGACACGTTTGAACATTTCTTAGTTGAGACTTTAAAACGGCTCAAGATCAAAGCAAAGCCATTGTACGAGACTGATGGTGATCAAAATGGGTTCGAATATTTTGGGGTTTGGCAATTAACGAAAAGTCACTAGACTTTAACATTCGATTGTTTGGCTGAAAGGAAAGTTTGACACGCCTATGGATAAGCAGAGTGTGGGCCGATTTTTTTTTTCAAGAAATGTGAGTAATTGGATTCTTTTTATTCGGTCTGCCGTTGTTGTTTTGGTTGTGGCTTACTTGGCTAGTCTTATCGCGCGAGCGGTGTTTTTGCCGTTTAGTAATCCCGAAGAGATAGTGGGGCCATTGACTCGTTTGAAGTTCAATCCGACTAATAATCTTATTCGTTATTTTATTTTTGTGACGTTGCCTGCAGTTGCCTATTTGGTTGTCAATTATCGTGGTTTTTTTGGCCAAAAGCTGACAGAAATTGATGTTGACATCAATGTGTCGCAAAATGGACGGCCCGTTAAATGGCTTTTTATATTTGCACAAATTGCTTTATTGACTTGGTCATTTTTTGGGTTTCTCAACTTCTTTGCCCAGCCCTTATCGCCGCGTGCGTTAGATTTTTATCATGACGGTGAATCGCTGACACCAGGTTTGAACTATGTTTTGACGGGCAAGCTGTGGACTGGCTCATTAATGGTTCATGGGGCTATTGAAGATGGTTTGACTGCAGTATGGGGGTGGCGCTTATTTGGTTATGAAACAGTAGGTGCTTATTTCACAATGTTTCACTTGTTGGCATCGCTGATTCCGTTGGGCGTTGGATTTTTCGTGTTCACTCTGGGGCTTTGGGCAAAATACCGTTTTGGTTTTTTTGCGGCGGCTGGGTTGATATCGGTAATGGTGCTTGGCTATGTTTATTCAGATGCTTGGCAATACTTAGATCGCCGAGATTTTCCAGTTCTAGTTGGTCTCGGTCTGACTATCTTGGCGATAACCTTTGAAGGCCCTAGTATTTGGCTATTTTCTGGATTCTTTTCACCCATTGCTTTTTTCTATTCAATCGATCGAGGTGGCTACTATTTATTGATTTGTACTTGTGTGCTAGCTGCACCTATTTTGATTGCCCGTCTGAACGCGAAATGGCTCAAAGCGTCTGTTTTGCCTTGGATCGTTGGGTGTTTACTCGGGTGGGCGGGGCTGACGTTGATTTTTGGAACTGCAGAGTTACATGCTTTTTTGACCACAACCTTAGGGTGGGTCAAATGGAAGGACTACATTGATAGTTATGTATATCCTGATTTTAGATTCGCAAATTTGCGCCATACGTTTCCAGTTATTCTCGTTTCGATCAATCTTCTGGGGTTTGCGGTGATGTTGCCGCGATATTTTCGGGCAAAAGATGTGAGTTCGGTTTCAATTCATGTGATCATGGCCGTAGCAGGGTTCTTATATTATCGAAGTGCTTTGGGGCGTTCAGATGAGGGCCACTTGAGATACGCATCGACTTTTGTTTTCTTGGGTTTTAGTTACCTAGTCTGGCGAATCTCGCTTTTTCTACCTTCTGTTGCAAAATACACTGCAATCTGTGTTACAGTTTTAATTACTTTTTGGTTTTCGTCGGGCGCGGCTCGTACCGTTTTTGATGGCCGACATGCTGTGGCTGCTTTTCTTGATCGAATGAATCAGTTTGTTTCGTTACCTGACGACGCATTTTTGAATCCTGATCAAAAATCCTGGCTTCGCGTACTAGATAGTCAGCTAAAAGATGAGAAATGCCTTTTCTCATTTACGAATGACAATGTAGTCAACTATTTGCTCAAAAAGCCCTCTTGTTCTCGATTCTTTGCTGTTATTACTGCATCCTCGTTAACGTTACAAAGAGAAGTTGTTTCTGATTTGAAGCTAGAGAAGCCAAGAATGATTATTTATTCATCGCCTACTGGCGCGCAGGCGATTGATGGAATTCAAAACAGCGAGCGTCTTCCGTTGGTGAATGACTATATACTAAAATACTATCAACCAGCATTCGATGAAGCAGGTTGGAAATTCTTTCGAAGAGTCGAATCGACCTGATAATTTACTTCGACAACGAGACGGTCGAAAATGCTGAGTCGCCGGATCAAGGCCTGAATGGTCTTGAACATACCCCACTGACGAACCATGCGCGGACAACATTTTCATTGCAAAGGTGCGCCCCTTGGTTTTACAAATAGACCCACTAGTGACTACCTTAGATTGCTCTGCTTCTCGGT
>CAITVN010000227.1 GCA_903895855.1 Oligoflexia bacterium | reverse complement strand
GATCCAAAGAAAAGAAGGTCCTTTTCAACCGATTCGGAGTTAATGCGAAGTAAGAATACCCAGCACTGAAACGTCATGTAGCTTGGGCTGGGAGCCCTCGTTCAGAATTGCTTGCTTTTTCTAAGGAGTGCAACTGAGCGAATTCATGAACAAAATAAGACGGGTGGTAAAGTACCCGTCGGTGACCGCACGGTCGATTTCACGCCAAAGAAAGCTGGTTTACCTAACTACAGCGCGATTGAATGCAATTTTTCTACCTCTCAGTTTTTTGAGGCTCATGTCAGCTTATTTACCTCGCGTCCCATTGCGGCCAGCACGAAGGCCTGCACTTTTCTCTGCCGCCCACGAATGAAAGATGCCGAGCTGACGAGTAAAAATTTGAAAAGCCTGGGGCCCATTTTAATGGAATGGCCCTGGGCTTTTTCAATTTTGCAGATTTAGTTTTTTTTCATTCGTTCCTCATTTCTCGCCTTCCATTCTAAAAGCGCAGCTTGTCCTACAAATTACACGTCACGGCAAATAGGCCAACTGTAGGACAAAATGAGGAAACTCTCGAAAGTTTGCGACTATTCGAGAAATGTTCACGGGACTGAATTCGAACCAACTACTTAAAAAAAAGCCCCGAGTTTCAGCATTTTATCTCGCTGAACACTCGGAGCTCTCAAACTTGAATGGTTGGGGTGCAAGGACTCGAACCTTGGAATGCTGGAATCAAAATCCAGAGACTTAGCCACTTGTCGACACCCCAACATATAAGGGACATATTTTTCTAGCACGGTGAGCGGGTCAGTTCAACCCAGAAGTACTAATTATTTACTCGGCGGGCTGATTGCCACCTGCACTGGTGTCTTGCGATCTCTCGGCATCTTCGGCAGACGATGGCCCCTGGCCGCCATCTCCTCGTTTGATTTCAGCCAGATAGGCGTCTAGAATTGTTTTTTCCATCACCGCACGAGTCTGCTGGTTTAATGGGTGTGCAATGTCTTTGAATACGCCGTCTTTTCTACGCTTGCTCGGCATCGCAACAAACAATCCAGAAACTCCGCCAATGATTTTCAAATCTCGAACCACAAAACAGTTATCGAGAATAATTGTCACATAGGCTTTGAGTTTCTCTTCGTTAACGGGAAAAACTTTTACTTCTGTAATTTCCATGTTGCTCCCCTCCTTGAGGAATCCCGCATCTATTACCCATTGTAGAGGAGCGTTAAGAAGAATTCAAATTTTGCTTTCAGGTGTTGGTCTTATTGCGTCATTTTATTGGCGTTTTCCCAACAGGCCCCAATTTGAATTCAAGACCCCCCTTAGAGTTCACGGTTACATTCACTTGCGACCCCGGCGGGTATTTTCCGCCCAAAATTTCAATTGAAAGTGGATTTTGAACCTCCCGGCTAAACACCCGCTTCATCGGGCGAGCTCCAAAATCGCGATCATAGCCCTTTTCACATAAGTGATCGAGGGCCTCATTACTGAAATTCAGATGTATTTGGCGCTCCTTCAGCATTTGATTCAACTTATCTCCATACTGAGCCACGATACTTCTTAATTGTTCTCGCTCAAGATTTGAAAACAACACCACTTCATCGATTCTATTTAAAAATTCAGGCCGCAGCGTTTGCCGCAATAATTTGAAGACTCCCTCTTCACGCTTCTTTGGGTCTGGTTCATCAAGAATGAGGTGGCTACCAATATTTGAAGTCATGATGATTATCGTATTCGCAAAGTTAACAGTGCGCCCCTGCCCGTCGGTAGCGCGGCCATCATCGAGAACTTGTAAGAAGATATTAAAGACATCGGGATGAGCCTTCTCAACTTCATCTAGTAAAATAACCGAATAAGGCCTGCGTCGCACGGCCTCAGTCAAAACCCCACCCTCATCATAACCTACATACCCAGGAGGCGCCCCAATGAGGCGAGAAACAGCGTGTTTTTCCATGAATTCACTCATGTCGATGCGAACCATCGCCTGTTCATCGTCAAAGAGAAACTCAGCTAACGCTTTTGCAGTTTCGGTCTTGCCAACCCCCGTAGGGCCGAGAAAGAGAAATGAACCCATTGGGCGATGTCGCTCTTGCAAACCCACTCGCGAACGACGAACCGCATTTGCAATCGCCTCAATCGCGCGCGCTTGGCCAACCACTCGCTTGGTTAACCGTTCCTCCATTCTTAAAAGTTTTTGCTGCTCACTTTCGAGCATTCGCGCCACTGGAACGCCGGTCCATTTGGCGACGATATCAGCGATATCGTTCTCAGTAACCTCTTGCCGCAGTAACGTTGATTGGGTCTTTTTAGACTCTGAAAGCTTGGTGTTTTCGTCGAGGTCTTTCTGTAGAACCAGCAATTTTCCGTAGCGAAGCTCTGCTGCTTTTTCTAGGTCACCTCTGCGCTCAGCCGCCTCACTTTCGAGCCGTACTTTCTCAATTTGCTCTTTCAGATCTTTAACGACATTAACTTCTTTTTTTTCTTTTTCCCACTGCGAGCGAAGAGTCTGGCTCTTTGATTTGAGTTCGCTGACTTCTGTATCAAGAATGCCAAGGCGCTCTTTCGAAGCTTTGTCGGTTTCTTTCTTCAGCGCTTGGCGCTCGACTTCTAACTGTAAAATGCGGCGTTCAAGTTGATCAACCTCTTCTGGTCTTGATTGAATTTCACACTTCAAGCGAGACGCTGCTTCATCAACTAAATCGATGGCTTTGTCGGGCAAGAAACGATCAGTGATGTAACGATTAGATAACGTGGCTGCTGCAATGAGCGCTGCATCTCGTATCGTCACACCGTGATGAACTTCATAACGTTCACGTAGTCCACGCAAAATAGAAATGGTATCTTCAACCGTAGGTTCTTTCACCAACACGGGTTGAAACCGTCTCTCAAGAGCCGCATCTTTTTCAATGTGCTTACGATACTCATCAAGCGTGGTCGCACCGATGCACTTGAGTTCACCCCGAGCTAAGGCCGGCTTTAACATATTCGAAGCATCCATCGCGCCCTCGGCGGCCCCGGCCCCAACCAAAGTGTGAAGTTCGTCAATGAACAACACAATCTCACCCTCTGCTGCCGTCACCTCTTTAATCACTGTCTTTAGGCGCTCTTCGAATTCGCCCCGAAATTTTGCACCAGCAACGAGCGCGCCCAGATCGAGCACGAGCAATCGCTTTTGCTTAAGGCCCTCTGGCACGTCGCCTCGAGAAATTCGCAGTGCCAAGCCTTCGGCAATTGCCGTTTTACCCACCCCCGGCTCACCGATCAGAACGGGGTTGTTCTTAGTCTTTCGAGACAAGACTTGAATCACCCGCCGTATCTCTTCGTCACGGCCAATCACGGGATCGAGTTTTTGCTGACTTGCCAACAAGGTGAGGTCGCGACAGTATTTATCTAGCGCGCGAAATTTTCCCTCTGGTTCAGCATCTTGAATCTTCGCCCCGCCTCTCGTTTTCAGTATCGCCTTCATTAAAGACTCGCGATCAACTCCAGATTCTTTTAGAATTTTTTCTGATTCACAGCCCTTCAATTGAGACGAAAACAGCGCCAAGAGAAAATGCTCAGGCGCAGTATACTCGTCTGACATTTTCTTAGCTTCGGCCTCGGCCATGGCAATCATGCGATTGAACGAATTAGAACCGTAAAGCTGCCCGCCACCACCACTCACTCGAGGTAATTTTTCGAGAGCACCCGTAACACGTTTAAGAACGGCCTGTCTATTTGCCCCAGCTAACTCAAGAACATTACCCACCAGCGACTTTGCATCGTCTCTGCCGCCGTGTGAAAGCACCGAGTACAAGAAGTGCTCAGGCTGAACCTCTTGATGCTCTCGCCTGATGGCTTCTGACTGAGCCTCTTGAAGAACTTCTTGTGCGGTATTGGTAAATTTCTGCGCCATGGCTTAACACCTCTTACTGATAACGATGGTGCGCCAAAAGCGTCGGTCAAGGTGGTAAACGAAACAAATCTTCTATTTTGCTCTCAAGTCCAAAATAATCACCGAATAGGCGTCTTTGCCTTGCGAGTCAGCTCTACGCACCCGAAGTAGGTAACTTTTTTTCTCTTTAACGATGGCCTGAAATGACGCGATGTCGGTAATCGGCTTTCGGTCAACCTCGACGATGACATCTCCACGCTCTAACCCGGCCTTATCAGCGGCTAGCCCAAATTTGACGTCTTCTATCACTACCCCTTTGATTTTCGACTGTAGGCCCAGTTCTTTTACAATCTCTGGAGACAAATTTTGAAGGTCCATGCCTGCATCAACCTTGGGTTGCTTTTTCTTTTCGGCTTCTTTCTGGCGGTGGGTCGGTGCTGATCTTTTAGCAAATTCGTCACGCCCCGGCCGCTCTGCGACCTTAATTTGAACGTTCTTTTCTTTTCCAGATCGCCACAATTTAACAGTCACTGTCTGACCCACATCAACACTGGTAACCGAGCCAATGAGATCGGCGGGTGATTTGATCTTCTTGCCATTGAACTCAAGCACGATATCGTACACTTTTATGCCCGCGCCATCAGCCGGCTCGCCACTATACACTTCAGCCACAATGGGGCCTTGAATCGACTTCGGAATGCCCAATTTCTCAGACAACTCAGGCGTCAACTCATTTACAAGAATACCGATATAGCCTCTAGCGACCGTGCCCTTTGTCTTGAGCTGAGTGAGCACTCGCTTCACAAAATTGATCGGAATGGCAAACCCGATTCCCTGCGCGCGTGCATCGATTGCGTTATTGATGCCAATCACTTCGCCTTTCAAATTCATCAAAGGCCCACCGCTATTACCAGGGTTAATAGGCGCATCAGTTTGCAGATAACTCGCCAGTGCCACATCAGGTGATTTACGACCCTTGGCCGAGATAATTCCGTGGGTAACTGAGTGACCTTGTCCAAAAGGGTTGCCGATTGCGATGACATACTCACCTACTTCTAAAACATCTGAGTCACCCAAAATAACGGGCTGTAGACTTCTCGAGGTTTTTACCTTAATCAAAGCCAAATCGAGTTCGGTGTCACGACCCACAATCTCTGCATCGGTTGGCTTTTCATTTTCATCTTCGGTGAAAATAACTTTGATTTCGTCAGCATCAGCCACCACATGATTGTTGGTCAAGATTAAACCACTAGGCTCAATGATGAAACCGGTACCCAGTGCTTGGGCTTTTGGACCAGACCCCCCACGTGGTGGCGGAGGTGGACCCTCAGAATCGTCGTCATCTGGAGCCGGAAACCCATGCCCACGTCCACCATTTTGACCAAAAAAATCTTCAAAAAATTTCTTGAATAATTGATCAGGTGCGCCCTTGCCGTAGGGCGTTTTTATTCGCGACTGTGTAGCGATGTTGACGACTGAAGGTATCCATTTTTTTGCAAGCTTAGCAAAAATCTGTACCTCGTGAACATCACTAGTCTCTGTTGAAACGGGTGCTGCGGTACTGCTGGTGTCAGCCGCAAGAACCACGCTCGAGCAAAGAAATACCGCTGCCAAAAAATAGCGATCTTGCTTCATTTCTTCGTCGCCTCTACGAATCGAAGTCGCGTTTCAAAGAGTAACTGCTGCAGAAGTTTATCTTCTTCTAGGGTTCGGTTACCTCGGGTTTTTTCCCAGAGAAGCTCGAGCAAATCGATATTTTGCTTGGCGAGTTCAAAGTCTGGCTTCAATTCGCCGTTACCCGCCGGTGAAATTCCCAAGCCCATGAAAGCTGCCGTCGAAATAGAAAGGACAAATGTGGTGAAATCAATTTTAGGATAGCCGCTACTCTGTTGAGCTTCTGACATTTCAACTCCTTAACCAGTACCTAGAAAACCTAGCCTAGGTTCTTTTCTATCATTTCTAGCTTAAGTGATTGGAATTCACCACTAGAAGCTCTTTTTACAGCCCAATGATTGAGTGCTCGTTTTTCTGAAATTTCAGGCACAGCCCGCGATGAAAGCAACCACCGAAAGAAAATGCTGACGGGGTAAAAAGCCAAAAACACTAACAACCTCACCGGCCCCAAGCGGCTAACCGGTTCATGGGATTCAGTATGGCCTTCAAAAAACAAAGTCCAATCCTTGGGTAAAAAATTAAGAACCGTATAATGAGCAACGCACCAAACGGTACGCCAACGAAGTCCTGGCGACAAGCCTCTCAAATAGGCGTTTCTCAGTTCACTTCTGAGTTCGCTCTTATCGACCGAAAGCAAGAGGCCTCGACTGAGCAAAATTGCCCCCTCCGAACCGCTTTTACCTAGCATCGGTCGTATCACAATGGCTTCGGGCCTGGCGCCATCGTAAACATAGAGTTCAGGAATATCACCCATTCGAATCTCTTCGAGCGCATAATTGAGGTCAACTTCAACGGCTTGGGCGATCGCATTTTTTTGAGCACGCAGAAGACGAATTAACCGATCAAACGCAGTCAAGCTTTCGGCCAGTAGTAAGAAAACCGCAACTCCTACACCTAAAGATGCTCCAAACCACCCGCCCAGCCAAAAGCCAAACAAAATCGAGAACACCAAGTGTACCAAAATCCAAACCACTATTCTCAGGAAAATTGCAAAGCGAACTCTCAATCCCATGAGACAGACATTACGAGGTTGTTAAGAAGCTTTCAAACGTAAAGTCGAAAGAGTGAGACCTTCTTTTAGAAAGGCCTCTTCTGGACTTGAAGTTCCACCACTTAGCCCCTGATCACGATTGACGCCTGCAAACAGCAACTTTAGGTCTTCTGGGCTATTAGATGACTTGATTGCTGTCTCAACTGAGATGGCCCCCACACTCGCCAATTTGTGCAAACTCATATTCATCGTTTGCATGTGATAGTAGTCGCCAGACGCGGCAATGACATCGGCAATTTTAGGCAGCTCGTTTTTCAGAATGATCTCTTCTATTGTGGGAGATTTCGCCATCACTTCGCAGGCGAGCACTCTCCCGCCGCCTTCTGCTTTTTCGACCAATTGCTGACTGATCACACCGACTAGCGAACCGGCGAGTTGCATTCGAATTTGATTTTTTGACTCAGCCGGAAACACATCGATGATTCGATCGATAGTGCCTCGCGCATCATTAGTGTGAAGGGTCGATAGAACAAGATGACCTGTCTCTGAGGCAGTGAGCGCCGCCTCGATCGTCTCGCGATTACGCAATTCGCCGATCATGATCACATCGGGATCTTGACGAAGCCCCCCGATGAGTGCGTCCTGAAGGCTGGGGGTATCAGAGCCCACCTCTCTTTGAGTCACCGTCGCTTTTCTATCTAGGTGCACAAACTCAATAGGGTCTTCGATAGTTAAAATATGGTACGGGTTCTGAATATTGATCTGCTGAATGAGTGAGGCCAACGTGGTCGACTTGCCGCTACCCGTCGCACCGGTGACCAAAATAAGGCCCCTAGGTCGTTCGATCCACTGGCTCAAACAGGGCGGCAATCCCAGCTCAGTCACTTGAGGAATTTGATTTGGAATCGCCCTAACGGCAGCTGAAAGATTTCCGCGCTGAAAAAACAAATTGACACGAAAGCGACCGTATTCGCCCAATGCAACCGAAAAGTCGACCTGTCTCTCGTTTTCTAATTTTTCAGTGTGCCGCTTATTGAGGTAAGGCTGAAATATTTGCAGCACTTCTTCGGCTTTTAGCTCAGCCATTTTCGCTGCTACGATGCTGCCATGCACTCGAAAGAGGGGTGGCCTTGCCGGGCGCAGGTGTAGATCTGAAGCTTGGTATTTGACCAAAGCCCTAATCAAAAACAAAAGGTCAAGCGAGCGGGTCGGTGAAACTGGAACCTGACTCATGAGTTCGTTTATGCCGCCTTTCTTCCGAGCATGAAGCGCACTTCAAGCGCTTTGGCCATGATAGCGCAAAATTCACACAAGAGCTTGAGGTGTTCATCACGAAAGACTTGTCCATCAGTTCGATTGATGACTTCAACTACCCCATAGAGTTCGCCTCTAATGAGAACCGGAACCGCCAAGATTTCATTCGACGTAAACCCAATCGACGCGCCAATCTGAGAAAGATGACCCGTAGGTTGCGCTTCGTCAGAGGCACGGTGAACAATTTCAGCCTTACGGGTTTGCCCAATTCTACCCACAATGCCTTTTCCTTCTGGGATTTGAAATTGAGCTACCTTCTCACTGGCCGGACCCACCACTGAACGAAAGAAATACAGTTTATTTCGCTTATCCCACTCAAGTAACGAGGCTGCCTCGCACTTAAGGGCTTGCACCAGGGGAAGCATGAGTCCGTCCAGAAATTCTTTGAAGCTAGTGGGTTTGACTAAAAGATCAAAAAACTTCTCGGTAACTTGAGCTTTGGCGAGAGCGTTCATAATTTCATCTGAACTCATGAAACCTAGTCCAACGGTACTTTCGCCAAGAGCCGACTGCGGAGGTGCCTCTAATGAAATTTCGAGGTGACTCTCTTCTCTATATTCCTTTTTTTCTAATTTTTCGTCTGAGTCTGTCACTAAAATTGCCTCCTTCACTTTTTTTCGGTAAAACCGAGGTATTCAGTGAGCTAAATATGCGAAGAACTGATTAATTTTGGGAATAAATGAAGAAATGCGCGATTTTTATTCAAATTCAGGCAAATGGCGAAGGTTCTTCACTGTCAGTTTTCTGACGTTTAACCTCATTAGCTGCGGCCAAGTTCAATTAGGCGGGGGCACCGGATCAACCGAGGCAGCGCCAACAGGGTCAATTTTGGCTCAGTCGATACTCACTAGCCAAAACGCTTACTCGGTGTCTGGAACCGTTCTCGTTTATCAAACAACGGCGGGCACGGTGGTCGTTCGACTTGAAAACCTCAATGTTCAAAGCACTGAATCGTTTACAGTCAGGGCAACAGCGGCGAGCGAATTGATAGTCAATACCTCGCTGAAAAGTTTAACCGGAAATCAAAACTATACCGCGACCTCAGCTACCACTACTGGTTGGAACAAGGTCGAAATTTACTCAACTACCAGGTCTCTCGTAGCCGGAATTGCAACCTTCTAAAATCACCTGGGTATATCCCAGACACAACATGGCTTCTGTTTAGATTTTTTACTAAGCTCCCTTAAGGTCTTTGACAAAGACGTCCTCGCCTTTGTATCAGCATGGTTTTTTATGCAGTGAGCATGGATATCACTCCATTTTTGCGACTCTTGCGAGGCATGGATGCCGAAAGCAAGAAAACAGG
>CAITVN010000226.1 GCA_903895855.1 Oligoflexia bacterium | reverse complement strand
GAATCATCCGGGCGGTATTGGCGGTTGATCAAAAGCTCGGCGTGCTTGATCCCGGGAGGAACACTGTTCGCCTGGTAACGCTCAAGTGGAGTGACCAAGGTCCTCAACGGGGTGCCGTCCAGCATTGTAGGCATGATGTTTATAGGGTCTTGTGATTCTGACATAGCCCTTTCGACCAGCCAATTCTCAATGTCAAGGCCGATAGTCAATCCGGCGATGATCACTTCGGCCGACTCCTCCGAACATGCGAAACCCAAAGAACTGTCACCAGCGTTCCGGCTGATTGGTTGACCGAAATCAAATAACAGTCAGGCATCCAACAACGATTCGAGGGGGACGTAGATCTGACTCGCAGCACGCTGAGGCTCAATCTAAAGTAGGTCAACGCCACCGAGAGTGACATCCTCCACCCACGTGAAGCCACCCACTTGCAAAATATTCACTCCGGTGGAAAGTTAAACATAATATGGGGAGACGATACTTTCTGAACGAACAAGGGGTCAAAACCAATCGCATGCAGGGACTGCCCGGGCAGGGCCATATCGAAATCGCCAACGATGTCCTCCCCTAGCACGGAGTAGTTCCCGGCAACGATCAGGAAGTCTACCGGCAAATGTTCCGACTCAAATACGCCCGAATGGTCGAGCACGACGACATTACCATCGAAGTCGAGCACGGCCCCGCCTTAACCACACGTCAAAAGAGATACCTGAACACCCTCCAGCAACAAGGCCGTACGATCCATTATTTCCAAAGACCGGCACAACCCTGATCAAAACGTCGTTCAGATTGGCCTCGGTTCTTTTGCAGCGTACAAACCGCCGTCCCCCAAGAGCAGGAAGTCCTCTTCTTCTGATCCCGACTCAAGAGCGGTTCCTATTGGGCTCGCATTTTACCACAACGCGCTCACCTACAGACACTTCCAGCTCAACGCGCGGATTAGCTCAGACCCTTGTTGGCAAGTAAGCCTCCTAAATGAAGCGCCCGTCGTTTCCCTCACTCCTACGCCTATCGCAGGAGAGTCGCTGAGCGTGGGCGGTTGCATGCCTGTGCAATGAGGATGACGAACGCGACCGGGTTCGCGAGAAGTTCGAAAATAGTCCGACTTGTTTCCATTGGCTGCTCACAGATCACACCAAGCCTACATCTATACTTGGTGGTAGCGCTAACCAGTTACCAATTTCGTCATCGTACACCTCGGGGGAGAATGTGGTATACCCTGCTTCAGGATAAAATGTGAGTTCCCCGAAATAGAGTCTATCGTGAATGGAGTAGAAATCACTCCTGACAAAAGGTATGCCCTTTGAAAGTGTCCTCGCACAGTCTAGCATCTTGTCTAATAACAGTGGCTTTACAATAGGTGCATTAGGGTCTGAAGGATACATAAACCTCACGTCAATAGGTTCCCAGCTTGTTGTATAAAGATTTCTCTTATGGCCAGTAAAACGATTAAAATCGACTTGTATTAGGCGCGGCTCCCCGTTAAAGTTGAATAGTTTATAATCTTTTAATTCCGCTCCTGTCTCATCAACCATATATTGTTCGGCAATAATTCGTGGCGCAATCGATTTATAGACCCATTCGCGCGTAGGCCAGTAATAATTGTTTTTCAACCGCTTATCAAAAATTCTTTTTGCCCTGCCCCGCTCAAACTCTGATTTATTCTGACAGATAAGCACCCCACCGCTGTCGTGCGTAGACTTCAAGACAAATTGGTTCGGTAGTCCATCAAAATCCACGTGGTCAAAGTTCTCCCAGACACCAAGAAGAGGAATAAGGTAATCTTTTCCGAGTTTCTCAGCGATATGCTGTCGCACCTTGTATTTATCTACCATTTGCGTGTATTCAGGATTTCGATCGTTGATTTTTAGCCATTGGAGTTTCTCACTAAAAGCTTTTGGCTTATCTATATTTAGTGCTTTTCCCATTCTTGCATAGTACTGCCTCTGCAAGTATGCCTTGTCAGGCATCTTATGAAAACAACCTCGTGTACCCAATAGATCCAAGAGCTTTTTCGGGTATTTCAAGACTTTTGTTAGCTTTTCGCTGTAGCTCATAATCCACATCCGCTAGTGGTTGTAGTTTGCATTAAGAGTCCCCGCTCTTGCGTTTGCTCTTTCCAAATGCTTGTCATATAGAATCGTTACACCATTTTCGTTTACCGTCAATCAGTTTGTAACGACCTGGCTAGATCGCTCGATCGATATGGCTGATTCATAAAATTGAGAATGCTGAAGAGCGACGGGCAGTGAGGCTGGAGAATGCTCTTTTTGACTGTTTGGCGGACATGAAGTCGTAGAAACCTGTGATGGTGGCGCTGCGGTGGTCGCTACATTTTCGAATCCAGTGGATCG
>CAITVN010000225.1 GCA_903895855.1 Oligoflexia bacterium | reverse complement strand
GAATCATCCTCATTATTTTTTGGCCGACCAAGAAGTGAAGTCATCTAAAACTCCTTATTTAGTATAGGTTTGTAACAGGACAAAATCCAACTTTCAAAAATATTGATTTGAGTTTCAAATCCTTCGACCCGATCGAACTCATAGGTTCTTATCAAAAATGAATTAAGATCGATTTGACTTGTACCAACTTTTCTTAGGGGCGTCGTAATTATCCCGTTATTTCGGTACTGTTTCAATCGCTCACTTAGCGATTGTTCAACCGCCAGCCCCACTCGAACCGGTGGCAACGACAGAAATATAGCAGGAATCATTCGATGAAAATTGAGAAGATCAGCACTCGAGATTGACTTCGTAAATTTCTTAGAGAAGAAACTATTTCCGCCAGGCGCTATAATCCCCTCAAAGTGTAGATCCGACACAGAAACTTGGTATTCAAAAAAGGCCTTTACAATTTTCAACGAAATCTTGTGATAGCCATAAAAGTCCTCAACTGACTCAAATCGAAAAATTTTGGGGCAAACGTACCAACAGTAAATACCCGGACTAGACAGATCTTGCTCATCCAGATCCTTGAAAAAGAAAATTTTTTGACGCCGAAAATCCGAATCAGATAATTTGACGTTAAGTGCGCAACTCATTTATTACTATTGTATACGAGTTTTTTAGAATCTAGAAACAATCACCATTTTATAATACCATTTTTCGTTCAAGTTAAAATCAAATGATCGATAGGGCCGAGAAAGCGACAAAAACATTACAGCCTTGCCAACTATCGCGGCACATTCTTGACGAATAGCACCTGATTAGATTGTCGAGCCACAATCTACCTGTCATACTTCTCCAGACACATATTTCCGACCCAACCACTGAACCGGTTTTGAAATCAACTACAACTCACAAACCAAACAACCATCATCTTCGGCACCCTTCTCTGCAAACTGCTCGAAGAGTGTCTTCGGTTTTTTGTTCGCCAACTTTTCAGTCAAACGTTTTTGTGCATTCAATATAATCTGGTCCTTATTTGCCTCAATAAAGCTCAAATCGCGGCCGCGAACCCAAGTGTAAGACCTACCATCAGGAAGTATCTTTTCCATCTTCTTTGCTTTCGCAAAAAGGTCAGGATGGTGTTCAAGCAACCCCACCCATTCTTGCTGCTGTTGAAAAAAACAAAAATAGCAACCCGAACGACTTCGCCATTCATAGTACTTAGGTAACCCTACCCCAGCCTTATCTAAGATTTGTTGAATATCTTTAATACCGAGCCCGGCCTCTTTAAAGGGAAATACCGGAATCACATTGGGCTTACTTGAAACATAGCCTTCACGATTCTCATCGGCTCGAATGCCAATATAACTATAAACCGTATCGTTACCAAAAAATTTTTCAAGCGGCTGCAGCTTCATGATAGTTGTGCACCAGCGCCGCTGAGCCGATGGTAAGTAATTCGAATAAATTTCTAGGAGATGTTCAAACGGTTTACCCGAATTGAGTCTTGCAATTTTTTGCCCCAAGAATGTTTCTAGCTTATCTAAATATTCATATGTTTCAGGTAACTCAGACCCAGTATCGCAAAAAACATACTCTATGCTTTCTACTTTACCCTTCATAAAAATAGCCAGAGCAGTCGAATCCTTGCCGCCCGATAGACCAAGTACGTGCCGAACAGCCATCCTAAATTCCTTCCAACAAAGAGTTTACAATCTTACGCATCACATCTGCGCCCAGTTTGTTTTTGAGATTCACAAACTGACTTTTTAGTCGTTTTTCCATCCAAGGCAGTGAAATCTCATTTGCGTCGCCTTTAGCATTCTCGATGTCGATTGAATCAGCCAGGTTCTCAATCTGTCTCATAGTTTGTGACAACTTGAGTTCAAATTCCAACAACCCGCGTGCATCCCAAAACCGCAGACTTTTTCCAGTAAGATGACTTGCTAAGCTCAGAATTGAATCAGTTTCAGCGGGGTAAACTTGATCGATTCTGGTCAAAAACCCGGCAGCCGTCTTATCAATAAGGTAGGCTTCTTTGTCTCCAGGCAATGTAGCTTTCCATGCCCGAAGTGTCATAACTAACGCTGAGTGCGGCTCAGCGCCGATCGTAGAAAGCAGTAGCCTTCTACACTGCGCTAGCAAACTCGGCTCGACCCCTTCAAATTGGATTTTTAGGGTTTCAAGCTTTTGAGTAATCTCTTTGAAAACACTAGTCGAAAAAACCTGAGCTAAATCTTCAGTGAAAAACTTAACCGGATTAGTAGCCATTTTAAGAACATCTATAAATTGATCGGCCTCAACCGAAATCACATTTCTTTCTAGAGCAACAGGAGGCAAAGATTGAGTCCAGCGTACAATAGAAGCAATTGCATTTTGAACTAAGTCAGAGCTCACATTCGGATTACCAAATAGTTCAACAACTCCACCCAAGTAGCTACGCAGATCATTCGAAAGCTCAGGAATGGTGACTAAAAAAGCTCTTGGTGACTTCGCTAAACGCTCGAATGTAAGATCTTTCACATCTCGAACATAAACCCCATCTTCCATAATGTTGACGGTAGTTTCTGCAACCTTGTAGCTTGCAGCCAACAGAACCGGCAAAACACCCTCACGAAGCCCGAACGGTGGAGCGGTCAATTTTTCAATCAACTCATAGGTGTTCTTCTGCAAGGTCGACGGTTCGGTCCAAAACTTTAGTAATTCTGACCACACTGATGCGAGCGCCACGTCTAATCCACGACCAGAAGTCGCAAGCCCCCAGCGACTATCTCCCAGTTTTCGATACAACTTGGTATTCAGAAACAGAGCACGAAAAATAGCTACTTCAGGACCATACCCAGTTAACCCAAGGTTCTCTTTTGAGACATCGACAAGTATTGCTCGAATTAACTTCTTTCTCGCATTGACAATTTGAGCAGAAGGCTCTGCTCTATTGATCATTTCGTTATTAAAGCAGGGCGTCGACGAAAAAACTTCATCGGTCGCTTTTGACAGCAATCGCTTCAAATCGCCCAACGAACGAATACTGTCATGACTTTTACCCTTGTAGTAAAACACAGGCCCATTTTCAGACGGCTGGCGAAGAAGATCCACGTGCTTCTGCACAAACTCTTGCGCATCATCTGCCAAATGTTTCAGTTCTTGCTCAACAACAGGGTCTTTGGCTGTAAAATCTGGATCACTCAGCAATGTAAAATAAGATTTTAGCTCTGCCGCGCTTTCACGAAGATTTATGGGTCGTTTAGGTACGGCGAACAGTGCTCGAGTTACCTTAATTTTTGAAGCTAACTCTGCTGCTTCTTCAATTTCTTTCTTGGTTTCGCAAACAACGTAATAGATTCTACCGTCGCGAATATCAGACTGACGCATCGTCAAATCCCAGTTCGACAACTCTTTCAATCCATCAAGATCAATATACCGCCCATCGAAATAGCGAGTAATCTGATTTTGATCGTTATGCCTTTGAGGAACTCGACAAGGGGCCGGGTACTCTTGAGAGAGAAATTCGACGAGATCTAGATGCGGCTCAATACGCACCTTTGCTTCGGTTACAGCACTTCGAATATCTACATCTGAACCCTGCCAAATCGAATACTCTTGTGTAATTCGCTTATAAAAAATAGCTTTTGAATTGAGTAGATCATTCAATTGACCCTCAATATTAAGGGAAGAAACTTTTGTCAGATCACCAAATGACAAAGTGATCGTTGAAATTGTTCCTTGAATGACCCCACTGGATGAGCAAAGCTTAATGCTAGCTAGAGCCTTGATAACCTCAGCTCCTCGGCCATGATCACTCACCTTTTTTAAGGCCATCTGAGTCTCGACCCAATTTCTATGGGTCCCACCAAAACCAGAATCCGACTGCATCAAATCGCTAAAAAAATCAAAAAGATAAGAAGGGTCTACCCAATTCTTTGTGAATTTTGACAACGAATTAGAATCGTCTCCGCACAAGAATGTGAACAAAGTTCTCTCATTTTGAGCAACGCGTGCAGACAACCTAGGAAGTAAATACAAACTCACTGGGCTAAGTGGCGCGGCGGTATAAAGCAAATCTTCAAGCACTGCCGGTTCGAACTCGCGAAATAAATTCACCTCGTGACATGCTCGAGCGAGATCTTTAAAAATTTTACGATTCTCTACTGGTTTTCCAAACTGTCTATTTACTAGTTGAGCAATTAACTGATAAATTTCTCTGCTGTCTTCAATGTAATTGATTTGCTGAAATCTACCCTCGATTTTTGACCACTCGGTTCGTACATAAGTAGGCAAATGCGAGGCGTATTGAGCAAAACTCTGATGCATAAGCATCGACAAAACGATCGGAAAACTAGCTTTTGATCGACTGCAAAATTCGGCAATCGATTGAATTTCAAGAAGGGCCCGAGAATCACCGACAGCTGCACAATGTTCGAGCACCTTGCCAAACTCATCCCACACGATAAGTAGCGATGTTCTTTTACTTTGAAGGTCAGCCTCCAGAAGCTGAAATGTCTTAAATAGGCCCTCTAATGTTCTGGGAAGGGTCTTAATTTTCTTATATGTTTGAGAGCAATCAATGCGCCCTAGTGACTTTTCTAACGCCTCAAATAAGTCTTCAATTACACCAGTATGAAAACCGTTCAAAGTTAATACAATACTCTGAGCTCCTCTTCGAGAGTACAAATCAAATGGAGTCGTTCCGGTTTCAACTTTCCTAAGGGCGTCTAGAATATGCTTTAGTGAACCCAGTTTTTTAGTCCCATTTTCAGCCGTAACAGCCCAAAGTAGACCGATACTCGATTTACCGCTTCCATAGGGGGCAGCAATAGAAAACGCCCGATTCAAACTTTTTCCAGTCAAACTATCAAAGATCGCATTAGTAAGATGTACCGACTTCTCTGTCGGCACATAACCAGCCAAACGATCTGGCTGATCAATATCGAGCGAAATATTTATTGCGCGTGTCTTACGAATATCTAATGTAGTTTCTTTATTTGCGCGCTTCATAGCTCTCCTTTACGAAATCCAAAATCTCGATATTGCCAACTTTAAGCAAATTCATTCCCGCTGTCCGGGCATATGAAAATTTACGTTTGCCATATTTCTCTTCAAGTCGCTCACATAGAGTCACTATACTCTCTGAAGAGAGCAGGAATACCCTTCCTGGAGCGCCAGGTAGAGTAGCCAACTCATTTAACCTCACTTCGGTAGTTCCAGTACTCGCAAGAAACTGAAGTACACCAAATCCAAAGACGTCTAAGGGAACATCTCTTTGCCCTAAATTCAGTTTGTAGGTACCAGTATTCTCGAAGCCCTCCATCAATCTGAGCGTCGCCAACGGACATTCAAATGAATCTTCTGGACTTACCTTTCTGTGCTTCAATGAAGGCTGAGCATAGGTACGAATAAGACAGTTCAAATCTTTTTGTAGAGAGCTCAACACTATTTTTTTCTTCGAATTGTCATGCACCCAACGAGAAATGTAAGTAACGAAGGTCTGACCGTCAAACCGCCGCATCGGAAATTGATTAAACAGCCAGTACCAACTCGTAGCTCTATCTTTATTGCTCGCGAGATGATGATGAATTATCCATAAGCTGAGATCTTCTTCAAAATAAGGGTCGTACCGCCAGATTGTTTTACCAAGTTTAGTGAGTTCCAATTTAGTTCGAATCTTTTCTCCGGACTTCACCTTTACTTCTTCTGCCAGTTTTGCCGCAGTTAACCAGTAACGAATTGAATTCACCATGTTCTTTCCGACACCTAGGTAGTCGGTTGCATGTGGGTCAGAAAACAAAAATGGATCCGAATCGACGGCCTTCAATCCCTTATGAAGCCACCCTTCACGAATATGAAACGTCTCGTGTCCCGAAAAAAGCATAAAAACCTCCGACTTTGGATGTGAACTACTCAAACTAGCCAAACTATGTAACTATGATAAACATGAGGTGGTAACACTCGCTAGTAAATAATTCTAACTAAGGGTGTCAATTGAGATGAGAGGCAAGAAAAATGTCACTTAATGCACAGCAAGATAATGCAATCTATTTCGATTATCAATCAACAACTCCTGTCGACAGCAGAGTACTTCAAAAAATGCTGCCCTATTTTTCTGAAAAATTTGCGAACGCCTCAAGTGCACATGAGTTCGGCTTATCTGTAGACGATGATGTAGAAGAAGCAAGAGAGCAAATCGCACTTTCAATCGGCGCAAAAAAAAATGAAATCGTCTTTACTAGCGGCGCAACCGAAAGCAATCACCTTGCACTTAGCTCTCTTATAGATTTACTTATTTCGTCGAACAAAAGGCACATAATCGTATCTGCAATTGAGCATAAATCAGTCCTAGACCTAGCGATTAGCCTTAAGAAAAAAGGGTTTACTTTGACGATCTTGCCCGTCACCACATCTGGCTTTATTGAACTTGATGTATTTAAAAACTCACTACGAAAAGACACGGGATTAGTGTCTATTATGACTGCAAATAACGAAATCGGAACAATTCAGCCGATCAATGAAATTGCCGAACAATGCGCCATAAACGATCTTATTTTTCATACTGATGCAGCTCAAGCTATTGGACGAGTGCCGTTTGACGTTAATGAGACTAAGTGCCTGCTCGCTTCACTATCAGCTCACAAAATTTATGGTCCTAAAGGTGTCGGCGCACTCTATGTGCGAGGAAACGCTTCTAAAATGGGATTATTGCCTATGTTCTTGGGAGGAAACCAAGAAAACGGGATGCGCTCTGGAACGACTAATGTACCAGGCATCATTGGTTTTGCCGAAGCCATTAGAATTGCAAAGTTTGAAATCGAGAGTGACAACTCGAAAGCTAGACGGCAATTGAAAACTCTATGGGACAAACTTAAGAATGAGATTGATGGCATCAAGATCAACGGTGGAATTGAAAATAGATTACCGAACAATCTCAACGTTTGTATTGAAGGGGTCGACAGCGACGCACTAATCTCTGGCCTGGCAAATGTTGCCGTTTCTAATGGGTCGGCGTGCACGGCTCGGACTATTACACCTTCACACGTTCTGAATGCCATTGGGTTATCTGATGAAGAATCACGTTCGTCGATTAGGATCGGCGTAGGCCGAAATACCACCGATTTGGAAATCGAATGTGGAGCGCGAAAAATTATTGAGCAGGTAAAAAGACTCAGGGGTTAGCCCTCGTTAGCGAAATTTTTCGAGATTCTGATCCAGAAAAAATTGGCGCCGCACTGAACTTCGATAACTATCATCGCACTAGATGACTAGCTCAGTATCTTTAAAAACGCTCTTTCGATACCCCTGATCTCAGCTTCTGCCTGGGTCGGATGTAAGCGCTCTATCGGCGATCAAACTTGTTGTTTGATTTAATGAAATTTGATCGACAGACCCTCTAACTTTTGACATCATTCGCTAAGTTACAGATGGAGGAAGCAATGGCGGATTGCAAAGGTAAACATAAGAATAGTTCGAAATGCAGTTATAGCGTCTATCGGTGTAAAGCCTGTGGAAATCAAGGATGTCATAGCCTTGACACCGAAGGGTGCACAAATCAGGGTTTTAAAGGAGCCCCGCCTGTTTGCAAAAAATGCGGCAAAAGCGGGCAAAATCAGAAAATTCCGTAACTCTATTTTTCCATATGCAATTGTTGTTAGGGGGCTCAAGTCGACGTATTGCTATCGCATACCGCGGTCTCTGGTCGTCGATCACGCGACTTCCTTATCCTTGCTGCGCTTTACGAAACTCTCAATCGGAGTGCTTGACACCTCTATGGGCAGGACCTTACCTAAGCTTGCGACTGAACTCGGATATGATGGAGTCTTCCCAAGACCGTCCTCAAACTTCAGTATTTCCCCTATGGCCTTCTTTCGATGAGGCGACGGCCGTCGTCGTAAATTCCTCCGTGCCCAAATACGAGGTGTTCGCTTGCTCCTTCTCCCCCCCCTTATACGCCCAACACATACACACACCGCTTCGACGCCACCTTCTGGCCAAAGCGATTCTCAACCGCTGTCACATACGCGCAAAGCTGTTTCAGATAAAACGCACTCACCTCGTTCTTGCGCTGAGAAGTGCTAAAGGTGTCGCTCTTCCAATCTACAACGTGCACTCCGGCCGCATCAGTAAAAATCAAGTCGATAACACCGTGAACTTCTCCAACCACCTGAAAGGGCACTTCAGTAAAGATCGAGTTAGCTGCGAGTATTTGTTGGTAGAGCTCAGATCCCATGAACCCTTCAACTGCCTTTGCTAAAGAGGCTAGCTCAGGTGCCTCAAACTGATAATCTGCCAATCCATTAAGCGCGTTTAAGTGAGCGAGGGCATCTTTCACAACCACCGACACTTTCATTGCGGCTTTTTGGCAAAGCCACTCAAAGATCAGGTGAGTTAGGGTTCCGAACTCTTTACCGCGTGCTTTGGCGTCGATATTATTCTTAAACAAAGTAGCCGCTTCTTCTTTCAGCTGACTGGTCACGGCCTCTGACTGCGCACCTTTTTCGTTGATCTTTGCGCACGCTTCTTTTCGCTTAATCGACGCCGAATCCAAATCTCCCGGTGACACCGGCTTCACGACTGAAGCACCCTTTGAGTCGTCGTGCTCAAATCGCTTCAAATAGCTCTCATCTACGGTGAGAACCTGAACAGGCGTGGTGTCATCAAGCAGTTCGGTCATTGGTGCCAAGAAACTACCCGCCTTCACGCCTTCATACCTCACAATGAATAGCCCCTTTTTCGCCCGGGTAGCCGCCACATACAAAACGCGGTTTTCTTCTTCGACTTTGAAAATCTCCTCGCGCTCAACCTTCTTTACTAACTGAGAACAGTCTCGAAGGTCATGCCCTAATAATGGGTATTTTAGGGCAGTGATTTCGCCCCGCTCTCGATCGACAATTGTATTGACGGT
>CAITVN010000224.1 GCA_903895855.1 Oligoflexia bacterium | reverse complement strand
GCAGCAAGACCGCTAGAAAATACCAGAGCGTGCTTGGCTTGCTCGAGAGAAGCGAGGCAAGCCTGGTAAGCGGTTCGGGTCGGGTTGTCGGTGCGTGAGTATTCGTAGCCGCGGTGTTCACCTGGAGACTTTTGAGCATAGGTGCTAGTTTGGTAAATGGGTACCATGACAGCGCCAGTTTTTTCGTCGGGCTCTTGGCCAGCGTGAATTGCTCTAGTGCCAAATCCAAATTTTACGTTTGCAAGGTTTTCGGTGGAATCTTTAGTTGGTGTACTCATTTTTTTGGGCGTTTCCTTTATTGATGTTGGTATTCAGGGTCGATTGTTTTAGTGGCTTCAAGCATTTCTAAACCAGCCGCCAGGGCTGAAATTCTGGCGATTGATCCGTAGACAAGTTCAAGTGAGGGGTCATGATCTAATTCGGCTTCAGCAAGTTCATCACCGATTTCGCCACCCGTAGTAGTTTGGTCGACTGGCTTTGAGCCGAGATCCCAGGTGGTTTCTCGAAGGTCGGTCATGCACAAGGTTTTGAAAACCATTCCTTGTGAGTTGAGGTTATCTTCGTCACCGCGCTCGGTATTGGTACGAAGAAAACCGCCAATCAAATCGGTACCCGAAAGGTAGATCACGGGTTCAGACGCGAGGCGGTCGACGATGGTGGCTGTGGGTATGCCTTCTTGAACGACCACGCTTTCAATTTGAAGTTTATTTTTTCCGACGCTCATTTTGTTTTTTGATCTTCGATTCATGGTCGCGATTTCTTGGGGGTCGCGCACAACCATGATACCCATGCCATAAGTTCCAGAATTATTTTTCACAAAAACAAAGGGTTTTCGCGAAACATTGTGTAGTTCAAATTCGCGGTGAATATTTTTGAGCATCTGCCCAACTGCTGATTCAACTCGGTCAAGCCCAATCGATTCACTGAAGTTGACCTCGTTCACTTCGACGCTTTCAATGGTGATGTGCCAAGGATCAATGCCAATGATTGATGCAAATTCGCTGGCCAAGCGATTGTAGTGAACGCAGTGGGTGCTTTTCTTTCTGGCGAACCAACCTAAGCGATGAGTCGGCAAGATGGGTTGATCAATCTGATCGAGAATGACGGGATGACCACTTGAAAAATCATTATTCAAGATAATCACATCGGGGTCAAATTGAGCGGCCTTAATTCGGTGACCCTCTCGTCTTATCGGATAAGCTTTCAGCTCTTTTTCTGTAGCCGAAATGAGAGTGATGGCGTCTTCGCTTGGTGGCGATTCGGTTGGTGGTTGATACCACCCAATGCAGGTTTCAAAACCGGCTTCTTTGAAGAGCTTTTCTAAGTAATATAGATTCTCAATGTAGAAGCGATTGGTCGTGTGGGACTCAGGAATAATCAATACGCGAGTGGGCAAGTCTTTCTTGCACCGATTCATTTCGGCTTCAACTTGGGCTCGAATGAGGGTCGGCGCGGTGCGAATGTCTTCGGGACAAATATTATTGAAACCAGCCGGAAACAAATTACTGTCGACTGGAGCAATTTTATAGCCGGCATCGCGCAGGTCAACAGAACAGTAGAAAGGTGGCGGAGCGATCTGGGCTTTCTCCATGCACCAACGTGAAAGTTTTTCTCGGTTTGCTCTGATTCGATCAGCTAAAAGGGGTTTAATATTTTTCATCTGGTGCTTTCTGCAGGGGCTTTCTCTTTCGGCTTGTGCGAGCTGAGAGCGTCAATTTCACCAATCAAGCGAGCCGAGGCAGTTTTGGCATTTTCAGAAATTTCGGCACTCCAGGCCCGCAAAAAGGATCGGGTCTCAGCGGTTCTTTGTTCAAAATTTTTCAGAAAAAAAGTAGCCAGTTCTTTTTGGTAGGTAGCTAACTGCTGTGCAGATTGTTTGTCTTCGCCAGTTTCAAGTGGAGCAGCCGGCGGCGAACTTGAATTGACGTAGTAGTGACGATAGCCAGCGACGATGTCTTTTGCGGCTTTCTCAATCCATCCGAGTGAACCGGTTTTTAGCAGTGGCTGAAATCGTTGTATCGATTTGGCCAGACACAGGGCTTTTCTCTCCATCTGATCTTTCGCTTGCGCCTCGCTCATGGTTTTTGCAGTTGGAAACCGTTCACACTCACGAAGCTCAAGCTTGAGCTGCATTGCGAGAAGTGGGGCTTCTAATCGGGATCGTGTTTTTTCATCGAGAGTAATGAAATCACGGTTGGCTGAATCCCAGGTTTGAGTGGCCTCATCGAACTGCTTGAGTTCAAGCAGTGCGTGACATCGTATCAAGAGCGCTGACACTCGATTGATTTGATTAGGAGGACTGACTCGTTTTCGAATTACCGGCAGCCCCAATTTTGAACGACCCTGTTCAATATCTGAAGTGCCAATGATCTCGACAATGACGGCGAGGGCTTGGCTAGGTCGCTTGGCCTCTATGAGCGCTTGAGCCATTAAAATTCTCATCTCGTCGGCTTCGCTGGCTTCGCCCTTTGCTGCGATATAGCGCCGAAGAGGTGTGGCAACTTTAGAAAACTGATTTGAATAAAAAAGGGCTTCACCGAGCCTTCGTGTGTTCGTGAGGGTATCGGGGTGCGCGGGGTAGCGATCAATGAACCGTTGCAGGTACGGAACCGCTTCAGAAAAGTGACTTTCTTGAATTGCCAAAATTGCTTTTTCAGTCAAAACGCTGGGCTCATCGGCCTGTCTTGGGCCCGACTCAGAATACTTCGAATGGTCATCGGCAATTAGCGACGTCACTGGCAATTGAGAGAACAAGAGAGTCGAAAAAATCAAAAGCCCTAAGTGTTTTCGTCTAGGGTGTGGTTTCGGTAGTCTCATAGTGAAATTTCTCCATCGGCTGACGGGGCGATGAAAGCGTCAGCCACATGAATGAGGTCTTCGATTGAATGCACGTCTCTTGATAACTCAGGAAGTGTGAGTAGTAGCGGTTTTTCTGATGAACGCTTTTCGGCAGTCTGCCGCGAAACCCCAGAAAACGAGGCGAACGAGTTGAATGCTCTGAGAGCCTGCGTTTCTCTTGCGCAGATTTGAAGGGTGAGCTGGCCTGCGGGTGACGCAAAAAAAGAGGGTGATACCGGTTGAGATTTTAAGTAGCTCAAACACCGATTGATGAGGGCGACGTCGAAGCGCATTTCTTTTGCTGTCAATGTTTTTGAAAAAACTTCAAGTTCGCTGAGAGTGTCAGGAGTGGGTCCAGAAACTAGGCAAAACCCGACATCTTCTGATTTTAGTAATTCTGTCACCTCAGAGAGAGTTTCTGTAAAGCGAGTTTGAACTTCAAATAAAGTCGTCGCGAAATCTACTAAGTGGGTCATGAATCCACCACCTGTGAGTTTCTCGAGAACTGAAAGTGATTTTTTCATGCCGATCGACAAGATTCGATTGGCAGGTACCACTAACCAGCGAACGAAACGTTCTTCGAAAAAACGTGAAAGCAAAGTAGGTGCCTCTAGAAATGACAAAGCATTGCGGCTTGGTGGCGTGTCTAGAATAATGAGGTCGAATTCAGCTCTTCTGACCAGAGCATGCAGTTTTTTGAGAGCCATGTATTCGTTGGTGCCAGCAAATTCTTTAGCAAAAATTTGGTAGATCGGGTTTCTCACCACTTGCTCTTGAATTTCAGCCGTGGGTGCGAGGGCAGCGACAAAACTTTCAAAAGTTTTTTTTGTGTCAGGAATTAAAGCAGAGAACTGCCCAAGACAAAGGGGTTTGCCTTGTTGCTTTAAATGCAAATTGAGAGCGTCGGTCAAATCTTGTGGGGTGTCGAGCCCAAGTGATTCGAGCCCCAACGACGTCGCTAAGCGCTTGGCGGGGTCAATGGTTACGACGACGACTTTTCTACCAGAAATTGCCGCGCGAATGCCCAGCGCTGAACTCACGGTGGTTTTACCCACTCCACCGGTGCCGGCTACGACCAGTACTTTTCGTTTCTTGATAATGGCGTCGAGCTGAAGTGCTGACAGGTCTGAGAGGTCGACTTTATCTTGTGGAGTCATTTCAGCCTCGCGGTTTGAGCGGTAAACCAACCGAGTGTCTCCATCGTCGCAGTCAATTGGGTGATCAAAGAGTCACGCGACAAAGTGGCATTGAGCAGGTAGGGTATCGAAGAGTACAGAAGGTCGATTTCTGCCCAGATTTTTAGATTTTGTTTTTCGAGTTTAGTTCTTTTGATAGCGTAATCTTCAAGTGAAGTAGGCACGGGTGACTGCACGGGTTGTTGTGCCTCGCTGTGGGGTGATTTGCGTTTCAGTTCGGCATCAGTCAAATCGAACTCAGGAAAACATCGGTTAACGACAAAGGCAGATCGATTCTCTGGAAATAATTCGAGCAAGAAATGATCGAGTTCAATGGCTTCTCTCAAGGGCATTTCTTCGGGTAGGGCAGCGATGATCACTCCTGATTCACGCGCACTCGAGAACGAATCAATCATGGCGCCAGCATCTTCGTATAATGGCCCGCCAGAAAATAGCTTTCTGAAATTGTAAGCACTGTGAAACATCGCGAGGCCGTAGCCCGTCGACGGCATATCGACAACCACATGATCAAAGTGATTGCGCTCAAACCAAACTTTTCCTAGAAGGACGAGTTCATGTATACCAGGGGCGGCTTGCGAGAGGTACTTCATGAGTTTGTTCTGAGTAAAAATTTTGGCCAGAGTGGGAATTCCGATTTTCATTCCAACATATTCGTCAAAAGCTTGAGTCGCATCACAGTTTAAGTGTGACAGGCGATCGCCGAGTGCGCGCACTTCGCCTGCTGGGTAGGCAGGGTCTTCAATGGTTACCCAGAGTACATTCTTTTCATCGCCATCGCGATTTGCCGCTAGGCCGCGTGCAATGGCCTCTGTGAGCACGGTCTTACCGACTCCGCCTTTGCCTGTGACAAAAATGATTTTTCGAGTGAGTATCTCGAAAATACTTGGGCAAGTCATCGCAGAACTTGATTACCTAGGTTACGCTTGAAATCTGAATCACGTTGAGAATTCATTCTGTCTGAGTAAGGTGCCGTGTGTGTCCAGTCGATAGAAAGAGTGAGGTTCTTGAGGGCAATTCGGTAGCCAGGCTCAATGTCTTGATCGCAGTCGATCTTGATTGCCCGTTTTTCTGTGCCGTTTAATGTTGCAGCAAATTCATTGACTTTTGCGAGAGACGGAAAAAACCCGCTAGCCATCCAGGTGAGATCGACTTCGCTTCGAAAACTTGCCCATGTCGATGGTGCGAAGCTTTCATGAGTGGTTTGCATGGCAATCTGGGTCAGATTTTTAATGTGATTAATATAAGGTAAATTCTCTTCAGCGGGTAGCGTATCGATGACTCGAAGTTTGATGTCTTTTTGTGGGGTCAGATTCAGTACATCCATGTGTATGTAGTGAGGCCAATACTGTGAGGTGTAAAGAACCGGAATCGCAGGGTCTAAAGCTTGTAGACCTTTTCGGTCTTCAAATTTCGGATACGCACTGGTTGCAAAGGTGATCTGCAGTTTTGACTGAATTCGAGAGAGTTTCTTGGCTTCGACTTCGCCAGGGTAGTAGGTAAAAACAATCACGATGCTGCGAAAGTTGAAATCGTTGAGCCTTCGCACTTCATCGTCGGTGGGGCCATCTCCGCGCATAACAATGAGTGTGGTTTCGGTTTTTAGCGACGCATTGAGGGCTTGCCATTCCTGGCGCTCGCTTTCTGCTGGGTACTGTCTCGTTTCGATGAGCAATTCTTTAGCGTTCGTCAGGCCCTTCAGTCTCGACAGTTCAGGTGCGATCGGGTCGTCCATATCGAGTAAGTAGCGAATGCGTTCGCCAGCAAGTGAGGTATGATTGCTCCATGCGGCAATCTGAGATTCAGACGGAGCCCCTTGAAAATACCAAGTTTCTCTCAATTGAGCCTGAGCAAGAGTAGGAGTTAAACTAAGAAAGCTGAGAGCACCGAGAATCACTAGGGCCGGCGTTAGGTTAAATCGTGTTTGACGCATACCCGGTACAGAACCATAGCCTTGAAAAGATCGCAACCCAATGAAGTACGTGCTTGCATTTTTGCGCGCTGCTACTAGACTCAGAGGCTAATTATGAAGAACTCTCTGAAAGACCTGACTATGAAAAGAACCTCTCTTGATTTTGATGCCGGTTGGATTGCTTTGGGCTTACTGGCCCTCACTTTGAGCTTTACGCTCGTGGTTTCAGGTTGTGGTCCAAAAGCCTTTACTAAGGGTGAGTACGATGACCCATCGCGCGTTGAGCTATTAGATGACAAGTACAACGAAGCCGACATGCAGCAAATGGCTGACACCATCATTAAAGCGATGGTCGCTTGCCCTTACGTGGCAAATGCCCCTAAACCTCCGGTGGTGATTGTTGAGCGCGTTCAAAATAAGACCGAAGAACACATTGATACTCAGTCTCTGACTGATAAAATTCGAACTTCATTAATTAAAACCGGAAAAGTGCGCTTTGTGAACAAACAAGAGCGCGAAACGCTTGATGAAGAGTACAAATACAATGCCGGCGGTAACGTGTCTGGGCCCACTCAGAAAAAAGGTGGATCTCAAATTGGTGCCGATTACATCATGAGCGGAGCGCTTGCGACTAACATTCAAGAAGTCGGCAACGATAAATTCATTTATTACAAACTCACGATGAATCTGACCAACATGGAAACGTCAACCATCGACTGCACCGACGAAAAAGAGCTTCGTAAGAAATATCGAAAACGCAGCATTGGAATGTAGAATTAGAAAACTATGAATTTGGCGCTATCGCCAATGAGAATGGCATTGATCTTATTGGCGTGTGTGGCAACAGTGAGCACTTCAGGGTGTGTCTCAAGCCGCATGTCAGATAGCGAGCCCGATCGACTCTTTCGGGCCGGCGACTACGAATCAGCGAATAAAGCCTTAGAAAAAGGCATCAAAAAGCAAGGACCCGACGGCCGAGATTTGCTGCTGTACCTATTAGATTCGGGTTTGAGCCTGCACATGGCCAAACAGTATGAGGCAAGTAATAAGGCTTTCATGCAAGCCGACAAAATTGCTGAAATCAAAGATTACACTAGCCTCGCCACAGAAGGCGCGACCTTGCTGACTTCTGAAAACATCAAAGATTATAAAGGCGAAGATTTTGAAAAAGTTTTGATCAACGTCTACCTGTCGATGAATTTCGCGCTCATGGGCGAGTACGATGATGCCTTAGTTGAGGCCAGGCGTGTGAATCGCAAACTGCAGATGATGATCACCGATGGGCAACGAAAGTATAAACAAAATGCGTTTGCGCGGTACCTATCAGCGATACTTTACGAGTCTCAAGGTCGTGCTGCTGATGGCAATTTTTATAACGACGCTTACATTGACTACAAACTGGCACGCGAACTCGATGGATCGATTCCTGACGTTGGTCGAGATCTTTACCGAATGGCATACGCGCTACGAATGACTGATGAGATGGAAAAATGGAGTGGCGAGTACAGTTTGACTGCGGCTGATAAGAAAGAAGCGAAATTTCGGGCATCAAAGGCAGACGATCGCGGCGAGATCGTGGTAGTTTATCAAAACGGCATTTCGCCTAAGAAAATACCTTCGCGAAATTTTGCGTCGATTCCAGAATTCATTCCACGTTTTAATCCCGTGCGTTCGGCGAAAATTGCGATCGATGGCAATGAAGTCGGCGAGCCATACCTGCTTCACGACATCGAGTACACGGCGATCGAAAATTTGAAAGAAAAGTACGCCGGCATCATTGCGAAAAAAATTGCGGGCATTGTCGCAAAGGAAGTGGTCTCTGATCGCATTGAAAAAGCGACGAATAGCCCTTTGTTGGGTTTTATTTCGAAAGTGTTTTTCTATGTCTCTGATCAAGCTGACGTGCGCTCGTGGAATCTTTTGCCCCGAGACTTGCAGATCTTGCGTACCCGTGTGAAGCCAGGGTTACACACCGTACAGGTGCTGCCTGAGGGGGCGAGTTCTTTGACCTCACAAGAAGTACAAGTCGCCGCTAGAAAAACGGTGTTTGTGAATTTTAGGTACATGCCGTGAACAATGAAGGAGCGAATAAAATTGTGATAAAAATTTTTAGTCGAGGTGCAGGTATGGGTGCAAGGGCTGCGATTGCGTTGGGATTAACTTTGAGTGGTTTACTTTGGGTGAGCGGTTGCACTAAGGGAGAAAACACGGCGTCTGTTGAACGAGTGGTGAATTTGGCGACGTGGTCAAGTTATGTGACTCCGGCGACGATTGAGGCATTTCAAAAAAAGACCGGTATCAAAGTTCAGATTTCAAATTACTCATCGAACGAAGAGTTGCTCGCTAAGCTTCAAGCAGGCGCTAGCGGTTGGGATGTCGCTGTGCCCTCAGATTACATGGTCTACGCCATGGTGAAGCTTGGGTTACTGGTAAAACTCAATTATGCTGAGTTGCCAAATGCCAAGGCTTTAGATTCGCAGTTTTTGAACAAAGAGTACGACTCAAAGAATGAGTACTCGCTACCTTGGGATTGGGGCACTACCGGTATTGCGATTAATCGCAATAAGTATTCAGGAGAAATTAAGGGCTGGAAAGATTTTTTCTCACGCGAAGACTTAGCCGGTAAAGTCACTCTACTCGATGATGCACGCGAAGCAATCGGTGCCGCACTTTTATCGATGGGGTTAGACTTGAACACGACGAAGCCTGAAGACCTGCAACGGGCCAAAGCGTTATTGCTGAAATTCAAGCCTCGTCTTAAGGCTATCACGACTGAAGTGAAGACGGCCATCGAGACGGGCGATATTCCGGTCGCGCATTCGTATTCGACCGATACGCTTCAAGGGGCTCGCAACACCGGTGGTAAGGTCGAGTACATCATACCTGAAGAAGGCGCGACGCTTTGGATAGACAATCTTGTGATTCCGACCGGGGCAAAGCACTTGAAAGAAGCGCACGAGCTGATTAACTTCATGCTCGATCCGGCAATTGCGAAAGTCACGGTCGAAAATCTATTCGTCGGCCCGACCCATAAGGGTGTGTTCGGCGTATTGAAGCCAGAGTTGCAAACCAATGCAAAATTATTTCCGCCTCCAGCGGTGATGAGCAAGCTTCAGATGATGCACGACCTTGGCGAAAGTTTAGTTCAGTGGGAGAAAATTTGGACCGAGGTGAAAGCTCAGCGCTGATCGTTTTTTTCTTCGGTTTGGGGCGCCGAGTGTTCTGGTGTTTTCATCGGCTTTTCAGCAACTGTCGAAATTCGGACGTTAGTGCCATAACGCGGGCAACGTTCGGGCATTAACGTCCGAATTTTGGACGTTGAACTCAGGGCTCCGTGAGAAGCCCTGTTTCTTAGTGCGAGGTCTTACTTCACGAGCTTGAGAGTTGCCTTGAATTTCAACCAACCGGCGTAGTTCACTTGAGTGCCGTTTTGGCATTTGTTGTACGAGTAGGTATCGGTGCTAGCGCTGCTTTGTCTAATCGACTCGGTGAGTTCGAGTTTAATTGCGCCAGTGCGTTTTTCTAATATGACCACGTCATAACCGTGCGAAGTGCCGAACTCGGCATTGTAGCCGTCAGCAGCGATCGGAGAGTCTTGTTCGCTGTGAAATCGGTAAACCTGTGGGTAGCTCGACGTACTGAAGGTTGATGAAGTTACTTTTGCCGGTAAGAAGATATCGGCTCGGTAATCGCGCTCATCATAGGTAAAGCTTGCTTCTTCGATTGGGGGGCTCATGCATCTCTCATTTGAGATGTCATTGGTTGGACAAAATACGGGCTGAATTGTGTCTGCTGCAGTTTTGATTAAGAATAGGTGCTTTAGATTTTGCTCGGTTTCATTGAATTGATAGCTCTGGCAGAAGTGATCTTCGGCTTTGTCGATTGAAGTGATCTCATAGTGTGCAACTATTTTGACTGATTCGCTAGCTTGGGCGGTTACTGTGTTTAAGCTGATGATAGCGCTAACGCTTGCGAGTGAGATGAGGGTGAGTCGGGTTTGGAGTTTCATAAAATACTGACCTTTCGTTGTAGTTTCGTGTTGTTGAGTTCAATCGATTGTCGGGCGGTTTTTACATCGACTGGCTTTCGATGATTCAGTGATTATCATTTCGAGTTAAAATTAATAGGTGAGTGAACTAAATGAGGGTCGGAATTAGTATATAAAAACTAAATAGATATATTTTAACAAGCAATTCTTGTCTCTTTTGCGGTTGCTGATGTTAGGTTTTAGCCGACTCACTCAGTTCATCAGAATCACTGTGTGTAAAAAACCAATAATATTAAATACTTATAGTTTTACCTAACATAATCGGTAACAATCGTTGTTTTTGTCGATTATAATCGGTAATATTTGAAATATGATTACTAGGGGCCAAGCGGCGCAAATATTAGGTGATTGGAGTCGAGTTGTTGAACTGTCTGCACAGACGTTAAAACCCAGATCTCTGAGATTGAGGCCTTCTTCTGATTTTGCCTATGGTTTTGTTGGCGTCAGGCGGTGTGGTAAATCGTGGGCAGCTATTGATACTGCTATGGGGTGGGCGCGTGATCATTTAAGTGGTAGAATCGTCTATCTCAATTTTGAAGATCCAGCTTTTTTGGGAAATGACAGCTTTGAGAATATCGATCTTTTGCTTTCGGTCGATAGTGAAAAAAACGACGACGACTGTCAAACGCTGATTCTTGATGAAGTTCAAAATATTCAGGGTTGGGAACGTTGGGTTCGAAAGGCAGTTGATTCTAAGCGATATCACATCATCATAACGGGCTCATCGGCAAAGCTACTGAGTTCAGAGTTGGCTACCTCATTGGCCGGTAGATGCATTGAAAAAAATATATGGCCACTTTCTTACGGTGAGTACCTATTTTTTCTCGGGGCAAAGCCAAGTAGATACGAGCAGCATTTGAAATTTCTAAACGATTACCTGCAGTGGGGTGGTTTTCCGGCGGTGGTTCTGCAATCTGATCTACAAGTTAAGAGAGACCTTTTGAAGCAATACACCGTTGATTTGCTGTCAAAAGATGTGATTACCAGAAATGCGATTCGCGATCGCAGGGCGCTTGAACAGGTGACTCGATACTTGGCGACAAACCTCAGCTCTCGGCATACCTATCAGGCGATTCGAAAAGCGTTCGGTATCACCGTCGATACTGCAGCCGATTACACCAGATTTCTTGCAGATGCTTTTTATTGCTTTGAAGTTCATCGTTACCATCCGAATATGAAGGTTCAACACCGTGATCCCAAAAAAATATACCTGATTGATGTGGGCATCAGTCGCGTACTGACTCAATCTGTAAGTGAAGATCGAGGCAAGCTCATTGAGAATACCGTGTACCTGGAACTTCGTCGCCGAGATCACGAGGTTTCGTATTACTCTGGTAAGCAAGAGTGTGATTTCATACTGACTCGCAACGGAACCCCTTTTCAAGCAATTCAGGTGTGTGACTCGAACTTGACCGATGAAGTATTGCGACAGCGAGAAGTTGGTGGGCTGGTTGAGGCGTGCAAGGCCCTTAAGTTAAAGAGAGGTACGATCGTTACTGATCAAGTCGAAGACGTGTTGACGGTCGAGGGAGTTAAAGTGAACTTAGTTCCGCTACATGTCTTTCTTTTGAATCACGACCAGGTGTGATTGGGCCTAAAGTAGGTGCCAAGCATTTGAAAGAAGCGTACGAGTTCATCAACTTCATGCTCGATCTAGCGATTGCGAAAGTGACGGTTGAAATTCGGACGTTAGTGCCATCACGTTCGGGCATTAACGTCCGAATTTGGACGATGATGACTATCTGGCGCCGCTGGTCGTCGCGGTGGTGTCTTACTTCGCGAGCCTGAGGGTCGCTTTGAACTTGACCCAACCGCCGTGGTTCACGAGTGCGCCATTTTGGCATTGGGTGTAGGTATAGCCATCGGTGGTACCATTGCTTTCTCGTAGCGATTCGGTGAGTTCAAGTTTGATCGCGCCAGAACGTTTCTCTAAAATAACAACGTCGTAGGCGAGGGTTCTGCCGAACTGGGCATTGTAGCCGTCAGCAGAAATCGGACTGTTTTGTTCGCTGTGAAAGTTAAAGACCGATGGGTACATTGAAGTGCTAAAGCGTGAGGAGCTAATTTTAGCGGGCGAGACAATATCGACTTCGAAATTGCGTTCATCGATCATGAATATTGCTTCTTTGATTGGGGCTCTCTTACAGTCTTTGTTTGTGACGTCATTGACTGGGCAAAACACTGGTTCGATGTTTTCCAAAGCCGTTTTGACTAAGAATAGGTGTTTCAGAGTGGGGGCGATCTCGTCAAATCTCCAACTTTGGCAGAAGTGATCTTCTGCTTTGTCGATTGAAGTGATCTCATAGTGTGCAACTATTTTGACTGATTCGTCAGCTTGGGCGGGCGCTGTGTTTAAGCTAGCAATAGCGATCAAGCTTGCGAGTGTGATGAGGGTTAATTGGGTTTGGAGTTTCATGGTGTGCTGACCTTTCGTTGTAGTTTCGTGTTGTTGAGTTCAATCGATTTCCGGGCGGTTTTTACATCGACTGGCTTTCGATGATTCAGTGATTATCATTTTGAGCGAACTTTAATAGGTGCGTGAACTAAATGAAGGTTGGAATTAGTATATAAAAACTAAATATCACTAAAAGGTCAAACTAGCTCAGTTAAGAGTGTTTCAGTCGGGAGGGTTCGCGCTTGGTCAGGTCAGACCAGGACTGAGTCAGTCGTTGGCGCTCGATTCTGACCAAATTCGTACCAAATAAGAGTTTGGTCGTGACCAAATTCTCGTATGATGCGAAAATGGTCTAGAGAAGGAAGTGAGTGTAATGCGGCGGCGATATAGGTAGTACAGGCCTTTATTGTGCTCGAATCTTCTACCGAAAGGGATACTCACGAATACATTGCTAGAAGGCCCCAAAACTTGAAATCGTGTGAACGTTTTAAAAATCAGTTTTTGAGACTCACTAAGAATACTAAAGTAACCTGTATTTCGGGGTCGATCATAAGCGATCGGGTAGTCGACGAGTTCGGAAAAATTCATAGTTCATGGGTGTTTGATAAATACAAAACAAAGTTAGGCTGTGCGTCTTATTTTGAGGGAGAATGCAGTTTGCGATACCAACTGAGGCATGGTTGTAAGGTGGGTAAACGTAAAACCGTCAAGTTGAAGTAGGTTTTATCTAGGTGCGTTTGGCTTATCAATTGGTCCTGCATTTTTTTCGAGTGCGAACATCGCTTTTCTAATGACGTCAATTTCAGAGTTGCCGAATTTTCTTAAACGTTGCAGTCGTGCCAAATCGTCGTGATCGAATCGAAATGTTTTGAGTAAAGTCGGGCGTTTTTCTTTTCGACCAACGAATGAAATCCATTTTAAGTATTCAGGAGCGAGTATGCCTCGAAAAGGCGTGGCAGCATTTTGATGCCGAATGTCACTAATGATTTTTTTCAAGTCTTCGGGTAAATCGCCCACAACTGTAATCGCCTTAGGTCGCTTTAAGAGAATTGCAGGCAATAGCGCCAGTACTCGCGGTTCGATTTCACCCACCCACAAGACTTCGTCAAGAAAAATGGTTCCGCGGTAGGGTAGCATTCCTGGGGCGTCTAAGAGCTTTAAATGCAACAATTTTCCGATGACTCGGATGAACCGCTCATCGCGGCGCTTGCGGTTGATTGTTCGCATTTGGCTTTTCGCTTGCTTGATAATTTCGGTGATGGTCATACGAATTGTCTCAAGTCGAGTTGGTATTTTTTTGCGAGTCGTAAGAACGTGGGTGTTGCGCCAAGGCTAAGAAATTCTTTGATTAAAATTTTATTTTTGTCAGGGGCCTTCGAGGCCTTTGAAAGCAGCACATACTCTGGCTGAGCAATCTGGCCAGTGATTAAGCGACCAGTGAAAACGTTAGAGTATTCGGTTTCTATGGGCATCCAAATGAGATAAGAGTCTTTGTCAAATTCCTTGCCTCGAGATTTCAAAAGTCGGTCGAATTCAGTTTGGATGATTTGATCGCCCGATAAATAAGCGTCGACATCTTGGGTTGCCACTAGATGTAATTGAACTAGCGCTTCAATGAGAGCAGTTTGACCGAGTATGCGAATAGTGCAAGGGCCGATCAATGGGGTGCCGGTCAGTTTCCTTTCTTCGTTTTCAGTTACGATCCACTGTTCTAGTTCTCGGAAGACCTCGAGTAGCATAGTCTCTATTCTGGATCGCTATATTAATTATGTCAATACAAGATATAAATATGTAATATCAAATAGTTAAATAAGTGTCACTCGCGTGTCTATCGATTTGTGTTGAAATGCTGCTCAGCGTATTTATTACAACCCCACCTGTAATAAATACGGTGGCCGTATAATAGGTAAGTTACGCCTCAGGAGCGAAAACGTCACATTTCTGATCTACTTGAAGGTTTGATGAGGTTTAGTCTCATCGTTGGTGTATTCGGTCATCGCCAAGTCCGAAAAAGTACGTTCATTGCCTCTTTGGTCGAACAGTATCGAACCCTCGACGATATGAAGAAGAATGTGCAAGTGCAGGTGTATAAGTGAAGACGAATATGAGCTCTGCCAGAATCGTCCCCAATGCGGAAGTTACTGCGAGTAGGGGTGGGGGGTACTGGACGAATCTTCCGAAAGGCGGCCGACCTTGCGCCGTTGCTCCGTTTGTTTCGAACTCCGCACCTGGTTGATAAAGTCCTGCGTGACTTGGTTTGCAGCAACGCTCAGTCTGGGGTCGCTGAGACAAGCAAAAACGTGCTGCAATTCGGATGATGCAGGTAGGTGTCGCAGTCGTCGTAAGCCCCGTGTGCTGATGTCGCAGAGGTCGGCGATGATTTGAGTTTTTGTCCAACCCAATTGCTCGCAGGCTTGAACGAACAGCAGTCTCGGTGGGCGTTTGGTTTGAATCGCTCGTGGGTGTTTGCCGGTAGCCGCTACTACCGACGCCAAGATGCCTTCGAGCGAGGCTAGTTCGCAGTTGCGAAGGGATTTTTTGAGGGGAGGAGGAGTTCCAGTTATAGAGACCGATGGGTCAGAAGAAACATACTGGTGGTAGGCTTTGAGCGAAGGCTCGCGAATGAGGTTGGCAATTGCCGTGTATCGGTGTGACCCATCGAAGAGTTCGCGGTAGGTAGACCATCTCCATTCGAGCGGATCGGTGCAAAGATTTTTGCGGCACGGATTGAGCGCCACATACCTGAGTTGGCGCTTGAGGTGAAAGCGATCCCAGATTTCGGTGGGCGCTGAAAGTTTTTGCCAGGTAATTTTAGAGTTTATTCGCCGTGAGCACTGATTCATGAGCGCGTGAAGTTTGTTTTTGGCGAGCTCGGGGTCGAGACTAGCTGGTAAAAGCAAGTGGGCGTGGTTTGGCATCAGTATGAGGGCTAACGCATCTGTGAAGCTGGCCTTAAGGCGGGGCCAAAAATCTGAGGCGTCTTCAAAAGATTTAAAAGGTTGATGAGGATGTTCTGCGCGAAAGACCCAGTGTCTAAAATTCATGCCACGATTTTTTGCAAAAAATGTGCACTTAAAATGCCGCGCGTGTGCGTGGTCAGTGTCTGAAAATCCCAGTATGAGTCTGAAATTGAGACTCTGAGAGCGGCGTCGGGCAGCGTCAAGTGGGGGGAAGGATTTTACTGAAAAGTGAGCTCCGCCCGAATTTTCCTCAATGCGGAAGTTACTGCGAGTAGGGGTGGGGGGGACTCGACGAGTCTTCCGAAATGTGGCCAAAGCTTGAAGTCGCTAAGACGCTCGCGCTCATTAGCCAATGCTCGATCTAGTCAAAACGCTCGCGCATGTCTGCGCTTCCCAGCTGGCGCCTTCGACGGCCCTCGACTCCTCCGGAATGCTTTTTTGTTCATCAAGAATATTTTCTAGAACTCGCCAATCACCCGTGAGAGATTTGGGCAAAGGCAGATCTATACTTTATGCGCTTGTGGTCACTTCACCCCCAGTATTTAGACAGCAAAGGATTGGTCGCTCTCTGGCGTGAAGCGCTTCTGGCTCAAGCCGTTTTGGCTGGCAAGACCAGAGGGTATAAGAATCATCCTCAACTCGATCGGTTCAAAGCGAGTCGTAGCCCCCTTAAAGCCATCTCATTTTACCTGACTCACGTTTATCAAGAGGCCGTGAGGCGAGGGTATGAGTTTGACGAAACGAAAATCATCGAAAACCCAAACTCAGTTTCGACGATGAAGGTGACTCGAGGTCAGCTGAAATTCGAGTTACAGCACCTTCGTGCGAAAATCACTGAGCGTGATGCTGAACATTTGGGCAACTGGGGAGTGGTTAAAGAAGTGATGCCGCACCCATTGTTCAAAGGTGTGGCTGGTGAAATCGAACCGTGGGAAAAACGTTAACGACCTTAGACTCTGTTATCTCAAACTCTCAAAAAAAAGATTCCCAAGGCAAGATCCATTCATCACGACCTGAATGGATTTATTCTGGCCTGACAGTCCAACAAAGTATCGTAGAGGTATTCTTTCACACTCTTTCTGTGTTTTTACTCATGGGTATCACTGTGCAATTTTTTGTAGGTGACACGCAAAAACTTGCACATTAAAAAAGCCGCGTCAATGATGGCTCTGATGCTGAATTCGCACTGAAGCTGTTTTTTGCAAGTATTTGGCTGTTACTTCTTTTTCGATAGCCCTGCAACGGCGTTTTTATAAACCTCGGTCGCCGCTAAAAGTATTTTTTGTTCTTCAGTTCGAAATTCAGGCGAAGTCGGAGAGTGAGTTTTTTGGCCTGTTTTCCAACGAATCAGCTTGTTGCTGTCGAAGTAATAGCGGTATTCTGTCACGGTCTGCTGAGGTTTAGTGGCCGCTTCGACAGGCTGCATAAAAGGCGTAGAGTATTGTGTGACTATTCTCAGAATAAAAAATATTTTTTGATTGCGGTAGAAAAAGCTATTTTGAGTTTTTCCCATTTCACCTAAGAACTCTTCTTCGACCTTAAATAGAGTGTCATTAGTGTCATTTACACTATTAGCTGCACTACTAGCACCTTGAGGTGCTTTTAGAGGTGTGTACGCGGTGGTCGTGCCTCCCTCACCCGATTGATTGGGTCTCGATTCAATTTCATTTTTCATCAGTTTGGCTGATTGCACTTGCTGATAGAATTTTTGAATCGCTATAATGCGTTCGTCTTCTTTGGCTTGTGCAAAGCTGAATTGTGAAAGCAAGAGCAACAGCGCAAATTTTCTCATAACGGTTGGTGTCATGAATTCAATTCTACGGGTCGGCAGTCGTGCGAGCAAGCACCGCGGTGACTTGACCCCTCAGATTTCAAAAAAATCTAAAGCAATGCCATAGACGGCTTCTTCGGGTGAGTCTCGCAAAATAGGTTCAGATCGTTCGAGCGATTGCATTAATATTTCGCGTATTCGAAGCGAGTCTTTTCGTGACAATGTTCAAACTCCCGAAAAGTGTAGGTCGCCGGGTTTGATGCGGTATAAGGCGTTCATCGCTTGCAAGCGCCAGTTGATGTGGTGTTTTGAAATGAGGGATGAATCAGAGCGCAGGTGAATGCGATTGCCACCGATGTGAAACTGCTCGCCCTTGCGCTCGGCTAATCCGACTGAAACCAAAAAGTCTAATACTTCGGTTACGACACCCACACCTAACTTCAAGTGCTCGGCGATGGCCTTGCGCGTTCGAAATTCAGCAATTGAAAGCATCACGTGAATTGTGGCCACATACCAGTGATTATAATATTCGGCTTGGTTTTGGTCGCTCAGTTGGCTTTTCACTTTAATGCGATTCGTGACCTCAGAGCGCCGTCGTTGAACTTTGAGTCAAAGTACGATCTGATTTTTTCTGAGCCGGCACGCGAGTGCTGCACCAGTAGTAAGAAGTACTGGGCTTCTTCGTGAGTGTGGTCAATGAATTCGCTCACTAAGAGCGCTTGTTCGAGGTTGAAGTCGAGCGCGCCAGATAAAACTTGTGAAATGGTTGCGGGTTTGCAGTTTAGGTGGGCGGCTAGTTTTGCGCGACTTCCCCGACCTAGGCCGCTGGGTGATTTTTCTGCCATGGTAGGTGTCTATCTTGTGACGTTCTGCGATCGGCCGGTGGCTCGTCGTGGGGGCAAACGCCCAACGTCCCATAGGTGCCGTTAGTCACTTATCGATCGCCGCGTTATGGCACTAACGTCCGAATTTCGACGTTTGCGAAAAACAGAGGGAGAAAACCCTGGGAGAGGAGTCGGGGGAGAAAAATCGGGCGCGAAAAAAACAGGGGAAGAAAACCCCGCACGCGAGCCCCCGTAACCCCGATGGCCATGCCCACGCCTCAAAGTGCGAGCGAGTCGTCGTTACAGCGCTACAGAGTCGTCTTTGCGGCGAAAATACTGCGAGCGCACTTGGTGAACAAACTGCGCGACTTGGCTTGAGCGGTGCCCGCGCTGTCTCAGCTCGCGCGCTTTTTCGGGGCCGAGGTTATAGGCTGCGAGCCAGAAGTTGGCACCCTGGCCTAAGAAGCTCTCACGCAAATAAGACAAGTAGGCCGCGCCGAGAAGCAGGTTGATGAAGCGGTCTTTGAGTAGGCCGTTCCATTCGAGGGTAGGGGCGACGAATGCAAATCCTAAGGTTCGTGCCCGCGCCTTCACCCAATCTTGAAGCTCGCTAGATAAGTAAGAATAGGCTTGGGCGGCGGTGGCTTCTTGTAACTGCAGTAGTCCGATGGCTCCACGGTTTGAGACGGCTCGTGCGTTTTGGCCGCTTTCGGCGTCGGCAACGGCGAGTAAGAGGTCAGGGTCAAACCCCAGTTTGAATGATACCCATTCAAGGTGGTTAGCCCAGTTTGATAGGTCACCGTCTGTGGCTACAGGGCCATCGATGATTGAAGCGGGCTTGGGTGACGACCACGCTGACGACCAATCGGTTTGACTTAAGAATTTTTTGGAGGGAGCTAACTGAGACAGACTCATTGCCACCCCGAATAAAACGAAAAACTTTTTCATTCGACTCAAGGTACTATCTTGACTTTTTGAGCCCGTAAAGGCTTGTATTTGACCATGAGCGAGAACCCAGAACAGTCTGACGTTGAAATTGCTGGCTTGAGTCTGAGGCCGGGCACTGCTGATGACATAGCGCAGCTGGCCGAGCTTGAGGCTAAGTACATGCCCAGCCCCTGGACTGCTAAACATTTCGAAGATGAGCTAGAAAAGCCCTATAGTTTCATGCTCGTTTTGACTGATGACGAAACCGACGCGAAGGTCAGTGCTTACGTTGTTTGCCGCATCTTGTTTGAAGACGCGCACATTTTGAACATTCTCGTGACGCCTGAGCTTCGCCGGCAGTCAGTGGGCCGTGGCTTGATTCAAGCCGTCAAACGTGAAGCGATGCGAAAACAATGCAAGAGTATTAGCCTAGAAGTGCGAAAATCGAACGAGGCGGCCGTGTTCTTGTACCAAAAAGAGGGGTTTATCGTGACACAGATTCGTAAGCAGTTTTACTCAAACGGCGAAGACGCTTACATCATGGGTCTGTCGCTTGAAGGCGAAGTGCGGTTGGCTGATTTTTGAGTTTGACTTCGCAGCTGAATTGCTGCGTCAAAATTGGGCCAAGTCAATTACTTCAAAGGCTGAACACCCGGCGAGCCCCAAGCTAGCTGAAGAGGTACCTTAAACTTCTTTGAGGGATTTGAGGAGCTGATTGATTTCGACTATAGTATCTTCAATGTGCTTTGGCAGGTTAAGTTCGGTCGCGAGATCATCATAGCCGCGCAGGTGTGAACTCCAGAGTGATTGTAGCTTGCGCATTTCTATGGGCCCGAAACTAATTTCATCCGTCAGTGGGGTTTCGCGAGTTTTAAAGGTTTCGGTAATACTGAATTTCAATTCGGTCAGCTTCAGCGCTCCCGAACGGCCCATAATCAGGAGGTCGTGATAGTCTTTCATTCTTGAGTTTGCAGCGCCCTTCGAAATTGTGGTTTCAAATTTTTCAGCGAAGATCGTTTCAAGGGGGTAGCTCAGCAGAGTGATTTCGCTCTCAAATATGGGTACACCCCTATAGCGAAACAGGGATACTTCACGGTTCTTGGGTAAAACAGAATCACCAACCCCAATGTCTATCTGGACCTGATCTTTCATCTTATCAAGCCTGGCTTGAAGCGTGAGTCGAAACCCAGGGTAATGCATGTGGGGTTGCGATAGGATTTCTAGTTTACTAAACTGAAAACTAAACCCGTCGCGAAGCTCAATTGCAGCAATTTCCTCGAAGATCTCTTGCACAGAAGCTTCTTTGGCTTCCACTTGTCTAAGTAAAAAATCAAGATCTTTGGTTTCTCTTCCGATCTCGATCAGATAAGAAAGTAGAAATCCTCCCTTAAAAATCAGGTGTTCGCGATGGGGTGATCTCGATACTCGTGCTAGCATTCTTTCGAGCAAGAGCTGCTTCCAGCACTCGTTGAATGTGACGCCCTTTTCTTTGGCAATGACTTTGAGGCGTTCTTTTATCGCTGTTTCGTTCATGTGGTCACCGCCAAAAGGTAGGGAGCAATGTTTACGTGGAGGGCTTTGGCGTATTGTTGAAGTTTTTGCAGGTCAAGTTTGTGCGAATATTGGGCAGAAAGCGCAGCTTTAAGTGCTTTGATCGCAGTTTCTTTACTCAGCTGTCGAAAGGCGTCGACGATGGTTCGCTCATGATTGAAGATTTTAACCATTACACCGTCAATGTTTATTGTGGTTTGGCCAAGAGAAATATTACGCATTCTAATAATTTTGATCGGTCTCTTTGCGTTTGCCGATGTCGAATTTGAGACGGCAATCCAGTGCGCGCGCGAAATTTCGTCGGTCAATTCATAAATTGCAAGCGCTGAGGTGAGGCAGATGACGCCTCCTCGTATGGCTTTAGCTGCCTCGATTAGGTCGCCCCATTGCGAGTGAATCTCTGGAGCATTGACTGCGCAGTATACTCCTCGGCGCAGGCGTTTGAGTTGATGGGTATTGACATAGTGGCTGAGAATGCTTGGGTTGACACCGAGTGCTTTTACTTCAGTAGAAGTGAAAAATGGCTTTTTGAGAAGTCTGCGTAGGGTGTTTAGTGTCTCTGGATTTCTCATTTCTATTTAGTGTAACTAAAACACTCAGTAAACTCAAGTGAGTGTTTTATGAAAAATAAGAAGATAAAATCTTTTTAATATCAGTTAGTTGTATATCTTAACCGTCGTTGATTTTGCCTATAGGTCGATCCTTAGAGTTTTGAGGACTCGCTGATACCCGGCGAAGACGCCTACATCATGGGTCTGTCGCTTGAAGGCGAAGTGCGGTTGGCTGATTTTTGAGGGGTGCTTTTTGCTTAGTTGTTGACTCTGGCTGTTTCGTCGGAGGCTGGCTGTCGGCAAAATTTAATTGATTTCGTCATTTTGAAGTACAAAGACCAGAACAATAGTTTGAATCCCGGTCTTTATACTTTAACAAAAACAATTGGCTTCAAAAAATTATTTTCGTGCGTAGCTTGGCTTGGCGACGCACATTCCATCACTTGCCATGTATGGTTCAAATGCGACTAAGTAGCCTACTTTAATATTCATAAGGGTAGTTCCAGCAGGACAGACTAACTTAGGATTGTAGTAAGACCAGCAGGGGTCTAAGCCCTTGAATGCCCATGCTTTACCGTCGAGAACCTTGTCTTCTGGCGCTCCTTTGCATATCACTATTCCCTTATATCCCGAAGAATAATTAATACATTCATCAATTCCACCGGTAACGAGATTGACCACAGCGCCAGCCGGACAAACTTGAGTGCCTTTTTTGTAGCAAACAAAACCAGTTTTTGCAGCGGGTGACAGGTTCCCCCATGTGTACCCGTTTTCGCACTCTCCGGCCGCATTTACATTCGTTGAGCTTATAAAAAAGATTGCTACTGCTCCGATCGCCAAAACTAATGTCTTCATTTTTAAAATACCTCATTTGTTTGTGTGTGATTTTAAGCAACACTTGTCTTTAAATAGTCTCCATTAGTCTCCTATTATAGGCAATTTTTTTTTGAAGGGCTCGTGTTGTCAATAAGATGGCGCCTTGCGAGCTATTTTCTTTCCTTATATTTTATTGTCGGACCCGCATTAAATGCGGAGGGGGCTCCAACTCTCGCGTAAACTGAGGGTTGACCCACATTTCACGACAGGGGTGAAATGAGGCTTCTTGCTTTATCAAGAAGGGCCGGTAAAACGAGAGGGCACATTGGGATTTTCGATCCCCGCAGCGACATTTTTAGATCGGCTGGTCAGCTAAAAAATTTTGCTGCCCCCCACCGTCTGTGATACTGCCCACGCATGTTTGAATTAAGAGTAAAATTGGACTTTCCTGCAGCGCATCATCTTGAGGGGTACCCGGGTGATTGCGCGAGGCCTCATGGTCACAATTGGGGTCTAGAAGTGTTCGCGGTTTCAAAGCGCCTCGATAGCATCGGCATGGCGATTGATTTTCGGGCGTTAAAGAATGCGGTCAAAGAAACCGTCGCCCCCTGGGATCACCAAGACCTCAACCTTCTCGAAGATTTCAAAAAGATCAACCCTTCGGCCGAAGTCATTGCGAAACTCGCGTTTGAAAAATTGTCAAAAATGATCGACCACGGCGAAACCTGGATCTCACGCGTCACCGTCTGGGAAAACGACCGCTGCTACGCCAGCTACTACGACGAAAACAAGCGAACCACATGACAAAACGAACTCTCATCTTACTATCGGGCGGCCTCGACTCTGCCGCGAACTTAGCCCTCGCGATGAACGACCCCGAGGTCACGGTCGTTCAGACGCTCACGTTAGACTATGGCCAAAAAGCGCTGGCGTGTGAACTGCGCGCGGCTCAGGCGCTTTCAAAGCATTATGGCGTTCGCCACGAAATGCTTTCGGCTGTCTGGCTGTCTCGCTTTTCAAAGAGTGCACTCAATCACCCCGATTCGAAGGTGCCTTCGATGCAATCGCAAGACCTCGACAATCTAGCCGCTACGACTCAGTCAGCGAGTGCGGTTTGGGTGCCCAATCGCAACGGCCTTTTCATTGAAATGGCTGCTGTCGTTGCCGAATCGCGTGAGATCGGTCAAATTTTGGTAGGATTTAACCGCGAAGAAGCGGCGACGTTTCCTGATAACTCGGCTGATTACTTAGCGGCGATTTCGAAGGCCCTTTCGTATTCGACCGCAGGGCGTGTGGCCGTCGATTCGTACACGATTAAGATGAACAAAAAAGAAATCGTCACCCAGTTGCGTGCGCTAAAGTCACCGTTTCCGTTTGAATTGATTTGGAGCTGTTATCAAGCCGGACACAAGCCTTGTGGCGAGTGTGAGTCCTGCAAACGCTTGAAGCGAGCGCTCGAATGATTTTATTCACGCAACGCTTAGATCAAGAAATCGAATACACAGGCAAAGAGCTGCGCCCTCATTATATTTTAGAAAAAACTCGGCAGTACGGCTCAGGCATTATCGCTTTTGAAGGCCCTTGCTTTGTTAAAACCGAAGCCCTCGTTGATTGGGAAGATCGCTTGAGTCATGATCACATCAAGGCCAAGAAAATGATTCACTTCATCGGTGAGTTCTTTCAGGCCGACTTGATCGACATCGTGCTCGTTCAACGCCTGATGGTGTCGATTGCGGCAGACGCCTTGAGAGCTCGGGTGGGGCACCGATTTACTATCGCCCGCGATGGCGATGATATTTTTGTTTCGGCAGCGGCTGGTGAGCCTAAGAAGAAGCTCAGCGTTTCGATCGTGACCTCTTCAGCCGTTTCTCAGGTGCTTCACCTGGGCATTAATATCGACGCTGAGGGGGCCCCGGTGGCTGCAATCGGCCTCAATGACCTGGGAGTCAACTCAAAGGAGTTCTCAAAAGAATTCACTGACCAGGTGCTAAAAACCACCCACGCCGAACTGCAATCGGTGAGTCTCGCCTGTACTAAAGTGCGCGCGGTGGTGTAGGCTGCATTCTATAAGCCACAAGCTATAAATGGTAATCAGTGATGAGCGTCATGAAAAACGAAACAGTAATTAAACAAGGTCCTGTGATCGCAATTGATGGCCCGGCAGGTACAGGCAAAAGTTCAGTGACGAAACGCCTGGCTGATGCGCTGGGGTACACCCATATCGATACGGGGGCCATGTACCGATCGATTGCTTACTTGGGTCTCGAGAAGTGGGGCGGCATTGAAGAGCTGACTGAAGAGCGGTCGGTAGAAGTCGCCAATACGACCAGTCTCGCGTTTCGGCGCGAGCCCTCGAAAAATCCTGCCAATCGAATTTACGCCAACGGCCGAGACTTGACCGATAAGATTCGAACTCCAGAAGTGTCAATGGCCGCCAGTCGAGTGTCAGCGTTTAAAGGGGTGAGACAAGCCTTGCTTTCGCTACAGCGCCGTCTAGGTTGCCAGGGTAAAACGATTCTTGAAGGTAGAGATATCGGTACGGTGATTTTTCCTGATGCTGATGTGAAATTTTTTCTAACAGCCAGTGTTGAAGAGCGCGCGAAGCGACGCTTGGCTGAACTTGAAGCTTCAGGGGTCGATGTGCCCACGTTTAGCGAGCTCGTGAAGCAAATTGAGGCACGAGACTTTGCTGATACCAACCGTGAAATTGCGCCACTGAAAGTGGCGGTCGATGCGATCGTCCTGGATACCAGCGCCCACACTCTTGATGAAGTGGTGGCGCAACTGAGTGCGAAAGCGAAAGAAAGAATCAAAAGGACTTAAATGGTCGCAAGCGAAGACGTTTCACATCAGGCTCAGCCCGCGTTGCTTGATGGAATTTCTGAGGTTATTCGAGGCGAATCGATTAAAATCTTGGTCGCACGCTGTGATCGCTTGGGTGACGTGATTTTGTCGACTCCGGCTATTCGGGCGCTCAAAGAAAATTACCCCAAATCAAAACTGATTTTGATGGTGCGAAAAAATATTGCGCCCATTGTTGAAACGCTTTCGTTTGTTGATGAAGTCAAAATTTACGACCCCGATGGTGTGCACGCCGGTGTGAAGGGTTTTTTTAGGCTCATGAGAGAGTTGAGAGTCTTGGGTATTTCAATCGCAGTCGTGATGAGCACCGAGCCTCGGCTGGCCGCCGCGCTGTATGGCATTGGCGTGCCCTACCGTGTGGGGCCTTTGTCAAAGCCGCATTCGTATTGGTTTTACAATCGTGGAGTGAGACAACGCCGCTCGCTAGTTGAAATGCATGAGGCTGATTACAATTTGCAGTTACTGAGGCGTCTAGGTATTCGTGCGAAACGAACCCAAATCTTGACCGAAACTTCAACGAATGCGGCCGACGAGAGTTGGGCGCGCGGGTTTCTCGCGCACGATAAGGTTTCGCTCATTGGCCTGCATCCGGGAATGGGCGGGTCGGCGCTCAATTGGTCTGAAGCACAGTACATTGAACTATTGAATAAAATGGCTGAGAAATTTGCGACGACTCGGTTTGTTCTCACTTTTGGGCCAAGCGAATCGGGCCTAGCTGTTCGTTTTCGTGAGGGGCTTTCAAAACAGGCGTCTCAGCAGACGTTGATTTATCAGGCTGATGAGAGTGCGAGTGTCACAAAACTTTCGGCTCTTTTTGCCTGTTGCGAGGTCGTGATCGCGCCTAGCACCGGGCCGCTGCATCTAGCGGTGAGTCGGGGTAAGCGGGTGGTGACCCTGTTTTCACCGATTCGTGTGCAGAGCGCTTTGCGTTGGGGCCCCTACGTTGCTAACGACTCAGCGGCAAGTGTGCTCGTGCCAGAAAATTTTTGCGGAGAAGATTTTAGATGTCGATTGCAGGCTTGCCAGTATTTTCCGTGTATGGAAAGTATCTCGGTGAATTCAGTTCTCGATGAAGTGCGTGTGCAATTGAAATTGGCAACCAATGAAAAAGGAAAACTCGCATGAGTTATGTTAAACAAGAGTATCAAGAGTATATCGATATCATCTCTCAGTTTTCGAAAAAGAACATTCTTGTTTTTGGCGACATGGGGGTCGATCGCTACACGGTAGGCGTCGTTGAACGCATTTCTCCAGAGGCACCCGTGCCGATTGTGCTCGTTACTCATGAGTGGGATAAATTGGGATTATCAGCCAACGTGGCCGACAACATCACCGCAGTCGGTGCGAAGTCATCAGTAGTGGGGTTGGTCGGCAATGATTTTACCGCAAAAGAGTTTGTTGAATTATTAGAGACCAGTCGAATCAAGGCAAGCGGCTTGGTGAAGGATTCGAGTAGGCGCACTGTTTTGAAAGAGCGCATTGAGACCGATCGTCAGCAGCTGATGAGAGTTGATTATGAAAATCTAGCTGCGCTGACGCCTGCGATTGAGGCTAAGCTCTTAGCGCAGTTTAAGACAGCACTAAAGACCGCTGATTGCGTGATTATACAAGATTATGCCAAAGGTACTTTGACCGAAAAACTCATTCAAGCGGCTATTAAAGAAACCAAGCGAGCAAAGAAGTGGCTTTTGATTGATCCGCATTCGTCAAGGCCGATTCATTGGTATGAGGGGGGCACTGTTTTTAAGCCGAATTTAAAAGAGGCAGAAAGACTTTCGGGGGTTTCGATTGTTGACGACGAAAGTCTTTGTGTCGCTGGTCAAAATTTATTGAAATTTTCAAAATCGGATTGGGTAGTCATCACTCGGGGAAAAGACGGCATGGCGATTTTTTCAAAAAAATCAAAAAAGGTTGATCTGATTCCTACCTTTGCGCGCGAGGTATTTGATGTGTCTGGGGCCGGGGACACGGTGGTTGCCATCATGGCATTGTCTCTCGTGTCTGGGGCTACTCTCATTCAAGCTTCTGTCTTGGCCAATATGGCAGCCGGAGTTGTCGTTGCCAAGCGAGGAACAGCGACTGTCAAAATAGATGAGATCTTACAGCAAATCGATCTCTTTTCTCAGGCTTGACCGTCATCTTGGTCTTCTTTTCTTTTGGTTCAGGTGAAAGAATTTTTTACGCCAGCTGATTGACTAATTCGACCAGGTCATCGCCGCTCATGACCTTTTCAGTGACCATGTCAACTAAAAGTTCTTCGGCTTCGCCGGGATTGAAATTCAAATTTCCCGAACACACGAGGGTCTTTGGTTTCTTGTCACCTAAGGTTTTCGCAAATTTAAGAACCGAACGACCGTCACCGTCTGGCATGGTGAGGTCACAGATCATGATATCAAAAGTCGATTTCTTAAGAAGTTCAACCGCTTGGTTACCATTCAGAGCTGTGGTGACGATTGCTCCTTCGTCAGATAAAATGATTGAAAGAACATCAAGGATTCCTTCTTCATCGTCAACAACGAGAATTGATTTACCTTTGATTCTAGCAGAATTATTTTGGTTCATTTGAAATTGATTGTAAATCTCTAGGTCAGTTTTGACTATTGAAATGAATACAAAACTCAATTTTCGTTTAGAGTAGGTGGGCGCCCCTAAGGGTGTCTAGTAGGTGGCTGTCGTGCGAGGCCCCTAATGATTGAATTTCGAGTAAATACTCAAAGATTGGGCGCAGTTGGCGGTGCTCAAACTCACCGCTGATGGCGAGCGGTGGCTTATTTGCAGACGCTTGTTTTCGAATCTCTGGCGTTGAAACGATGAGAAAAGCTTCGTCTGAGTGCTTAATGTCAGGGCCATGGTTCTTGAAGTCTCCTTTGTTGCCTCGGCCGTGATCGGTAGTGAGAACGAATGTCGTTGAGGTGGCATACGGTGACTTCGCGATTTCCTGCATCATTTCGTCAACTCGGTCGTCAGAATCTTTGAGTGCACTCAAGTACTTTTTGAAATCGTTTTGATGGCCCCACTCATCAGTGTCGCCAGTAGAGATGTACAGAAACTGCGACGGGTGCATGAGGTAGTGGTGCAGTGACATTGACCAGGTGTATTTGTCTTTCTTTGAAAGTTTCCATTTGGGCAAATCAGAACGAATGATCTTTGAAAAGTAGGCGCCGTCGTCTGGGTGTTTTAGATCCGTCCAGGGTTGGGCGCCCGCACTTAAGACGAATGGCAAGTTGCCCTGATTTGGGCCGCTGCTGGTATTGGCCGGTTTGAAATGGGTGAGGGCGTTTTCGAGAACTTGCCAAGACGAAAAGGCCGCGACTGAGTCTTTATCGAAATCCGGACACTTTTGCCATTGAGAGGCTAGCTCGTCGATAAATGTTGGGGCTTGGGGTCTCGGCCATTGGTTGTTTTTTGCGCCTTCATCGAATCCGAGAAACAGAGTTTGGTAACCAGGTAAGCTCTTGTTGATGGGGTTTGAAACTTTGAAGTGTGAGTTTTCGTCTCGGTTGCCGAACATGACAAACTGATTGGCCAGGGCATGAATTTTCGGAGTGTTCTTTGGGTCGAAAAAATCTTTCCATCTCACTCCGTCGACGGTCATGAAGACAACGTGATTGAGTGACCTGCAAGGGGTCGTCACCTCAGCCATTGAATCAGGAGCGCAGATGAAGCTCAATAACCAAGCGACGGCAGCGGCGTTAACTGAAAATAAGACGTTTCTTGTAAGCATTTGAATCAAAACCGAACTTTCTGCGCATTCTCTTCAAAAGGCTCATTGTATTCTAGAAGATTCTCGAGATTCTGGTGTTGTTCGTTCATTTACGCTTCGCGTTAGGTAACTACCATCGGGGTGATTTATCAATCAAGTTAATTTAAGGGTTCTCATATCTTGAGCTGTGTGAGTTCTCTGACTCTGTATTCACGGCGAATACAGATACGAGTTTACCCACCTAGTTGTTTGGTGCTGGCTCACCGATGATTGAATCAAAGGGAGACATCAGTATGAATCAACAATTGAAGTGTATGATTAGTGTGGGTTTGTTGGGTTTGAGTTTAGAGGGGTGTTCGCTGAAAGCGAATCGGGGTAGTTTATTGCCGGTAGAATTTGGAATGGGAGCGGTTGAGTTTCGAAGGTCATTAAAACCATACGATAACTGCGAAGAATTGCAGTCTGATTGGCATGACGCCCTCGAGTTAAAACGGCTAAATCTCTTACTGGCTAATAGTCAGTCGACACCTGAGGCCACTACTGCCGTCGCGATGGCGAATTCAAGCGAGGGTGATGTGACTACTAATTTGCAAGAGAGTGGGGTTGATGAGGCCGACTTTGTGAAAGTCGCCACCGATCAGATTGTGGTCTATTCGAAGCATAAATTGCGGGTCGTGAATCGTCAGAACCTAGAGCGAATTGGCGAAATTTCGCTAGATGAAAAATACGAGTTCGAATTGTTTATTGTGCCACAAAAAGATCGTGAGCTATTGGTTGCTGTTGGAAATCAGCCTGTGAGTTTTTGTGGGGTTGGGTGGGGAGAGTCGTCTGCAACCGTTGTGGCTTCGAGTGTGGTCAGTGTCTTTGTCTTAAATCAAGGTAAGTTGCCCACGCTCATTAAAACGTTCGAGTACTTGGGTGCGATTAAGAACACTCGCGTATTAGGTGAGCGACTTGTTATGGTGATCAATCAGGCGTTGCCTTTGGTAGAGACGAGTCAGTCACGTTCGGCGAGTCAGCATGGGCAAGAGTTAGATATTCCAACTTTGAATCAGCCTATTGCTGTAACAGACAATGCGGTGATGGGCGTTGCCTGTACTCAAGTCTATCAACCCGCCATTAACGATGCCGACCTGAGATTCACTCAAGTGGCGGTGAAAGACTTATCTGATCTTGAAGCCGATGATTTCAAAGTCGGATTTGCTGGCGGAAATGATTACCTCTACATGACAGAAAAAGCCTTAGTGTTGACCCGCGCGGTGAATCAATCGCCTGATCAATCAGCGATTCCAGGCGAAGGGGGGGCTAATCGCGATTTTACCGCCATCACTCAAGTTGATATCGGTGAGGGGGGGCGGTCATTGCGTGATGTTCATTACGGTCTTGTTCAGGGGCGAATCAAAGATCAGTGGGCTTTGAAAGAAGTTCAAATCGAAGATCAAATTTTTCTAGCGGTCGCCACGACAACGGGCTATCTCGGCGGAGTCGGCGAGTACCAAGCTGAAAATCACTTATTTGCCCTGATTCAAGATGAATCGGGAGGGTTGAAGGTACTTTCTCAAGTTGACGGATTTGGCCGCAACGAAGACATTCGTTCAATTCGATACGTCGGTAATTTTGCTTACGTTGTCACGTTTGAAAAGACTGATCCCGTTTTTGCGATCGACCTGTCGAACCCAGCCCGTGTGCAAGTGGTGGGTGAGTTGAAGGTTCCTGGGTTTTCAACTTACTTGCAACCCGCGCAAACAGGCAAAATGATGGGGGTTGGTTTTGATGCTCATGAAATGACCGGTTTTGCCTGGTTTCAGGGAATTCAGCTTTCTCTTTTTGATATCTCTTCTCCTCTAAAAATGGATCGAATCGACAACGTCGTTTTAGGTGACCGCGGCTCATTTTCTGAAGCAACGAGCAATCATCACGCTTATTACTTTGATCGCGAAAACGACCTGGTTGCGCTTCCGATTGTCGAGCTCGTTCGTTCTCATGAAAATGCGGCCCCCTATGAATACGGTGATCGGTTGGCATTTGTCGGGGCTAAGGTCTTTGCCGTGAAAGACAAGATCACCCTTCAGGCAGCGCTTAGCCATCAAGATCTACTGCCGTTAGGTTGCGCCAAAACGACCTCAATGAGTGGCCATTGGTGGCAAGATCAGGGGCATTCACCAGACATTAGGCGTATCCTTAAAGTTGACGGCGAATTGCTTACTGTCTCAGATTTTGCGATTAGAAGGCAATCGAGTGAAGACCTGAGTGTGAGTCGATTCGCGACGACCCTAATGACTGAAAAAGGTGAGTGCCCATAAAGTCAAAATGCTAAAACGATAATTTGAGTTTCTTCAGAAGTTCAAGTGGCGGTAAAATCTCAACCCCATTGAGAGTCTGAGTACTTTCAATGGGGGCCACTAAAAAGCAAGGAACCTTGCTGAATCCACTTTCTCTAAAAGCAGAGATGCCACTCAAGTCTGATGGGCTCAATGTAGTTTTAAATTTTATTTCAATCGCGCACTTTATTTCTCGGCCTCTTTCGATGATGAGATCAACTTCGGCCCCGTGGCTAGTTCGCCAAAAGAGAAGTTTCCAATCTTTTGATTCATAGAGATTGATTCGAAAAATTTCTTGAATAACCCACTGTTCAAAAAGCCGGCCTTTTTCGATTGGATTGATTGAGTTTCGAAGTGTTGAATTGAGAGCTCTGGTTACTCCATTGTCAAAGAAATAGAACTTTGGCTGGTGGCTCATTCGTTTTCTCTTACTTTTCAAATACGGAAGTAAGAAAAACCCTAGAAAGGTATCTTCGAGAATGTTGTAGTACTCCCGGGCGCTTGCATAAGAAACTTGGGTTTCTTTTGCCAATTCAGAGAAATTGATTTGTTCAGAGAATTGAGCAGCAGCAACTTCGAGAAAATTCTGAAAACCTTGCAAATTTCTGACGATAGCCTCTGCTTTGATTTCTTCATTTAAGTAGGTGATGACATAGGATCTGAGGTATTCAATTGCGGTTTCGCTATTGCCTCGTAAAGCGATGTCGTAGATTTTTGGCAAAGTACCGAATGAGAGCGCAAGGTCTAGGCGAAAATCTGATTCAAGTTCGCCTTGGGTGAGCGGGTGAAGAGACCGGTATAGGGCGCGACCCCCCAGTAAATTGGCGTGGTTTTTTCTAATTTTTCTGGCACTCGAACCAGTGAGAATCCATCTCAATTTTGGATACTTACTCATGCACATTTGAACGATATCTAAAAGTGCCGGTACTTTTTGAATTTCGTCAATGATTGCAGTGAGCTTGGAAGAGTCTAGGTTTTGAGAATAAGCCGACTCAATCTCATTCAATAGGCGGTCGGGATTCTTGGTGTAGGCTAATTGGAGTTTTGGTTCTAATAGGTCAAGTCTGAATAGAGAGGCCGTTTCAGCAAGAATGGTGCTTTTTCCGACTTGTCTTGGCCCAAATAAAAAGAAGCTTTCTTTTGGAAAACGGCTACTTAGGTGTCTATTCCACATAGATGAGTAATATACCGTGTAAATTTAGTGTTATAAAGTAAAATTACACATGAGATCACGATAACTGTGCCTTAATTTTCCGGTATTTTCTGAATTTGTATTCAGACAGAATACAAAATTTATAGGTATTGATTGAAATTATCGTTAAATTACAGTAAGGTGTAGTAATGAGTGCTTTATCGAAACCCGAGTCTATATCTATTTTTGAATACACAGATTTTCGACTGTTTCTTCGTGATCATTACCTCCACAAGAAAAAAACCCAAATCGGCTATTCGTTTCGGGTCTTTTCGAGGTTAGCGGGACTGAAATCTCCGAATTTCTTGAAGCTCGTGATTGAAAACAAGCGCAATCTGTCGGATGAAGGCATTGCGTGCTTCGCAAAAGCGTTGAAGTTGAGTGATCGCGAAAAGAATCATTTTCGAAACTTAGTATACCTCAATCAATCAAAGAGCGTTGATCAAAAAAAGTACTTTGCAGAGCTCATTATGGCCTCGGGCTCAAAGGGCGCTAAACGTTTGAGTCGGCTTAAAAAAGCACAATACGAGTACTATGCCCGTTGGTACAATGTTGCGATTCGAGAATTGGTGGCGACTGAAGGGTTTGTTGATGACCCCGAATGGATCGCTAAGCGAATCGTTCCATCTATCACCGTTGCCCAGGCCAGGCACGCGCTACAGAACCTAAAATGGCTGGGTTTCATCCAAAAAGATCAGAATCAAAAGTGGGTTCAAGCTGAAGCCCAAGTGTTCACTGGCGATGAAATCACGAGTGCCTTGGTGTCTCGATACCATCAAGAAATGATCAAAATGGGCTCAGAATCGCTGGAGAGGTTTAGTCATGAACAACGAGAAATTTCGTCTTTGAGTTTTGGTATTTCACAATCAGGAATGAATAATGTGAAATCGATGATTCAAAAATTCTTAAAAGAGTTGCTCGAAGTGGTTTGTGCTGACCAAGAGCTAACTCAAGTTTATCAGTTAAATTTTCAGTTATTTCCTTTAACGGCCTCGCCAACGCATTCGCCAGAAACCGAGGCAAAACGTGAAAAATAGGCTATTTTCGATCCAAAGCTGCTCGAGCATCACTCCACTTGTCATTGTGATTGTGAGTGTCATAGGGGGTTTAGCGACCTTACCAGGCTGTGGGGGTACTCTCACGGGTAATCCGACGGGTGGGGGCGGCACCACCCCTACAGTTGCTGAAAATTCGTCAAATCAACCAGGAGATACCACCAGCTCAAATGCCGTGGCGTTGACCACTCCAGAGCGGTTGCTTCAGTCACTCTGCACCCAAGTTTCGACCTGCTATTCTCCGCTCAGTGTGGCTGATTGTGAGGCAGGGGTGCTACCTACAGCGGTCATCGATAGCGAAATCGGCCTTTTGCAAGGGTACGGTACCTATGCCGAGATTGTGGCAGACGAAAAGGCCAAAAAATTGGTCGTTGACGCTGAGATGGCTACGGCTTGTATTCAAGGGCTTGAATCATTGAGCTGTGAATCGATTGTCGGAGTTGGGGCATTTTCTCGAGAAAACCTGACAGATTATTCGAATATTCAAAGGCTTTTTTTGCTGGCTCCGGTCAGTTGCGGTGACATTTTCTAGTCTGACGCTTACCTGATTCTCTAAGTCAAATATCACTCGGTACGACCCGATCTCAGTTAGTGATTTAATGTCTGATTTTCTTGTTGTGACGCAATGAGCCATGTATTGATGCACCAAGTCAAGAAGGTTAACGCCTTCGGTGGCGAGTGTTGAAGTTTCGAGCAGGATGCCGACTTCGGTCCGAGAAAAATAAAAGTGGCCCGAGAGAGTCTTTAGAGTTTTTGAAAAAAATTAAGTCAAAGTCAGAAGGAGTATTGTTATATGAGTCGTCAATTGAGTCGTAAATCAAAAAATCAACAGTTGATTAATATCGTTCGTGAAAACCGTGGAACCATCGGAAGTGTGATCGTAGCATTGAGCACTTTGATTTCTCAGACAGCTCATTCTGCTGAGTACGTGACCAAGATTTCTGATGTTCTTTATCCAATCGGAGCTCCCGGCTCTGTGAAGGCATTAGTGAAGACCTCTGATTATCAGGTGTATTCAGTTGATGGCGCCAATACCGATTTGATCGCTAGATTGTGGCGTTTGAAAGAAAAAGGCGACGTCGGCCGCATCACCTATGAAGAAGATAAAATTTTAGGTGTTGAAGCGGCAGGCGGTTCACCACAAATGAAAAGTGAAAAGCCAACGACACCGTACGCTTGGTATCAACCGAGCCAGTTTGAAGTGAAAGAGCAAGCCCAAGGCTTGATGGATGACCTGACTAAAGAATCACTGAGTGGCAAATCTGAGTGCTGGCAGCGGGCTCATTACTGGACCCACAGCCTCTGGCGCGACCATGGAATCAAAACCGAAAAGATCTTTCTGTTTTTCACCAAGCCTTATCGCATTGGTCGAAATCAGCACCTAAAAATGTGTGAAGATGCTGGCAGCGATTACGCGATAAGTAAGTGTGAGTTTAAGTTTTTTGATCACTGGTACCGTCTTAAACGCGAAGCTTATTTCTATAAGAATATCAATCAATGGGATTTTCACGTAGCGCCTCTCGTGACTGCAGGCAACGAACCTTGGGTGCTTGACCCCGCCTTCAACTTCACAAAAGATGAGCGTTATAACGACGACGACGCCAAAGAAAATCACTTCAATGTGGCAACGACGGTGCCTCGCAAAGTCATGAACATAAAAGACTGGACTGATATGTTCGTTCGCACTCACAAAGAGTGCAAAGAAGTGAAAACTTACGCCGAAGTGAAGGCGATCAAAGACTCTGAGTACACCAGCGAAGACTGTGTTTATATGCGTGTGCCAATGTACTACATGGGCCCAGACAACTTAGACTCAGGTCCAAGTTATCAACTCAACGACACTTGGAATGTCTATCAAACCGATAAGCTAGCTTGTAAAGCTCCGGTTTCTGGCGATTGCGGTCACTGGAAATCAGAAGACGAAAGAGCCAAGTCTTACATGGAAAAACATTTCTAATAAGTGAGATTTAGAATTGCTTAGCCAGCCCAAGATTGCCCACCGCGAAGGTGGCTGATCTTGGGCTGTTTTTATTGTGAGCTCTTTGAATTTCATGGGTTTTCATGCTAGTTGAACAAGCATGATTCGCTCGAAATTTACCCTGGTCTGCATCCTGTTGATTTTCGCTGCCCTGAATGCGTTCGCCGTTTTCAATCCCGACTTGATGGCGGCGCCCGTTGAGCGTGAACTCTTGACTCAATATGAATTCACGGTGTCGGCGCCGAGCACTGGGGTATCAGTCACTCAAAGTCTGCTACCGGCCTTTTCTCAAGCTCTCGGAGACTTGAAAGAGGTGCTTGAGCACTACACTCCGGTGGGAGTGAAATACGCGAATAAAGTGGTTGAGAACGAGGCTTCCGGATCAGTTAAGATGAGCGTTGATCTTTGGGTGATGGGTATTTACGGTAACCTACTGTCACGGGTGAAAAATGTGACGATTCACGATGATTCGCTGGTTGAAAATTGCCAGGCTGGGTATTCGCCTATTCGTATCGATTTCGATTTGACCGATTCGAGTGCGATGATTTCAAAAAACCTATCGCTTTTAGAACTCGATTTGTGTTTTCGAGAATTGGCTGCCCACGCAGGCAAGAGTGCTGACCTTAACGTCATTGTGACGGCCTATACGGCTGATGGCAATAATCCTTCGATGGTAGTGTCTGCTATGCTGAAGAGAATCATCAGAAAGCAACCGGCGGCGCTGTCTCGAGCGTTAGAAGAAGTCATTCTCGAAAAGGCAAAAAGCTTGTGAGAAAAAATACCAAGTGAAGAAACCAGATTTTCACGCCTTTTATCAGAACCTTTGGAGTGATCGCTGGGCGTCGCTTGAGTCGGCTCTGAAACGAGACGCGTCTTGGGTGGCGGTGATCATTTGCCCAGACGGCACCGATAGTGCCGAGGGGGCTCGTCAGCTTTCTCAAGTTCAAGCGGCCTCAATCGCTTGCTGGAAATTAAGGTCAGATCTCACCGACGAAATTTACGTTTTGCCTCATAACTCAATCAAAGCTGAAGACTTGGCAAACTTGACCGTGTATTTTCTTGATCCCGCTTCGGTCGTGGTTGCGCTTTGTTTGGTGTTCGCGGCATCACCCCCGTTAGACGACGGTGGCCCGAGGCGGTACTTGATTGATCTTTGCGCTGCGCCCGGTGGTAAGTCGATTTTATTGAGGTCTTACTTGAACTCAGTTTGGCGAATGGTGTTCAATGAGCGCTCAGATTCGCGGCGAGGCAGGCTGAAGAGAAACTTAGAGAATTTTTTCAAAGCTGATCAGTTTTCGGTCACCGGTCACGATTCGCGGCAATGGTGTTTGCATGAGAAGGGTGTTGCCGACGCCATTTTACTCGATGCACCGTGCTCGTCAGAAAAACATGTTCTAGAAAATTCAAAAGAGTTTCAAAAATGGTCGGTTTCGCGTTCAAGTAGAATTCAAACAGATCAGTGGTCGATGTTGGCCAGCAGTCTGCAGGTGGTAAAGCCCGGCGGGTTAGTGATGTACTCAACTTGCAGCGTGCATGAAGGCGAAAATGACCAGCTTGTCGAGCGGGCGCTGACGAGCAAGAAACTCAAGTGCGAAGTAGTGGGCGGTATTGAAGAACTTTTGAATCAGGTGCGAGTCGACAGCAAAGCCGTGAGTTACTTGAAGCATCCGACCGAACTCATTGAAAAAACAAAGTTTGGTTACCAGATTTTGCCTGATAGAACCGGTGTCGGGCCCATCTACTTTTCGCTAATTCGGCGAACCACTTGAAGCCGCCGCGGGAGTGGGGTTGACTGCGGCCGCCGACGGACTGGCTTCACTGCTTGGTTGCGCCGGTGGGGGTGTGATCGTTTCAGCTGTTTTTGCCCCTGGACAGTCAAAAAGCCGAATCAATCGAGCTCCGAAAAAGGTTCCTGATTTATCGAGAACCCAAGGTGGGTAAGGCAAGAACTTTGCTTCTGCACACTGGCCTTTTTGAACGACTGCCCATTGGCGATCTTCTGAGCTTGCCGTATGAATTTCTGAATTTTTATCGCGAATGGCAATGGCGAAAGAATAGAGCTGGCTGGCTGGGGCATTACCCCCGATAATAGCCGTTGGCTGGGTCACTCGCTCTACCCCGATGACTTCGCCCACTACTGTTTTAGAGAAAACGAAACTATAGTATTGAAAAGAGATGCCGCCAGTGACAGCTAAGATAGCAATTGCGCTTAAAATGAAAATCCACTTTTTTCCCTGCATGAGCTAAAGCATACTCGAGGCAGTTTTGAAAAGGAAGGTTAAGGTTGCTGAGATGGCGAAATTAGCCAAGCGCGGAGAAACGAGACAGATGATTCCACAACATTTGCACCCCTTTATTGCTACTCAAGATTATTCGCTTTATACACCCATTGATCACGCATCTTGGCGTTACATCATGCGCGTGAGTGCAAAATTTTTTGCTGAAAATGCGCATCAAAAGTACCTCGATGGGTTGCGTGAAACGGGTGTGGGACTCGAGCGCATTCCGTTGATTTCAGAGATGGATCTAAAACTTCAAAAATTTGGCTGGCGTGCGGTGCCAGTGGTTGGCTTCATTCCTTCTGCAGTATTTATGGAGTTCTTGAGCCTCGGCATCTTGCCTATTGCTTGTGATATGCGCACGCTTGAGCACATTTCTTACACTCCGGCACCCGACATTGTTCATGAGGCAGCCGGTCATGCGCCCATCATTGCCGATGCGGCGTACGCCGATTACCTGCACCATTATGGCGAGATTGCACGAAAAGTCATTTTCTCAAGTCATGACGATGACGTCTATGAGGCCATTCGACTTTTGTCAGATACGAAAGAAGACCCAGCTTCTATTGAAAGTCAGATTCAAGTGGCAGAGGCGAGCCTTGAGCGAGCACTGGGGGCTGTTGATTTTGTCAGTGAAGCGACCCAGCTGTCGAGAATGGGGTGGTGGACCATCGAGTACGGTTTGGTGGGAACCCTGAAAAATCCGAAAATTTATGGTGCAGGCCTATTGTCATCGGCATTTGAGAGTTATCACTGCATTTCAGATGAGGTACCTAAAATACCTTTCACCATCGACTGTGTGAATCAGAGTTTTGACATCACGAAACCTCAACCTCAGCTGTATGTGGCTTCTGACTTTGGGTCGTTGACCACCGCACTCGAAGAGCTCGCTAGGACGATGGCTTTCAAGAGAGGTGGCGTTTATGGTTTAGATAAAGCCATTCAAGCAAAGACTGTCACCACAACTGAGTTTGAAACGGGTCTTCAAGTGTCGGGTCGATTGGTTGAGTACCTAAACGATTCTGAAGGTGAGCCGTGCTATTTGCGCTATCAAGGCCCCACTCAAATCGCGCACAAAGATCGCGAAATTGCCGGTCAAGGAGCTGATTACCACAAAGAGGGTTTTTCGACGCCGATTGGAAAGTTGAAGAAATTTGGAGTGACCGCGGCTGATCTTTCGGTTGCACAATTAGAGCAAATGCAGTCTGAAAAGGGTTGTGAGTTTGAGTCGGGAATAAAGATCAAAGGCGACCTGAAACGTTGGATGAGTGACGCTGGAAAAAATCAAATTCTCGTATTCGAGAATTGCCGAGTCACTCTGGGTGAACGAGTGTTGTTTGATCCGAGCTGGGGTGTTTTTGATATGGCCTGCGGTTCAAGGGTGACTTCAGTTTTTGGTAGCGCAGCAGACCGAGTTTCTTATATGCAAGCCACCGGCGGATTTAAGCAGGTGCCGAAAATGCCAAAAACAAATTTGACTGCTGAGAATCAAGAGTTGAATCGGCTCTATCAAACGGTGCGTGAAATTCGAGAGCGCGCCATCAAGAGGGGCAATAAATTTGAGGTCGCTTCTCGAGATGGTGAAGAGCTGAAACGTGTTAGCGCAAGCTTGCAAGAATGCCATCAGCGTGATTGGTTATTGCGGCTAGAGTTGCTCGAGATTTTGCCGAGTGAGAGTGCCGATCGGGGCAAGCTGCGAGCAGAGCTGATTGGTTTGGCAGAGCGCTCGAAGTCAAAGATGGGTGATCCGACGGCCGAGCTGATTTTTCGGGGCCTAGATTTGACAGAGACTAAAGAAATTGGCTGAAAACGATTCTTAAAGATGCTTTTTAAAAATATTTCTGGTGAGAGGTTTAAATGACAAAATTCAAAATAGAGTTTCTGCCGTCAAAACAGGTTTTTGAAATCGATTCTGAAAATCGGCCTTCAGGTGGGACCGGTGAAAAAGGAAGTCTACTCGATATCGCTTTGGGGTTAGACATCGATATCGATCATGCCTGCGGTGGCGTGCGCGCGTGTTCGACTTGCCACGTGATCATTCGTAAAGGCATTGAAACGTGCTCTGAATCAACTGAGCTTGAAGAAGATCAGTTAGACAAGGCTCCGGGGTTGACCATGCACTCACGTTTGGCCTGTCAGGCGGTGCCGAGTGGCAAAGGTGATCTGGTGATTGAAGTACCCAATTGGAATAGAAACCTCGTTAAGGAATAGCGCCGAATCAGGCAGTTTAAACTACAGTTACACCTAACTCTAGCTGGGCAAAGCGACTCAAGAGTTGAGAAACGGGCCGGCTCCATGCCTGGCCTGCCCCTCACAAAGAGACGTTGAATCAGAACTCAATCTTTTAGAGCTCCCGCGTCGCACGATGCGACATGGCGGGCGACAACACGAAGTTGGTCTCTAAAAGATTGAGTTCTGATTCAACGTCTCTTTGAGAGGACGCCTCCGGTTGGCAGGAACCCGTCTCTCAACTCTTGAGTCGCTTTGCCCAGCTAGAGTTAGGTGAAACCGTAGGTCATTCGAGAATAGTTGTGGTCTTAAAACGCTAAGCCGACCCGTAGGGTTTTTTCTTCAAATTTAGGCGAAATATTTAGGCGCCATTTCGGGTCGTGAATGGTAATTCCATTTTCACCGATTTCAAGTGTACGGGCGTCTCTCATTCCAAATTGAATGGAATGATTCGTTTCGCCCTCGGGTTTTGAATTCTGAGATGAATTGTGCTCATCTATTGAATCTGTGATCATCGACGCCGCCTCTAGAATAGTTGAAAATTGAGCCTCTATCACCCTGAGTCTGGGGTCTTCTATTCGAGCAATTCGTAGAAGTTCTCTTTCGGTGCTGGCATCTAGGTGCAGTGGTTTGAGGTTGAGGGTCTCTTGGGCGAATGGTCTCGTGAGTGCGGTTTCTTTTGAGCTTTTCGAGCCTTTTGTGTCTTTTGAAATAATGACACCTACGCCAACGACAACATTTTTCTTGTCACCAGCGTGAGCAACGTTGCTTGTCGCTATCATTGCGAAAAAGGCGGCGCCGAAAAAGGCGATATGAGACGCGAATCGGTTCTTCACAGTCGGGTAATACTGCAAGTTGCGCCCCATCATATCTATCTGGTATTGTTGATTTTTGTGCTCTGATGGGTGTCGAACTATTGGCCACCTTATTCGGCGTTGATCACTTGGGGCTGAACAGCTTTACGATTTTATAGGGTCAGGTTGTTTAAAATTTTATTACTCTCTAAACGCCACAAAAACGGCGGCCAACACCAGCGCAAAGCTCACCAAGTATTTGGGTTTAGGTGTCTCGCCTAGGGCAAGCCACGCGAACACGACAAAAACGATGAGTGTGATGCATTCTTGTAAGATCTTCAGTTGATAAGCGCTGAGAGTTTGAAACCCTAAACGATTTGCCGGAACCTGCAGGGCGTATTCGGGCAAGGCCAGTAGCCAGCTCATGGCAATCGCACCCAGCATGCCCAACGACTTGATTCTTAAATGGCCATACCAGGCAAGTGTCATGAACACGTTCGAGCAAAGCAGAAGTAGCGCCGAGCGAATGAAGGGCCATGAAGATAGCGATGTTAGGCTTTGGATCATTGAGTAAACGCTAGCTGTTTCCAGTTTGCGCTCCTGTAAATAGGTTAATCATTGTTATTGATAACTATGACCAGTTATGACATAGTTATCATGAGGTGTTGCCCTGGCCAAGACAAATCAAAAGGCGAAGTTAGTACTACGTGAGAAACTGACAGTCAGAGGCGTTTGGCTTCGTGATGCGGTAATTTGGAAGGTACCGGTGAGTGATCGGTACCCTGATGGAATCAAGTATCGACTTGTGTTGGTAGTGCCCCTCACCGGTAAACTTTTGGTCCTTTTTGATAATCATTTTCCCAAAGGTCATCATCGACATCTGGGGACTGGTCAAGAAGTGGCCTATCGTTTCGAATCTGTCCAGAAGTTGGTCGAGGACTACTTACAGGCTATAGAAGATGAGGAGGAGATTTCATGAAAATAAAAAAAATTCGGATTAAATCTAAGATGGAGTTTGCTGGTGAGTTGAGGGCAATTGCAAAATTGATGGATAAGGGTGTTACTCCCAAGAAGGCCGTCACGGGTGAGTTTTTTGAGTCACTAGATGCCGTGCGGGCGATTCTCACTGATAAGCGTCTTGAGCTTTGGCGGACGATTCGCGATAAGAAACCTGAGTCTATTTCTGAAGTTGCTGGACTAGTGGGTCGTGGATTTAAGGCAGTCTATCGTGATTTACAGCTTTTGGAGGGGCTCGGCTTGATAACCTTTAAGAAGGGTAAAGGTAAGCGCGGCGATCTTCAGGCTCCTGTCAGTCTTGTTGATGAGCTTCAGCTTGCGGTTGCCTGAGGTTAGCGCAATGGCATCGATTCTATTGTTCGGATAGTCTCTTGGCCTTTTGTTTTGGACCCGAAGGCTTCGGCTCGCCGTCAACTTCTTCATCGCCCATGTTTGCCGGCATTCGTAACAAGTCGAGAAGTTCTCGCTTCGAAAATGCTTTCAAGCCAGTAGGACTTTCTTCGATGAGAGCGCCTGAAAGTTCTTTCTTAGACTCGATAATTTGGGCAATGCGGTCTTCAACGGTGCCGCCGATTTGAAGTTTGAATACCTGAACGCCGCGAGTTTGGCCAAGGCGATGCAAGCGGTCGGTGGCTTGATTTTCTTTGGCAGGATTCCACCAGCGGTCAAAGTGAATGCACACGCTACCGGCGGTGAGATCAATACCCAAGCCACCCGCAAGTAAACTACAAACGAAAACGCGACAATCAGGGTCGTTCGCAAAGAGTTCTAGTCTAAGTGATCGATCTTGGGTGTCACCACGTAGGTCGGTGTAGCCAACGTTCATGCCCTCAAGGTGATGGCCAATGAAATCCATAATACCTAAGTATTGTGTGAAAATAACAATCTTTAGGTTCGATCGCAGGGCTTCGTTTAAGAGCTCGTCGAAGGCTTCCCATTTGCCGGTTTCTTCTGGTATGAGGGCAGAGATTTTCTTGATTCTGCCACCGGTGTAGTCAGCCAAGCGTGGGTGATCGCAAATTTGTTTGAGTCGCGTGAGCACAGCAAGAATGTTGGCGTAATTGACTTTGCCTTCAGTCTCGAGATCTTCACGGGCTTTTTCGGCCTCAGCGCTCATCAGCGCTTCTCGGTAAGCTTTCTTTTGTGCCGGGGTCAATTCGCAGATCACGACTTCTTCTGTTTTTTCAGGAAGCTCTTTAAGAACTTGAGATTTGGTACGGCGAAGAAGAAAAGGGGTCACCAGACGCTTGAGCGCATTGGCCTGATCAAGGGTGGGTATTTCACGACCTGAACCGTACAAACGCTTAAATCGAGGTAACGAGCCCAGATAGCCCGACAAAAGGTATTCCATGATCGACCAAAGGTCAGACGTTTGATTCTCAACCGGAGTACCCGTCATCGCAATTTTAAAACGACTCTTGAGTGAGCGCGCCGCGCGCGAGCTGATGGTCGAAGCATTTTTAATGGCCTGAGCTTCGTCCATCACGACGACTTCCCACTTTTTCTCACGCAGAATGGCTTCACGTTGCAAAATTCCGTAAGTGGTGAGCACGAGGTCGACGTTTGAAGTCGGTATGGATCGGCTATTGCCGTGAAAAATATAGAACCGAAGGCCAGTAGGGTATTTGACTAATTTCTGTTTCCACGCGGCCACAACTGAAGTCGGGGCCACAACCAGGGTTGGTGCTTTCTTGTCTCTACCAGCGTAAAGGCTGCTCAAGAATGCGAGCACTTGATGGGTTTTACCTAGACCCATGTCATCGGCGAGTAATGCTGAAAGGCCGCGGTGATACAAGCTCCATAGCCAACTCAAACCATTGACTTGGTAGTCGCGAAGTTCAAACCCGTAATCAACTTTCGGAAGCGCCGCAATTTTCTTTTTCTCGAAATTGGCTTTCCATTCTTGAAATTCTTTCCAGTCGTCGTCGACCGTGAAGTTCTCTAAACCCAACTCTAAACTCAATCGGTAAACCGCCAACGGGTGAAGGGGGAACTGGCCATCGTCATGAAGGTAGGCGTAGCCAGTGTGTTGCAGTTTCTCGCCTTGCTCGTCAGAGTCTGAACCGCCGACTTCGAGCGTCGCCACGCCACTTCGATTCGCAAATTGATAAACCGATAAGAGCGAGGTTTGAAGCCGATGAATGGTTCGGTCTTTCCAAATATAACTGTCTGATACCCGGCCCTGTAGCGTGAGAGCCGCAAGATCGTCAGAGGTGATTCGAAGACCTGGCTTTTCGTAAATGAGCGAAACCGTGCGCGCATTTCTCGAATGTTTGCCGACATGCATCGAGATGAGTTTCAGGGGTACTGAGTCAACTTCGAGGTGAATGTCTTCGTGAAAGTGCATCTGGTCTTGCGCCGGATGGTTGAGTAGTTTGGCCAAATTTTCTAAAGCCGCTCGACCCGAATAGATGACTCTTTGGGCTTCGATCACATCTAAAACCGGAAGGGTTTCGTGACTCAATCGAAGGTACAAGCCCATCGGGGTTTTCCAGGTGTACATTAAAGGAGTGTGCCTGGTGAGCAAATTCATGGTTTTGATTTGCATCGTGTCATCGGTGGGGTCGCGATACTTAATCGCGGGTTCGATGGCGATGCCCGTCAGTACCCGATTGTCGAATTGCCCCCGCACGTAAAGTACCGGAGTCGCAAAAATAGGTTTCACTTCTATTGCTGGCGTCTCAGGTGCCATTCCTTCAGATTCGTCTTCGATGCCTGATCGAAGTAGGCTGCCGCGCTCTACGATCCAGATACAAACGGCTGCCGCGTGTTCGCAGTGTTTGTCTGGCCTTCGAATGCGCATGTCGTTGCGGCAACCGCAACACGACTCGACGATGGTGCCGCGGGCAAGAATAACTGACAATTTTAGATTTCTACCATGGGTGACCGAGCTGACCTCAGCGGTAGCCAGGTTACCCTTCAGACTCACGTTTGTGACCCGCTTTTGGCTAAAGCTGTTTTGACCAGCTTTCCATGATGCTTGCGAGAATTCTCGCTTAAGTTGGCTATAAAAGAGCATAAATTGAAATTGTTACAGAAAGCTTAGTCTAGCACACCGCTCACGAACTGTGTATGATACAATACTTATAAAATCTTAACATTTATTGAATCAATATTTTTCGACCTTTTGCCGAAAAAGTCTTTATGGGACCTAGTCTCTTGCCCGTTGCTAATTCACTGACAAAGCTTTTGAGTTCAATCTTGAACTCGTTCATATCTCTTTGTCACTGCGACGCTGGGGCGGTGTACACCGTTCGTAAGCGTGCAGATGGCAGCAGCGTCTTGGTTTTTGATTCAATCATCACTCAAAGTAAGAAGCTCTATCAGGTGCCCGATAATCTGGTGGGCATTGAGTTCGAGATGGATGACACGAGTTTAGTGGGATCAACCGCAAGGCGACGAGAGTTTCTTCATTCTAATGCTGAGCATCATAATTTAATCACTAACTATCATGTAAAAAATATTTTGTCAGCCCCGCTCATCACGCCTCGTGGTGACCTGGTTGGAGTGGTTCAGCTGCTCAATAAGTTGCCGTACCAAACCGGCACGGTAACGCCCATCGTGCCAATTGTTAGTGGCCCTGTGGCACCGATTCCCGCAGAACCGGTGATACCGGTCTTTGATGCGCGCGATGAAAGGCTCTTATCGATTGTTGCGGGCCAGGCCGCTCTGGCCATAGAAAATAGTTTATTGCTCGAAGAACAAGAAAAACTTCTCGAAGGATTTGTCAATGCCTGCGTGACTGCGATTGAAGCGCGTGATCCGATCACCTCGGGGCACTCGAGTCGGGTGGCAGACTATTCAATCGAATTGGCACAAGCGATGAATCGCGAGACCAGTGGTCCGTTTAAAGAATTGAAGTTTGCTGAACATCAGATTCGCGAGATTCGATTCGCGGCCATGTTACACGACATTGGTAAGATCTCTGTTAAAGAAGAGGTGTTGAATAAAGAGAAGAAGTTATTTCCTTATCAGCTTGAAATGATTTCGATGAGACTGAAGCTCATGCGCTCAGAATTGCGGTTAGTTGAAACTAAAACAGGCATTTCTCAAAAAGATCGAATTGCGCAGTTGCACGACGCTTGGAGGCAAATCGCCGAGACCAACGAACCCACGGTGCTACCGAAATTAGTGCGTAACTGGTTTGAAGACCTCGAAAACCTAAAAGTCAAAACCGAAGAAGGCGATTGGTTTGCTGCGCTGACCGGTGAAGAGCGAATTCGTTTGCAGATTGCGAAAGGGTCGCTGACTCCTGAAGAACGTTTTGAAGTAGAACGGCACGTCAGCCACACTTATGAAATTTTAAGAATGGTGCCTTGGAGTAAGGGGTTAGAGAAAGTTCCAGAAATTGCTCATAAACACCACGAAAAACTCGATGGCTCGGGTTACCCGTGTAAGTTGCATTCAGATGAAATTCCGCTCCAAAGCCGAATTCTCACCATCTGTGACATTTACGACGCTCTCACGGCCGATGATCGGCCCTACAAGCACTCGGTGCCTTTCGAGCGGGCATTGGGTATTTTAGAAAGTGAAGTCATTTCTGGTAAACTAGACCGATTAGTTTACCAGGTCTTTCTCGACGCCAAAGTTTACGAACTCGGCAGACCTTCTCGTATTCGCCGCGTGGCCTAATCTCTTACGAAGCAAAACTCGACTCTTAGTTTTCGGCATGTTTAATGCACTTTTACGCTATCTAAGAGGAAAAATCACATGAAAACAGATTCACAAATTCAAACAGACGTCATGCAAGAATTGAAATTTGACCCCAGCCTATCGGCCGAAGCCATTGGGGTTTCGGTCTCGGGTGGTATCGTTACACTTTCAGGAGCGGTGCCCAGTTATGCTGAAAAATCGGCAGCCGAGCGAGCCACTCAGCGGGTCGCGGGCGTTCGGGCCGTGGTTGAAAAAATCGAAGTGAGCCTACCAGGATCGAGCAAAAAAGATGACAGCGACCTTGCCAAGGCAATTGTTGGTCAGTTTAAGTGGAGCGTGCAGGTGCCGGACGAGTGGGTTCGAGCCCGTGTCGAGAATGGGTGGGTTGAATTGACCGGACAAGTTGAGTGGGATTATCAAAGAACGGCAGCCGAGAGTTGTGTTCGAGGTTTGACTGGTGTTCGGGGTATTTCGAATCACATCAGTATCAAATCAAAAGTGATTCAACCTGATGTCGTTAAGAAAAAAATCGAGGAGGCATTTAGGAGAGAGGCCGATCGAGAAGCTCGGCGCATTGCCGTTGAGGTGAAAGGAACCAAAGTTATTTTGTCAGGCGAGGTGCACTCATTCACTGATCTCAATGATGCGAAATGGGCAGCGTGGAGCGCTCCGGGTGTAACGAGTGTCGAAAATAATTTGCACATCAGCGGTTAAAAACTGGCAAAAAAGACGACAATATTGTCAGAGTTTTCAAAATTTTCGACGCAAACCTAGGCACAAGAAATCTGACCCTCCTACGACGCCATCGAATAGACCAAAAAAGCCAGAGCGGTGGTGCAACCTCAGTAAAGCCTCATAGGTTGAGTCGGATTTGCGGGGTTCTAAACCAAACGTGAATTCAAAAACGAGGTGGTAGAGTAGACGCGAATTTTTTGAGAGATACGCTGATTCAATCTCAGGAATGTCTGTAGCATAAGACAGGCCATTACCCAGCGACACGCTTCCGGCCATGATGTTGCTCCAGGGAGTGGCGAGCCAGCGTATCATGACGGCTGAGGCCACTGAATAAGAAGGCGTTGATTGCAAGTGTTTACCTAACGAGACTTCGAGTTCGAGAGATAATTTTTCGGGATCTCTCAAAAGTGACCTTGTGTAAGAGGTTCCGACGAACCATCGGGGCTCTAGGTCTAGTTTTCGTATTCTGACAATGTCTATCATTTGTGTCGTGCTTCCGGGGCCAGTGAAAATGGCGACACTATTTTTTGGGGGTTCAGTCGCATGACCGAGTAAGCAAGTGCAGCAAAACCCCAGGGCCCAGGTCGCTGACAGTATCGGCCATGGATGACCGTTTTTTTGCAAAGAGATAAAAAGGCCTATCATGCGTCTGAAAAAGTTGACACCATCACGAAACCTTTTATTGCCGTCAGCGCGCCTGGTTTTAATGAGTCTCGTGAGTCTTGAGTTTTTCATATCGGCCTGCACCTCGTCACCTCAGTTGAAGGATCTGCCGCAACAAGCGATTTTACGTCGAGCGACACTACCCGAGGGGGTGTCGCAGTGGCATTTGATCTTCGGCCACGCGTTCGACTATGAACCCAATTCAACCATTTATCCACTGTATTGGGAGCAAGGATTTAGCTCGCGGCTCACGTTAGTTTGGATTCCGATTCCGTTCGAGGCCCGCTACCTCGTCGCTTTTGACGAGTCGCAATGGGTTAGTTTAGGCCTTGCGCTTTTGGGATCTGTGAAATCACGCGAGAAGGGATTTAACTGGCGACCCGCGCTGACGGTGACGGCAAGAAAGCGTTTCTCAGACAGCTTCGCTATTGAAGAAACCCTTTTCATTCATTCAGAAATTAAAAGATCTCTTAAGAATAGTTTTGGCCGGACTATCGGACTCGATACTGCTTTTATCTTTCAAATCAACTCTGCGATTGCCCTCAAGCCGGTCGTCACCGTGATGCAAGAGGTTGGAGAAAATCAGGCTAGGTATCTGGGGGCTGTGCCGCGAGACGCACTGGGTGAAGCTTCTCAGGCGGCTAGCCGAATCAGGTTTCCCTTGGGCCTGAACGCCTACTGGTCGCTCAGTCGGCAATTCGAAATCGTTGTCGAAATGCAGTACTTCTCGCTCGGATATGAAGCGGGGTACCGTGGGCTTCCCGTGTATCTTTCACTGGTTCACAGCTGGTGATGGTGAGTGTGGCAACTTACCTAAAAATCAGCTATGGCATGGCCATGATCGAAATCAGGCCGGGAACGTTCGCTTTTGCACCGATGGAGGGGGTCACTGACCCGCTCTTTCGAAGTTTCTTTGCGCCGGTGGCAAAACCTGATTTCATGGTGACTGAGTATTTGCGTGTGACCGATAATGCGCATCGTTCAAAGACTTTAGTGAAGCACATGCCCGAGTTGCACAATGGCGGAAAGACCGTTGACGGCACTCCGGTCGTTTTACAGTTGCTCGGGGGTAAATCTGGGCCGCTAGCTGAAACAGCGGCCAATGCGGCTGAACTCGGAGCTCATGCGATCGATTTGAACTTCGGATGCCCCGCACCTGTTGTGAACAGGCACGATGGGGGGGCGAGTTTACTGAAATCGCCTGAGCGTATTGGTGAAATAGTAGGCGCAGTGAAGCGGGCCGTCGGATCAAGTGTCAAAGTCAGTGCGAAATTGCGCTTGGGTTGGGACAGTGCTGAGTTATTGCCTCAAAACGCAAGTCAGGCGGTTGATGCTGGCGCCGATTGGCTGACCATTCATGCGAGAACTCGAATGCAAATGTACCAACCCGGGGTTGATTGGAACCCCATTGCTGCGATTCGTGAATTCATCAAAGTACCTATACTGGCAAACGGCGACCTGTGGTCAGTTGAAGATTTGGTCAGTTGTGAGAAGCTTTCGGGGTGCGATGCCTTCATGCTCGGGCGCAGTGCTCTCGCGAATCCCGAGGCTTTTGTCTTGTACCGCAAGTACCGAAAGTCGGCAGTCACTCTAGCTTCTGATGGGTTCAGGTTGGCTCAAGTTGAACCGCAAGCTCGGGCTCAATACTGGCTAGGTTTGCTCAGGTCATGGAAAATCGCGGTAGAGGCAAATCCGCACCAAAGTGTCTGGTTAGGAGGCGACGCTGAACGGTATTTTGTGTCGCGGTTTAAGCACTGGATTCGGTATCTTGAAATTCGAAATCCATACCCCTGGATTTCTTTGGTTAAGCGTGCGAATAACTTGGCTGAAATAGAGAGAATTTTGGAGTCACCTGAGTGAAAGAGCAACTTGAGCAAATCAGATACGCACTTGATCAATCGGCCATTGTGGCGTCGACCGATCAAGCGGGTAATATTCTATTTGCTAACGATAAATTTTGTGAAATTTCTGGATACTCGCGAGAAGAGTTGATTGGGCGAAATCACCGCTTACTCAAATCAGGTTTTCACGATGCAGAATTTTTTAGAAATCTTTGGAAGACCATATCAGCGGGTCAGGTTTGGGCCGGCGAGATCAAGAATCGGTCGAAAAACGGCAACGAGTACTGGGTGCACACAACCATCGTACCACTAGTGGGTAAAAGTGGTCGCCCCAATGAGTACATTTCAATTCGCTTCGAAATTACTAATCGAAAGCAAGTCGAAGAGATTTTGCGAGACTATTCTAAGCGCCTTGAGGTCAGTAATCGAGAACTTCAAGATTTTGCGTCAATTGCAGCTCATGATTTGCAAGAACCACTCAGAAAGATTTTAGCGTTTTCTGACCGAATCAAGGTAAAAGCGTGGGCATTGCTACCGCCCGATGTGCAAGATTATCTCGAGCGCATGACGAAGTCTACTTATCGAATGCAGACGCTGATTGATGACTTACTCACTTATTCAAGAATTGTCACTCAAGCGAAGCCGTTCACCCTGACCGACCTCACGGCCCTTGCAAGAGACGTCGTCATTGATCTTGAGTTTGGTGTAGAGAGAGCACAGGCTGAAATTTCGATTGCCGAGTTACCGAAGGCAGCGGTCGATGCCACCCAGATGCGACAATTGTTTCAAAATCTCATTTCAAATTCGATTAAATTTCGAAGTCCAGGTGTGGTGCCAAAAATCGAGATAAGCGGCACTGTTGATAGCCGAGCGGTGAGGCTTTCTTTTAAAGACAATGGTATCGGTTTTGACCTAAAGTACTTAGATCGAATTTTTACCATTTTTCAAAGACTTCATGGCAGAGATGAGTTTGAAGGTACCGGTATCGGTCTGGCAGTGTGTCGACGCATTGCTGAAAGGCATTCTGGTGAAATAACGGCTGTGAGCGAGCCGGGAAAAGGCGCAGAGTTTATTGTAACCCTGCCGATTGCTTATTGAGAGATGGAATTGACTATGGTTTTGGCTAGAAGTGCAGCTGAGTTGCCGATCATCTTGGTGGCAGATGATGATGAAGACGATAGAATGATGCTGCGAGAGGCGTTGCAAATCTGTGATTTTCGGCATGCGGTTCATTTTGTGAGCGATGGACAAGAGTTGATGGATTACCTTCAACAATCGGGCAAGTTTTCTTCTCAATTGGGTTTGCCGCGCCCTCGGCTGGTTTTGCTTGATTTGAATATGCCACGAAAAGATGGTCGCGAGGCACTCAGAGAAATTAAGCAGTCGACCCACCTTCGTTCGATCCCGGTGGTTGTGTTGACGACATCTAAGGCCGAAGAAGATATCGTCAAGACTTATGATCTTGGCGTGAATTCATTTATTACAAAACCGACAAATTTTGAAAGCCTCGTAGCTGTTGCGAAAGACCTGAGTCGCTATTGGTTTCAGATTGTGAATCTACCTAAATGAATTCACCAATAAGAGTACTACTGGTAGATGATCAAGAAGACGATTTCGTCATTATTCGTGCGCTTTTTCAGAATTTGGGTGATGGTTTCAGTCTCGACTGGACCGGTAACTTTGATGAGGCGATTGAGAAGGTATCTCAACGAGCCCACGACGTTTACTTGGTTGACTATCGTTTGGGGCTGCGTGATGGTCTTGAGTTTTTACACGAAGCTTATAAAAAAGACTGCCGTGCCCCAGTGATATTGATGACCGGCTACGGCGATCATGAAATCGATTTGCGAGCCATGAAAAGTGGAGCCGCCGATTATTTAGTTAAAGTTCAGTTGAGCGAGCACTTGCTTGAACGATCTATTCGCTATTCGTTGCATCAAGCCAAGATTCTTGAGGAGCTGAGAGAACGAGAAGAGGGGTTTAGGCGCCTGCTTGATTCGAGTCGAGAGGGCATGGTCGTTCATACGAAAGAGGGAGTTATTCTGACGGGTAATCCATCGGCCGCTCGAATTTTCGGTAAAGAAAGTGAATTGATTCGCCACGGGCTTTTTGAAATCTGTGATGAGCGACTTGCCGTCACGGTGCGAGAATGTTTAGAGCACCCTTCTGAAGTGAAAGAGTCAGAGTTTTTGAGAAAGTCTGATTCGAGGCGATTTTTTCTCGAGGTGAGTACTCAGGATTTGCAGTACCGAGGCGCGAAGGCGTTAGTGACTACGTTTCGAGATATTTCGAAGAGAAAAGAGCTTGAGGCTCAGGTTTTGGTCCAAGATCGTCTGGCCTCGGTGGGGTTACTTTCGTCAAGTCTCGCGCATGAAATCGGAACACCCTTGGGTGTGATTCGAGGTCGAGCTGAGTACCTTTCGATGCTCGCTAATTCAGGCGATGGAGTAAAGAAAAGTGCCGACATCATTGTTGCCCAAATTGATCGGGTCACTCAGTTGATTAAGGCTCTCTTGAACCTTTCTCGAGGTTCGTCGGCCGTCGGAAAAGAACCCGTTTCTTTGACTAAGGTTGTTTGCGAAGTGACAGACCTTTTGGGTTACGAACTCAGAAAATCAAAGATTCAATTGAATTTGTCTGGGTTGTTAAAAGAAACCCCCCGAAGTCACTGTCAAGTTAACGAGCTCTCTTTTTGGGGGCCTAGCGCACCCGAGTCGTTTAACCAGGTTCTGTTGAACTTGCTGGTCAATTCAGTTCACGCCATCGACTCAGCTAAAAAGAGGGGTAAGCTCACCGATCATTTTATTGCCATTCATGTCGATCAGTTTGTCGAAACTGGCAATTCAGAGGCTGAAAAATTTTGGCTTCTTGAGGTGAGTGATTCTGGTTGTGGTATTTCAAAGCAAAACATGAGTAATCTCTTTAAACCGTTTTTCACTACCAAAGAAATTGGGGTAGGAACCGGGCTAGGGCTCGTGAGCTCTTATAAAATTATTCAAAACATCGGTGGCCAAATTTTGATTGATTCGACCGAAATGGAAGGCACAAAAGTCAGTATTCGCCTTCCGAAGGCCATGGCGAGTGCGGGTAAATCAGGCTGCTGAGTATTGGCATGCGATATGCTCTTCTTTGGTTTATCAAGGAGGAATTTTTATGCGCACGCACCGTAGGAAAATTCGGGTATTATTGTTTCTAATTTTATTTTCGGGTCTTTTTAATTTTGTTTCGAGTGTTTTCGCCTCGGATGATTTGATTGAGGTTCCGGCGGTTGTGGGCATGGCCCCACGGGTGGGGTTTGATGACAATGATGAGGTCTTATTCGTTTTGCACGGAAGTCTTCCGAATTTCTGCTACGAAGTGGGGCCGACCAAAGTAGAAAGAGATCCTCTTTCGTCGGCTGTGATCACGCTACGACAGTACGCCAGAAAGAAGGCTGATAAGCTTTGTGTAGAAGAGGCCATTTTGCCCGCACACATGAAGTTTCAGGTTCCCTACACGACAGAGGTTTCATTGGGTAGGCTATCTGCAGGCGATTATATCGTAAAATACCAGAAGCCGGCGGGGCAAGTGGGTATTCGAATGCTGAGCGTTGCAGTTGCCACCACGCTGAGTATTGATACCCAGCCTTATGCGGCAACATCGAATGCCATGGTGAGCGACATGATTAACGGTTTGGATGAAGTGAAGGTAACTTTGAATGGCATTTTGACAAATTCGTGCTCTGAGTTAACCGACGAGATTCGAATCGAGAGGGTCGATGATGTTTTTGTTATTTTGCCTGTTTTGAACATCAAAAGTGGAGTCTTTTGCGCTCAATACATTAGGCCATTTAGTCGAGAGTTGAACCTCGGTCGGTTGCCTCCGGGGCACTATCTTGCGCACGTGAGAAGCATGAACGGAAAAGCCATCAATCGAGTGTTTCAAGTCGCAAAATGATGCGTGATTAGACTTTATTTAGACAGGTAATCGGTATATTTTGACTTACCTATGAAGAAAAAAATTGCGGTTGTGCTTTGTGGTTCTGGTTATCTCGATGGCAGCGAAATTCGAGAGAGTGTTGCTGTTTTGTGGGCTTTGAGTAAGCATCCCGTTGAAGTGTCGATTTTTGCACCCAACGAAAATCAGTTTCACGTGATGGATTGTCTACATAAGAAACCGGTCGCAGGTGAAGTGCGAAACCAAATGGTTGAAGCCGCCAGGATCGCAAGAGGGCAGATCAGCCCGCTTTCTGAATTAAACATGGATCGTTTCAATGGATTGATTTTGCCAGGAGGGTTTGGAGCCGCAAAGAACCTGTGCACGTTTGCTTTTGATGGGGTGAAGGGCAAGGTGCATCCCGTTTTAGAGCGTTCAATTGAGATCGCCCATCATTCAAAAAAGCCGATAGGGGCGGTTTGCATTGCCCCTGTTATTGTGGCGCTTGCGCTAAGAAACGCGGGGCTGAAGTTGACCTTGGGTGGGGCCGGCGAAGCGGCGACAGCCGTAGAGGCCTTGGGGCATGAGCATGTGGTGTGCGCGGTGAATCAGGCGGTAGTTGATAGCAAAAATCGAGTGGTGAGTACCCCGGCGTATATGATTGAGGATGCTTATTTATTCGAAATTTTTGAAGGAATTGAGAGCCTAGTGCGCGAAGTTGTGGCTCTAGCCTGAGTTTTTGGGTCGAGTTGACAAGGTTTAGGATGTCTGATACTATAAAATTGTCTATTTTAGATATCATTGATATCGTTTGATTTTCAATTCGATGAGGCATGTATGAAAACTTCAGTAGAGCTCGATGATAGAAAAGTCGCTTTGGCTAAAAAATTAGGTGAGTCTTCCACACTCAGAGAGCTTCTCGATAAATCACTCGATGCGTACATAGCGCAGGTGAGGCGTCACTCGATGGCCGATCTCTTGGGAACCGATTTTTTTGATGCCAAACATTCCGACATGAGGCCAAAAAATGGCCATTCTCGTCGATAGTTCGGTGTGGATTGCCGCCGCCAATCCGCGAAATAAAGAATGCCTTAACTTAAGGCGTTTGATTTTGCGAAACGAATTACTCTATGTCGTAAAACCTATTCAGGTTGAGGTTTGTCAGGGCGCTCGGACTGAAGAGGAATTTCACAAGCTCTGGGATGCATTTTTAGGATTTGAATTCCTTGACGTCACAGACCGACTTTGGGGTCTGAGTGCCTTCAATTATTTCAAGTGTCGAAAAAAGGGTATTACCCTTTCTACCGTCGATTGCTTGATCGCTACGCTCGCAAAAGAACACGGTGTCGAACTTTGGAGTTTGGATAAGTGTTTCAAGGCGATGGCACCGGTCATCGGCCTCGAGTTAACTAAAATTTGAACCGTAAAATAATTGATGCACGAGGTGACCTGTTCGTGTTTACATAAGCATAGATGCAGAGTCTTAAATTTTTTCAAATCCCGATTTTTGTATCTTTGATGGTTTTGACGGGCATGATTTCGTTGGGGCTATTCTTACCTCAGGTGAGTCGTGCGACAGTTGAGGAGAATAGGCAAAGTGAAAAAGACTCCGAAAATAGCGGCGCAGTCAGCACGGGTACCCAGACTGCAAAAGGGAACGTCAAGGCAGTTAAAGTCGACTCTCGAAAGAAAAATCGAAAAAAATCAAAAGCAGAGCAAGCTGGAGGAAAAGAAACCGAAGGCACTAAAGCTGTCAACAAATTTGAAGGCGATTCTGTCCTCAAAAGTCGATACCAGCAAAACGGTGTCGCACTCGAAGTGGATACCGATTGATCGTCCTCTTATTTTGCCCGGGTATGTGAAAGAGGCCCTTGAAAAGCTCGACGAGGCCGGGCATCTCGCGTTTATCGTCGGCGGAAGTGTTCGCGATGCCATCCTGGGCCGAGCGGTCAAAGACCACGATATTGCCACCAGTGCGCTTCCCGATGAGCTTTGCCGCATTTTTCCGCACGCGGTGACGGTGGGTAAGAAATTTGGCGTTTTGAAGCTTCCTGTCGCTCACGGGGCGATGCTTGAAATCTCAACGTTTCGAAAAGACCTTGAGTACGAAGATCACCGTCATCCTAAGGGCGTTTTATTTGCGGGCCCAGAAGAAGATGCCAAACGTCGAGATTTTACGATTAATGCTCTTTTCTTTGATCCTAAAACTTCACGAATTTTAGATTGTGAAAATGGGTTAGTTGATTTGAGTCAAAAAATCATCAGGGCGATCGGAAACCCTCACGAGCGGTTTCGTGAAGATGCATTGCGCCTTTTACGGGCGGTTCGATTCTCAGCTGCTTTAGATTTTGAAATCGAAACTGAAACAAAAAAAGCAATGATTGAAAGAGCCCGTCTCGTTTCAAAGGTGAGCTACGAGCGAATTCGCGATGAGCTGAGTCTCATGATTTGTGGCCCTAATGCGAAAAGAGCCATCGAAATGTTAAGTGATTTTGGGCTGCTTAAGTACGTCTTGCCCGAAGTTGATTCATTAAAAACGGTGTCTCAAGGGTTTGAGCACACTTTAAAAGTTCTTGATTGTGTGGTGAGGCAGAACCCCGGGTGTCCGGCTGAGCTGGCCTGGGCGGCGCTATTTCATGACATTGGAAGGCCTCAACTTGAAGGCAAGCAAAAAACCCAAAAAGGAGTGACCGAGAAGCTGAGTGCCTCATTAGGGCGGGTTGTCGGGGTTCGCTTGAGATTGTCTCATCAAGAGGTTGAACTCATTTCTTCGATTATTGAGTCGCAGAGTGGGTTTCGTGACGTGTTTCAAATGCGCGAAGCCACATTGCAGAGAATGATTCGAAGACCTGATTTCGGGATCTTGCTATCGTTTCATCGCGCTGATGCGGCTGCTTCAGATGGCAACCTCGTCTATTACGAATTTTGGGCGAGTCGTTGGACTGAGTGGCAGAAATCGGCACAAAACACTCAAAAATTGCTGACTGGCGAAGACCTGGTTCAGCTGGGCTTGAATCCCGGTCCTAAGTTTGCCGAGATTTTACGAACGGTAGAAGACCTTCAGTTAGAAGAAAAAATTCGAACCAAGTCAGACGCGCTAGAATTTGTGCTCAAGCACTTCGTGCGGTGAGCGCAGCGCGGTTAGTGCCGCTGGGTAGGCTTCTCACTTGGCGTGAGCAATTCATTACTTATAGAGCACCAACCAAGGCGTGACTGAAGTCGTGAACGATCCTTGCATCCAGGAAAGAAAAATATTTCCGGCATAGTCAGCATGCAAATTCGCAAAGAACTGGTCTCCGGTAGCAACCGGTGCGATGGCGTTAGCGGTCAGAAATTGGCCGCTTGCGTCTGCTTGGGCTACTCGAAGTTCGAGCTTGGTGCCTACAAGGTGAGAGAATGCTGCCCATTCTTGGCCCAGATTATCAACTTCGAAACTGTAGTAATAGTAATCGTGTTCAAGCTTTGGTCCTAAGTCGATTTGTGGGTTGGTGGCAAGCCATCCTGCGCCGTTAGTGTTTCTGGCAACATTGATTTTGAATTGCGTTGAGTCTTGCGACATCCAAGATACGACCATGTCATCGTTAGGCTTGATGAAAATCTTTGGGTAGCGACTGGTAAACGTGGTTTCAGTGAAGTCAATGAGCACCGGACTGCCCCAGTGGGCAGACGCGTGTTGGTAGTGAACGGCTTTAAATTTGTAGGTGTAATTTGCCCCTCCTAACATGATTTTAAAGGGTACGATCAATTCGGCGTCACCGTTTTTGTGAAGTGCGATAGCCGAATAGAGAGAGTCAATCGGTTGCCCGCCTCCGAAAACAGAGACTGGAGACATCCAACCCAGTTTGACATCGACTTCTTTTGAGTAGTAACTCCAGGTGTCGAGGGGGCCTCCTACGGGTGGAAACGAAAATACGACGATTCCTTTTCCGTCTTCATTCAAAGCAACGTCATAGAAGTAGCCAACCCATGCAGTGTCTGAGCCAGGAACATCGAGGTCGATGCGAGCTGCTGGGGTCCAGGTGTTTGTACGGGCAAGGTACCGGCTGCCCCAGAGTTGGTTGCCCGTAGCCACAGTGTACTGTTTCCAAAGAAGAACGGCGTTACCTTCGTGGTCTGCAGCAATTTTCGGATTAAAGCCTTGAACGCTGTCAGACGTCATCGGTTGTCTTGCTAACCAGCCTGTACTGTTGAGGTATCTCTGGGTGTAAACGTGGCGATCGTTTTCGTTGTAGAACGCAAGCAGGTAGCCCGTTGGCGTGCAAACGGCCTGAACGTTTCTCACTGCGCCGCTGATCCACAAAGGCTCGGCGGGGGCGAATTGATTTTGCGAGTAGATCTGTGCATATAGGCCGCCATCCGAAAAACCTTCTGGATTATACACAAAAAGGGTTGAACCGTCTGGGCATGAGGCCGACACTGTCGCACCGTAGGTAGAGGGAGTGGCGTACATGCTGGTGGGTGTTTGCCAGTCTTGTGTGTGGGCTTGAAAGTCAAAGTGGTAATCTGAAGTTAAGGTTTCACCTGCTGCGTTTGCTACGCTTGCTTTAAGGGTGACTGAGTAGTGATGCTCAGAGAGCAAATGACCCGATGGTTTAAATAAGATGGTTGTGGTGGTCGTTTCGGTAAAGCTCAGTAGGCCATCAACCCGAGATGCGCCATCGTCGGTGTCGACGACTTCGAGGGTTGCATTAGGTGAAGTGATCTTAACCGTTGATTGATCAATCGTTTGATTCATTTCGAGCGAGATAGTCTGGTCGAGTGGCACATCTGAAGCCTGGTTGGTTGGAGTCGCCTTTGACACCTGTAGCCCTGCAGCGGGAGGCGGGGCGTTTGAGGTATCGCAGGCAAGAAATCCAAGTGAAAACAAGAGTGTTGCCGCGAGCAATGAAATTGGACCGATTTTTGGGGTGTGCATAGGTGTTAGTGTTATCATGCGTCGCGTCACGCTGGGTAGATAAAATGATGTGTAGCACGGTTTGCAAATAGTTAAGGAACCGCTCTACTTCGATGGTCCTAATTTAGACTTGACCTAAATGCCGCTTTGCGTTAAAGACTGACTTAGATAGTCAACTAATCTAAAATAGGAGAATCGCGCATGTTCAAATTATTGGCCATTTCGTTTCTAGCTTTTGTCTCGGTTTCGATCTCAAGTCAGTGTTTTGCAAAGCCGGTTGATCAGCCTTACATTGGAAAAGGGCGTGATAATAAGGATGGGGGCAGTTCGAGCAAGCTAGGATCTAAGTCGCACGGTGGCCCCATTAAATGCGACGTTCGAGCGGCCTCTAAACAATCTAAACTCAAGTAAATTTCTAGTTATTAAAAGGAATCGCTTAGTATGTCGCGTTTCAATTGCACTCGTTTGTCTTCAGTTGTGGCTTCATTGCTTGCGTCAGCTTTAACGCTGTCGGTTGGCTGTGATACATCAAATAACCCACCACCGCCAAGGCCAGCCGAAAAATTCACATTCAGTGTGACCTCATCGGTCAAACCAAAGGTCGAGAGCATTGAAGACGCCAATGGTAACCCAAGGCCCGTGGCGGCATACAGTGATCGAAACGGCGTGCAATCTGACTTTGTTGCGAACGAAGTGTTGTTCGCTCCGACAGATAAAGCCGATCTTGATGCGTTTATGGTGAAATACCAAGGCGAGATCATTTCTGACGACCGAGTGCCCTACCCAGATGGTGGGTCGCCCGGGTCGCCAAAAAAACCGATCTCGCCTGCACATCAAAAATTGATTGATACAGCCGAATTCTATTTGGTGAAACTCAATAAATTGCCTGCTGTGGCTGAACTTCAGGCTGCTGGTGATTTGAGACAAATGCAGGGCTCTTATCAGTTTTCGGGCGAAGATGCCGGTCGACTGATTGCACTGACTGCGTTTGAAAGTACCGCGACTGATTCAAAAGCTCAGCGACGAGTGACTCCGAATTTCGTGCTTCAACCTACGGCGATGCTTCACCAGACAACTGAAGGGGCTCCGACAGCGGGCGCGGCACTAAATTTATTTAATCAATCGTATGTAAAAAGTAGCGGCTACGGAAGCAATCGCTCAACGGTGGGTGCTGCGTGGCAGTACATGACTCTTCACGGCTATTCGCCTTTTTCGGTGAATGTCGCTATTATCGATGGCGGGTTTTGGCTCGGCACTGACCCGGCAACCGGATTTGGTATTCCGAATACCCCAACTCAGTGGGGTACTGACATTGCCTACATCGGTGGGCAATACGACTTTCTAGGTGATACCTACAATGCAGGTGGCACTAATCCCGGAAAATGCACGGGCGGAAACACCTGCAATTGGCACGGCAATCAATCGACCGGTACTGCTACGGGGTTAGTCAATAACTCAAGTGGAGCTGGCGGAAGCGGTGGCTTAGTTGCTACGCCGATTTTATTTAAGATCGATTTCACTACGGCAACCCTTCGCCGCGCGATCAAGTCGTTACCTGTCTGGGGCATTCAAGTGGCTAGCATGAGCTTCGGCGGTGCTTGCAATGAAGACTGCCAAGATTACAAAGATTGTAAACACCTTTACGACTATTTCAATGATGCCAGAAACGCAGGCATTGTGATGGTCGCTGCGGCTGGAAATGACAACGTCGATTCAGCTGCCGGAAACTACGAACCTTGCATGGTCGGCGGAGTGATTTGTGTTGGCGCGATGAACGACGGTCAAAATACTCGAATCAGCTATTCGAATTTCGGCGGCGGAATCGACATTTGGGCTCCGACCAATATCGCTTCAATGCCAAACGGTGATAATCCGGCTAAGCTCGCAAACGCTGGCGGTACCAGTGCGGCAACGCCTTGGGTTGCTGGGGTGGTTGCGATGATGAAGTCGCTCAATCCGTCTCTCACTTCTGATCAAGTCGATGCTATTTTGAAAAAAAGCGCGTGGAAAGATTCGACTGACGTCGATGTCAAAGGCGTGGGCTATTTAAATGCGCTGGGAGCCTTGAAAGAAGTGGCCGGAGAAAAATTGGCTGATGACGATCTCGAGCCCAACGATTGGGATGCTCAAGCTACAACAATCAATTCTTCAGGCGTGATCGAAAAAATGCTCACCGCAAAGAACCAAGACTTTTACAAATTCACAGTTTCTGACTATTCAAGTGTTTCAGTCGGCGTCGAGTACATGTCGGGTCTTGGCAACATCAAGATGACGTTTCAACGAGACGGCAAAGATTATTTTCCGACAGAGTTTAAGAGTAACTCAACCGTGGCCGGGCAGAACTATTCTGGTCTGTTTGCTCCGGGTACCTACGTGATTCGCGTGCAGGCTTGGAGCCAGCTCAACTACAATTTGACCTTTTCGAGTTTCGCCTCAGGCTTGTACCCAGATATGTTCGAAGACAACAACGTTTGGGCTTCGGCATCGAATGTGAGTGCGGGTGAGTGGGAACTCAATTTTCACCAGCTCGGTGATCAAGATTGGTTCGTATTCACTGTGCCGCCGACAGTCGGTATTGTGAGCCAGTACGGCGTTTCAATCGCTCCGACAGATTTTGATACGGTCGATCTCGAAGTGTATTCGGGTGTGACTGATTCGTTTGGTACCAAGCTCACCAAAGTCGATGAAAAAAGTGGCACCGCGTATCCGGGTGCTAAGATGACGACTTTATTCACTGATCCGAGCGAGTTAGGAAAGAGCTTCTTTATCAAGATCTCAAGTAGCGCCAAAACTCGTTACACTCTTTATGTCGGGGCACACGTGAATCAGTCGTTGTTTCCGAAATTTGTGGCGACCCGAGATGATCCTTTCACATGGCACAATCCCGGTGATCCGTGGGATGGTATCATGCCCGGTCCAGACGACTGGTTTGGTATCGAAGGCAGCGATCGATTCGGTTCAATAGTGGCTCACACGCCAGGCATCACTCTTGAGGCTGTCGATAAATTCGGCAGCGTGATAGCAAAGCAAGAGTCGATTTCAATGCCAAATATTGAAATGCAACAATTTGGGTTTCTCGACTTAGCCGGAAAACTTTCGGCAGGTGAGCCGTATTTGATTCACGTGACCCGAACTGAGTTCACTGACATGGTCACTCAACTTTCAAGTGTCATGAGTGATGTTGATGCTCTTGCTACGGCAAAAGCGGCTTCTTGGGCGCCTATGGCCTACCGTTTGAGCGCGCAGTAACTGACCCAGCCGTCAGTTACGAGTTGTCGACGGTCAGCAAGCGGTCGAGCCGCTTGGGGTCGTGATTGATCAGTAAAGTCTTGTTGTGGGTGTAAGAAGCTTCGGTCGAATCTTTGATTCGCTTAACGTATTTTTTAAAGGTGTAGTCAATTTCAGTTTTTCCCCAGCCGGTACCGTTGCTGTAATGCAAAAGCAATTCTGCTGCGTCGAGTAGCGAGTCGAGAGATGCCGTTTTTTTTGAAGGCAGGCAAATCACCGCATGTGCGCTGGGTTTTCCGCGCACGTGTAGCCAAATGTCGTTTCCTTTTGCGATTCGAAACGTCAATTCGAGGTTTTCGCGGCTATTGCGACCGATCAAGATGATGAGGCCCTCTTTTGAGTGAAAACGCTTTCCAGAAAATTCTCCGAACTCTTTGGTTCGTTTTTGAATGTCAGTGCTGAGCGGCTTTTCATTTACCGTTAAGCCTAGCTTTACTTCAATCGATTCGAGCCAAGCCCAATCAAGTGGGTCGCCGGCGTTTTGTTTTTTTACCACGTTTATTTTCGACAGATCGGCAAGTTTAGCCTTCAAGTCGGCAAGGCGTTCGGCGGTGTCGATCAGTTTTCTTTGGTTTCGTTTGCTGCTTTGAAAAAAGCGTTCTACTTGGGCTTTGCCTGAAAGCTTGGCTTCGACGGGTATGTCAAGCTCGGCCCCCGTTTCAAAATCGGCAACCGTGATCAGTCGAGTCAGGCTTTCATTCTTCGGGTTTTTCTTAGGTGACGCCGCGATGGGTCGGCTCTCACTCACGAGCTTTTCGTACTGATAGAGATTGGCTTTGAGGTGTTCTCCAAATTTCTGCCAATCGGGTTCACCCAATGCTTGTTTTTGCTGAACTTCGAGGTGACGGATTTTTTCGAGGAAATAAGCTTTTCTTTCGATCGCTATTTTTTGGGCGGCCGCGACTCTTTTTTCAAAGCTCGCGGCTTCGATTGCCGTTTCGTAGTCACGCGAAAGAACCAGAAGCGAATCCGTATCTTGTTTCATCGCCGCCGCTTCAATTTCAGGTCGGATGACGGGTGCCTGCGGAGCGTTGGCGCCATCGGGAAGGGTATAGGTGAGGTACTTGCCTTCGAGTTTCTGCCGTGAGCGAGCAAGCACGGTCCATTCAGTTTTCGCCGATGCTTCACAAAGTAAGAGTTCTGGAGTCGATGGAACCATAGATGCCACCAAGCACAATGACCCTTCGCTGTCGGCCGATCGGTCGTTTTGAGGGCCAAAGTGAATGATCAAAACCCGCTCGTGTTTGATCGAGGTGACTGAACGAATGCGAAGCCCGCGAACGTACTTGCTGAGTGCGAGGTCAATAGCTGAGTGAGAAGCTTTGGCTTCATGCGATTTGCTTTGGGCTTGTCCAAAAAAGAATCCACACTGCTGTGGGCGGGCTGAAAAAAGAATGAGCCCGGTTGAGAGGTTTAAAACCCACTCGCCCATGAGGTAGCCTTCAGGCAAGCATTTTGGTCTTCTTGGAATAATAATTCGGTCAACAAATCGATTTGAACAGAGATTGTTTAATAATTTCGCCAGGATTTCGATTTCAGCCCAATTATAGGGTTTGAATTTGGCTTGGCCAACGGCCGCTCGCTCATTGCGGGGGTCAGAATTATCAGATTTATTTGTTCGGTTCACAGAAGTTATGTTAGGGCTCATTTTACAAATCAGTCAATTCAATTGATTAGCCAATTAAAGAGAGAAAAACATGAAAAATCGGTTTCCCGTTATTGCGTTAAAAAAAGATGCCGAGAGACGTTTTCGAGCGGGGCAAGATTCTGGACACCCCTGGGTCTATTCGAACGAGATTCAGACTCCATTTCCGGCTAAGTGTGATGGGGGCGAATTGGTTGAGCTTCGTGACTCTCATGGCAATGTGATCGCCTACGGTTATTTCAATACCCATTCGCTGATCGCTTTTCGTACCCTCATTCGAGCTGATGTGCCTCGAACTCCTCATTCTTCTCGATCATCTAGTTCAAAAGACTCAGCCCCAAAAGAAGTGACCTCGCACGTCTCAAAAGATCTCATTCAGCCGGGTGAAACCGAAGAGTCATTGGTTTTTGGATTATTGGTTGGCAGGTTGAGAAAAGCTTGGAAAATGCGCGAAGTTCTTGGACATTCGGGCACCAGTTTTCGGTGGGTTTTTGCCGAAGCCGATGATTTGCCAGGATTGATTGTTGATCGTTACTTATTTGAAAATCAGAAGAGCCAAGCCATTGTGTTTCAACTCAATACTGCTGGCGTTGATCGCTGGGCGAGCTGGCAAGGTGGGCAGTTCTACCTCAAGGTTATAGAAACTGTCTGGGAAAAAATTTCAGCTGACTTAGTCGCCGCTGGTCAGCACAATAGTCGACGCATAGATTTTAAAAATACGACCGTTATTTTGAGACAAGATTCGGGCGCTCGAGCCCGCGAAGGACTCAAAGAAATCGATGTGAGTCAAACGGTGTTGCAGCTGGGACAGGTTTCTTCAGTCGCGGCCCTTTCAGACGTTTGGATCGACGTCGATCAGGCCGCATTTACAGTCGATCTGATTGGCGGTCAAAAGACGGGATTTTTTCTCGACCAGCGTGAAAGCGTTCGCTGGCTCTGTCAGGTATTGACCAACCAGCCGCAGGCGGGCGCGAAAGACTTCTCAGTCTTAGATCTTTGCCCTTATGTGGGGCAGTGGAGTGTGCAGATTGCAAAAGCCCTCAAGGGTCGGGTGAGTGCAACGCTTCTTGACGTGTCAGAAGATGCCTTAGAGCGAGCAGCCGAGAATCTCAAACGAGTTGAGGCGAGAAAAGTTGAGATCATCAAAGGAGATGCTCTGAGTTTAGATGAATCTCTAGGTGAAAAAGTGCCAGAGCAGCTTTCTGAAAAAATAAAAAATAAGAGTTTTGACATCGTCGTGGCTGATCCGCCAGCTTTTATCAAGTCTCGTAAAGACTTGGGGCCTGGCAAAGCTGCCTATGCAAGTCTTTTTGGTCAAGCCATCAGTAAAGTGAAATCGGGCGGTTTTATCGTTGCGAGTTCGTGTTCTGGTCTACTGACCGAAGAAGATTTTAGCGATGCACTGTTTAAGGGGCAAGCCAAGGCTGATCGAACCGTGCGATGGTTTTATCGCGGCGGTCATGCGACTGATCACCCGATTTTGGCGCAATTTCCCGAAGGCAAATATCTCAAAACTTGGATTGGCTTGGTAAACTAAGCATGCAAAACCAAAACGAACTGACGACCAAAACGAAGACCAAAGTGGCGACTAGAGTAATGAGACGAGACATGATCAAGAAAACGGTCATCAAGCCGCTCGCTAATCCGGTGCCCGTTGAGCCTGACGTTCGCGAGGCGCGTGACGCCCTTGAACGGCCGTCTTTTGTTCGCCCAATGACTCGGCAAGTAGATTTTTCACCGAATGCCACAGTCCTGGTTGCAGAGAAAATTGAAAATCAGTTGAATTCGATCGTTGTGACCGCTCCCAAGCATCTTGAAGAAGTGGTTGCTGACGAGGTCGCAGAAATCACAGGTCTTGATCGCAGTCGAATGAGACTTGCCACTGGTGCCGTTGAAATTGATTTTTCACAGACGTCACGGTCGGAGTCTTCAGAAAATGATTTGTCTGTCGAACAGCGTCATTCTGTCAGTGATAAATTGAAGGCCGCTTACCAAATCTGCCTACTTAGCCGAACCGCCATGCGTGTACTTTGGCCCTTGGCTGTTTTCAATGCGTCAGACGAGAAGAAGCTGTACGCCGGAATAAAAAAAGTTCGCTGGTCTGACCACCTCTTACCCGATTCGCGAATTGCGGTCAGTTTTGTGAGTCTTCACTCTCAGATGGCTCATACCCAATACGGTGCGCAAAAAACTAAAGATGCGATTTGCGATCAATTGAGAAGCATTCATGGTGTTCGACCGTCAGTCGACTTAGATTGCCCAGATGTGCGAATTTATGTGCACGTGAAAGATGATGTGGCAACGGTCTCTATCGATTTAGCCGGTAACAGTCTTCACGAGCGCGGATATCGGGTTTCGTCTGGATCGGCCCCGATGAAAGAAACCTTGGCTGCTTCAGTGTTGAGGTTGGCAGGGTGGCCGAAGGTAGCAAACGAGGCGATTCGATTAGCGAGCGATGAATCTGAGATTAAAAAAAGTTCACCCGAGGGGCGAGTTTTACCTTCTAAAGTGGCCTTTGAGTTTTATGACCCCATGTGTGGAACCGGCACTCTAGGCATCGAGGCAATTGAAATGTTTTTGGGCTTAGCTCCGGGCCGTCGGCGCGCTCAATTTGGCTTTGAGCGTTGGCTCAAGCACGACAAGAAACTGTGGACAGAAGTTGAACAAGCAGCAGTCGTCAGTTCGCAGGTTGTTCTGAAGCGGTTATCGCAGGTTTCATTTGTATTTAGTGATGCCGATCGAAAAGCTGTTCATTCGGCGCGTGAAAACCTGGGAGCCGCTCTCAGAGACGTTCTTAGGGATGTCGGTAGTTCGTCATTTTCTCATCCAAACCTGAAGTTTGGCCAGCGCATGGTGGTTGATGCGGCTCCGAATGTTGCTCAAGGTTTGATGGTGATGAACCCTCCTTACGCCGAGCGTTTGGGCGACGAAAAAGAGCTTGAGACCCTCTATGAGTTGATTGGCGACACGATGAAAAAGTCGTTCCCCGGCTGGGGGGCTTATATTTTGACCGGTAACTTGGCATTAGCCAAGAAAGTGGGTCTGAAACCGAGTCGAAAATTCCCACTTTTTAATGGATCTATTGACTGTCGCTTGCTCAAGTATGAGTTGTATTCGGGCACGAGGCGGATATATGATGGTCCAGATGAAAAAAGTACCGAGTCAAGATGAATTTGCAGTTGATCAAGAAACTATTTTGTCTTTAAGTCACCTTTCAGAACAAGAGAAACTGGCTTCAACCCGGGTTCCGGGTGTGAGAACAGTGCTCATTGTGATGTCTTCACGTGGGCAGGCATTTGATCGAGATGCTGTTCGCCATCAAGTGTTGATGGCGTATCCAGAAGTCGCGGTTTTTTTCAAGAACACATCAGGAAAAGCATTGGGTGCTGAAGCTCCAGAACAAATTGATTTGCTCATTGACTTCACTGGTCCTGGCCAACGGCAGGGACTTTTTTATGCGGTCAAATTGAGGCGTCGTGTTCGTGTGGCGATTGGTAGAAATGCCGGTCTGTTTCGAAAACAATTGTACGATCGTGTTTTTGACGAGAAAGCAAATATAGCCAAATTGCCCAGCGACTTGTTAGAACGCGAAAGGTTTGTTCAGCGAGAAGTGTTACGTCTGGCTGGCATTGTATCGGTACAACAAGGAGAGATTTTGCGAGATCATTCGTACTCGATCGCGTTATCATTGCCTCCATTGGCAGTTAAAAACTAGAAGGTGTAGAAATCACATATGAGTCAAGGATCGTGGATTCCTAGAAACAAGTCTATTCCGAGTCGAATTTTTTGGTCGCTTGCTTCCATTAAAATGGCGATTCCTATTTTGGTGACCCTGACGTCTTCTCTGATTGCGGCGACGTTGCTCGAGTCGACGTATGATACTCCGACGGCTCAGTACTTGGTGTACCGATCCTGGTGGTTTAAGGGCGTTCTCTTCGCCCTTTGTTTCAATCTTTTCGTTGTCATGCTTAGCCGATTGCCTTGGCAAAAAAGACATGCCCCATTCTTGATGGCCCATATCGGAATTATTTCGCTCATGATTGGGTCTTTGATTACCCAAAAACAGGGCACCGATGGAATGATGAGACTCGAGGAAGGGCAAGTGGGGTCGACTCTAGAGCTAGATGAAAATTTCTTATACATTGTCGACGGGCAGAAAGTCGAAAGCATTTTTGTTCCGTGGATTGCGCCCGGTGTGAAATTTAGTCCACTGAGCGTTCCTAATTACCGAGTCGAGATCAGAGATTATATCACTCATGCCGAGGGTGCGGTGAATTTCTTGCCGATTGTTGACACGGCTTTAGAGAAAACGGCTCCTCAAGATTTGCGTCCAGCAGTTCAGATTGAAGTCAAAGGTGGGCCGATGAGAATCACTCAGGCCCAATGGCTTTGGAGTGGTGAAATGGGTTGGAAGACCGTGACCCTTGGGCCAGCTCAGTTTTCAGTTTTGACTGAAACCCCAGCGCCAGTGGTGAAGTCAGGAAAAAAGAAGGTAGCTGAAGCCGAAGAGCCTAAGTCGAGACTGCCTGAAGGGCATCCGCCGATTGAAGGGGCCGCGATGGGTGCTGGTAATAAAAAGTCGGCGCACTTTGAAGTGATTGCAGTGCCTGGGGCGCCACTGAGGTTTCGAGCGACAAGCTCGGTTGGCGACGTGACTGAAGGCCAAGTTAAGTTGGGAGAAGTCATTCATCCGATTGGCTGGCGCGGCGGAGTCGAGCTCAAAGTTCTTCAATTCTTGCCGAATGCCCGCTCTGAGGTGAGTTATTTTCCGTCAAAATCGCAGTATGGTTCTCAGTTACCCAGTTCGGCAATTAAGATTTTGGCAGGCGGTAGCGAAATGTGGCTCGGACTCGGCGATCGCGCAAGGTTAGATGTCGAAGGTCGAGAAGTGGGTATCGTTTACACTCCGAGACGAATTCAGTTGCCGTTTTCGCTCTCTTTAGAAAAATTCATTCTCGAGCGCTATCAGGGTACGATGGATCCTTCGAAATATGCCTCTGACGTTTCTGTTCATCCATCGGGTGGTGCTCCTAAGTTTGCCTATCATATATCAATGAATGAACCGCTTGAGCACGGTGGATTTACTTTCTATCAATCAAGCTACGAGCCGGGTGAGCCGCGACCGACCGTGAGTATTTTTTCGGTTAATCGCGATCCTGGTAGATTCTTGAAATATTTTGGTTCGATTCTGCTCGTTCTCGGTAGTATTTATTTGTTCTCTATGAAAGTCAGTGCACGAAAAAAAATGGCGACCCCAAACGGCGCTTAGAAAAATGGTAATTTAATATGAAAAACAAACTAGTGAATGTCTTTTCAAGTCAACTCTTGCAAGTAGCTACGGCTTCGGCTTTGTTCCTTGCAAGCTTTTCGTCAGCATTTGTGTTCGAAGCCCAGGCTTCGATTGAACTCGTGAGCCCAGGGCAGAAACGGGCTGGTTGGGTTTTTAAAGAGGCTGGCGTACTGCCTGTATTTGTTGCGGGTCGATTAAAGCCAGTCGATACGATGGCCCGAGAAACGGTCATGTTTATCACAGGTTCTAGAACCTGGGGTGGTTGGGAACCTCTTGAATTGCTATTGTCGTGGGTAAGTGCTCCACAAGTTTGGGAAACCGTTGAATTTGTGCAAGTGAACCGCGAAGATGTGCGCAAACAGTTGGGGTTAGACCCCCAGAAAACCCGATTTAGTCCAAAAGAGCTGGTTGAAACCTCTTATTTATCGCAATACGCCGACAAAATGCCAGGTGGCGCGCAACTTTCAAATCCACCATTAGCAGGCGGAGCCGGCATGAAGCAACACCCGCGAGACCAAGAATTGGCGAGAGTACTTGAGCGAGTTGGAGCTTTTCGAGGAATCACCTCGGGTGAGGCTTGGCTTTTTGTGCCGAGGCCTGAGCCGCAAGAATGGCAAGGCTTGACTGCGGGTAATCCGGCAGGTGCTAGCTCGAGTGACATGACCATTCGGCTGTTGGCTTCACAGTGGATTTCTACTTATGCCAAAGCGAACCTTGCCGAGTTTGCCGAAGCGACGTTGAAACTTCAAAGCGGCATTGAATCTCAGATTACTGGATTTTCAGACTCAACCCGGGGGCACCTGTATTGGGAAGCCTTCTATAATCGGGTCAGACCGTTCATGAGTGCCTGGATCTTTTACGTCATTGGAGCACTCTTGTTGTTGCTCGGAGTGGCTACTCGCTCAACCGACGCAGACGAAAAAACTGAAGCTCAAAAGGTGAGCCCAACTTCTCGGTTTCTGAACTACGGTGGCCTCACATTCGTGGCGCTTGGATTTTTCTCTACCATCGGTGGAATCTGGATTCGCGTCATGGTTTCGGGTCGTCCACCCGTCACGAATATGTATGAGTCAATGGTTTGGGTGTCTTTTGGTTGCGTTTTTTTCGCCTGGATTCTCTACTTCTTTCAAAAACAGACGGTGCTACTCACCGTGGCTGCTGCGGTTGGTGGAATCACATTGATTATTGCCGATTCTTCGCCTGCGCTCTTAGATCCAGGAATTCACCCTTTGGTGCCAGTTCTTAAGAGCAATTATTGGCTAACGATTCACGTTTTGACGATCACCCTGGGTTACGCTGCTTTTGCTTTAACACTAGGTTTAGGAAATGTCGGACTCTATCACTACATTCGTGGTCAACATCGCCCTGGCGCTCAAGCTAAAATTTTCGCGATGAATGCACTCACATACCGGGCGATGATGTTCGGTGTGGTGTTGCTGGCCGCTGGAACGATTCTGGGTGGTGTTTGGGCCGATTACTCTTGGGGCCGATTCTGGGGTTGGGATCCAAAAGAAGTGTGGGCTTTGATTGCACTTCTGGGTTACGTCACTGTTTTACACGCGAGGTACACCGGATGGATGGGGCAGTTTGGATTCACCGCCTGGACTGTGATTAGTTTTCTGTTAGTCGTCATGGCCTGGTACGGAGTGAACTTCGTACTCGGCGTGGGGCTTCATTCGTACGGATTTTCAAGTGGCGGACAAGCCGGGATGGCCGTGTTTTCGACCGTGCAGCTTTCTTATGTAGCATTGGCGGCCTTTCGAAAAATGAAGTCTCCGCAGCATGCCGCCAAAGTATAAATCAAAACAAGCTGAAGACTGGCTCGACGATAACAAAACAGTCTCGCGTTCAAATCGGCGACCCAAAAAAAAAGCAGGTGATCACGCCGAGTCGGTAAGCCGCGATGATGCGAATGCGATCGTGGCTGAGGTGTTTCCGAATCAATGCCGAGTTCGATGGGTAGAGACTGGAGAAGAGTTCTTGTGCCCGTACCGGCGAGCTTCGGTTTGGGGACACTCGGGGCGTGATCTTCGTGAACGGGCCCCCGTAGCAGTCGGTGATTGGGTCGTGGTTGAACGAGTCGGCTTACACAGCGGAATTGTTGCTGCTGTCGCAGAAAGAAGAAATCGGCTGGTGCGGCAAGCGCCAGGGCGAGATGAAGAAGTGGTACACGTCTTGGCTGCTAACGTTGATCTTTTGGTAATCGTAGCGTCGGCTGATAGTCCGAAATTTTCACCAGGCATTGTCGATCGATTTCTCATTGCGGCTCAGCGAGAAAAAATTCAAGTGGCGTTGGTGGTGAACAAAATTGAGTTGTGTGTGCGTGGTGATCAGCGGGCTCAGGTAAATGATCAGGTAAATGATCAGCCATGGGAAGTTTATTCGAAACTAGGCTTACCGGTTTTTGAAGTCAGTGCAAAACGCGGCGACGGACTTGAAATTTTGGTGAATTTTCTTCGCCAGAAAGTGTCAGTTTTTTGCGGGCACTCCGGAGTCGGAAAAACATCGCTACTGCGTAAACTTGTGGGCGACGATTTTGGTGATGTGGGCGAGGTCAATCTAGTGACGGGCAAAGGAAGACACACCACATCGAGTGCGATACTGTTGCCGGCGATCAAATCAGTCGAAATGTCTGAAGGGGCTGGTATAGAACCCAGTCTACCGACTAACTTGATTGACACTCCGGGGGTTCGCGCGTTTTCACTTTTGGGTATTACGCAGCCTGAGCTGCTTGAGTATTATCCAGAGCTCAACCAAGCCGGCTGTCAGTCGCAAGACTGCACGCACTTGGGTGAAGTCGGTTGTGCGGCTACCGGGTTTTCTCGGCACGATAGTTATCGGGCGATTTGTGAATCGTTAGTTTAACCAATCCGTGACTTTTTTTTTGGCATGAGCGTGGAGATCAATCTGGTTTTACGACTCTTGCGAGGCACGATGCCGAGAGCAAGAAAACAGGATGTTTGCGGAGTAAAATCAGATTGATCTCCACGCTCATGCCAAAAAAAATAGTCACAGTGTAGGTAGGCCAATGTGACACTGGGGTAGTTTGGGAATGCTGGTGCCATTAATTCCCCGTTGTTGTTTTGCTATTGAGCTTTGCAGAAGAAACCTCTTAAAAGAAGGCCAAAAACGGTGGTTTTTGAGTGCTGCGCGTTAAGTGGCCGTTTTTGGCTGAATTTCAGGTGTGATTACGTTTTGTACTCATGGTGCAGTAGTTTCATTACTTCTAAAAAAACCTGCGCTTTCTGAAAAAACTCTCTGTGCACGTAAATTGCTTTGTGTGAATGCACGCCGACAATGATGTCTGCGTGACCCCCAGAGAAGGAGGATACGTCATGAAACCCCAATTCGTTATTTTTCGATTCAGATCGGTAACCTTGCTTTCGTTAGGCGCGCCACTTGGTTTTGCAACTGCATTGGCGTTTTTTATGGGAGCTTGCGGACCAGGATTATCTGGCCGAACCGGCGCGGAAGGTTCGGCTCCGAGCACTGCAGCTTTAGAGGTGAGTGGCACCATCGCAGTTTCGCCGACTAACTCAGAAGAAGTGATCGTGGTCAAAGACGAAGATAAAGAAGCCGTTTGTGCGCAAACCGATTGTGAACCGAATTATGTCTACTCGATCGGTGAAACGCAGCCAGGTGAGAGCAGTTCTGGCGATGTCGCAGCTGAAGCTCTCGGTGTTGGTTCAGAAGTGTCTTCACTGTATGCGCGAAAAATATTGGGTGTCGAAAAAGCATGGGAGTCCACTCTGGGTAGCGAAAACGTTATTGTCGCCGTCATTGATACTGGGGTTGAAATTGACCATCCCGATTTGAAAGACAATATTTACACGAATGAACTTGAAGCAGCGGGCACTGACTCAGAAGATCGAGACGCCAATGGTTACGCTCATGATGTTCACGGCTGGGATTTCTATGAAGACAAGCCGCTAACCAAAGATGAAAATGGGCATGGCACCCACTGCGCCGGAATCATCGCCGCCTCGCTCAATCACATGGGTGTCGTGGGCATTGCACCCAAAGTGAAAATCATGCCATTGCGTTTTATGGGGCCCGACGGCCGTGGTGATACCCGCGCTGCCATTCGCGCTATTTACTACGCGATCAACAACGGTGCGAAGGTGATCTCGAATTCGTGGGGTGGCCCTGGCGGATCAGCTCTGTTGGGCAAGGCCGTGGCTGCTGCTAGAAAAAAGGGCATTCTCTTTGTTGCTGCAGCCGGAAATGATTCATCAAACAATGATTATAGCCCTTCGTATCCTGCCAATTATCCTGGCGTCGTATCGGTAGCCTCAACCGATGCTCAAGATGCCTTGAGTGGATTTTCGAACTACGGTGCTCAGTCAGTGGTTTTGGCGGCACCCGGTAGCAATATTTACAGCACTTACATTGGTCACACCTACAAGTCGCTTTCGGGCACTTCGATGGCCACACCTCAAGTCGCTGGTGCTCTTGCTCTGGGGTTGAGTGCGCTGAAGAAAGACGTCACGGTAAACAAAGTGGTCAAATCACTTTGCGACACCTCAGACCGAATTCACCTAGATGCTACCATTTGTGGGCGAATGAATGTTGGCCGGTTTGTGACCGCGCTGGCTCACTTTTAAGCTGGTCTGGCTGACCTAGGCGTGTACCTGTGATGTGACCTAGCCAGATATTGAGTTCTTTTCCAAGTACCCTTCAAGTCTTTGTAAAAAAGACATTCCGCAGCCACAGTATCGGCGTTGGTATTTTTGAAGAGATGAACCTGGATAGACTCCATTTTTGCTCCCCAAACTTCCTGTTTTCTTGCTTTCGGCATCATGCCTCGCAAGAGTCGCAAAAATGGAGTCTATCCAGGTTCATCTCTTCGAAAATACCTGTCGATACAAAGGCGAGGACGTCTTTGTCAAAGACTTGAAGGGTACTTGGAAAAGAACTCAATATCAGCTTTAGCTGAAGGTGATTAGCGGGCTAAGGGTTTCTGCCCAGGTGGTTTACCACCGGTGATTTGAGATCGAATCTGCGCTAAGAAGTTGCTCACTTTCTCTTCGTGTTTTTTTTCTTCTTCTTTTAGGTTCGGTGAATTCGGGTCAGGCGAATACGATTCGTTTCTCATCAGCTGAAGTTCTTTTGGAATGTCTTCGATGAATCGGCTTGGCAAACGCGGTACTGGTTTGCCATAGCGAATGCGATTCTTCGCACGAACGAGATACAGTAGTTTCTTAGCGCGGGTTAGCCCAACGTAGCAAAGCCTTCTTTCTTCACTAAAATCTTTGGCCTCTTCGATGGTGCGACGGTGTGGAAGCAATCCTTCTTCGAGGCCGACCATGAAAACAACCGGAAACTCTAGGCCTTTGGCCCCGTGAAAAGTGAGTAGGGTGACTTGGTCTTTTTGATTCTTATCGTCTTTTTTCTGGTTTTCGTCTGATTCTTCTAAGCTTGCCTCTAAGGTTAAGCGAGAAAGAAACTCACTGAGCAAATCAGCTGCAGTGTATTCAGGATTGCCACTCACGAACGCTTCATCGAGCTTCATCATTCCGATGGCGTTAGCGAGTTCGTCGACGTTTTCCCATTTTCTTTCTGCTACCGCAGGATCTTCGTATTCTTCTAATAGCGCGTTCTTGATGCCGATCAGAGTGAACGACTTTCTGGCCCACACCGAAAGCGCAATCAATGAGGGTTCGCAGTTTTTGAGGTCTTGAGTCAACGTTCGGTGAATAGAGAGCAATGACTTTACTCCGGTCGCTGCCCTCGGATAAAGCGTGTCAATTTTTTCAAGTGATTGAATGAGCGGTATGTGCAGCTCAAGAGTGTCTTTTGAAAAAGCCTCAAGGGCTCCTTTGCCAATCGCGCGACTCGGCCAATTGATGATGCGCCTTAAACTCGAATCATCTTTCGAATTTGCGATCCATTTCCAATAAGATAACGTGTCTTTGATTTCTTTGCGGTCTAAGTAAGACAGGGCGCCGACGAGTTTGTACGGAATTTTTCGGGCTCTCAAGGCTTCTTCGAAAATTCGCGACTGCGGGTTTGAACGGTAAAGAATGGCAAAATCTTTCCAGGCAGTGCGAGATTCTTTATCAGGTTCCGCAATTTTTAAAATTTCGTCAGCAACAAATTCGGCCTCTGCGCGGTCTTCTTCGACAATGACGTGATGAATCGGTTCGCCCACGCCGAGGTCTGACCAGAGCGACTTCGGGTGCCGGTGAGGGTTTTTTGCGATCACGACGTTTGCCGCATCAAGAATGGTTTTGGTGCTTCGATAATTCTGATCAAGCGTGATCGTTTTTGCGGTCGGAAAAAAACTTGAAAACTGAAGAATGAATTCGGCTTTGGCTCCGCGCCAAGCGTAAATTGATTGGTCGTCGTCGCCCACTACGCAGAGATTGGTGTGTTGATCAGTGAGAGCTTTGAGTAGTCGAAACTGCGCGGGGTTCGTGTCTTGGTATTCGTCGACCATGATGTAGCGAAAAACCCGACTTAAGTTCGCCCTGATTTCTGGGTGTTTTTCGAGCAAGCTTACGGCGTGAAAAAGAAGGTCATCAAAATCCATCGAATGCAGAAGTTTAAGCCGCTCAAGGTATTTTGGGTAAACTTGGGCGGTGACGATTCCGTAATCACCGACGTTTTTTCCGCCTCCTAAGAACTTCACTTCAGCTTGTTCGGTTGACAAGAACTCGTTTTTTGCCTGGCTCATTTCGAACAAAATGGCAGCGGGATCAAACTTGCGATCGTCAACGTTAATTGATTTCAAAATTTCACGAACGAGGTCAGTTTGGTCGTTCTGGTCGAGAATGGTGAATTCTTTTGGAAAACCCAAAACCTCACAATGCTTGCGCAAAATTCTCACGCACAGACTGTGAAACGTCGTGACGGTGAGGCCACGGGTGAGAGGTGATCGCCCATTTTCTTGGGCGGTGAGTTTCTTGACCCGCTCTTTGAGTTCTTCTGCCGCTTTTCTGGTAAACGACAGCCCGAGTATCGCAGTGGCCGGAACATGCTTTTCTTTGATGAGGTAGGCGATTCGGTGGGTCATCGTATTGGTCTTGCCGCTGCCAGCGCCAGCCAGAATCAGTAGCGGACCTTCGGTGTACAAAACAGCCTGTTTTTGGCCTGGGTTAAGGCGAGTGAGATTCATTTTCATTTTGAAGTGAAAGAGTATGCGAGCGCCGACAAAGCTTCGTCAAGTGGCCATTGCTTAAAAATTGTAAGTATTTGAAATAATGAAGGTAATTAAAAATTAATGCGTCTTGTCAATTTATGAGTGTTTTGGTATGGTTTGCCCCGTATGACACACAATATTCACAAGCTTTGGTTAACTCTGGGATTGATTCTCGCTGTCTTTGCACTAAACTCCTGCAAAGAAGAGGGCGTGAATAATGTTCCTTTTTGCGACAAAGAAGGGCTGTCTGAAGCCGAAAAGTCGGCCTGTGGAGATGGCAAAGAGAACTGGGGAGCCAAAGTTTACGACGGCCAAAACCTGGTGAAAGCTGACGCGACAAGTCAGTCAACTGGCACCGAAGACGAGAAAATTTTGATGCTCTGCAATTGCGTTGCGTGGGGCGAATATGCCGTTCACGGAAAACTGGGCTCAGACGCACAGGTAGACGAGGCCTACGCTAGCTGTCCGGCTGAGTTGAAGGCATTAGCATTTGATCGGTATCTACCCAGTTTGAATGAACCCGCCGAGCCTGCGGCTCCCGCGGCACCACAAGTCGGCGATGAAACCGAATTAGGAGTACCGACTGAAGACGGCGAAATTCCTGACCTGGGTGATTCTGGCGTTCCGGAGGCAACTACTGAAGTTCAGGCGAAACCGCCCGTCTCACAAGGTAACGTGGTTGCGACAACATCGGCCACTTTGCGAAGTATGAACGCTTTTTCTCAGGGCTGTGTTCTAGGGGCAAATCAAAGAAGATCTGATGTTCAAGCAGCGAAGACACGAGAAGCACAACAAAAGAAGCGTGTTGATTTCTGTCGCGGAGCTCGTTGTTATTAGCTAAAAAAATAAAATTGAATCACTTTAAAGTACAGCCCCTAAGGGTACCTCGAATAGCTCATCGCCTAGGCTACGAAAATCTTTGCCGAGAGTGAGTAGATAAACCCGGCTTTTTGGGTACGACTGCTGAAAACTCTTTGCGCTGCGAATGACTTTAGCTGTTGGCGTAGGGCCATCACAAAGCGAAAATCCGACCCAACGCCCTCCTAGTTGTAATGCAAGCGGCAGATAGGCTCCCCCTCGGGTGCGATACTGAGCGATCTGAATTTGGTGATCAATCGCGTAAGCAACCTGTTGATGAATCTGCGACCAAAGAACTCGAATCATGTCAATACTAGTGCTGAGAGTCGAGTCGGCGACCACTCCTCTTTCTTCTTGTAAAAATGTAGCAACCCCTTGGTCTTCCCAAAATGTAACTGTGCCACTCAAGTCGCCAATTAAAGCGACTTGGCGTATTAAGAAGATAGCTTCCAACCCTGAAAGAATTCGGCGTAGGGTGTTTCGGGCAATGCCAATTTTTCGAGAAAGGAGATCAATTTCTAATTTTTCACCCTGTTGAGTGGCCAACTCTTCGGCTAAACGCTTCAATGTTCGAAGGTCGACGCGAGTTTTTGTCACCAATCGAAGGTCACGGTCTAGCACAGTTTTGAGGTGAGACCGAAGCTTTCGAACTCGTAATGATTTACTCCTTAAAAAACAGATCCCGGGCAACCCTCCTTTGATGCAGTATTCGTGAGCCCAGGCTTGCCAAGGTTTTTTCAAAAGTGGTCGAGCCTTCAGAGTAACCAGTGGATCACTTGTGGTGAAAAGTTCACTGAGGTCACTCGATGGCAAGTGGTTGGCTTCGGTTATCCCCATCGGTAAGAGTTCTAGGTCGATAATCCGGCCAGTCAGTGATTCCTTAATATCTTCAATCGCGGTAAAACGCACCGAACCCGAAATCAAAAAGCGCCCCATTTTCTTATTCACTCGCACCTCTTCTTTGAGGGCTGAAAAAATCTCTGGCGCTAATTGACATTCGTCAATACCAAACGGAGAAGTTCTGTTAGCAAGGTAACCACGCGGGTCGGCCTGGGCTAATTTTAAGTGAAGTTCATCGTCGAAAGTCGAATATTCAGCGCAAAGCTGTTCAAGTAAAGTCGTCTTACCGGTCTGCCGATGCCCAACGACTCCAACAATTGAACTAGCCTTAAGGGTAGTTTTGATGAGGGAAGTTAAATAACGTTCACGCAAATGTGGCATTTTTTCATCTTATCTGAGTATGTAAAATCGGTCAACATGTTGATCACTTTTACATACTCAGAAATACGGTCACTGGGCTTTCAGCGTTTCAATAATGAGCTTCGCAAGGTTCTTTTTCAGCAATGCTTCCATCCCAACGATCAATCCTGGGCTCGTGATGTTGTAGTCGGTAATGTAAGTGCCAATGATATCGACCGCCGCCCAGCGAATTTTTCGTAACATGAGTTGCAGTCCAATTTTTTTGACCACGCGCTTTTGCTCGGCAGTGAGTGTTGCTTTTTCTAGGCGAGACCCGGCATCCATGTCGATTTTAAATTCGCCCGTCTTCGGTACTTTTTGTGCGCAGGCAATTAACTTACCATCAACAAACCAAAGTCTGGTCTCTCCTTTGGTTTTGATTTCAGCGAAATAACGCTGCAAAATAACAGGTGTCGAGAAATCAGCCGTTGCTCGCTTGAGCAGTTCGAAAACTGCTTCTTTGCTGTCACCCTGCCAATCAATGAGAGAAATGCCCTTGCTTTGAGCCAAATTCAGAGGTTTCAGTACTGTCTTTTGTTCGCGAACTCCAAAGGACGAAAGTTCTTTCCACTGACTCGAGACCATTGAGGGGGGGTGGTGCCCTTTGATGTAGAACGTTTCTAATTTTTCGCTGGTACCTAAAATGGCTTCAATTGGGTTGATGAACTCAATGGTTTTTACGTTTTTTTTGAGCGGCTTAGTGCCCGGTTTAGCTACCGGAGTACAAAGTCGCATGATCAACAGCGGGTGAATGTAGGCGAGGTCAACCGGAGGGTCAGTTCGGTAAACCACCTTCGAAAAAAAACTGAGCGGCAATTTTTGAATTTCGTCGAAGCGAAAGGTAGCGGCCTCGCGCGGCCGCGGTGGCGTGTTTGCGATTTCAAAGAGTGCCTTCGCATTGACGAAAACGCTCTCGTTTTCGAGAAATACGTCATGCACATCTGCCCAATAAGTTGAAATGCCCGTTTTTAAGCTTTCTTCCATCAGTCTGAGCGAGGTGTCTTTGGGGTGGTCGAGAGTTGACCACGGGTCAGTGATCCAAAGGACATGATGGTTATTTTTCGGGGCCATGAATTTTCTAATTTTGACCGATTTTTGCTTCTTCACCAATCGAACTTATCGAAATCGGTTCTGAAGGTCGAGTGAGATCTGCAGAAGACGGTGATCAAGAGCGATGCCCCAGGCCTCTTGAAGCTCTAAACGGCTTGATTGAAGTAATGCGACAAAGCTCGACTGAACATCGCCGCGAGAGCGGTATTTCAAGAGGTTTTTCTCTGACTTGGCCTCTTCTGGTGGGTCTTCGAGGTCGTCTAAGGCTTGAAAACTCATTCCAATGGCTCGAGAAAACTTTTCTAGTGACTGAGTTTTTTCAGGAGCAAGCGATTTCACGGCCGCCAAGTCAAGCGGTATCAGTAGGGTCGCTTCAAACAAGGCGCTAGTCTTCATTTGATGAACTTGCTCTAAAAGGGGCAGATTCGGAAAGGCCTTCAAATCAAACTCGAGCATCTGACCGCCGATGACTCCACGGGTGCCAACCGCTTGGGCTAGTCGTGAAATAGCGCGAACCACTCCACTTGGGTCGCACTGATCTTGGGTTTTCGAAAGAGCCGAAAAAGCGTGCGAAAAGAGGGCGTCACCGGCCAGTAGGGCAGTGGCTTCGTTAAACTTTCGATGATTTGATGGACGCCCTCGGCGAAAGTCGTCATTGTCTAAACAAGGCATGTCGTCATGGATGAGTGTAAAACAGTGTACCATTTCAATGGCTACGCCTGCCCAAGTGACGGCCTTTTCGGGTAACGAAAACAAGCTTGCTGACGCCTCTAGCAACCGGGGGCGAATTCTCTTACCGGGTGCTAAAAAACTGTACCTCATCGATTCAACTAAGTGATGGGCTTCGGTGAGGTTAGTTTCAGTTCTGGGTAGAAACTGTCGATCACTGACTAGCTCTTCAAGACAAGTAGAGAGCGCAATTTCCCAAGAAATTTCTTGCATGGTATGGCCTTTATTTTTTGGGCGTTCTCACGGGATCATCGAATGTTCCAGCAAAATGGTAAGCGTAGGCACCTTCGCCCGTTTTCCCATCAGCTAGCAAAGCATCGAGTAAAAGAAAAGCTTTTTGAATTTTTTGAGAGAAGCCAAATGCGAGATCGGCATTGAGTTTACTTGCTCCAAATCGTGAATTGAGGTCAACCTCTCCTGAGCCCAGGGCGTAGATGTCGTCAGAAGGGTTTTGGTGCTTGCCGAACTGGAGTTTCTTGATTGCTACTTTTCCGGTTACGATGTCGAATACGAGTTCACCATCCGAAATTTGTGATTTCGGAACATTGAAACCAGCAATTGATTGCGATTCAATGGCGATTTTTGAAAACTTCAAATCAGCGGTTCCATTCATTGATTTAGGGTCGCTCAGGGTGCCGCTGAAGCTGAGGGTGCCCTGTGTGATTCCGCCCGCTTGAACTCCACCCAATAGTTGAAATACCCCTAATTTTCCGAGGTCCAGTTTATCCAGGGTGAGATCGGTCCAGAAGGTTGGTTCGGGGGTGGTCGCTTTGAAAGAAACACTTCCTTTGAGTTTTCCCTCTGTTTGCTTTAACGAAATCCCCGCTCCAAAACGTCCAAGAAATAAAGGTAATACCGAGGGAGAAATACTGATTTTTTGGATTTTTATGGGCTGTGTAAGCGAGCCGCCCGAGATGATGACATCTTCCATGTCGTAAGACATACCAAGAAAATACGAGAATTCAGACTTATTGGTTGTCAGTGAGAGCCCTTGTGAGGCAAGCGCATTGACGATGTGCCCGTGAATGAGATTTTTAAGTCGAATTTCTGGTAGCTTAAGCAACGAAAAAAAAAGTAACAAGAAGAGCGAGGCGAGTGTCCAAAGGGTTGCCTTGATTGCCATGCCTGCCTTTGTTTGTTGGCTTTGTATGGGTTGCTCAGAGGCTTGTTCGGCGCGGTTCATTTTGAATCCTTATCGCTTTTCGCGTCTGTTTTTGATTCTGGTTTAAGGCTGAAGGCTGACAACGCGATGACCGCATCAATGTAGCCGGCCGGGTCTTGTTTGGTGTCGACGAATAGGTTTCTAATTTTTACGGGCCTGGCTCCGAGTTCAATCGCAGCAATGAATTTCGTCATCTGCTTTAAATTAATTTTTTTGATCACCAAGTTAAAGAGTGTTTCTTTGACTTGATCTGATGATTTTCCTTCTTTTTCGTCGATTAAACTGAGCGAAGCGGCAGGAACACCTGAATTGCCGCAAAAGCCTTCAAAATAGGGTTTCCAGGCCGCCAGGTCTTTGGCGTCACCGACTTTTGAATTTTGTTCACGCAGTCGACGAATTTCGTCTGAGGCCCCTTGAATTAAGTTCACCAAGTCTGCGCGATCCGAGAGGTCGCGCTTCGCTTGGCTGACACTGAGCATAGCGCTAATGGTAATGAACACAAAAACCAAACTAGAGGCAACGGCTGCCCCGGTTTTTGCGTTGAACCTACTTTGGTCGTCTAGTTCGTCCCACTTTGACTTGATTTGTTGAAACCAAACTTGCTCGTTGAGTTTTTCAAGTGAGAAAAATTTGCTAATTTCCATAAGCACTCTCCATCGGTTTGCCGGTGAATGTAATTTTTAGGCGTTTAGATTTGCCATCAGATCCCAATTCTGCCAATTCTTCAGGCTTCGATTTCTGAATTCCATCAATTCTGCTTGAGAGAATTGACGAGATTTTGTCAGCCACTGCAGCTGAATCAACGATGAATGACATTGACAAGTCGCCGAGGTCGTCGCTTCCGTACGGTTGATTGGGCGAAGAGCCCAATTGAAACTGCACCAGGTCAACAGACGACTCTTTATTGATGGCTTGAGAAAGTGCCTTTAAGTATTTGAGTGGCGTGCGATTGGTCTGGGTAAGTAGTCTAGCGAGTTCTCTTTGTTTTTCAAGATCTCGATGAATGGCTTTCTTGAGGTCTTGCGGTTTGCTCAAGTAGGTGCGGGTCGCACCGGCTGAAATGCCCGTGAAAAATGTTTTCACGCTTTTTTCGAGCTGGGCGTTCGTTTGTTTTAGGCGGCTATCGTATTCCCAATTTTGATAAAACTGACTCAATAAAAAGCAGGCGTATACAATACAAAAGGCAAGCACCGGCTGTTTGAGGTGGCTAAAATCAAAACTGCCGCCCTCTGCTTTTTTTGCAAACTCACCCCGTCGCAACTGAATGGCTGACGATTTATCGCCTTTGGTTAATGCTAAGGCAGAGCCTAAGGCTAGGGTAAAGCCAGCATCGACGGCTTCAGCAAATGTTAGGCCACTTTTCGACACTCCGCTCAGTGACAATAGAGGTCTTACGGGTATCCCGAGTTCTTCACTTAAGAATCGCCCCAGGCCTGGCAAGAGCGAGGTACCGCCGGTTAGATAGAGTGCATCGAGTGCCTCACCCGTATTGGCCCTGATGCCCATTGAGAATTGCCTCACTTCGCGTACCAAGTCGCGCAAACAGAGGGCAATTTGGTCTGAAAAATCTTTTTGCTCTTGGCTAGCTGAAGTTCGCTGAGAAGGAGCGAGTACGAAACCGTTGGTTAATTTAGCCGTTTCTGCCTGGTCGATCGGAATGCCATATTTTCGGCAAATAGCGGTCGTGAGGTCAGCGCCACCGAACGGAATTTCGCGAATGCTCAGAGGTTGATTTCGGTTTCCGGCGTAGAACAATGACCGATTATTTCCACAGACAATAACGCCAATGGGTTTGGTGAGAGTAGAGAGAGTCGTCATTCGAGAAATCAAAGTTCGAATTGCCCAAAACTCGGTGGTGATGAGGTCTGGTTCAATCTGAAAGCTCTGAAACTGTGAGATCAAGTTTTGGATGTGAGGTTTGAGAGTAGTGGCAACATGAATTTTCGATGAATTTCCGACCTGTGAAATAATTGAAAAATCAAAGAAGAGAGAGTCTTCAGTGTAAGGCAATTCGTCTTCAAGTTCGAACGATACTGTTGACTGAATGGTTTTTCGATCTTTTGTGGGCAGTTGAAGGTTGCGAAATGACGACTGCGAAGTGCGAATGGCGGTAGCAATGCGGTCGGGCTTTTTCGGTAAAGAAGCAATGAGCTGGCTTAAGGCTTCGTAAGGATTCGAATCGGCCGCCAGAACTTTTTCGTGATACTCGCGAATTTCAAAGCGTCCAAACGTGCTATCAATTTCAACCGCTTTGATACTGCTCGTACCGATGTCGACTCCAAGTATCCTCATAATTTCAAACTCTCTTTCTCACACTATAAAAATCTCATAAAGTACACGCGCAATCCAGTGGCCTTCGGCTTTTGTTCATTAGTATTTTTCGTTGGGTCGCTAGGCGGCAGCGCTGCCGACCCATTGTTGGGTGGGGGGGCATTTGGGTTGTTGGGATCTGGCTGAGCCGTAGTGGGTGAAGCCGCCGAATCAGGGGTGAGTACTACCCACGCTTCGAGTTTCTTAATAGCCGAGCCGACCTGCGCTTGTACCGTTATTTTGAATGCCGATTCATCTGTCACGAGTCTGACGCCTTTTTGGGCCAGGTGGTCGGCGAGCTTCTGCACTTCAGACGAATCTGACTTGAAAACTGCTACTTTTTCTTGAATGAGTTTGTAAAACTCGTCGACTGATTTGAAAGTATGGTCTTCTTCATCGCTGTCGCGGTACTTAATGAAGTCTTTTGCTTCTTCGTCAGTCATTCCCGGCACGATGGCGCGCAAGCTCCAGGGGCCGGCCGAGTTGACATTCAAGCCTGGGGTCGGATTGATCGTTAAGTTCGGGGCGATGACTTCGTAGATTTCGTCATCGATGAGCGGAATCTGTCTCAATTCGGTAATCGAGTAGAAGGGCGCTTTTTTAAAGGGCACCAACTCTTTGACACTGGCATTTTTGCGTTCATAGGTGCGATCGACCCAGGCTAAGATATTGTCCATCAAGTCTTCGATGTGAACGTCTCGATGTTCAGCTGCAAAATCTTGATCGTCTTTGATTTTGTTATCGAGAAGCTGGCCCAAAAAATTTCCGAGAGCCTCTCTGGCTTGTTCGGGGCTGAACGACGGTGCGGGTGTGGGACTTGCGGCGCCACTCGGTTTTGGCGACGGCCCCGAGCCGGGCGGGGTGCCCTCTTCTGAGCCGCCACCCGAATTGGGTGTGGGTGATCCTGATGGTTTTGGAATGGGGTAAGAGAACGCCTCTAAAACAGAGTTCAAGTTAAACTTGGAAGACTCAGACTCAATTTGAGCCGAGAACTGACCAGCCAGGCCAGAGTTTTTTTGGAATTTTTCAATTCCATCTTTTTGGGTCATAGTGAGGCCGGGTATGCTGGTTGGAATCGGAAAAAATAGGGGAAAACTCCAAATTTTTTCTAAAATCTGTTTAGGAACCATTTTTTCGGCTACTGGCCCTTGTTTGGCGATAAAGCCTTTGACTGTTTGGTACGCTTTTAGTCGCAGTAAGGAAATCTTGAACCCAGTTTTTGCAGTGTAATGTGCTTGAAGGCGATCGGCCCCGTCATAGGCCATGCGCTGATTGACTTGGGTGGTGTAAGTCAATTCGGTGACCAAGACTGACAAAACGGCCATCGCTGATAACACCATGAAAAGGGCAATGCCCTTTTCATCTCGATCGGTCTTTGAGGTTTTTTTCGAATCAAACCTAAAAAGTCGCACTGAGCCCCTCCAATGGAATTTCAGGTTTGAAATCATAAACACCATCAAATTGAAGCCGATGTTGGCCAACAGCTTCAAAAGAAATGCGAATGCGGGCCGGGAGTGAATTTTTTGGGGTTGCTGAGTCACTATCCCAAGATTTTACCCAGAAATTGGTTTCGGGATTTAAATACTCAAAGGTAACTTTCTTGAGTCCACCGACCAAAGGGTAGGTTTTCTTAGTGGTCTCTTTGCCATCGTCAGTTGCAAAGACATCCCAAGAAATGAGTCTGGTCAAGATGAGCGTGTCGGGAATTGCCTCTTCTGCCGTATCTTTTCCGAGTTTGTAGGTCACCTTGATGAATTCGGTTTCGGCGCTACCCTTGTAAACCCGAATGTGTGAAGCAGAAATAAAACTCAGTGACTCAGAGGTACCTTGAAATCGCGAGGCTCTGATTCCAGTTTTATGAATCGCAGCTGTCCAAAAATCACTCGAAACGGCTAAATCACCTTGCAACCAAGAGAGATCTTCTTCAGCGGCTGCGCCTGAATTTGGGGGGGCTCCAAACGGTGGGGGTGCCCCAGTACCTGAGTTCGGGGTTGGCGAAGCCTTCGAATCAGGCATCAATAATGTTGGCGAATAAATGTGCTGAATGTCGCGATCAACGACACTCATTGCGAGCCTAATGCCGCTATAGAAATCGCTTTCACTCAAGAGTTTATCTCGCTGAATGAACGTCGCAGCTGTGCCTTGATAAATGGCTAGGCTAATGAACGTGAGAATAGTCATGGCGATCAAGACTTCGAGTAAAGAAAATCCCTCTTGGGCTATTCTTGAATTTCTCTTAATTGAGGCGCATTTCACGATTTAGGTCCACCCAATAGGTTGTTAATGAAAAAGACTGCTCAGCATTTCCTCTTTTCCAGCTTATCGTAAGCTTCACTTCTCTAATCGAGTCTGAAAGGTACTTTGTTATCATTTGAGTCATTTGTTCGACCATGGGGCCGCCAGAACCTTCAGCTTCGGTGCCTCCTTGTGCCCCTCCAGATGCCGAAGCACTATTAAAGAGGCTCGGAAACTCGATTTCTTTAATTTCTTTTTTCCAGTGGTAATCTTGAAAGGGTTCTTTAAAGTTATCTTCTTTGACTTTATCAGCACTCTCAAAAGGTTTGCCGTCAATTTCTTGTTCGACTTCGAGCATCTTATTTTTCGCAAGCATGGTGGCGATATTGAGTTGCTTTGCTTTGAGTGAGGTGTTGCTGCTATTGCTTTGAACCATGATGATAGCTGCAAATCCCAGAGCCATGACGGCCATAGCGATCATCACTTCTAACAGCGTGAAGCCATGATCTCGACTTTCTCTCACCCAACTATCTCGACTTCGTCTCATACGCCTCCTTGGCTTCGACGCGTCTTTCGTAAAGTCGAGTGCGTGCAAGTACCGGTGAGATCAGAAGAGTGATCTGGTGTTCTGAATTGTCTTTTATGTGAATGAGGGTCTGTTCAGAAATTCCATGCGGAAAAAAATGGGTGTAGGCGAGCCCCTCTTTGATGGGCTCTGGTGATTGCTCGGTAACAATGTCTTGAAACTCGACACCCCGGGGCAACGAAACTTTTTTTCGAGAGATGGTCTTCGCGAGAACAAACTCTGAGACCGGTGGCCCTTCTTTTTCTTTCTGCTGTCTTTTTTTGCGTTCTTCTTTTTCTTTCGATTCAGCCGTGTCGAGTAAAACATCAGCAGGTCCGACCTCGACCCAGAAATTTTGCTCACTCAGGTCGTAGACTAGGCGGTGTACTTTTCCAGTCATGACAGTAGCGTTATAGGCCTCTTTAGCCGTAGAGGCGAGATCTCGGGTGGTGCTATTGAGCGTCACTTTAAAAAAACTTCCGACCTTCGGAACCACCAAAACCATTACTAAGCCGATGAGGGCCACAACAATCAGAAGTTCGATCAGGGTGAATCCAACTCGAGCAAAATCCCGAGTTGTACGGTGAGGAGAAAGAAATCGCTTTTTCAAAAAAAGAGCTGAATTTTGCGTATCGCTTTCTCCTCGGGTTCAAGTCAGTATTTCTCGTTTTTACAGGTCATCAGAGCTGAGGTCAGCATCTAAGCCTTCGCCCCCCTCGGCGCCGTCACGACCGAGAGAAATAATTTTATACTTATTGCCATCACAGCTGTAAGTGAGGTCTTGGTTCCAGCCATCTTTTGGCAATTTGCCCCCTTTAATGTAACCTTCCGGATCGTAATTTTTGCACTCTTTACCGGCAGTAGGTTTCGTGATGAGAGCATCGAGCCCTTGCTCGGTAGTTGGATAGAATCCGCACTCACGCCTAAATTCGTCAAGCACTTGCCCAATCGCTCTAATTTGATTCTTAGTGGCTTCGACTTTCGCTTTATCAAATTGTTTCATCACATTTGTAACGATTGTGCCAGCCAAGAGGGCGATCACCGCCATGACGATCATCAACTCGGTGAGGGTGAAGCCTGCTTCGTCGGGCGTTCTTTTTCGTGAGAATACGGTGGTTAGTTTTTTGAGTTTCATGTTGAGGGTTCCTTTCGTTTGCTTTCGATAGTTTTCATTATTTAGTGACATTTTGAATCTCCATTAAAGGTACGAAAACAGATAGCACAATAAAGCCGACCATTCCACCCATACCAATGATCATGATCGGCTCGAGTAGGGTAGTCATGCTATCGATTTTGGTGTTCACTTGCTCTTCATAATTGCTTGCGACATTCTGAAGCATGTCAGGCAGTTCTCCGGTTTTTTCGCCAATCGCGATCATGTGAAGCATCATCGACGGAAACATTCCGCTTCGCTTCAAGGGTTCTGCAATCGATTGACCTTCGGTGATATTTTCTCTCGCTTGCTGAATCGCATTCGCAATCGGAATATTGTCGACTAAGTTTTTAGCTATCGTCATGGCATTTAAAATAGGCACACCCGAACTGAGAAGAGTCGAGAGGGTAGACGAGAATCTAGTGACTGCAATGAGCTGCACGAGTTCTCCAAAAATAGGCATTTTTAGCTTAAACGTATCCCATTTCGGTTTACCGGTGCTTGAGCGAATGTATTTGAAAAATAATGACCAAGCGGTAAATGCAGCGGCCCCAATGGCGTACCAATACGAAACGAGCATGTCGCTCACCCACATTAAGAATACGGTGGTGGGGGGCATGGGCTTTTTCATCGATTCAAAAACACCTGCGAGTTTCGGCATGACGAAGGTGAAAATACCGACCATGAGGCCCGTAGCCACGATGAGCATCAAAACGGGATAAGTCATGCCGCCAATCACTTTTGAGCGAAGCCTCAATTGCGCCTCTTTTAGGTCGGCAAGTTTGATGAGAACGACCCCCAATGTCCCTGAACTTTCGCCCGCCTCAATCATATTAATGAAGATGGTGTCAAACGCCTTCGGGTGTTTGGCAGTGGCTTTAGCGAGAGTCAAGCCTTCGTTCACATCTTGCTTCACTTGAGCAAGAATCCATTTGAGCGCAGGCTTTTCGGTCTGATCGACAACAGCGGCTATTGCTTCAACCAGCGGAACATTGGCTTTCACGAGACTCGCGATCTGTCTTGTCGCCATTGAGACTTCTCTCACACTGATGCGGCCACTCAAGAACGGAATGCCCCCTGAGCTTGCCGTCGACTTGGCTGTTTTTTCTCCGATATCGACAACCGTTAGGCCCTGTTTCTTTAGCTTTTGGCGCGCGGCTTTTTGATTTTCAGAGTCAATGGTACCTTTGATTGATTTTCCGGCTGCGTTGAGGGCTTTGTAATCATAAATAGGTGCCATGGGTTAAATTTTACTCCGCATGAGTTGCTCGCATGAGTTCGTCAATAGTCGTGACGCCTTGAAAAACTTTTTGAATGCCATCTTCACGTAAATTGATCATGCCGGCAGCCGCCGCTGCTTTTTTGATCGCGCCTGAGTCAGAGCCTTTGACGAGTAAGGTTCGAATGTCGTCGTCAACTAGCATGAGTTCGTGAATCACCGTTCTGCCTGAGTAGCCACTCATTGAACAGCTCGGGCAACCGACACCCTTGAAAATGGTGGCATCTTTTGGAATTTCAATGCCCAATTGGTTTTTTTCAAATTCAGTCGGAACGTGGGGCTCGCGGCATTTGATGCAGACTTTTCTCATCAGTCGCTGAGCGATGACGCCCAAGAGTGAACTGGCAACCAGAAACGGTTCTACTCCCATATCGAAAAGTCGAGTGGCAGCGCCGGCAGCATCGTTAGTGTGTAGGGTTGACAGCACCAAGTGACCCGTGAGTGAAGCGTTGATCGCAATTTCGGCCGTTTCTTTGTCTCGAATTTCTCCGACCATGATCACATCTGGATTTTGGCGAAGAAAAGCACGCAAAACCCGCGCAAACGTGAGCTCGATTTGAGGTTTTGCTTGAACTTGGTTGATGCCCGGAATTTGGTACTCGATCGGATCTTCAACTGTCATGATGTTGCGATCGGGACTATTGAGTTTCACTAGACAGGCAGAAAGCGTGGTTGATTTACCGCTACCGGTCGGCCCCGTGACCAAAATGATGCCGTATTTTTTTGAAATCAGGGTTTCAACTTGCTTGCGACTTCGTTCATTGAAGCCAAGTTGTTCAAGACTCAGTACGGTGTTGTTTTGTTCGAGAATACGCATGACTACGCGTTCGCCGTAGTTCGTCGGTACGGTCGATAAGCGAATATCAATGTCTTTGCCAGCCATTCGAAGCTTGATTCGACCATCTTGTGGCAGGCGCTTTTCAGCGATATCGAGTGAGCCCATGACCTTAATGCGCGATGCGATGGCCGCGTGGGCTTTTTTGGGTTGACGAATGATGTCTCGTAGAACGCCGTCAATTCTGAATCGAACGACGAATTCTTTTTCAAAAGGTTCAATGTGAATGTCTGAGGCCTTTTCTTTTACCGCGCGAAAAAGAAGCGAGTGCACGAACTTAATGACCGGGGCATCGTCTTCGGTGGCCTCGAGAATATCGATGGGGCCTTCAAGGTCGTAGGTGTCTTCAATGCCATCGTCTTCGATTTTTTCGACCATGCCTTCAGTGTTGCGCTCGTAAACTTTATTGATGGCATCTTGAATGCGCATCGAGGTGCTTACGACGGCGGTGACAGGTAGGCCGGTCAGTACTTGAAGGTCGTCTAAGACTAACTGGCTAAACGGATCAGAAACGGCGACCACCAACACGTCGCCTTTTGGTGTGGTGTCTTTTCGAATGGGTAAGACTTCTTTAGTTTTGGCGTAATTGATCGGAATACCGGTCGTGAGCTTTGGGTCGATTTCATTGGGCTTGAGGTCGTCGACGAAGGTGAGGCCAAGTTGAATGCAAAGCGCACGCATGATTTCATGGGGGGCTATGTAGTTTTTTTGAACGAGAATTTCGCCGAGCAAGCCACCTTGTTCAGATTGAATGGCGAGCGCATCGTCGAGCTGCTGTTGCTTAAGCGACGTGTGCTTTAGGAGAATTTCACCGATTCTCGGCTTAGATGCTGAGAGAATTCTCGTGTTTTCAGAGGGGTCAAGCGGTGTTGGCTCTTTTGTCATTTCAATGATTCCTTTAATAGCTCCTTTGTTTTTAGTGATCACTCACCATTATTCGGCATGGGTGGAGGCGGGGGGAAATCTCCCGGAAATGCTGGCGGCGGAATGTCCATAATAGGGTCATTGCCAGAGCCTGAGGCACTTCCGCCAGATTTGCCATTCGCAATTCCACCAGCTGCTTCGCCGTCAATCACATCAAATTCCTTCGCTTTAAGTAATGTAATTTCCTTTAGGTCTGGAAGGTCCTTGATGATCTTGTCGCGGTATTTTCGGTTAGCGTCTTCACCACCAGTGGCGCTTTCGACAAACTCATCTCGCTCTTTGAGTTTTTTATCGAGAACGGCTCTAATTCGGTCGTACTGTTTTATGATCTGCGGGGTCATGAAGATGAGGAGATTTACTTTTTCAGTCGTTCTCTTGTGTGAGCTAAATAGCCAACCCAAGATTGGTATGTCACCTAGTAACGGAACTTTTGCGACCGTCTCGGTTTGATTGTCACGGGCCAAGCCTCCGAGGACGATCGTGTCTTTATCGGCAACCATCACTTCAGTGTCGATATTGCGTTCAACCGTCGCGAAAGCTTGCGATTGAATGGCGGTCGGAAGTTCTCGATTCGAAAAATCCATCAAAGTAGCCTTTACTTTTAGCTTCACCAAATTACTGACTTTATTGATCATGGGCTTGATGTTGATTTTAAGTGAAACTTTTTCTTTAGAAAAACTTTGTCCTACTTGGCCGCCGGCCGCGAGGGTGCTGTTGGGTACTGGCATATTTTCGCTGGTTTCGAATGTTGCATCTTTATTATCCATGGTTAAGATTTGAGGCGTCGCGAGCACATTGCCATTCGCTTTTGTTTGAATGGCTTTGATGATGCCTGCAAGGTTAGGAACTCCCTTGATCGTTTGGCCAGCCACGGTGAGGTCGCTGGTGCCCCCAAAAGGTAGAATGCCGAATAATCCTTTCGCGCCCCCTAAGCCCGTCAGGGGATTTTGAAAAACTCCCATAGCATCGGTATTGGCGTCTCCCGTGAGGGCAAAATTGCTTTTGGGTGATATCAGGCCAGAGCTGAAGTTAAAATTCCTCGACATCGAGAGTTCCATGATCACCACTTCGACATAGACTTGGTCGCTTAAAATATCGAGTCGCTTGATCACTTGCTTAATGGTTTCGAAATCTGAAGGTGAGGCCGTGACCACCAGGCTATTAGTCGATTTATCTGCTCCAATCTTAATATTGCCCTCAAATAGGCTTCCTGAATTTGGGTTAGTGCCTTTTGCGCCGGCAGCGCCACCAGCGCTTTTGCCGCCTTGTGAGAGATTGTTGAGGGTATTGGCTAGCCCTTCGGCGTCGGCAAATTGTAAATAGACGACATGTATTTTACCGCCCCCTGCATTGAGTGCGCCTTTCTGGTCGAGCTTTCTTACGAGCTCACGAATCTGGTCTGCGCCCTTGGTGTTGGCGTGAACGATGAGGGCATTGGTGCGATCGTCGGCGATGATGGTGTTAATGATGCCGCCTTCTTTGGTTCTGCGAGAAGCGAAACGCTGTGAGCCGGTGCCGCCAAAACGGTTGGCGCCACCTGGGCGAGCTCCGGTACCCGGAATCAATCCGTCGATGAGTTTTTGAAGATCGGCGGCTGATGCGTATTTTACCGCGATGACCTCGATACCCGCGTCGTAGCCTTCGATGTCCATCATCTCAAGAAGTTTTGCCGCTTTTTGTATCGTTGAGCCCGTGTCAGTAATAATGACAGTATTCGTTTGGTCGTAGCCCACGATTCTTGCATTCGGAGGCAAGAGTGAACGAAACGTTCTGGTCACGTCTTCTGCGCTCAAGTACTTTAAGGGAAAAATTCGGGTGATGAGGGCATCGGTGTCGGGTGAGTAGTCTCCGGTATAGGTTTTTACTTGTTTGTCGCGCGCATCGCGCTGACGAGCAATGCGAATGTATTTGCCTGAGGGAACCAAAGCGAAATTGGTCATTTCGAGGGCAGTGAGAAAAGCCCGCCAAGCGTCTCCGACCGTGATCGGCGAGTTCGAGACAACGCTGACTCGCCCTTTGACGTCTTTATCGAAGATGAAATTTTTTCCGGTCAACTTTCCTAATGCCTTAGCGATGTCCATGATGTCGGCGTCTGGAAAATTGAAATCGGTAACAACCGCCTTGCTTCCGTCGCCGGTGTATTCATCAATCGTGAGTGAGCTAGGTGGGTTGGCATTGGTCGTAGGGCCAGCAGAGCCGCCGAGTGACACTCCAGCGGCCGAGCCCGGGGCTCCTGAGACTCTGCCTAGTCCGTTAGGGTTTCCGCCTGGGTAGTTGCCACCTGATCCACCCATTGAAGGTGAGCCTGGCTTAGTGCCAGTGGGATTCGGCCCGCCAAAGGCATCGTCATCAAAATCATCTTCTTCGTCAAACATTTCGGGCTGAGTGCCAGGAGTTGGAGGAGTGGCAAACGGATTGGTGAATGTTTTTGAACCGGGTTCAAACCCCCGCGGGGGTTGATTCATGGGGTTGGCTGAAGGAGGGGGCACCGCATCTGCAGCCCAAGAGTCGTTCACGCTGAGGGCAAACAGAGCACTTGCACTGGTGAGTGCTGTGATGAGTGAAATCCAGTAGATGAGTCGTGTTTGTGATTTTATTTCATCGTATGTCATAAGTTTGGCTCAGTTTCTTTCCGTCACGCTTCACACAAAGCTCGAGGTGGCTCGAAGTTTTGATGGTATTGAGAAGTTCAAATGCTTTTCCTGGTTCATTGATTTCATCACCGTTCACGCCGCAAAGAACGTCACCATTAATGAGACCGAGGGTTTCGTAAATACTTCCTGGCACAATTTGAAACAGCCGAAACCCTGCCGGGGCGCCATTTTCAAAATTAGGAACGGCCCTGGCTTGGGTGAGTACCATGCTGATGTTGGACATGGCCTTATCGATTTCGGTTCTCGGTACATTGAACTGGGTTTGTGATAGGCGCTCGATCGGGGCCCCTGGCTTGCCTACGCTCGTGCCCAGCGTGATTTTCGGAGTGGTACCTGAGGCATCTTCAGGTAGGTCGATAAATTCTCGACGGCCAGCGCTGAGATTGAGAAAGATCACTTTTCTCGGTTCGATCGAGAGAATTTTGACTTTGCCGGGTATTTCATCTTGAATTCTCACCGGAAAAACAATTTGGGCAGTCTTGTCTTCGATGGTTGCGATCGACCTGAGTTCATCAGAAAGAACTAAGGTGCCAATTAGGGTAAACGGTAGCGAAGAGCGGCTGGGGGCGCCACCTGGGTCTTGTACAATGCCGTTAACGGGCGCCTCGCCGGCCTCACCAGGTAATAAACCCTTACTATTGAATAAATTGCGGTTCCAGATGACTGCAAAGTCGTCGGGTGATTTGAGTCGCTCATTACTTGAACTCGAGTACTTTCCAACTTTTGGCGTTGGAGGGTCAGGAATGAAGCGTTCGCCCAAGAGTGCAACGATATCGGCTAAGAACCAGAGTGACAAAACCAGGGTTGCCACCATTCCGCCGACTCTGATGCTTTTCTTCTGGGCGCCACCTTGCTGTAGAAATTTTGTAATCGTTAACTGAAACCAACTCGCAATTTCGGCTGGGTTATTTGACGTCGGAAAGTTCAGGGTAAATTTTCTTGGAAGGGCCGCCCGAATTCGATCGCCGATCCTGAAGTTCTGAGAAGTTCGATTGATTTTATTGCCCAGCTCCAAGCGCCCCAGAAACTCTCGTACCTTTATAACGGTTGCTTTGGCGGAGGCGATTATTTTTTCTTTCATAGGTACGTTCGGCATTTTCACCCTAGGTGTTCAACTTCTCGTTTGCACTGTGCAGTGATGGGTATCGCAAGAGTGGTGCCAGAGCCTGGTAGGTCTTAGGCCGGCGTCGAGGTGGCCGCTTGGTGCCCGTGAGATGAATTCGTAAGGTAATTGACGGGCCTGAATGACAGAATGTCAAATCACAACCCTTCATTTGTTTTCTCGGCTGACAAAATGTCAAATGGGCTGAGCCCTAAAATTGAGGTGCAAAACAAAGTGTGAGACGAGTGCAGTTTTAGGTGAGCACTTATTAAAGTGAATAACTTTATTTTTTGCAGTCGGTTGGCACGATAACCTTGGAGTACTCGGTTTTTATTCTTTCTTGTGTGATAACGACGAGTTGCGAAAGTGCAGGTCTTTGTTGGTGCATTTGACAGTTCTTGTTAGTTGGTTTGACATAGCGTCACAGTTATGCTAGATTGCAGCGGACTATTCCGAGAGTTTTAGTGTTGATACAGCTAAGCTGTAGTAATGCGGCTGGGTTTCCTGATGTTTGGGAGGCTTGGTAATGAAGAGTAGGCAGCTGGAGGTAGAACAATGGAGTTCAAAGTTGGCGATTGCGCCGTATATCCTGCCCATGGAGTCGCTGTAGTTAGGCGTATTGAAGAGCGGGAAGTTGGCGGCAAAATTAAGCGCTTTTACGTGCTCCAGGTCGTTGATAATCAAATGACGATCATGGTTCCTACTGATAATGCGAGTTCAGTTGGACTTCGCGAAATCATTTCAGATAAAGAAGTGTCGAATGTCTATAGAATTCTGAAGAATCGTACCGTGAAGATTGACCAGACCACCTGGAATCGCCGGTACCGCGAGTACATGGAAAAGATCAAAACAGGGTCAGTCTATGAAATCGCTGAAGTTCTCAGAAATTTGTTTTTGTTACGCCATAGCAAAGACCTGTCTTTTGGCGAAAGAAAGATGCTCGATCAGGCTAAGCACTTATTAGTGAAAGAGATTTCATTGGCAAGACAAACAAATGAAGAGACCATTGAGCTAGAGATTCAAACGATCTTCGCTTCTTAGTTTTCAAGTTTAACCGTTAAATCTGTTTTCTGGAGATGCAGCTAATCTGGCCGTTGGATTTGATTGCAGTTTTCTTCTTGGTTGCATTTGCCGATGGCAATTGACCTGGGGTAGACTACGAACATGACAGCGATTGAAAAAAAAATTCGTGAAGTTAGGTTAACCAATTCAGCAACCCACAAGAAAGAGATTCTCAAGCCTCTAGTCGCAGGCAAGATCAGCTTCTACTCGTGTGGTCCTACGGTCTACAATTTGATTCACATCGGAAACCTGCGAAGCGGAGTCGTCTCTGACCTATTTTTTAGGTATTTCGTTAGCCTCGGCTATGACACCACATTTGTTAGAAATTATACCGATGTAGATGACAAGATCATTCGCCAGGCTGAAGTCGAAGGTTTGACCCCTGAGCAAGTCGCAACAAAGTATACGATCGAAGTTGAGCGAGACTTTGCGCTGGCGGGCATGCTCGAGCCAACCCATAAAACAACAGTAACCACGCACATGGTTGAGATTATCGATTTGATCAGTCAAATCATCGCCCGTGGTCACGCCTACGTTGCCAGCGATGGAGAAGTGCTTTTCTCTATCAAGAGTTTTTCGACGTACGGAAAGCTTTCTCGAAAAAACCTAGATGAGCTCGAAGCTGGAATCCGAGTTGAGGTGAGTGAAAAAAAGAGAGATCCGTTAGACTTTACCCTTTGGAAGCCCGCGAAAAAAGGCGAGCCAAGTTGGAGTTCGCCTTGGGGGCAGGGTAGACCCGGGTGGCATATTGAGTGTTCGGCGATGGCGCGAAAGTGGTTGGGTGATCAAATGGATATTCATCACGGTGGGCCGGATCTTATTTTTCCTCACCACGAGAATGAAATTGCTCAAAGTGAAGCGGGTACTGGGCACGCGCCCTTTGTTGGTCTTTGGTTGCACCACGCTTTTGTGACGCTTTCGAAAGAAAAGATGTCAAAAAGTTTGGGCAATGTTTTTGGTGCTCGTGAGTTCTTGACTCGCTTTGGGGGTGAACTTGCTCGTTATTTTCTACTGTCAGTGCACTATCGATCGCCGATCGATTTCGATTCAGAGGCTCTCGAAAACGCTCTGACCTCATTGACTCGGTTGTATGAAGCGAAATTGAAAGCGAAGAAACTTCTAGAAGGCGAGTCAACTACAGTCTCTTCAGACTGGAGCGAGTTCGTCAAACTTTGTGATCAGTCGGTAATTGAAATTGAAGACCATTTTGCAAATGACATGAATACTCCCGGGGCCCTTTCGGTGGTGTTCACTCTCGTTAGAAACTTTAATCGAATGGTAGGCGAGCCGTTGCTGGGTTCACCGAAAGCCGCTTCGGGCGGAGCCAGGCGCTTTCTTGGTGTTCTAAAAGACACCCTTGGGCCTGTGATGGGGTTTGGACTTTTAGATCCCGAGGTCGCTCTTCTTAATTTTGAAAGAATTAGGAAAACTGAGCTTGTTCAAAATAAGTCAGCGGCTTTGATGTCTGATGATGAAATTCGCCAAAAAATTGCCGATAGAAAAGCGGCAAGAGAGGCTAAGAATTTTGCTGAGGCAGATAGGATTCGAAAAGATCTTGAGGTCAATCGTATTTTTATTAAAGATGGCCCTGCCGGAACAACTTGGGAAATTAGGTAAGAATCGATTGAGTGTGTGGTTAATTGATTGCGCAAGCCGGCGATTTTCTTTAACATAAATAACAGCAACTAAACGCCCTTCGTAAGGAATAGGAACTTTTTTGAATGCCAAAATTAGATGCGCAGTTTTTTAAACCGTTTATTGATGGGACGCTGAGCACTTTAAAAGTTTCGTGCTTAACAGAAGCGAAACCGGGTAAACCGTTTATTAAGGGATCACAAAAACAGCCAGCGTTCGAAATTGCGGCCGTTATTGGGTTAACTAGCAGCGGTTTTATTGGAAATATTACTTTGTGTTTTACGGGTGATCTCTACTTGCAGTTGATGTCGAGAATGCTGGGTGAAGAATTCAAAGAACTCACTCATGAGCTTCAAGATGGCGCAGCAGAGTTGTTGAATATTATTTTCGGACACGCAAAAGTGGTTTTGAATAGTCAGGGGCACACGATTCAAAAAGCGATTCCTACCGTAATTCGAGGGCACGCACTTGAAACGACACATTTGGGAAAACAGAAGTTGATCGTCTTGCCGTTTACCACAGACGTGGGCGAGTTTCATATTGAGATCGGTGCTGAAGAAACTAATGGAATGGGTTGAATTTGAAGGGGAAAGATCATGTTTGATTTGAATACAAAGGTTCTCGTGGTCGACGATATGCTCACGATGCGTAAATTGGTGGGCAAGGTCTTGAAAGAGTTGGGATTCAAAGACATCATTGAGGCCAAAGACGGAGCTGAGGCATGGGCAACTGTCAGTTCGACTAATCCGCCGTTTGGATTGGTCATTTCTGACTGGAATATGCCGAATTGCACGGGGCTAGATTTCTTAAAACGAGTGCGCTCTGACAGTAGATTTATCAAGCTGCCTTTTTTGATGGTCACGGCCGAGGCTGAAAAAGGTCAGATTATTGAAGCGGTTCAGGCCGGCGTTACCAATTATGTGATCAAGCCTTTTACGGCAGAGATTTTGAAGGAAAAGTTAGAAGTCGCTCACAAAAAAGTTTCAGGCGGTTAGTATTTCAAAAAAGAATTTTATCGTACCTCTGATTGGCTGGCTCTGTTTGGGGCTAGTGTGTTCGTATGGAACTGCTCGTGCAGTTCTTTATGAAGGAAGAGATTTTAATGTCTTTTACGAGGCAGGAAAGCTCATTCTTTCTTCTCAGTTCATGGATATATTTTCGAAAACACCAGATCGCTATCTCTATGCACCAGGATTTGCTTGGATTTTTTCAATTTTTGGATTTTTGACCCGTAATCCGGCATTGATTCTTTTTTCAATATTGAAGATGGCGATGTTGGGGCATGTGCTATTTATCTTGTCGCGCCTACTCAGAGTTTCGGCAGGAGTCTTGGCCCTGGGTGCATTGTTTGAGTCGAGAAGTTTGATCATCGATTTTCAGTATGGCCAAGTCAACACCTTCATTGTTTGGGCCTGTGTTTGGGCTCTTTCAGTATTACTTTCGGGTAGAGTTCAGGTTTTAGGTTCTTTTTTTTCGGCTTTGGCCCTGGGGGCTGTGTCGGTCATTAAGCTGGTTCCGGCATCAATTGCTGCCGGGGTGTTCTTATCAAGGCCAGGCGCACCGAAGAATCGCCGGTTTTTACAAGTTGGTGTCGTAGTCGGTGCCTTTTGGGTCTTGTTTATGCCGATATTTGACCTTGGGCCCAAATTATTTTTGGATGCTCTTAGTCTTTGGCTAAAGGCCATGCACGATCGAGGGCTTCCGTTAGAGACCCACAACCAAAGCCTGATTGCATTTGTGATACGCTGGTTTTCTGGAACTCCAAGTCCGGTTATTTTGCTCTGCCGTGAGGTTTTGTATGGTTGGAAAATTTTCGATCATCAGATGCTTCAAGGGCTTGCGCCTTGGATACTCGTTGGCGGCAGCGTGATCGTGTTATTCGCGGTGCTTAGGATTCTCAGGTCGAGAGAAACCTACTTGCCGACCTGTACGGGGGTAAATTGGCGAGACGCGTTTAGCATTGCCTTGATTGTGAGCTTTGCCATCTTGCCGCTGCACTTAGCTTGGAAACCTTATTTTGTGTTTGGCATACCGCTATCTGTCGTTGTTTTTGGCAGACTTTTGACTTTGATTCGAGAAGCAGGGGTGAGAAGTCAATGGCGCTTGATCACAAGCGTTTCGGTACTGTTTCTGGCTGTGAATATGTCAAATTATGAGGCCATAGGAAGAGACGGTGCAGCCGTGTTTGAGGCTGTGAGCGGATTTTATTGGGTTCACTTAGGTTGGATTTTTCTGGGATTCAAACTTCGATCAAGAATTGCTGAATCGGAAGTTTTTTCATGAATAAAGTTCGGCTGCATAAATGGATTGCTTCAACGGGGTTGATGAGTCGGCGCAAAGCCGAGCTAGCCATTCAAGAGGGCCGAGTTCGAGTAAACGGTGAGACGGTCACTGAAATGGGAGTGTCTATTGATTCCTCTTTAGATCAAGTCACCGTTGATGGAAATGCGGTTAAGGAGTCGGTCACAGGTTCAGTGGTACTGGCTTTGTATAAGCCAAAAAACGTGATGACAACGCGAAGTGACCCTGAAGGACGGCGAACCATCATGAGTTTCTTGGCCGAGCAGTATCAACAATTTTATCCTGTCGGGCGTCTTGATTTCGCGAGCGAAGGCCTAATTTTGGTGACTAATGATGGAGAGTTTGCCAATCGGGTGGCACATCCGTCACAAGGAGTTTCAAAAACTTACGAAGTTCGCCTAGCTGTTGCAGTCAACGAAGCGAGTGTCAACAGTCTGTGTTTGGGGATTGAGCTAAGAGACGGGGTTGGACGCTTTAGGAGTTTGGAATTTCCAGATGAGTCGAATCGTAGGGTTTGTAGGGTGGTGGTTGAAGAAGGAAGAAACCGATTCGTACGGCGCATGTTTGAAGCCCGGCTCAATGAGGTATTGGTTTTGAAACGTATCGCGATCGGCAACTACCACTTGCCAGCTGGGCTCAAGCCTGGACAAATGGTGGTTCTGACGTCAGAAGAGATCAGTCAAATTTTTCAGTGAAGTTTACTCGAATTCTTCAAGTTGTGACGGAATTCTGTTCGCCCACGCTATCCACGAGTGGGTTGATGGGTACGATTGAATTTCGAACTGATTTTTTAGTTTTGCTTTTAGGGCTGGGCTTACGTTCTCGATAGCGCTGATTAAGTTATCTGTTTCAAAATTACCATAATCAACGATGGCCAAAATCGATGGGTCTACTCTTCTACGAGTTGGATAGGCAAGCGCTAACGATTGAATCTGGTCTCTCGCGAACCAAACGCTAGCAGATTGAGCGATGACGCCATTGAAAAACCCGGGTTCACTCAAGAACTGGTAAAAAGAAAATAGCCCGCCTAGGGAAGGACCGACAGCGATTCTCTTCGCCGAGCTCAGACCGCGTCTAGGGCCAACGAAGATGAATCGTTTCTCGATCAACGGTATGAGAGTCTGCGTGAGCCATTTTGAATACAATTGAGAGCGGGCTCCTAGGCCGTATTCTTCCATTCGATCGATAGAAGAAATTGCAATGCCGATCCACTCAGTGGTACTTGATTTGGCAGTTCTGTAAGCAAGAACTCGTCGTATTTCAGCTTGCTTGAGGTAGTCATCACCATCGTGAAAAATCACCAGGTTGACACTCTTGTTGAGGTTGCTTCGGCCGCTGGTTCGATACACCGGTAGCAATAGGTTGATCGTTCTCAGTTCGCCGTTATAGTCGGTGATCTTAAGTGCCTTAACCGAGTATTGAGAAAACTCTAAGCTGGGTTCGGCTTCGATTGGGGTTGCGTAGTGGCTACACGAATAAATGTTGTTGGCCCCACCCCAGCCATCGGGGGCAGTTATTGGATTATGAGGGTCGAGGGTCCATTTGCCATCAAGTAAAAATTTATATTGAATCTCGGGAAGCACGGGTTCTGGAAACGAAATAGAAAACATTCCCGGTGTGCGCTCTCTCATGGCAATCGGGTTCCATTGGTAAACCGAGCTCACAAATGAAACTTCATGGCTTTTCGAATCACTCACGGCCAATTCAAAAGTGAGGGCGGCAGCGGTGCGAGGAGTTAGTGATGAAATCAATCCTAGGATAATGAAATTCGGGGCGAAAAAACCGCGGGCCCAACTCTTAAGGTCTGAGTGTTGCCAAATCGAAGTGTGAAAGCCTTCACCTTGAATATCCACAGACGTTCCCCCAATGATGATTTACTCCTAAAAAAATGCTTTTCACAAGGGGTGAAAGTGCGGATAATGTGAATATGTCGGATAAAGTATCAGTAGAAAAAGACTTGGAAGACTTGATTCCTGGGTTTCTCGAAAACAGACATAAAGATGTGCTGGAATTACGCGTACTTATTCAGAATAGGAATGTTGTTGAAATTTCAAAAATTGGACATCGGCTCAAGGGCACCTGTGGGGGCTATGGCTTTGCGAAGCTGAGTGAGCTGGGAAAAGTACTTGAAGGAGCTGGAAAAGAGTCTGATTTTTCGGCGATTGAGACGGCTTTAGGTGCCATAGAAGCTCATTTGTCTCATCTGACTATTGAATATGTAGAGTCTTAGTTTTAGGCCGATGTTTTCATTCGATTTCTTTTTTGAATAAGCCACATTCTTAATTTTTCAACGTCGCAGTTGATCCATTCGGCTTCAAACTGAAAATCCGGGTCGGCACCCATGGTTCTGACGGCTGACATAACCAAATGTACATTTGTCTTAGAATTTTCGCCAAAAATTTCGTTTAAAACCGCGCCGTCTACTAACAGCGATTCGGTTTTCTTAATCAAGTGTTTTGAAATGAACGTAATGCCGCCGAGTGAGATTTCGGTCAATTTTATTTGCGTTTGAATATCGACCACATTCTTCGCGTGAGGCGGGTCTTTTGTCACCTTAGTTTCGGTTGGCTTGAGGCGGAGTTCTTTTTCAATTTCGAGAATTCGGTTGAGCAGGGCCTCAGAGGGCAGGCTCTTCAATAAGAGTTCGGTTGCACCTTGTTCGAGAGCGTGTGCGGGCCATTTTTTATCGGTTTCGGCCGTGAGTATGATGATTGGGCCTGTGTAATGCAATTCAGTTCTCAGACGACGAACCAGTTCAATGCCTTTTCCTTCTGCGTACAAATGCAGATCTACGATCATTCCAACTGGAGTCAGTCGGGTGGCCATTTCAATTGACTCGTCCACTGAAGGGGTAATGTTGCACACGACTGAAGCTTTCTTGAACTGAACTTGAAGCCAAGCGAGGTACTCGGGATCGTCATCAATGGCCAACCAAGGATTGAATTGGGTGTCATTTAGTTTTTGCAGTTTTTGCGCTCCTGGTTTTTCTTCGGTAGCCTGAAAAACCGGCGCTAGCTGTTTTGAGTAGAGTGAGGTCAAATACCCATCGCCATCAGATGATGAGATTGATCCAGCGGTGAAAAGTTGTTCAAACGGAAAAGCCTCTGTCGTCTGGGTAACCTTAAATTCTGAACTCTTGGCTAGTCGCACGCTGGTGAAGGCGGTGACTGTATCTCTGGTCACTGATTGAATCTTGAGCGGAAAATGGATGTTAATGCTTGGAAGTTTTCCCTCTTCGAACCGATGTTTGAGGTCGATTTGTTCAGAGACTATCTTTCTAATTTTTTCAAGTAGTGCTCGAGCTGGAAAAGGCTTGAGTAGGTAACCGTTGGCCCCACCAGTTAGCGCATCGACTACGCTGGTCTTATCATTTCTCGCACTGGTGACCAACACCGGAATGGCAGATAATTTATGGCTCTTTGCCCTAATTCTTAAGAATGCGAAACCGTCTTGATTGGGCATGTTGAGGTCTAATATGATTACCCCAGCCGGGCTAGTTTCGAGAATCTCACAAGCCTGCGCCACTGAATCGGCCCCAAGGAATTGAAATTCTGACGAGGTGATGAATCGCTCTGTGAGGGCCCTAAATTCAGGGTCATCATCAACGACTAGAATGGTAATGATTCTGCTTTTGTCTTCGGTCATTTTACCATTCTCTTTCACAGACTTATTTTTGGAACCTTCGAATTCATACCGAGAAGCCATTTGCGAATCCTATGTCTAATTGATTTATTCTCGGGTTCAAATTCGGCATAGGCTCCAAAGCGCCCATCGTCTGCCTCGGTCCAATTCTGAGTGATCGTTGCCAAAAAATTATCATCGGTCCCCGATATCACTTGCATGATAGACCCGCTGATCGCCAGTGAGCTGCCCTTGGCTAGTAATTCTTGACTGAGAAGTTTGACTCCCATTTCGTCGATTTCTGTGATTTCGACATTGAACTTGGTGGTTACTTGAAAACGTCCACCCGCAACTTCAGAAAATAGGGCCTGTCGGCGATTTGCCAAGGCAGGGCTTTTTAAATACCGGCCCAGCTTGCTGGCGAGAAATTCTCGGTCGAGGGTTTTAATGATGTAGTCGTTTGCCCCTAACTCTAGAGCGTGGGCGACCGAAGTCTGCTCCGGATTCGCAGAGATCACAACAATCGGAACGTAGGGGCCTTTCTCGATGCGGATAGTTGAAATCAAGTCAAAGCCTGAACCGAATTTTCCGAGATTAAGATCGATGAGAAAAATTTCTGGCTTGATAGATCGGATAGTGTGAACGAACTTATCGATATCAGTCACAATGAGGGGAATGACGCCAATCGAAATGAGAACGGTCTCCATTCCCTTTTGAAAAAGGGGATCGTCGTCAACCAGTACCGCGAGGGGTTTAGTCAGGCGCGCCATACCTAAGCGACTCCTTTCAGAAGTCGAGTGAGTTTTTTCGCCAGAATTTCGTCTAAGCCAATCAAATTGAGTTCAGTGAGGTACTTGCCCCTAGATGAAAATCTCGGAGCCTGCGAAGTGGATTTGGCCGTTAGGCTTTCGAATCCACTAAATCCTAGACTGGGCGATTCCAAAACGAGTTCTTCGTTCGGTGCAAATTTTACTGCCGACTCAAGAATAATGCCGATTTCGTTGCACATCACAATGTCGGCATTGATCGACAGAGTTGCCTTCGGCCTGGTCTCTTTCGGAAAAACGTAAATTTGAAATTGACTGAGCTTTAATGATTTGTGAATTTTTTGGATGAACAGGTTGGCGTTGAAGGGCTTGAGTAAATAATCGCAAGCTCCAAACGAGACTGCTTTGAAAATTGACTGGGGATCATTCAGTGCACTCAGAGCAATCACAGGAATGTTGCTGGTTTCATTGTTCTTTTTTAGGGCCGAAATCAAATCAAATCCCGACTTGTCTGGCATATTGAGATCAGTGATGACTAAGTGGGGGCAGGTGGCAACCGTTTGAGAAATAGCTTCTTCAAACGAAACTGCTTGATGAACGACTGCGCCTTGGGCTTCAAGTATTTTTCTTGTGAACAGTAAGAAATCAGGTGCATCATCTACGATCAGAATCTCTTTTCCGATCAGCGACAGAGGCTCACTCATGCCGCCGCTCCAGAATTCTTGATTCCATCTTTCAGTAATTTTTTTACTTCTTCGATTGCGGTTTTTGCGTCTGGCAAGAATTTCTCAACCTTAGTTTTTACCGAAGATATGGGTTCAGACAACTGTTTGGCGATTTGTTCAATTTCTCTCGCTTGGTCGCTGACGCCTTGTACTCCTAGGTAGGCAAAGCTCGACTTGATGTCGTGGGCACTGGTCTTGATCACTACCCAGTCTTCAGAGCTGACTCCTTTCTCGAGGTTTTCAATGAGAATCGGAGCACGCGTGAGAAAAATTTCTAACATTTGTTTGATGACTTCCTGGTCGTCACCCATGGCGTCTTTGAGATAAGTGAGATTCACGAGTCGGAGACCTTCGGGGGGGTGGGTATTTAGCTTAGGGGCACTGGGTTCATGGTTTTTTTGCTCAGTTTCGGTCGCTCTCGCTTGTGGCGATAATTTTAGAATTTTGGTTAGTAGAGTTTTCGGAATAAAGGGCTTAGACATGAAGTCATCCATGCCGGCTTCTAAACAGGCATCTGACTCTTGCTTTGAGGCGAATGCAGTCATCGCGATTATGGGAGTGCGGCTAGCTGGAGGGGGGAGTGTTGATCTGATGGCTCGAGTGGCTGTCAGGCCATCCATCTGAGGCATTTGTACATCCATAATGACTAAATCATAAGGGTGATTTTTCAGCTTTTCGACGGCAATTACGCCATTTTCGGCGACATCTACGTTGAATCCGAATCCTTCTAACACCTTGCGGGCGACTAGTTGATTGATCGGATTGTCTTCAGCGAGCAAAATGGACAAATTGGGGTTCGAGCTCGTGTCGGCCGCTGAGAGGGCCTGCACTGAGTGGGCATGTCCGACGGGGGCTTTTTTGAAATTTAAACGCAGCGTAAAGGTCGACCCAGCTCCAACCCTGCTAATGACATCGATTGATCCGCCCATCAGGGCTGTCAGCTCACGCACGATACTCAGCCCTAAACCCGTGCCACCGAACATTCGAGTCGTTGAAACTGAGGCTTGAGTGAACTCTTCAAAAATGACTGAAAGTTTGTCTTCGGGAATACCAATGCCCGTGTCTATGATTCTGAATTCGAGGTTTTGCCCGGCTTCAGTGATCTCGCGAACGTGAGCTTCAATTCTGATGTAGCCGTTGTCTGTGAACTTGATCGCGTTACTCACTAAGTTGGTGATGATTTGATTGAGTCTGACGGGGTCACCCAGGTGGTAGTCGGTGAGTTTGGGATCAATAATTTTTTCAACCCGCACTCGCTTTTCGGTCGCTTTTGGTAGGTTTAGTTCGATGATGGTGTCTAGTAAGGAGGCCAGTTTGAAAGGCGTTTCTTCTATTTGAACTTTGCCAGCTTGAAGTTTTTCAAAATCAAGAACGTCATTGATGACCACCAGTAGGGTCGTTGCTGATTCGTGTATGGCTTGCAGGTAGTCACGCTGTTCTTGGGTGAGCGTGGATTTTAAAAGTAAGTCGGTGAGACCGAGCACGCCGTTCATGGGAGTACGAATTTCGTGGCTGATGTTGGCAATAAACTTTCGCTTCAAAGAGAGCGCCTCTTCAGCCGCGAGCTTAGCCTCTTTGAGTTCAGCCATTTCTCTTCGGTGGGTGAGATCGCGGCAAAAAATGATGATGGTATTCTGTGCGTCGAGCTCAGTCGGAATCATGGCAATTTCTACTGGCACAAGAACTTCATTTCTTTGTGACCGAAAGTGATACTCGCAGATCTCGCTGGGGGTCGTCAGGTGCTTTAAAAAAATTTCGTGTTCTGCAGGGGCCAAAAAAGTGACCAATGGCGTGCCGGCTAGTGTCTCTGTCGATTGGGCGCCTAAGAGGTCGCAGAGTCTGGGATTGGCATAAACGATTTTTTGATCAATGAGAATTCCGATCGAATCGGGGGCGTTTTCGATCAATTTTCTAAAACGGCTTTCAGAGCGTGACAGTGCATCTTCAACTTGTTTTCGCGCCGTGATGTCAATCCCAATGATGAGCAGTTCACCGTTCACTGAGTGGCGCTCGGCAATGAGTAAGTGCCATCTGTTTTCGCCGTTGATGTTGATTTGAATTTCTGCTGAGAGTTTACTGTCAGGACTATTTCGTATTTTTTCAACGGCTCTCACAAAAGGCGAGTTGGCTTCAATGAACCCAATGTGCTTGCCCATGAATTCTTTGGGCGAGAGCTGGTAGGCGGCAGCTAGGCGATTATTTACTCCTAGGTATTTGTCGTCAGACGAAATCCAAGAGACATAGGCCGGAATGGTTTCGATCAATTGAACAAATCGATCTCGTTGGTTGAGAACCCCATCCATCAGTTTCGACATGTAGTCACGCAGCATGATAACAACGTGTCGGATTTCACTCACCTAAACTAAAGGAGTGGTGAGCTAAAGTCACCTAAAGTGACAGACAAGTTTGACCGAAAGGTAGGTCATGAGCGACACTGAAGTGCCCAAGTTGAGAATTCTTCTGATTGATGACGATCAAGATATCGTCAATTTGGCGACGCTTGCATTGGGAAAAAACTTTGAAGTGGCAGTAGAAATGAGGGGGTCGAGGGCCGTGGCAACGGCACTAGATAAAAATCCTGATCTCATTTTACTCGATGTGCACATGCCTAATATCGATGGCTATGAGGTTTTGGCACAGTTAAAAAGTCACCCTTTGATCTCCGGTACGCCGGTGATGTGCGCAAGCGCTGATCACAGCGAAGAGGCCCGAGCGAGAGCGACTGTCTTGGGCGCCGTAGGGTTTATACGAAAACCCTTCAATTCGAAAGAGTTGGGCAAAGATGTGCAATCGCTTCTCAAGTCGCTTAACATCAAAATAGAGTCGACAGATGCCAATCGTGTGTTCTGGGTTGCTTACAACGAAGGTGAAAAAAATCGGATTTTGAAAGAAAAGATGTCTGAACTACTTTCGGCTCAAAAGAAAGTATTGGTCGTTTCTTGGCTCGAAGGGGGGCAGTTCTTTGAGCAATCGATGTCGACGTTTCTTGAAGATGAAAGTCTAGTCTACCTTCAGATTAAACCAGCACTATTAACCAAGTTTCCGTATCTTCAAGAATTGGCCCCAATTGTGACAGACATGATCTCTTTTTTGCAACAGACGCCGACTGAATATACTGTTTTATTTGACGAGCCAAGCCTTTTGTTTGAATTGCAAGGGCGTGAGGGGGGTTTAGCAAAAATTTTTGCTTTCAATGAAGTGATTTCGAAAAACTTCTCGAAGACCTGTTATTTTGCCACTCGCTCACGAGATGATAGGGTTCAAGAGATGACAAATCAAATGTCAAAGGTGTTTGTGGGTAAAGTTCGATGGTAGAGAAAAATGAAAGAAGCCGATAAGCTCAAGCATTTCGTTCTGGTGGTTGATGATGCACAAGATGCGCGGGTTCTTCTCGACCGCATTCTGACTAACTTGGGCGCTACGGTGATAGCCGTAGACAGTGGCGATAAGGCTATTGAGGCCACTCAGTATCAAAAGTTTTCTGGAATTGTTATGGACATTCACATGCCTGGATTGGACGGGTGGCAAACAATGGAAAAAATGAGAGCGGCAGGAGTTGTGTGCCCTGGTCTTGCTTTGTCAGGTGATGCAGAGGCCGCTGATATCAGTCGCAGCCTGCAGGCTGGGTTTCAAGAACATTGGCAAAAGCCCGCAAAGAAGTCGCAACTAAGTCTTTGGTTGGCGGCGCTTGGAGAGCCAGCGTGAAATTTCTCAGGCCACGCGCTCTGGGCCGAAGGTGGGGCCAGGCATTTTCAATTATCGTGATGGTAGCGGTTTTTTTGATGCTAGCAGTAGTGTTCTACTATGGCTTCACTTATGAGGCAAAGTTGACCCCATTTTTGAAAATAGTGTCGCGCTTGATGCTTCTTTATCTTCTATTTTCATTGGCAAGGAATATCGTCTTGCTGGTCTTTTCTTTCGGAGAGTATTTCTTTCGTAGACTAGATGGGAACCCGACCCATTTTCCGATGGTTTCGGTTATTGTTCCTTGTTTCAACGAAGAAAAAGTGGTTCGCGCCGCCATCGATTCTATCTCAAAAATTGATTATCCCAATTTTGAAATTATCGTAGTCGACGATGGCTCAATAGACTTGACCCTAGATCTGGCCAAAACGAGAGAAGAAAAGTTTCGCACTCGCGTGGTTTATCAGGAAAATGCTGGAAAAGCCGCGGCACTGAACCGAGGAATCAGCGAAGCCGTGGGAGAGTTCGTGTTTTGTATGGATGCCGACAGCTTACTAAAGCCCAATGTATTAAAGCTTGGTATCGATTATTTCGAGCACAGACCTGGTTTGGCCGCAGTTGCTGGTAGCGTGGTAGTTGGCAACGCCACCAATTTTGTGACACTTCTGCAGAAACTAGAGTATGTGATTGGACTTAATTTTCATAAGACTGCTCAATCATTCTTGTCTATGGTTACGATTGTGCCAGGGCCAATTGGACTTTTTAAGCGATCAGCCGTTTTGGGTGTTGGCGGATACCATTCAGACACGTTTGCTGAAGATTGTGATCTGACGATGAGGTTACTCATGGCTGGTTACGAAATAGCCTACTGTCCAAAAATGATTGCAGTAACTGAGGCGCCTGATGATTTTTGGTCACTGATCACCCAGCGGTATCGCTGGAGCCGAGGTGTCGTGCAGGCATTAGTTAAGAATGCGAGATGGTTCTTTTCGCCTATTAAGAATTTTCGAAATTTCTCGATTTTGACCTATATGACTCTTGAGTCAATCGTGATGCCGACGATAAATTTTACCTTTGCTATGATCACGATTGAGACGGCTCTATTATCAGACGTGTATTCGCTCTTTGGTCAATTCTTTGCCGGCCTAACCGTGCTTGATATGATTCTCGCGTTATACTGTGTGTGGGCAGAAAGAGAGAACGTGATCTTAGTTGCCCTTGCGGCCGTCAATCGAGTGACTTACGGTCTCGCCCTGGAGGTTTTGAGGTTTTTTGCGGTGATTGATGAAGTATTTGGAATTCCGATGAATTGGGGTAAACTGGTTCGAAAAGGGCTTACTTAACTTCAGGCAAACCTTAGAATCGATACAAGTTAAATGGAAATCAAGTCACTCTTTAATATACTGTTACTTTCGTTAAGCTTAGCAACTTTGTTAATCACCTTAGTGAGTTATCTTCTTTACAAGATTCGCCAGATTGCGCTGAAAAATCAACGTGTAGATCTCGCAAAAATAGAAGGCTTTTTTTTTAAGCGATATGCTCCTCACTTAGAGCGGCTAAACCAAGAAGCCAAGCTAAAAGGTCGAAAAAAATTTCGATCGGTCAAGCTGGGCACAAGCCTTGGGTACCTCATGCTCATTGTGACGCTCATTATTTTTAGTGTTTTCATCATTGAAAACTACTCGAATGACCGAAAACTTCAAAAAAAACGTATGGCGGTGGCCGAGAGTTACCGAGAACTGTTAGATAAAGGTTTCATGCGCCGCTACGATTTTGATGCGGGGTTTAAGGTCAGTCAGCTGCGAGAGTCTTATAGACAAGAAGCGGTTCATCAAAAAATTCGGTTTTTGAGCAGTCAGTTGCTTTCAAAAAAAATCACACTTATTGAAATTGATCGCAACCTCGAGTTCAACAAAGAGGCCTATGAGCGTTCAGTGAAAAGGTGGCTCGATTGGGCTACTCGTGTTGGTGTCAGTCTCAATCGGGTCAAGGGTATTGAATTGGCGGGACAAACTGATTTCATCATATTGCCTCAGGCAAAAGCACTGAACCAGATTGAAAAAAGTTGGCTTTCTGAGAGGGTGGCTGCAGGTGTTGGTTTGCTAGCGACCGGGGCCGTATCAGCGCTAGATGGTAAGGGTGGCAAAGACAATGGAGATTGGTTAAAAAGTCATTTTGAAATGAATTTTTCGACTGTTTCGACTGATCGATGGCCGCGAAATTGGATTCTATCAGGTGATGAGGCCGCAGAAGTTGGTCTTCCGAGAGGATTGGTGTTTGATTTCTCTGCACTCGATAAGTCGCTTACCGCTTGGTCAACTACGACGAAGCCTGACCACTTACTGCCAGCTCGCTTTGATGGGCAGATGCTAGCTGGGCCTTGGATGGTGAGTGCTAAAACCAACCCAAGAGGTTCGGTTTTTTGGAGTGCGTTCGACCCGTTAGAGACAATCTTAGATTCGGCCGATATGACTCAGGGGCAAGCCGACGATGAAAAACTACGTTTTGCGCCTTACGAAAGTTATCAGGATCTTTTTTTCTTATCAAAAATTTCAAAGAGTTTGAAACTGAGAAATTACTTGGTTGAACCTTGGCCAAATGGTGCCCAATTTTCTTTCAGTGTTAACTTTTCGGCAAATGACGATCTCGATACCCTGAAATCTGAGGTGAAGTCGCTTTCTGACTTAAAAGTTAAACCGACTTTATTTATCGCTCCCGATGACCTAAAGAATTCGGTCGAAGGTTTGGGTGATCTTTCGAAAAATCTAGATATAGGAATTTCACTACCTCAAGCTCAAATGGGCGAATTGAGAAACTCTAAAGTGGCGTTTGAATTTTTTGAAAAATTGCGACTCGACTATGAAGGCGCCTTTTCGAAAGAAGTATCAGGAGTTCAATTTCAATCGAACCGATTTACCCCCGAAGCTTTGAGTGGCTTCTTGCAAAACCACTTTCGCTACGCGCTGGCCGATGCAGGGATGACTCGTCTTGAGCCAGTGTGGATTGCCGATTCGTGGGGGTCTCAACTTTTCTCGGCCGTGATTTCTAGTGATCAGGAGCTGTTCGATAGACGCTCAGTGGGCAATGAGCAACAATGGATGGGGGAATTGAAAAGAGAATGGGATCGAATTCGTTCGGCGGGGGGTTGGTTTAGTTTTAGGCTCACATCTGAAATTCAGGCGAAGAAAATCTACCAGCGGTCGACCGACGAGTTCATCAAAGGAGTTCTAGGGGCTAAGCCCTGGGTGGCCTCTTTGAGAGAAATTTCTGATTGGATCACTGTTCGTGATGCGATTCGAGTTGACTGGGGTCACGCTCTTGTTGCTGGTAAGCAGTTCGAAGTAAAACTTGAGAATTCATCGGGCCTACCAGCTGAGGGAGTGGTGGTTAATCTCATGGACCCGGAGCTTGCAAAGTTGGCCGATCCAAAAACTTGGCGAGTTAATTTTTCAGAGCTCGATTCAAAAATCACTCTAGCCACTGTTGCTGGAGGTCTTAGGGTCTTGATTTCAAAAATGGACGCAAAAGAGGTGCTCAATTTACAGTATCAAGGGAAGGCGCAATAGTTGGCGATGAAATCATCACCCTTTTTTATCAGCTTTGGGCTCTCGCTGTTTTTTGTTGTTCTTTTGAGTCGACCCGATCTTTGCGCATCAGAAAAAGCCTTAGTTGAGATTCAGTCAAGTGTCGGCGAGACCTCTGATGGAGTGAGGCAAAGTAAACTCAGTTCAAGTTATCGAAATCACCGTCGGTATCCTGGCTGGAAATATGAGGGTGAAGCTTCAGATCAATGGGATCTTGGAGGCGAATTGACGACTTCGCGAGGCAGCAACTTGCTCAACAGATTTCAGGTGGTTGGAGTTCGAGGGCAAGTAGGGCGACAGCTGAGTGAATTTCAATTGATAGATTTTGGATTAGGCGGAATTTTCGCCAATGATTTGGGAACTGGGAAAATAGAGTCGGCCCTGGTTGGTATGGCGAAATGGAGCGGTGAGGTCAGTCGTTCGTTTTCTTTTGTGACGACCGCAGAGAGAGCGTCTACAACGTTTGATTACCTTCAGCCAGAGCGGAGCTCCCTGGGGCTTCTATCTGTAAAAGTTAGCGTTGCCACCACCTATCGTTTGGCCGAATCGGTGAAGCTTGGGTTTGGATTTGCCGAAACTTGGATAAATGATTCTAACCGAAAAACTGACGTTCAGCTGAGCACGATGTATGGATTTTCGACTGGAGTTCCTTGGATTTGGGCTGGATTTGAGGCGGGGACATTCTCGAATTCAGACAAGAAAGCGGCCTATTGGTCGCCCACGCGGTTTTCATTCTTTGGGCCAAGAATTGAATCAAGCTTTGAGTTCTGGAAAAAAAGCGATGTTTGGATTTTATCTGGCGGTTTGTCTGGGGGAATCAGTCTCATAAAAGAAGAGCAAAATGCTAGCGGCTTGTCTTATTCGGTTACGCCAGGCCTCAGTTTTGGTGATCGAAACCTAAGGCTGTTTCAGTTGTCTTATGGACGAATTTTGTCAAAGCAAGGATCAGGAGAGTGGAGTCAAAATGAAGTGCGCTTGTCTGGTAGCTTTAGTCTTTAATTTTTTGCTGAACTCATCGCTCTTGTTTGCGGTTGATAGGCCGATAGAACTGGCGATCACCATCGATGATTTGCCGAGCACTGGAGCAGATGCTGAAGGCGTTTCGCGACTACAAGTGATTGAAAATTTCATACGGGCATTTAAGAAGCATCATGTCGAGGGCGTGGTTGGTTTTGTTAACGGCCGAACATTAGTCGATTCACCCGATAAAAATGAATTGATTAAGCGGTGGATTGGCGCAGGTCATAAACTGGGTAATCACACCTATGCTCACTCAAATCTTTCTGAAGTCAGCTTAGATCAGTTTTTTGAAGACGTAGAAAAGAATGGTCCAATCTTGATGAGTTTTGGTAAGAAAAATAGTCTTCCCTATTTTAGATTTCCTTACCTGTCGGAGGGAAATACAACTGAGAAGCGCGATGGATTTCGAGCGTGGTTAAACAAAAAAAAACTAGTTCCAGCGCAGGTGACCGTCGATTTTCACGATTGGCGCTGGAATTCTCCTTTTGGTCGGTGTGCGAAACGAAACGAACAGAAGACGATTGCTTGGCTAAAGGAATCGTACTTGAGCGAGGCAAAAAAGGCTCTCGAGAATGCGAAGAGTTTGGCTCATGAGTTTTTTCCAAAATATGGAATTAAGCACGTTTTACTCTTACATGTGGGGGTCTTTGATTCGGTGATGGTAGGTGATTTGATTGAGCAGTATTCGAAAATGGGCACTGAAATAATTTCACTGACTAGCGCTGTTGGTGATCCTAGTTTTCAGATAAATACCAAACGCGTGAATGTTAACGGAGTTCCTTTTCTAGCTCAAATCAATGAAATGCATGGAAATGCGCCGAAAGTATTTGATCAAGAAACGTTGCGTGTTTTTGAAAAACTAGACAAAATTTGTCTTTGATAGTTACGTCGGCTTGAATAAGTACGCGATGCTCGGAAACCCTTCTTCGATTTCCATTGAGAGTATTTGTGCGAACGCGTCTAAAATGGCAATCGCGTTAGGCATGGCATCTCCGCTTGCTTGGCCTTCTTGGTTCGCCTTGTGAATCCGCCGCGATAGGCCTTCATTGACGTTGACTAATTCAGCGTAATTTTTTTCAAAATTCTTGAGGTTCCAGTCTGGTGTTTTACCTGACTTCGCCAGAAAGAGCTGCGATACCAGATAGAAACTGAGCGACCTCACGATGGTTTCTTCGGTGGTTGAAAACGGCAAATGAAACCTCGCCATCGGGGCTAGAAAATTGAGTTTTGGACACCCGCTGGTCGCCATGAGAGCGCCGAAAATAGATTGCACTGCTTTTTGAAGTGGGATGTCGCTATTCACGGTTCTCTCGGGAGTCGTGACTTTTACTTTTACGTTTGAATACGATTTTTCACTTTTGAAAAAATCAGTCAGTTCGAACAGCGATACTGCGACTGGGCACTGCGGGTGCGATGAAACGGCCAGTGGGCAGCCCTTGCATTTTTCGACTTCAAGGCCAACCCATTTCGGCAAAGGCACTGCCGATGGTTTGGGGTGCTGATGCTTGAGCGAACCCTTATCGATCGAGATCAAATAGTTGAGTTTTCGTTTGTCTTCCCATTCGAAGTCGTACTGAATTTCAATCGTTTCTTTCGCCATAAACTTCGTCTAGTATGGGCTAAGAGAAGCTAGTTTTCAAAAAGAAAGGTGAGGTTAGGTCGTGATTCCTTATTCGGGCCCCCCGTCGCTGACAGTCTTCGGATTGACGTTTCATGCATTTGGATTCTTAGTCGCCAGTGGCGTCATTTCTGGTTACCACTACATTTTAGCTCGGGCCGCAAAAATAGGATACCCAGAGCCTGAAGTAAAAAAGGCGATGGCGACTGTGTTGCTCTTTGGGTTTCCAATCTCGCATGTTTTTGAAATTGTTTTCTACCATCAAGATAGATTGTCTGCAGAAGGGCCTCTGTTATTGCTAAAGGTTTGGGATGGCATCAGTTCGTATGGCGGCTTCTTGGGGGCCGTCATCGGTTTTCTCTGGTTCATCACTACGATTCCGCGTGAGCGGGTTTGGGTTGTCGGAGACCTTTTGATACAAGGCTTACTGATCGGATGGCTTTTTGGTAGACTTGGCTGCACCTTGGTGATGGACCATCCTGGCGAAATCACCGATTTTTTTCTAGGGTTTCAGATGCCTGGGGGGGCGAGGCACAATCTTGGATTTTATGAGTTCTTGTTCACGCTATTTGTGTTGATGCCAGCTGCTTGGTTGACTGTCAAAAAACAGGCGCGACCAGGAATGTTGGTCGCGCTCACGAGTGCTCTGTATGCGCCAGTTCGGTTTGCCTTAGATTCGATGAGGGCTTCGGGGGGCATACATGACGAAACTCGGTACGGTGGTTTGACCCCGGCTCAGTATGTGAGTGTCGTGTTGTTTGTCTATTCTTTGTATCTGGTGAAAACGCTCAAGCCAGGAAACGCTGCGCGTGTTGCCTCATTGAAAAATGCCGGTGAACGCTCTTAAGCAGCTTGGGTTAGCTGATCTTGACTAAAAAGATCGTAAAATTCCTTCAATTTCTTCTCCAGACCCAACTGTAAGGCAATTGGGTCTAAAGATTGATACT
>CAITVN010000223.1 GCA_903895855.1 Oligoflexia bacterium | reverse complement strand
ACTAGGCCCACTATTTTGCTGTGCACCGCTTCGAGATTCTTCATGGTGGTCTTCTTCTTCGCTGCTGCGGGCTGGTTGGTCACGATGGTTAAGCCAAACCCCATCTCTTGCAGTTTAAATAATGCCGCTGGCACACCTTTGATGATCTTGACTTGATCGACATTCATCGGTGAATCAACGGTGCCGTGCTCTTCATCAACCACCATTTCATTTAAAACACCATCTCGGTCTAAGAGTAGAAGAGGCATCATGAGTTTGAGTCTCTCTTTAGATTTTGAATCGCATACTCTTCAAAGTCTCTTAGGCCCTCAACTGATCCGATTTCGTAAAAGCGTTCGGTCACTTCAAAGCCTCTCAGCAACTTCTTTTCACTCAATTCATAAAACAAATCAGCCAAGTCACTCTTCACACCGGGCACTAAAGGCGCAATCATCTCGTCAACCACTAGCTTTTGTAAAACTGATAAACCGTAGTCAACATAAGTCATCGGATGTTTGATGGTCTTTTGAAACTTATCGTAAAAAATTTCACGTTCTGATTGGAACTCAACATTGCCTTTTTCCCACTGGCCACGATTTTTCAACACAGTCATAGTTGCCAGTGCATTGGTCTCGATCGCACTGAGCCAGACACTGACAAAGTCGATAGGCAAATAAGAATCACCGTAAAGTACGAAAAAACGTTCACCGAGAACGCCGGCTTGACTTGCTAGCTTCAGCGCACCCGCAGTGCCCTTCAGCTCTGCGCCCTCATCAACATACCGAACACTGGCACCCCATTCTTTGCCATTACCCACGTGTTCTTTGATCATTTCACCCTTATAACCGATGCAAAACACAATGTCAGTGATGCCTTGCTCAACTAAACTGTGTAATTGATAGTCGACAAACGGCACTCCGTTAACTTCGATCAACGCTTTCGGAATTTTCTCTGTGATCGGTCTCATCCGGGTGGCTAACCCACCAGCTAAAATAACGGCTTGCATCAGTCAGCCCTCGCAAACGGCGCTTTCACCTTGTGATAGATTCTGCGCAAAAAATCACCCCATTGATAGGCTTTTGAATTTCGAAAGTAGACGACTTCAGCTTTCGTGGCAGCTAATTCAGTTTCGAGAGCGCTCACTTGACTTTTAAACTGAATTTCAGTCGCGCGTTTTTCGCAATATTCTCGAATGAGTAGCAGCCGCAATTGATCAAACTCAGTTAAATTCGACAAATTACCCAATAGGGTCACTTGCTTTTTCGCGTATTCAAGGGTCTTGCTGTGCAGGTCACACTTGAGAACCTGCCCCCAGCGCTCAATAAAACGAACCTCGTTTTGACTCATGGTTGACCAGCGATCATCATCACTCACCGTTTCAAGGTGAATCAGTACTGATTTCGGCTCGACAACAACAAGCTTACCTAAGGCTGAAATCTTAAAACACAGATCGACATCTTCGTGACTCATCGAGTAGCCCGTATCAAAGCCGCCTACCTCGCGAAAGTCAGCGGTTCGTACCGCAAGGCATGCTCCAGTCACCGCTTGAAATGCTCTCGGTTCGCTCACGAGTGGGTGCCATCCAGGAAGACCTCGAAAAACATGACGCCAGGTTTTCGAGTCATCGACCGCCATACCGGCGTGTTGAATTGTTCCGTCAGGATACAAGAGCTTTGAACCCACGATTCCGACCGCCGGATTGGAATCTAAGACCCTAACCAAGATTTCTAGGCAATTTGACTCAGCCTTCGTGTCATTATTCAAAAATACTAAGAAACGGCCCGTTGCCGCAGCTGCTCCCGAATTGCAGTTTTTGGCAAATCCACCGTTACGCTCGGCGCACACCACTCTAAAGGAGGTAAACCAAGTCGCCCAGACCTGACAGCGCTCTCGAGTTTCATCAAAAGAACCATCGTCAGCAATGATCACTTCGGTTTTGAGATCACCGAAAGCCTGGCGAGCGCGCAAACTTTCAAGACACGCTTCGGTTAATCGCCAAGAATTAAAAACCGGAATGATCACTGAAAGTTCCATCATATCACTTGAATTCATCCATTTTACCCTAGAAAATCACCCCAGATAAATCAACTAATAACCCCAAAAACTCTACGCCAAAAAATCTACGAATGGTCAGAATCTAGAATCGACGAACAGGTCTCAAAAAATTTCTTTAGGGGCATCACTTGAATGCCATTTCGAAGGTAACTTTTCTCGCCGGCGTAGAGCAAATAGCGCCGAGCCACGGGGTAATCTGAGCCAAAAAGCTCTAGGCCCACGAAATCTGTTTCACGCAAACGATCACTTGACTTGACTTCGATCGCGATAAGACCTTTTTCACCATAAAGCACAAAATCGACTTCTTCACCCTTTGCGGTTCGCCAAAAATGGAGTGAATACTGCAGCCTCAAATAGCTGTTCAGGGCGAGAACTTCTTGAAAAACCAAAGTTTCGAGGGCAAATCCGGTGATTTGAGAATCACTATCTAAGGGCCCTCGGGGCCGCAGTGTTCGAAATACGCCTACGTCAAAATAGAAAAATTTTGGATGCGTCGTCAATTCTCTCGTGGCTCGTCGACTAAAACAGGTCAGCCTTCGTGCAATCAAAGTATCTTCGAGAATTTGAATAAAACCTTCTACCGTTTTGCGTGGTACCGAACAATCAGCTGCCACATTTGAAATATTGAGTGACGAGGCTTGCGAAAAACTAAGTGCCTCTAGACACCGCGAAAAAGCAGGCAAATTTCTCACTAGCCCCTCTTGCTGT
>CAITVN010000222.1 GCA_903895855.1 Oligoflexia bacterium | reverse complement strand
CGCAGTACTTGAAATTAGTGATCGAGAAACTACCCCAGGCCGAGTCACTGGCTGACCTAGAAGCCTTGCTGCCAACTACCTAAATCAAGAAAGACAAGAAGATTCTGTCACCCAGACCCATGGGGTAGAACTGGCGGATACTGGCGAACAGAAAACAATTTAAGATAACGGTTTTAAAAGCGAGTGACGATTTTGAATTCATATGTAATGAAATGGACAAATTCATCAAAGAACGTTCTCGGTCTGCAAATGCAGTTGCAAATTTAGGTGGTTCAAAGAAAGGGTCGTCTAATGCGAAGCGAAGGGCAGTGAAGTTGAAGATTAACCAGGAAATTGGAATGCTTATTGTGGAGCGCCTATCGACCGAATTTAATGACAACGCACCCGAAATCATCATCGATCGCTTCGGGAATATTGACTACGGTGAAATAGCTATCCATGTTGAACCAATTCTAGCAGGTGGCCCGGTAGAGGTGTCACTTCCTATTGATGTTGGGTTAAAAAAGGCATTGAGTATTGGAAGGGCTCTGGCTGGTTTGAGTGGCTGGTGCTTGTCGGACGATGCCATCTACTACCCTCAGAAAAATAATGATGAATCTGACGACAAATCAGGGTCTCAAGAGACAGGTTTTCTAGAGGGCAATGAGGCCTGGATACAGTATGCTTTAGATTTACGAGAGCGCCATGGTCAAAATGCCCTCGAAGAATGTTCAGACGACTTTGACGATTCTGAGTGAAAGTTTCTTTTTCATACTGGAAATTGGAGCGATTGGTTGATCGTATAGTAACAGAGAGAATATTTTCAGGTGGCGCGCACGAGCCTATGCTCAGCGGTAAAAACAAAAGAATACCCAAAGTGCTTGTCACCTGAAAATGCAATCGATCAAATACATCCTTTTTCTTCCGACATCAGCCGTGGCCGGAATCGATTTGCCGGTAGTCATAGTTGCAATTTGTGTGTAATAGGAGTTTCAAATGCGGGCCGAGAAACAAGAAAAAAAATGTAGAAAGACTGGCAAAGTCATCGGTATTAGATGGAAATTTTGGCAATACGACCCCAACAAAAGAAGAAACGTTGTCGTGCCGATTGCTCAAGTTCCACAGCATATCCGACTTTCCCAGAGTGAAGTCGAAGTGGATGCTTACGTAAACTCTCGAAGTGCAATTGAGGACGCTGTGCGATTTCGGGCACGGCAGAGAGTCGAGTGGAAATCCCGATATCATGATATCGCAGACTATCTAGAAAAATTTGGTATCTTCCAAAAAGAAAAAGCAGCGAATTCCTGGAAAAATGACGTGTACTTTCTCGAAGCATACGTTTTTTTTTGGTTTCTGCAGACATCAGGAATGAATAATCTCAACGAGTGGCATTTGAAGTTTGATGATTTTCGAGATTGGCTCAAGCAAGTCAAACCCCTTAAGTATAGGAAAAATTCACTAGCTAAGAACACACAAAAAAATGTGATAAAATCGCTAAATCGATTTCTTGAGTTTGCTTTTAAGAAAAATTGGATTGATCAGCTCAGGAAGTGCCAAGGATATTCCAGGGAAGAGACCTTAGTAGTAACTCTTGATGATATATTTCGAGACGATGAAAAGGAAGAAATTTTCACCTCTTTAAACCGGGTTCGCCCATTATCAGCTGAGTTATTTTGGACACTAATTCACACGGGCCTGAGAATTAACGAAGCCATTGGTTTGTGTGCTGATTTTGTTCTTCAAGGGTCTATGGACGGTCCAAAATCGAAACATATTCACGAAAGTCTTTCTCTTTATTCGATGGGTGATTACCATGGCTATCTGTTTTTGGAGTCTCAGCCCGTAAAAGGTGGGGTGAAACAGAGTATTTCAAAAATTGACCGAAAGCCATTGAAACACAGAAAAGCAATAGGAGCGGGAGGAGCACGGCTTATTCCAATATACGATAAAAAGACTTGGAATATTTTGGTTGACCGGTGTGAAAGTGCTGCAGCTCAATTGAGCGAAGTGACCAAAAACGGAGCAGAGCTTTTGACAAGTAAAGACATACTCCTTTTTCAAGGGTTGACTGCGCAGCTGTTTTACTGTGACTTGACTTGGGTATTGAAACAACTTGGATTAAAGCATCGGTCGCCTCACAAGTGTCGCCATACGTTTCTTACTTGGTTTTATCCGCGGATTCAGGAAAATTTGTCACTAGCGAAAACAGTTGCGGCGCATTCCGATGCGCGAGACCTGGCACGATACAATCATTTTCAGGAGGCTATTTTTCAAGAAATGAAACTTAAATCGCAAAATGTTGGAAAACTGTCAAAAGTCTAATTTTCTGATTACCAAGGTCAGTGACTTGATTTAGATAGTGCGTTCTCAATCGGGTACCATTTGCCAATTTCTGTTGTTATTAGGAGCCGCTGATTAACAGAGACGGCCTCCCTTGCCGCTGCTGCTTTGAATTTAAGATTGGCTTTCTCAAGGGCCTTTATGAATAATACACGAAGTCGTTTTGTATCGAGAGGGCTGGATTCAATTGGGTTGGCAATTCTAAGAAAATTACATAAATCATCTATATTAATCGTCAACACATTCCCTTCGAATTGAACTTCATTCCAAATATAGAGGCCTAGGGCATTGAACTGCTTTGCCCATGTTGTCACTGGGCCAACTAGCGACGGTGTGACGGAAATTTTTAAGTTTGGAATGGGGGCGCGCACAGGGTTGCTATCCTGACTGTAGATTTGGGTAGTCGGATAGTGTGGTTTGCCCCAGAATGATGTCCCTAGCGGTTTCGGCTTTGGGAAGATCAGTTAATAATCCCTTAATTTTGAGTTCCGAGCAAAAATCACTGACGACCAATTTAATGGCGTGGTTCAAAGCTTTTTCTAGTTGCTTTGCTTTACTTTCATTTGTGAGGTTCGGATTTTCAATTATGGCTTTTAGCATAAAAAATTTCGTCATTTTTTGAACCTCTAGACTCAACAAACCTTTGAACCTCTGCGGGCAAACTTGCACGCCGCAGAAACTAAAGAACCTCTGAGATTTCGCCTGGTTACGAATTTCTCAGAGGTTCAAATATGGTTGCGGGGGCTGGATTTGAACCAACGACCTTTGGGTTATGAGCCCAACGAGCTACCGGACTGCTCCACCCCGCGTCGCTACTAAATGTTTGCTTAACCTATGGTGCCGCGCTTGCGAAGTCAAACCAAAAACCCGAGAGCGTCAAGAAAGTTGCAGATTGGGTCTGGCGTGGCTACACTTGCCACCATGAAGTTAGAATCTCGAAGATTTCGCACCAAAACAGTTGTCTTATGGGTACTGACGCTCGTCGTGGCGGCTTCGGCGATCTCGGGGTTTATGATTTACCGGTTTCCGCTCGAGCTGCACGAGTTTTCGCAGTTAAGAGAGCTTAAAAAGGCTGGAGTCACTCGTTTCGATGACTCGGCTCATGATGTGAAAGGACTACTCAAAGCAGATTGTGGAGTCTCGCCCGGCAACGCTTTGCCCTCGAGTGCCCCTGCCAGTTGCGGGTGCGTGCTTTTGGTGCACGGCTTGGGCGATTCAGCGCTCACTTGGCGAAAGTTATTGCTTCACCCGAGTGAGAGTTGGTCTCAGCAACTTCGTTGGTACGCCATTGACTTGCCAGCGCATGGTGCGAACTTGGTCAAATCTTCGAATGGGCAGCCCTGGTTAGGTGACGAGCTTCGAGTGCGCGAGGTGGCGTCGCACACGGTAGCATGGATGAAGTCTGAAACTCAGTGCCGAGGGTGGACAGTTGTGGGCAATAGTTTTGGCGGTTGGATTTCAGCTTGGATCACGAAAATCGGCACACGAAAATTGGTTGGGCACTTAGCCCTCGTTGATTCAACGGGCCTTAAGCACCAACGCGAACGAGACCAGGCCGATGTGAAATCTCAGCGTTGGATCACCGAGCCGAGTGTAGAAAGCTTGAAAGAGTTTCAGAGGCGGGCCTACTTCAAACCGCGAGAGTTAGAAGGGTACGTGTGGGAGGCCGCGCTCAGGCGCTTGCTGCGCACCCCACTCGATGAGGTCTTGAAAGCGCAGTCGCCCGAAGATTACCTCGATGCCGAGTTAGCTGAGATCAAACAACCGACCCTGGTGTTTTGGGGTAAGAACGATCAAATCACACCGCTTGAAGACGGGCGCGAACTTTCAAAGCTCGTGAAAGAACGATTGCACCGCGAAGCTCAAGATTGTGGGCACCTGCCCCAGAAAGAATGTGCGCTTGCGCTTCATCGGGCCCTCGAAGAGCTCTGGGCGTTCGGGGCGTTTTAACAAAGGTAGTCCGTACCTTTTGGTACGGACTACCTTTTCTTAGAATAGAAAAAGGCGCTTTGAATGAGGAAAGGTCCTAGATTCAAAGCGCCTTTAGATTTTTCAGCAAAAAAACTTAGAACCGAATCACTTCTTAATATTCATGTCAAACGGCTTGGCTGCTCCCACGTTCGGCGGAGCCATCGTGAGGGCGGCAGTCGCAATGATGTCGAAGTTATTCGTGGTGTCTGCGGTCTTCGTAGTGTCGATTGCGTACAATCCAGTGGTGGCATTTTGAGTGAAACACTGTTTGTATATTTTGCTACCATTTTGAGACGAGCTGAGTTCAGTCGGAATCCAATCAGCGACGGCCATGGTGGGGTGGTAATAACCACGTGGAGTGAGCGAGGTGTCGGCTTCAGCAGCCTCGTTAATTGAGCGGCGAATACTGAGTGGGTTACCGTTCATCGTTCCGGCCGAACCGCTGGCGCCACATCCCGAAAGTGTGCCATCTGCTTGCGCGGTGATCTCGAAGATCATTCCGCGAGCATTTTCGTAGTAGTTTCCGCCTGGATTTACCCAGTACGCAAAATTACCCTCGCTGGTGTTTGGGTTCACTTCGAATGAAAGGTAGTGAATGCCGTCTACGGCTAAATTGGCCTCTGCGTAACCAGTGTAGTTGCCATAACCAGTGTTTGGACCCTTTGTTACAGTAAAGTCTGCGCCAATATTGTAGTTGAGTTGACCGGCTTCAGTGAATGGATCGCCCAATGCGGTATCGATTTTAGCTTCTCGCACTTCGTAAACCAGTTTTTGAGTTGCTGCGGTGGTGCCCGATTTTGCATAAGTGACGCTCAGATAATGCGCCTGGGTTGTTCGAGCATGGGCGCCCCCATTGGGTGCTCCGGCAGCTCCACCACCGACCCCGCCTGAGTCAGACATCCAGATGGTGCCACCAAATTCATCAGCGGTGTCGCCCGGTGAGTTCACTAGGTGAATTTCGCGGGTGTTGGCTCCTGCAGTGTAGGTGAGGTCGGTTTTGTAGACTGCGTGCCCGGTGGTAGTATCATCAGCAAGACGAGTGACGAGCGCTTTGGTGATGGTCGGTGCCGTCGAGATGTCTTTATTGGCCGTGACGGCTGCATTCATCGTGGTTTTCAGATCAAGAGGTGTTCCACCGATTGCTGGTAGTGTCACGTCAGTTCCTGATTTTTTTGCCTGACAGAACATCGCGCCGATCATGTTAATGATTTGATCGACCTTGCCGATAGCGGTCGACATTTCGTCTCTCGCGTATGAGACAAGGCATGCTTCGCCGCCAACTGAGCCGTAACCCAATTTGATGTCTTTATCGAACTGATAGCAAGTCGATGTCGTCATCGGCTTGATGCTTCTAAGAATTGAAGGGTTAAAGCAGGTGTCGGCGGTGCCCTCGATCAATTTTTTCTGATCAGCCGCCTTATCGCCCATTTTCTGCTTACTCGGGTCAAAGGTTTCTTCGCGCTCTTGGTCAAGGGCGTTCGTAGAGTTTGTCTTTAAAACAGACGACGTTCCGGTCGTGGTTGAAAACGCCGATAAAGACAACCCGGTTGGGTACGCCCCAGCTAAAGCTGAAGTCGCAGCTGCTGCAACTTCAGCGGTAGACGACGACCCACAACTGAGCGTTGCGAGACTACTCGCCAAAACAATTGAAACTAAGACTAACTGATTTTTCATTTCCCCTCCTTGGGTGGCTGAAAAGACTACGTTGGTAAAAGTGTTGGTGACTAAGAGAATACCAGGGGTCAATGAGTCTCGTCTAATGAAAAACAGCCGTCAAAACAGTGGCGGCAAAAGCCCCTGATAACTGGCTGTTTGTTCCAAAAAAAGTAATTGCCCAATCACTTGTGGCGGGTGGCCCGAGAAAAGGCAATCGGTAGAACAAAACGCCCTGTGGGTGAAAGCTTTTTTTACCGATCAATTCCTTACAGCCGGTAATGGGTCAGTTATGGGGGGGGGGTAGAGTTTCGATAGCCTTGTCGAAAGTGCTCAAAAAAATCCGCCAGGGAATTAGCACTCCCCCGTAACTGACCCATTACACAATCGATCACTTTTTTTATTGACTGATTTCGAAGGCACCTAGCAGCCATTATAGGCCGATATTAGGCTCTTTTTGTAGTTTTTGAACTTTAGAATCATCGGTTGTGCAACCCTGCCGGTTTGCGCGCGTCTGAATGCTACCCAAAAACTTGAGTCACTCTTCTCGAAAACTGTCATAAAAAAAGCCGTGTTATGAGTTTTCAATGAATTTTATGAATGTCAAAATGAACTTAAGCGCCCTCACTTCAGAGCAGTTATTGAGCGAAACAAAAATTGTCGTAAACGAAGAAAGGCGAATCACCGCAACACTCATTGAACACTTAACTGAGATCAATCAAAGGCTGCTGTTTTTGAAACTGGGCTACTCGAGTTTGTTCGAATTTGTGACCAAAGAATTGGGGCTAAGCGAAGGCGCCACGCAGCGGCGAATTCAATGCATGCGCCTCATGCAGGATTTGCCAGAGACGCGGCAGGCGTATGAAGAGGGCTCGTTATCACTGAGTAATGCCGCAAAACTTCAGTCGCATTTTCAGGCGATCAAGAAATCTGGGCAGACAAGAACGATTGAAGAAAAGAAGGAGATCGCGAAGAACGCCGAAAACAAGTCACAAAGCGAGTGCGATCAAATGCTCACTAGACTAGCGCCAGAACTGCCTAAGCCTGAGAAGACAAGAATTTTGTCGTCAACCGTGCGTGAACTAAAATTTAATATTTCAGAAGAACTATTTAAAAAAATTGAACGACTGAAAGAGCTTCTTGGTCACTCGCATCCCAGTGCCACCCTCGCCGAGCTCATGGAGCTTTTAGTGAGCAGTCACCTCACCAAACTCGAAAAAGCTAAGGGGTTGCAGCCGAAAATGGTTCAAAAATGTGACGAAAACAATCAAAAGTCGACTGCAAATAGTCAAAAATGTTATGCAACGACTCAGAAAAGTGCCGATCTGACTCAGAAGAGTACTGATCAGAATTCTGGCGAAATGGGTGAAAATCCTAAAACCCCCCAAGTTAAAGCTGAGAAAGGCCGCAAAACTGACAAAAGCAATTTGGTTCACACCGCAGCGAAAACGCTGCCCGTTGGAGTTGGTGTTAGGTTATCAGCGGGAATTCGGGTTTCGTTGCCAGCCGGAGTTCGCGTGGCTCTGCCGAATGCAATAAAACGGCAAGTGTGGAGCAAGGCCGATGGAAGGTGTGAGTATGTGTGCGAGGGGCGTCGCTGCTCGTCGCGATATCAGCTTGAAATCGATCACGTGCACCTACTAGCCCTGGGTGGTTCGAATGACTTATCAAACCTCAAATTAAAATGTCGAAGCCATAACGCTCTCTCTGCCATTCATGCGCTGGGAGCTGCCAAAATGAGTTCATTCAGAAAGTGAAAGGTTTCAGAGCGAGAGAGGTTACGGGTCAGAACGGTTATAGGGTCAGAACGGTTATAGGGTCAGAACGGTTTTGATATTGTCTCTCGGTCGCCTAAAATCAGACGCATTTCTGCTCGGGTCAGGCACCTAGCCCGATAAACAGAGACTCCTTTTTTACTCAAACCTCAGTGCTTCGATCGTCTCAATCTTGGCGGCTTTTCGCGCAGGCCAAACTCCGAATAAAATTCCTGTCGCACTTGAGATGCCAAACGCCGGTAGTAATATCCAGTACGGCGCTCGCATATCGAATTTGCCGGTAGCGAACGAAATCAGGTAGGTGAGGGCCACCGAGCCCAGTAGTCCAATCAAGCCGCCAACGAGCGAAAGCGCTAAGGCCTCAGCGAGAAATTGTCTGAGTACGTCTTTTTGCCTGGCACCCACCGCGCGGCGAATGCCGATCTCACGAGTGCGCTCGGTGACACTGACTAACATGATGTTCATGATGCCAATGCCACCGACCAACATCGAAATCATCGCGATCGCGCCGAGCATGTAGGTGAGCATTCCTAAAATCGTGTTCATCGTTTCAAGCATCGAATCTTGTGTGAGTACGGTGAAATCTTCTTCGCCGTTGTGCCTAGCTTTCAATATTTCTTTCACTTCGTTGACGGCATCTTCGACGCTGGCTTTTGACTTTGCTTTGGCTCGTAAGCCCAGTAGTTTGTCTTCGTTGAATAACTTTAATGACGCCTGAGTTGGTATGAATGCAATTTCGTCGAAGTTAAAGCCGAGTGAGTTGCCTGCTTTTGCCGTCACTCCAATCACTCTGAATTCGCTGCCATTAATTTTGACCAGTTTACCGATGCCTGAGGTGTCAGCAAATAAGTTCTTGGCGATGTCGACACCCAAGACAACGACTCTTCGACCCTGAGTATCAGCCTCGTTACCGAAGAATTCACCCTCGCTGAGTTTTAAGGTAAAAATGCGAATGAACTCAGCATTTGACCCTAGAACACTGACATTGCTGACTGCACCTTCATATTTGATGCTCGCCGAACCCATCGTTACGCCAGTGACCGCGTCGATATTGCGGGCTTGGCGTTCAATGGCGGTGACGTCTTGAAGCGTGAGCTTCTCTTTTGAGCCTCCCATGGGCGGACCTATGCGCTGTTTCTTATCAGTCTTGCCAGGCTGAACCATGATGAGGTTGGTGCCCATGCCTTCGAATTCTTTGGTGATGAATTTTCTAGCGCCTTCACCAATCGATACGAGTAACACCACGGCGGCGACCCCAATGATGAGGCCGAGCATCGTTAAACCTGATCGCAATTTGTTTGCGGTCAATGCTTCAATGGCAAGACGAATGATTTCGCGAAAACTCATTGGTGGTGATCCTCCACAATTTTTCCGTCTAAAAATGCGATCTGTCGTGGTGCCTGAGCCGCGATCACGGGGTCATGAGTGACGAGCACGATCGTGACCCCTTGCTCGTGCAGGGCACGAAAAAGTGAAATGATGTCTTTGCCTGAACGTGAATCCAAATTGCCTGTGGGTTCGTCTCCCAAAATGAGTTTCGGCGAGTTGACCAAAGCTCTGGCAATTGCCACGCGCTGACGTTGACCACCCGACAGCTCGTTAGGTCGGTGGTCTTGACGGTCGGTTAGACCTACCCGCGCTAAGGCCTCTTCGGCTTTTTTTCTGCGCACGAGCGGGGTCACTGATTTGTCGTAAGCGGTCGCATACACCAGCGGCATTTCAACATTTCGAAGCGCGCTCGCGCGCGGTAAGAGATTAAAATTTTGAAAAACAAATCCAATGTATTGATTCCGCAGCTGCGCTCGATCATCATCGCTGATGTTCAACGTTTCTTGTTCAGCAAGCCAGAATCTGCCCTTAGTCGGTTGATCGAGTAGGCCAATGAGATTCATGAGTGTTGATTTGCCGCAACCAGAGGGGCCAGTGATCGCGACGTATTCACCTTCATTGATGGTGAGTGATACATCGTCTAACGCGTTGATGATTTCTCCGCCCATTTGAAACGTCTTGGTGACGTTTTCAAGTCGAATGACACTCTTGAGGCTCATTGCTTAGGGTCGCCTTTCACTTTTTGATCTCAACTTTTACTTTTAGTCCGTCTTTGAGTTCGACATCTTCAGGCGGAAACAACACCGTTTCACCAGCGGCCAGACCGGTCAGGATTTCAGTTTTCTCATAGTTGCCGATGCCGATGGTCACAGTCGACTTAACGGCTTTGTCATCGACGGTTTTATACACATAGCGATTGGTTCCGGTGCCGAGTAAACACTTTGTTGGAATGGCTAAAGCGTTTGGCTTTTTTTGCACGATGATTTCGATGTCAGCAGAAGCCCCGACCGGAATCGCAAGCCCTAGCGAATCGACACTGAATTCGACGGCAGCCGTTCGGTCTTTATCTTTGAGTGTACTCACGAACGGCACAATACTAGATACCTTAGCTGAAAAATGCTCGGGTCGAACCGCGGCGATTTTAATTCTCGCCTCGGCTCCAGCTTTCACTTTTGCCAAATCGATTTCGTCTATATCGCCCTTTACGATTCTGGGTCGGTTGTCGACGATGCGCATAGGTGCCTTCGCTGAAGTTGACCCCGCGAGTTCGCCCAGTTCTAAATTCACCTCAGTGATGGAGCCATCATACGGGGCGCGAATGATGCTTCGCTCAAAGTTGGCTGTCGCAATTTCAAGAGCCTTCTTCGATTGTTCAAGTGCAGTTTTTGAAACTAGCCTTGCCTCAAAAAGCTCGTCTGATCGTTTACCATCGGTCACCGCGTCGGTCATGATCGCGCGAAGGTCTCGATTTTCAAGCTCGGCCAAAATCTGAGCTTTTTTTACTTTAGCTCCTGCCGTTATATGAATTGAAGCGACTCGACCCGTCTGTGAAAACCCCAAGACCGCCTGACTAACGGCTTCAACCGTACCGGTGGTCGTAGTTGTTACGGTGGTTTCGACGTCACTCGTGGCGGCAATGATGCCCTTGACTGCCGCAGTTTTCGAGCAGCCAAAGGTTTGTAGTAAAATGATCGTAAACGCGGCAAAAATAACCGGTTTTGCTTTGTGAGTTGAATAGTATTTTTTCATGCAGTGTCCTTAAAGTTCTTCTTGTTGAAATCCTAGGTCTTGGCCAAATTTAAGCGTAGCGATGTAAAGATCAAGTTGACCTTTCGAAACTTGAATCTTCGCATCGAGTAATTCTTTTTGTGAGGTGAGTAGTTCGGTTAGGGTTGCTCTTCCGAGGTCTAAGCTTTTTTGAGAGAGTCTCACGATTTCTTCTTGCTGAATCAGTGCGGCTTTCTGAGCCTCGACTGAAACTTGCAGGGCGGTTAGGTACCTGGCTTGATTGAGTAATTCGTAAGTGAAACTGCGTTTTGATTTTTCAAAACTGGTTTCGGCTGTGATTTTGGCAGAGCGTTCGTCTAAAAAGGTAGCGATACCACCGCCCCATGAGAAAATCGGAATAGTGAGAAAAATGCCGTAAGAGTAACTGGTGTTGTTTGATGAAAGTGCAGTCGACCAGTTGTCTGCCTGTTTAGAGAGTGAGCCTTGTAGTGAAAGTTCGGGCCATTCAGAAACGGTTGTTTGTGACACCCTTGAAATCTGCAGTTGCCGTTGAATATCGAGAAGCCGCAGTGACGGCGCCTCAGCTTTTTGAAGCTCACGAAAGAAGTTTTCTGGCTTGTCAGATAGTGTGATCCAGCGGGTGAATTCAGATGAACGCAACGATTGAATTGAATTCTCGGTGCCGACAAAACCTTGAAAAGTAGCCGAAATCCAATTGGAGTCATTGGCGCGAGCGAGCAAGTCTAATGAGGTGAGTTCACCTTCGTCGATGCCAAGAAAGTCTAAGAGATTTTGGTAAGCTTTCAGCTTTTCTTGAAGTCGCAGTGCCACCTGGGCTTCGAGTGTTTTCAGGGCCGCCTCGTTCTTGAGTACATCAAGGCTAGTCTTTTGCCCCAATCGAAAGCCCGCATTGATTTCTTCGCTTTGGCGCTTCGTGACGCCTAACGAATTTTGCAGTAGCTGAAATTGATAACCCGCAAGCAAAAATTGACCGAGGGTCTGTCGAAGTTTTAAATAGAGTTCTTTTTTAACAGTTGAAAGTTTCAAGACGGCTTCATCGTATTCGTCACTCGCGACTTGCGATTGAACGAGTACCGATTTTCTAAAAAGTGGGGCAGAGGCCTGAATGCTCCATTTTTTTAGGGTCATTTCGGTGGGTGAATACTGAGGACCTAATAGTGCTCCAAAAGTGCCGCCAGTGAGGAGTGAGTAATCTTTGCTCGTGCTTTGGTTGATAGAAGCATCGACGCGGGGTAAAAATTTCGAAAACGAGCTATAGCGGCCTGCAGTTTTTTGCTTCACCTGCGAATCTTGAAGTTTGAGGTCAGCTGAGTTGGCTTTTGCCTTCTCTCTTAGTGTGGCAAAAACGCTTTCGAAATTCGAAATCGAAGAGGGTGCGCTGTCGGCGCGAGTACTGGTCACTGCTAAAGTAGTCAAAGTGATCGTTAAAGAAAGCAAAAAAAAGTTTCGGTGCCACATGGTTACCAACTGATACCAAGAATCGCTAGAAAATTACATGAAAAATGCCATGAAAAATGCCCTGAAAATTTAGAGCAGAACGGCGCCTGAATACTGCCGCGCAGTGAGGTCTCCGCCTCGGTAGCTGAAAAACCTCTTCTCGCTGCACCGGGTACACAACGCGCTGTGTGTGATCTCGTCAACACCCGCTTCGATCAGTTGTAGCTCATTGACTTTGGCGAGATTGAGAAACGGCCTGCCGTTTTTGTGTTCGATGAAAGAGTTCGAAAAATAACCGTCTGAGGATTTATTGAACTCAGAGGTAAACTGTGTCGCAATTTCGTCAGAAACGTCGTAGCAGCAATCGCCGATACACGGGCCGATGTGGGCTTCCCAGTGAAGCTTGAGGTCATCGTCGTCACCCTTTAATTCGGGCGTAACTGCCGCGAGGTCTTGGTTGATCGACACGATCGTTTTTTGGACAATTCGGGCAAACGTTCCTCGCCATCCTGCGTGAACTGCTGCAATCGCTAGGGCATTCTGATTTCCTGATCTCTTTGCGATCAGCACGAT